>NZ_LR701459.1:0-745000 GCF_902498825.1 Rhizobium sp. EC-SD404
AAGCAGGCGTTGGCAAATCCCGACTGGTGCACGAATTCGTCGGCTCGCTTGGCTTCAAGGCCGTCACGATCATCGAAGCGGGCGCCGAGGAAATCAACGAGACTGTCAGCCACGAGCTCGTTAGGCGTCTCTTCCTGTCCCTTTTCGGCCTGTCCGGTGACGAAGATGCGGCAACGACTATGCGCGCGATCGATCGAAGCGTGAGCGCTTTCAAGCTCGACGAGCGACATCGAACCGCCTTTCTCTACGCTCTCGGCCAGGCGATCGACAACCCCTCATGGGCGCAAATGCAGGGGGCCGAGCGTGCCTTGCAGGTGCGCGAGGCCTGTCTTGCGGCGGTCCGCGGCGCCGCTGCGAAAAAGCCGCTTCTGATCCTGCTGGAAGACATGCATTGGGCGGATGCCTTGAGCCTTTCGGCCGTGCGCCAACTCATCGCCGGCATTGCGGGCCACCGGATCCTGTTGCTGTTGACATCGCGGCCGGGGCTCGACGCCGCGTGGGATAAGACGGGAAATGCCGCGGTCAGCGTCACGACGATGCGCCTCGCTCCGCTTTCCGAGGAACAGGGCCGCCGACTGGCGACATCCCTTATTGGCGACGATCCCAGCCTGCGCGATGTTCTTCAGCTAATATCCGAGCGCGCGGCCGGCATCCCACTCTTCATCGAGGAGATTGTCGGCCAGTTGCTTCAGCTGGAATCGCTCGTGGGCGCGCCTGGCGAGAGGCGTCTGATGAACGCCTCTCGGGATATTTCTCTGCCCGCCACCATCCAGTCCCTCGTGGCCGCCCGCATAGAGGGCATCGATCCGACCGCTCGTCTCCTGCTGCAGGCGGCGTCGGTCATCGGCGCGGTTGCTCCACGCGCCTTGCTGAAGCAGGTGTCTGGAACCGCTGAGGCCTTCGAAACGGCTCTGATGCAGTTGCGCCGGGCTGAACTGTTGTTCTTCGAGCGTGACGACGTCGAGGAACGCTACGTCTTCAAGCATGCGCTTATGCGCGAAGCGACCTACGCGTCGCTCGCCGCCGCTGATCGCAAGGCATTGCATGCCCGGACCCTGGCCGCCCTGTGCGAAACGGGTAA
The DNA here is from genome assembly GCF_902498825.1 of Rhizobium sp. EC-SD404. NCBI lineage: Bacteria > Pseudomonadati > Pseudomonadota > Alphaproteobacteria > Hyphomicrobiales > Rhizobiaceae > Rhizobium > Rhizobium sp. EC-SD404. Next base: position 1,082 of record NZ_LR701459.1, read on the forward strand.
CCCGAACCGTGTCGACAACCCCGAGGTCCTTGCGTACCACGCAGTGCGGGCCGAAGACTGGGAAAGCAGCACGACCTATCTGGTGGCCGCAGCCGACCGCGCCATCGAGCACTCGGGCTATGCGACCGCGGCGGAGTTCCTCGAGCAGGCCGTAGACACGGTAGCGCGGCTTCCTCATTCGCTGGACAACATCGCCACTGCAATCGACATTCGGACGCGCATGCGCGTGGCCTACATGGTCACCGGCCAGTTCGACAAGGCGATCCGGCGCCTGTCGGAAGCGCAAGCACTGGCCCGCGACAGCGGCGACACGGTGCGGCTCGCAGCCACGTTGCTGCACACAAGTTATGTCTTTTCGACCTACGGTCGCACCACGGAAGCGCTCGCGGCCGCAGCCGAAGCCCGCCATGTCGCCCTGATCAGCCTGGTTGACCGATACGTCGCCGAAGCCGATCTCGCCGCGGCACAGGCCCATATGATAATCGGCGCAGCGCGGCCCGCGCTGGAACTTCTGCTTCCGCATCGCGATGCCTTCACCCAACGTTGGGCCGACAGTCATCTTGGCTTTCTGATCACGCGATCCGTCTGGTATCGCGGCTCGCTCGCTTCGACCTTCGGTCTGCTCGGCAGAACTGCGGAGGCCGAAAGCGAGATTATCCAGTCGATCGGCCTTGCCGAGTCGACCGGACGGCCGATCGACCGCTACGCGGCTGGTTATTTCGAGAGTCTCGTGCGCATCGTATCGGGCTGTGATGAGCGATATCTGGAGAGGCTTGAGGGGCTGGCGAAGGAGAGCAGCGAGCGGGCGCCTTTTCCGTTTCATCCATGGCTCACTGCAACCCTCGGACACGCGCAGATCGCCAATGGAAACTTGGATGAGGCCCGTGTGACCCTGGAAGCTGCGCTTGAACTCGCTGAACACGCGAACATGCCGCACTTCATGGTCTACGCATCCGCGATGCTCGCCATTGCCAATGCCCGGCCGGGTGATGGAGCGAGCGTCGACGATCTACACGACGCCCTAGATGCTGCCCGTGTTACCGCAGACATGTGGATCGAGCACGAAGTTTTGATGGCGCTGGCGTCGATTTGTGAGGAACAGAATGCTTCCAACTGCGTCCGGCAGGCAGTCAAAGTAGCAGACTGCGCGGGATACGCGATCTTCGCCGCCCGCGCTTCTGCCAAGCTAGCGGCTGCCATGCTAACGGCAAAGGATCGCCAGACCGTCGAGCGCGACCGAGCGAGACGCTTGTGAGCCTCAACTAATCTCGAGACGGGGCACTCTGCATTCGAAATCTACGCAGTTTGTTCGCAAGATCAATAGCACCTTTCACTGCGTAGCAGTCCCCAAAGCCTGCCTTTCCGTTTCCGAACCCGGCTCGGTCGTTGGCGTCCGGTCCAGCAATCGTCCTTGGGAAATGTTTTCCCAGAACCGCTTTGGGGCCGCATCCTGACGGTCCGCTTTTGGGAAGCGCTTGGCAGTTAGCTGCCGTTTCGGGTCCGCCTTGTCAGGCGAAGTTTGCCTGGTCAGCACACGACCCCTTGTCTGCCATTCGCTGTTGACACTGGAAATCCCGAAAGCTGTCAATCGCACGATGAACAAGCCACTCCGCGGCGGCGATTTCGGGGGATGCGTCCAAAATGAGACGCTGACATTTGAAGCGCTATATGGCACCCAAGTAAGTATAATTACATACACCCGAAGAAAACTCAGGATCGACAGAGGGGCGATCGATGCACCCACGGTTTCTAGAGAAAATTGAGGGCCTTCACGCGTCGTACGAGAAGCTAGTGGCGATGACGCCGCACACTGGTACACCGCCACCAACAAAGATTCCCGTTAGCGGCGTCTACCTGTTTAGCGAAGGTGACGAGCCTCTGTACGTAGGGCGTTCAAATCGTCTGCGTGAGCGCTACTTCCTCCACACCCGAAAAGGGTCGCGCCACAACCAGGCAAGTTTCGCCTTCCGGATTGCAGCCCAACTGCTGGAACTTCCCGCCGCTCGCTATACGAGGGAGGGTGGTCGCAAGGAAATCGCCCTCACGGAAGATTTCATCCGGGAGTTTGCTACAGCCAAGATGCGTATCCGCAACATGAACTACCGCTATGTTGAGGAAACGGACCAGACGCGGCAGGCGCTGCTTGAAATCTACGTCGCAACCGTTCTGAACACCCCGTACAACGATTTTCGGGCCCACTGACATGCGGCGGCTCTACCACTTCCTAAAGGGCCCGTATGCGGTCGCCGCCATCGAGAAGCGGCGCTTACGCATCTCTCGCATCGAAGACCTCAATGACGCCTTTGAATTCATAGGTATCGCGCTCGACGAGAAGCGCGACCGGATCCACCTGTCCTCGTATCGCCGCCGGCTAGACATGGAGCAGGGCATTATCTGTATGAGCGAAACGTGGTCGAAGCCGCAAATGTGGGGACACTACGGCGACAGCTTTCGCGGAATGGCGCTGGGGTTTGATGTTTCGGAAGAGGACTTTATCAAAGTGCGGTACCGCAAAACCAAGCCGCGGTTGGCCGACCTCGGCCTTACTTCTTATGCCCAAATCGGGCCCGAACACTTAACGAAGTTGATGCGGATAAAGTCTGACGGTTGGGCATACGAAGAAGAGTGGCGCTGGCAACTACCGCTAGCGAATCCTCAAATTATCCACGGTCAAACTCATTACTTTCAGCCGTTCGGCCCCAACCTGCGGTTGAGGGAAGTCGTCGCCGGTCCGAAATTCCGCGAGCGTTCATACGAGCAGATGCAGGAGATGGTAAAGGGAATGGGCGTCGAGGTGCTGTTGGCACGCGGCGACTTCGCCAAATTCGAGATCACCCGTCAACGCCAACTCAGTTTGTGGCCGCCTGTCGGTCAGCAGACTTCATAACGGCGAACTGCTAGCTTTGGGCGTTTGGGGAGACATATGGGGAATTCGGGATCACGCTGGCTACGTTGGGAGCCGCATATTCATGCGCCGGGCACAGTTCTCAATGATCAGTTCAAGAGTACTGATACCAGGGCGGAGTATCTCGCCCGAATCGAGGCAGCCACGCCCCAAATACGCGCGCTTGGCGTCACCGACTACTACTTGCTCGACACCTATGAGGAAATTCGGGCCGCCAAATATCGCGACAATCGTCTGCCCCGCGTCGATCTGATTTTTCCAAATGTCGAGCTGCGCCTCGCCTTCGGAACGGTCAAGGGCAATTGGGTCAATTGTCATCTCCTTGTCAATCCTGAGGCGGCCGATCACGTCCAAGCGACGCAGCGCTTCCTCGCCCAGCTGACCTTTGATGCTTTCGGCGATCGTTTCACCTGTACACCCGAGGATCTGACCCGTCTGGGCGAAAAGGTCGATGCGAGTCTGTCCGGCCGGGCGGCGCTCGCCCGGGGCGCCACACAATTCAAGGTGAGCTTCGAACAGCTCGTCGAAGTCTATCGTGCAGTCGGCTGGGCGCACCAGAATATCCTCATCGCCGTGGCTGGAAGCGAGCATGACGGCACCTCCGGCATGCGGGGCGAGGCGGAAGGGGCACAACGCCAAGAGGTCGAGAAATTCGCGCATGTCATCTTCTCGAGCAGCCCCAGTCAGCGAGACTACTGGCTTGGTCGAAAGACCACTGAAGACGATATCCGAACCCGCTATGGCGGGTTGAAACCCTGCCTACATGGCAGCGACGCGCACGAGCCGGCCAAGATCGGCGTGCCGGACGGCGACCGCTTCTCCTGGGTCAAGGGTGGCGCTCATTTCGACAGTCTGAAACAGGCTGTCATTGATCCCTCCGGACGCGCCTATGTCGGTACGGCGCCGCCGACACGCGCGACGCCTTCGCAGGTCATTGCCCGCGTTACACTCAACGATGCGGACTGGGCATGCACTCCTCGGCTCGATCTCAATCCCGGCCTGGTGGCCATCATCGGCGCCCGCGGCTCTGGCAAGACCGCCCTGGCCGATGCCATCGCCGCCGGGTGCGATGCCGCCTCTGGTCAGCTGAGCGCGGCCTCGTTCCTGGTCCGAGCCGGCGATCTTCTGTCGGACGTGAGCGTGCGGCTCGATTGGGGCAGCGGCGATCCGTCTGAGCGCGCCCTTCTCGACTACGAATATGATCCGGAGCTCGACGGCCGCTTTGCCCGCGCGCTCTACCTGTCACAGAAGTTCGTGGAGGAGCTTTGTTCGGCCGACGGCATGACGGATGCGCTGCTCGCCGAAATCGAACGCGTCATCTTCGAGGCCCATCCCGAAAAGGACGGCACGTTCCGCTTCGATCAGCTCCTCGAGCTTCGCGCAAACCGTCATCGCCTCGCGCGTGAGCGGGAGGAAGAGGCCATCACATCGCTGTCCGATCAGATAGGCCTTGAGCGCGAAAAGCGGCGGCGGATCGCAGGGCTCAAGCAGCAACTGTCCCAGAAGGAGCAGACGGTAAAGGGGCTAGAGGCGGATCGGGACAAGCTCATCGTCAAGGGCAGCGAAGCGCGGGCGGCAAGCCTCACACTCATCGCCAACGCCGCTGAAAAGGTCCGATCCTATGTGCGGTACTACGTCAACCAGGAGAGCGCGTTGCTGTCCCTGCATGACGAGGTCACGGCGTTCCGACAGAACAAGGCGCCCGAGGCCCTGCGCGTCACCAAGGCCAGTTTCGTCGCAACGCGCCTCGAGGACAGCGACTGGGCCGCTTTCCTTCTCGAATACCATGGTGACGTCGACGCTGCGCTGAAGGCAAAACTGGACGCCGCGCAACGCAATGCCGCCAACTGGCGAGGCACAAAGCCGACTCCGACGAGCGACGTGAACCAGTCCTATCTGGCCGAGGGCGTTGACCCGATGAAGTTGCCACTTGCCGTCCTTGAGGCCGAAGCTGGCCGATTGCAGGCCCTCATCAACGTCGATACCGAGACGGCCGCCAAGTTTGCCGGCCTGATCAGACGGATCGCGGAGGAAAACACCCAGATCGACGAACTGCGAACCACCATTGCCGATTGCGAGGGCGCCGCCGAGCGAATGCGGGTGCTCAGTCAGCAACGTCAGGCCACCTACCTGCGCGTCTTCGCGTCGATCATCGCGGAGGAACATGTCCTTCGCGATCTCTATAAGCCTCTGGTCGACCGGCTACAGGCGGCCGAGGGCACCCTGCAGAAGCTGTCCTTCTCTGCCGCCCGCAAGGCGGACGTCAAACAGTGGGCCGCGCTTGGAGAAAAGCTGTTCGACCTGCGACGTGCCGGTGACTTCAAGGGCAAGGGCTCGATCGAGCAGTGGGCGAATGCACACATTCGCAATGCCTGGGAGGCAGGCGATGTGGCTGCCATCGACGAGGCGCTGCGGCACTTCACCGACGAATGGCAGGACGAACTGATGGCGGTTGCCAACGTGTCCGCCGATGATGCCGCCGGCCATCGGGCCTGGCTCATGCGCTTTGCCAAATGGCTGTTCAGCAGCGACCACATCCAGATCGAATACGGGATCGACTACGAAGGCACCGACATCACTAAGCTGTCTCCGGGCACCCGCGGCATCGTCCTTCTGCTGCTCTATCTTGCGCTGGATGAGGCAGATCACCGGCCTCTGATCATCGACCAGCCGGAGGAAAACCTCGATCCTAAGTCGATCTTCGACGAGCTGGTCACCCTGTTTGTTGCCGCCAAGGCCAAGCGGCAGGTCATCATGGTCACTCACAATGCGAACCTCGTCATCAACACCGACGCCGACCAGATCATCGTTGCGATCGCCGGATCGCATAGTCCTGGTGAGCTACCGCCGATCACCTACCTGTCAGGCGGACTGGAGGACGCTGACATGCGAAAGCACGTCTGCGATATTCTGGAAGGCGGCGAAGCGGCGTTCAAGGAGCGCGCGCGCCGCCTGCGCGTCCGGCTGGACCGCTAGTCCGCTCGTGGCCCATTAGGATTTCACCGCCACGGGCGCGGCGCGGCGCACAACTGAAAGCAGCGTCATGAAGCCGGAATCAGGAACGAGAGGTCAGAACGAATTTTCCGGCTGGTGCGAGCCGGAGCAATTCCATGTCCAGCGATCCGACCCGGACCGTCTCGGCTGGGACTTTATGCTCGAAGCCGATCCTGATCGATCAACTGATGTTCCTCTTGACCAGCAGAACGAGCTTCCGAAATTTCTCGTGCAGGTCAAAGCGACCGAACATGCGTCGACAATCCCGCGCATCAAACTCTCGGCGCTGAAACACCTTGTCGACGCTGACTTGCCCGCAGCGATCGCGATCCTCTTCTATTCAAAGGGTGGACGACGTTCGGTACGCCGTCTAATCGTTCCCGTCGATGAAGCAGTGATTGAGGACACCTTGCGCCGGGTGCGCGAGCAGGAGGCGCAGGGCAACCGCGCCATTCATACCATAAAGGTGCCGATCCCTACCGAACGCGCCCTAGAGATTGGTTGGGACGGGGAGGGGCTGTCGGCCGCCTTGCATGCCATGCTGGAAGGCCCCTTCGGCGACTACGTCGCGAGGAAGAGTCATTTCCGAAAGACCTGCGGTTTCGATGATGAACCAACGGTTGGCCGCTTCTTCATTCCCGGCCTTGATGGCCAGCATAAGCTGGGCGAGCTCTTCCTCGGCGGCCGACGGGAGCTTGAGGTAAATCACCTGACGATTGAGCGGCGGCGGTTCGGCATCGCTCTCGGCAACGACCTGCTCTATTTCCGCGATGCAATCCTCGAAATGAATGCGCCGCCGCTCCTTTACGCTTCGATTGAGCTCGAGTCGGACGCCGGTGAATGGATCGCCCTGCCTGTCGACGTTTTTGTGGTTCCGCCCTTCGTGGATGACCGCGAACACTCGCCGATCCGGCTGGCGAACAAATTCTTCGACGTCGCCCTAGACTTTGAAAAGGAATGGGCCGCGATCACCTTCAACTATGCCGGCGATCGCGAGGTCGACCTGGAAGAGGCGGTATCGATCGTGCAGGTTGGCGCCATCCTGGCTCGACCGAAAAAAACGCTAACGATTCATTTCAAAGATGCGCACATCGTGCTTCCCGCGACGGACGAGCAGGGCCCGTTCAGTCACTGGATACCAGTGGCGCCAACGCTGCGCCGAATCTGCTCGGCAATCAGTCGATCGGCGCGCCGGCCGCAAAGTCCGCTTCGGCTGGCGACGTTTTATGACTGGGTGGAGGAACATCAAGAAATCCTGGCGCTGGGTTCGACGCCGGGGGTCAACCTATTCTTCCCACGCTGGTCCGAGGACGGCATGGTCGATGAGCAGGACATTATCCTCACTCCGATGTCGGTTGAGCTGGCGGGCCTACAATACACTGCCCTCGTCGAGATCCCCATCATCGCGGCGAGCCGCGACGATACGGAAATCAAGATTGTTGGCGGTCAACCGCATGTGGTCGACGACGTCATCCGCGCTCCGGGCGCCGATACCTCGGATTTCCTCGACCTTGCCGTCGAGTCCTCCAAACGCCGCCGCAATATCAACGGGCCTGCTCTCGTCGCGGGCGGCATCGAGCCGGCAAAGCCCGTACAGCGGTAGCGTTGGGTCTGTTCAGGTGGTGCAAGTATAATCGCGGTTTGCAGGCCCTGTGGGCGACATGGAGTCCTACGGGCCTCAGCCAAATTTGGCGTTCGTGTCTCTGCTTCTCGCTGCAGAATGGCAGCTATCTGTACAGTTGGTGTCAAAATCTTACGGTCCGCTTTTACGACGCCCGATCCGGCAATCGAAGGACGGCCACTTTTTCAATTCTCAACCTAGAAGCTGCCCGACCGGAAACCACCCCGAAGTGGCCTATCATAACGCAAGCCGTGAGCGGCCATCCGCGCTCGGGTCCGGATGGCCGCTCTACGTCAGATCTCGGTTCTCTCGGCCAAGAGGAGCGCGTCCTCCACGTCGACGCCAAGGTAGCGGACCGTGTTCTCGATCTTGGAGTGACCAAGCAAGATCTGGATGGCGCGTATGTTCCCTGTCGCCCGATAGATCATCGAGGCCTTCGTGCGCCGAAGCGAGTGCGTGCCGTACTCCTCCGAACGCAGACCAATCGCGGTCACCCATTCGTCGACCAGCCGCGCGTACTGCCTGGTGCTCATGTGGCGGGAGTGGTCGACCCGGCTCGGGAATGCAAAGTCCTCGATCGAGCCTCTACGTCGTTCGAGCCACGCCAGAAGGCTGGCTCTCACGTCGCCAGTGATCTCGAACTGGACGGGACGACCGGTCTTCTGCTGAACAACGATCGAGCGAGTCCTGATCACTGTTCCGGCGACCACATCGCGGATCCTGATCTTGACCAGGTCACACCCGCGAAGCTTGCTGTCGATTGCCAGATCGAACAGCGCTCTGTCCCGAACGCGTCTCTCGCGATCGAGGAAAAAGCGAATTGCCCAGATCTGCTTCTGGGTGAACGGTCGCTTGGTGCCGACCTTCTTTCCGGCGTTCCAAGGTGCGCGCTCGCGGCTGGCATCATCGAATATGGAATGGCCCATGTGAGTTCTCCTCGGCCTTGATTGGCCAAGAGAGAAACGCCGCAGGTCACTGCCCGCTGAGGGGCCGTCTCCCGACGGTCCGCTTTTGGGCGACGAGGACCGAATAGCTGCCGTTGAGGGCGAGCTGATCTCACCGGCGCCTTGCGATCTCATCTCGGACTTGGATAGCATCATCTTCCGAAGATCGGGACAAAGCTCACCGTTGGCGCGGCAATCGGTACCGAAAGGTCAGCGTTGCGCCCCGCCCCTTTGGCGGACGGCTTAGAATCTCATCGCCAACTTTCATTTCTCCATACAGAACGTCGCAACAGGTCGGCATCGCGTGTTTACGGCCGGGATAACCGCCTAGCCTGCGGTGCAGCCAACCAGCATTCACATCAGTAACGGGCAAATCTCGCGAAGCGGCTTCCGATAGGACCCGATTGAGCTCTGCGACGAAATCATCTGTCGTGGGCATTTGCGGCCTCTATGCAGTTGACTTTCAACATGCGGGGCGCCGGCGGAATCTTGGATAAATACGCAAGAGTTGGTGACGGAGCTCATTGGTGGTTTAGCCCTATTCGCTCGTCAATCGAAGATGGGTTCGTAAAGGATCGTATCGCCATTTTTGATCCTGCTCGTTTGCGGCGTCAGAAGAGCGATGCCATCAGCATCGGCAAGCGATCGAAGGCTCGCGGTGGAGCCACGTCCAAGCATTTTGACAAGCCCTGCTTGACCATTCGGGGCAGTACTAAAGGAAACCGGGACGAACTCTGTTCGTCCAAGTGGTTTGTCATAATCAAAATCTGCAGTCGCGGGCTGCCAGGTTGGGTCAACCTCTTTCAAGCCTGCAAGCCGACGCAGTGCTGGCAACGCGATCATCCGGAAGGTAACCAGTGCGGCATTCGGGTTTCCTGGAAGGCCAAAAAAGAGGCTTCCATTGAGCTTGCCGACCTTCAGCGGCTTGCCGGGCCGCATCGCGACTTTCATGAGGTCGAAGCTGCCGCCCTCATCGAAAATTGCACCGGCTATGTGGTCGGCATCGCCGGCCGAGACGCCGCCAGTCGTGATGAGAGCATCGCAGTGCTGTGCCGCTTCTCTCAGCGTCGTCGCAATCAGGCGACGGTCATCGGTCACTATGCCGAAGTCGACGGTTTCCACCCAAGGATAGGCATCAAGAGCTGTTCGAAGCATGACGCGGTTGGTATTGAAAATCTGATGGTCAGCCCGCGGCATACCCGGTTCCACAAGCTCCGAGCCCGTCGAGACCAGACCGATCCGTACCTTCCTGATCACATCGATCTGGCTCGATCCCTGACCCGCGAGCAGTCCCAGCATCCGGGACGTCAGGGCCACACCGCTTTTCAGCAGAATGTCGCCGATCTTCACGTCTTCCCCTGCTTTGCGAATATGGCGGCCGAGAGCTGGAAGTTCCCGAAGGATGATATGGTCGCCATCGACCTCGCAGTGCTCCTGCATGACGACAGCATCGAGTTCGTCCGGCATTCGGGCGCCGGTCAACACTCGCCAGGCGCCGTCACCGGTCGATACGGGCGCATCGCCCGCTGCAATTCGCCCCTGGATGCGGATGCGCCACGGAGCCGGTCCCCGCAACGACTGCAGGCGCACGCCATAGCCATCCATGGCCGACATATCGAACGGGGGCGATGGGAGCACCGCCGACGCCTCAAGGCAGAGCACGCGGCCTCTGGCCTGAAACAGATCGACGCGTTCTGTCTCGCTCAGCGGAACGACCGCAGCGATCGATTTCGCCGCGGCAACGTTCCAAGGGATGACGGCGCCACTTGCGCCAGCACCGCAATCTTGAGGCGAAACGGACGGTTCCGGTCGTACTTTCATTGATCGATCCCCCAGCCAAGTGGAAACGCCGGGCGATTGGCCCGGCGTTATCATGATCGGGTGTTCTACGACGCGGAGTATTCCTTCGATTTGAAGGAAAGGTGTGCGACCGACTGCGGCGCGTCAGCGATCTTCCGAATGTCACCCCAAGTCTGTTTGTAATTCGGGATGATGAACTCGTTGACGCCTTCCGAGACGACGTTGCCCTGAACGCCTGTCGGAAAGCCGAACAGCATGAAGACTTCTCCTGGTCGCGCCGACGGCGTGGGGTAGACCATCGCCTGCGTCGAACCATTGTCATTGAAGATTTCGACCAGATCGCCCTCATTGACGGACAGCGACGTCATGTCCTCCGGGTTCATCTCCACAAACGGATAAGGCCAGCGGTCCATCACGAATTCATTGTCGACATCGAGGTATGCTGACTGCCAGACGATGTTTGCCCGCCCATTGTTGATGAGATAGGGAAACTTGTCCTTTTCCGCTTGCTTGCCAGCGGCTTGCAGCCCGCGCCATGGCGCTTCCATAAAGCGCGCCTTGCCGTCATCGGTAGAGAACTTTCCATCGGCGTAAAGCCGCTTGGTTCCGATGATTTCGCCGTTCTCGAAGCCTGTAGCCGGCTCTTGGAAACCGTTGGTTCCCATCGCCCTCAGCCGTTCATAGGTGACATGTTCGCCGCCATTGGCATTGGCATTGTAGCCGTCCATGAAGACGTCTTCCTCAGTCTGCCAGTCGAACCCCTGGAATTTGTCGGCGGTCTCCGTATCGCCAGCGTCGCGGAAGACGCGCTCCAGATTGTTCGCGAGACGCGCAGCAATAATGCCGTCGCCAAGCGCCCGTCCGGGTGGGTCCATGTAACGCTCGGTCAGACGCATGCGGCGTTCACCGTTCATCGATGTGAGGTTGATTTCACCGGACGTCGCCGCAGGCAGGATGACATGGCATGCCTCGCCGATCTTTGTCGGCACGATATCAACGTCCACCGCAAACAAACCGCCGTCATTGATCGCTGCGACGATCGCATCGACCATAGCGTCGCGGTCGCCATAGGGCGCGGCGTTCATCGCATCCTTCACCTTGTCGGTGCGCTGCTTGTAGACCCGTTTGAACTCCAGCGCGTTCAGCGTGGTCTTGTAGTTGTCGCATCCCCAGATGTGATGGACGCCACCACCGCCTTCGATCATGAGCTTGTCGACATAAGCAGCCGGCCGACCGACATGGCCGTCCGCCGGCCGCACGTATCCTTCCTGGTGCCCGCCGAGACGCACGCATCCGCCGCCTTCACGACCGACATTGCCCGTGGCAAGCGCGATGTTCACCAAGGCGCCATTGGTGCGGTAGTTGTCGTTCCCCCAGATCAGGCCCTTTTCATAGGCGAACATCGTGCGACGACGTGCGCCACCTTCTTTCGGCTGGGCAATCCATTCCGCGGCCTGGACAATTTGCTCGATCGAAAGTCCGGTGATCTCGGCGGCCTCTTCCAGAGACATGCTGTTGGCTGCCACGGCCGCTTCGAAATCAGACAACACCCCTGCTTGCTGCCGCTCGACATCGGGTCGATCGGGCTGAAGTGTCGCCGCGCCCTCGCCACCGTTTTCACCGTCTTCAGCAGCTTGCGCAGGCGCGGCCGTCGACGCGTCGATGAATGCCTGGTCGACCCAACCCTGTTCGGCAATATGCGCGAAGATCGCGTTGAACAGCGCGAGGTCCGTTCCCGAATTGATGGCGAGGTGCAGGACATTCTCCGCACCCGCTTCGGTTTCGCAGGCATTGACCGTCACCGTTCGCCTCGGGTCGACGATGATGATGCGGCCAGCGGCGTGCGGCTCGTCCGGCAACAGCTCCTGCTTCTTGCCAACGGACGATCCACGCAGATTGGGGACCCAGTGATTGAGGAAATAGTTCGTTTGGGTTTCAAGCGGGTTAGCGCCGACGCATACGATGGTGTCGGCCAGCTCGGCATCCTCGTAGCAATTATTGAGCTCGCCGACGCCCATGTCGCGCGTGCCGTGCACTTCCGAATTGTAAGCGGGCCGATTGTGAATGCGGATGTTCTTGATCTTCATCGCACCGAAATAAAGCTTTCCGGTACCCCAGGTGAACTCGTAACCGCCTCCTGCGCCGCCGTGATCGGCCGCTGAAACGAACAATCCGTCTTCACCCTGTTCCTGAACAACGCGCGCCGTGACCCGCGCCACGAGATCGAGAGCATCGTCCCAACTCGTTGGCTGATATTGACCGTACCGCCAGACCAGGGGATCGGTCAGTCGTTGCAGCTGCGTGGAGCGAGCACGAGAATAGCTCATTTCCGCAATGCGACCACCGCGGGGGCTGGCGAGACCGGAATTGACGACACAGTCGTGGTCCGGCTTGACGACGAGGTGAACGTCGCGGCCATCTTTTTTGACGATGTTGTACATCGAAGGCGCATACCAAGCGGCAGTTTGAGCGTACTGCTGGACGCTTAGGTCCTCGCCCATCGCGTTTTCCGCTGGCGCAGTACCACCCTGCTTATTGACGTCCCAGGTGTACGCCTTGTAGCCGCAACCCACGATGCAATAATGGCAAACCACGTTGTGTTCAGTGGCATCGGCGGGAATGATCGGCAACCGATCTATCTGTCTTTTGAAAGCCATGGTCGATTCTCCTCAGAGCACGTTTGACAGTCGACCGAAGAGAAGCTCATCCACGCCCTCGGCGTAGATGTCTCCCTGATCGTCGACGCGCAGCACATATTGCGGAAGGTTCTGGGTCGCCTGACCCCAGACTTGCTGGCCACCCTTTTCAGGATCGAATACCGAATAGTGGCCCGGGCAATTGAACGTTCGTGCTTCTGAGCTGTAGTTGAGAGGGAACCCCTGGTGCGGGCAGTTCGTGCTGAACCCCACGATGTCGCCGTCAGGGCCGGCGCCGCCTTCGACGCGCTTACCGAGTTTTAGAAGAACACCGGGCGCTTCGTCGTCGGGATAAGCAATATTGAGGGGCTCGTTCTCGACAAGATCCGAAATGTTGCCGAGACGGTTGCTGGGATAGGTGACCCGCGCGAGGGCCGTCTGCGCCTTCGCCTCAGAAGGCGACAACGCGACGCTTGTCGCGGCGCCTGCTGCCGCAATTGCGCTACCTCTCAAAAATTGACGGCGGCCGACATCGACCAATTTGTTGCAGCGATCCACGAAGCATCCTCCCCTGATGGTGCTGATTTCATGCAAGGAGCTTCAAGCAAGCAGAGTGCCAGACGGTCGGCCGACATCGCACGCCCTTCATGTCTGGGCATCGTGTCGTCACGCGGCTGAGCGATTGTTCGGCTTTCCGAACATGCTGCAGCGCCGTTGGTCCGGAAGTCCGAACGATTGCGAAAGCACTGGTTTAAGATCGATTTTTCATTCCCAAAAGGGTAGGTTCGCTTGTCGGGAGGATGAAGTTTTGGGTGGTCAGCGCATAAACTCAGAAGCGCTATCGCGTCGCCATGTGCTCGGCGGAGCCGGGGCGATGGTTGCTGCGGCAATGCTTGCACCAGCAACCGGCAGAGCATCGGAATCGATCAAGTTCGGACTGACACCCGTCTTCTTGTCCAACGACCTGGAATTGCTCGACCTGCTTCGGAACTATCTGACCGATGCTACCGGCGGCCCCGTCGAACTCGTCACTCGACGAACATACCAGGAGATCACCGCACTTCTTGTTTCAGGTCAGCTCGATGCCGCGTGGATATGCGGTTATCCTTTCGTGCAATTCAGGCAAGAACTGACACTGCTGGCGACACCACTTTGGAACGGCGAGCCTCTCTATCAGTCCTTTCTGATAGTCTCGCACTCGCGAGAGGTGAGTGATTGGGTCGACCTCGAAGGAGACATCCACGCCTTCTCTGACCCTGACTCCAATTCAGGATTCCTGGTGACACGCGCTTTGCTGGCCTCGAGAGGAATGGGACCCGAGGAGTTCTTTTTTCGCCATTTTTACACCTACGGACATCGCAACGTCATTCGCGCTGTCGCATCTGGCCTGGCTCAGTCCGGGAGCGTCGACGGCTACGTCTACGAAGTCATGCGTGAGATCGAGCCAGCTCTCATCGCCCAAACGCGCATCGTCAGACATTCAGAATGGTTGGGGTTTCCGCCGATTGCGGCCTCGACCGTCAAAGCTGGCGATGAGCGCATTGTGGAACTGCAGCGCGCGCTCCTGTCGATGGATCAGCACGAAAGTGGCCGCAAAGTACTCGCTTTGCTGAGACTGGACGGCTTCGCGTCTTCTGACCCGGCGCTCTTCGATACTATCGCTGAAAAGGTCGACCTCATAAGGCGTCTAGGATGACGCCGTTTGCCCGTCTGCGCGCAATCCCGATTTCCTATCGCGTACCGCTGCTTGTTGCGCTTCTGATGATGGTGATCAGCGGCGTATTGTCGGAGCGTGTCCTTGATCGCCTGCACCGCACGCAGGAAGCGTCGCTCGAAGGCCTGGCGGGTAGTTATCTGGATGGACTTTCAGGATCGTTGCTGCCCGCGGTTTTGCGCGATGACGTGTGGGAAACGTTTGATGTGCTTGATCGAGCACAATCCGTTTATGGGGCTCTATCACCGATCGAGACGATCGTGACGACTGCAAATGGTACCATTTTGGCCGCGAGCGATCCGGTCCACATGCCCTCATTCGCCCAATTGCCCGAGGAATATCTGGCTCGGTACACGGGGCCTGTCGTCACGATCGATGCGGACGCCAATACGGGTTTCGCGCGGCGCGAACTCCTTCATCAGGGACAGACAGTCGGGATCATCCATGCCTCGTTTGATGTGTCACACATCTTCGCGGAGCGGCGCGAAATTCTCGCTACCTTGTTCATTACCAATGGACTTCTGGCCGCACTCTTTGCCCTCGGAGGCTTTTTGATCGTCCGTCATATGATCGCCCCGACGAAGATACTGGAAGACCACATGCGCGCAGCCGCCGATGGCCTCGCGGCACCCATCCCACACCATCAGTTTCCCACTCATGACGGTGAAGTTGCCCGATTGTTTCGCGGCTATAACGCCTTGGTGCAGGCCGAGCAGGACCGTGCGGAGTTGGCCGCTAGACTTGCGGAGGAAGAAAAGCTGGTAAGCCTCGGCAGGCTCGCCTCCGGCATGGCTCATGAAATCAACAATCCGCTTGGCGGACTGTTCAACGCCATCGACACGTTGAAGACCCACGGACTGCGACCGGGCGTCCGCGAAACGTCACTCAGTCTGGTGGAACGTGGCCTTGAGGGAATCCGAGATGTCGTCCAGGCGGCACTGACCACTTACCGGCCGGAACGCGCCGTTCGTCCTCTGTCTCCGGTGGATCTGGAGGACATTCGCCTGCTGATGCGTCCTGAACTCCGCCAGCGGCGCCAACATCTGAAGTGGAATGTTCGTTGGCCGGCCGGTTCCGCTGCGCCCGTTCCTGCCGGACCCGTGCGGCAAGCGGTGCTCAATCTTCTTCTGAACGCATCGGCTGCGACGCCCGAAAGGGGCCAAATCGAATTGGACGCGGACTGGAGCGATGATGCTCTTAAAATAACCGTCAGCGACGAGGGGCCCGGCATGCCCGCTGCGCTCGCGGCCATCCTTACGAGGGCCGAACCAGGAGCAAATGTCAGGCCGGGGCACGGACTAGGTCTCTGGACGATCCGTCGGACTCTCGGTGCCTGTGGGGGACACCTGCAAGTCCGCACGGGACAACATGGGGGAACGAGCATCATCGTCATACTTCCGATCAGAGAAAGCGCGCGCAATGACCGCAGCAACGCTGCCTGACCGAGGGAGCATCGGTCTCATCGAAGACGACCCGGTCATGGGTGGATCTCTCGTTCAACGGCTCGAACTGGAAGGCTGGAAAGTGATCTGGTGGTCCACCGGTCAAGCCGCTCTCGAGGGTATGGCCGATGTTCGCAAAGACCTCGAACTGGTTATCTGCGATATTCGACTGCCGGACATGTCAGGCGAGGAAGTCTTCGATGCGATGCGTGGCGATGAAGACCTGCCTCCGTTTCTGTTCGTCACCGGATATGGTGAAGTGGATCAGGCGGTCCGCTTGATGCGTTCAGGGGCCGTCGACTTTGTCACGAAGCCATTTCGCATCGGTGACTTCCTGACGCGCATCGGTGCCGCTCGACGGCAAGTCGTCAGCGAATTGGACACCCGCGGATATGTTCTTGGCTGCTCTCATTCGATCCAAGCGGTGGAAGACCTCATCCGCCGCTATGCCATGCTTGATCTGCCCGTTCTGATCACCGGCGAAACAGGAGCTGGAAAAGAGGTCGCAGCCCGCTTGCTGCATGATCTCTCGCCTCGGGCGAAAGAACCTTTTATCGCGGTCAACTGCGCCGCTATCCCGGCCGAGTTGCTGGAAAGCGAACTCTTCGGCCATGAGAAAGGTGCCTTTACCGGCGCACATCAGCGTCATCTTGGCTATGCTGAGCGCGCAAAGGGCGGGACGCTGTTTCTCGACGAGATTGGCGATATGCCACTGCCTCTCCAGGTGAAGCTGCTACGCCTTATGGAAAGCAAGAGCTTCACTAGGCTCGGTGGCGAAACCTCAGTTGCTTTTCGGGCGCGCATCGTCTCCGCAACACATCAGCAACTCCTCAACTCTCCGCCAACGTCTTTTCGCGAAGACCTGTATTTTCGCCTTGCCGTCCTCCCGGTCGAAATTGCTCCATTGCGCGAACGACCCGATGACATTTTGTGGTTGCTGAACCGCTTCATCAAAGAAGCCGGAACACGCAGCAATCGCCGAATTCGTGGCTTAACTGTCTTGGCCGAGGAGGCTTGTCTCGCACATTTCTGGCAAGGCAACGCTCGAGAATTGCGCAACCGTGTTGAGCGTGCGGTCGCTTTGGCAGCAACGGACCGGATCGATATCGCTGACCTTTTTCCTGAGCAGGCACAAAGCCAAGCTTCTAAAGCCTTCGCGACTTTGGCGGACGTGCGGGATGCAGCCGAGAGGCGGCAGATATTGAGGGCGCTGGACGAGACGGAAGGCCACGTCACCAAGGCAGCCGAACTGCTGGGGCTCGGCAGAACAACTCTCTGGGAGAAGATGACCAGGCTCCAGATGGCCCCCAAGAAAGATGAAGCTCCGTTGTGAGCTGGCCGAGATTTGAAACCGCTCTGAAGGTCTGTCCATTTAGTTGGCTGGGAATTGATTTCCTAAGTCGATTTTGGGGCCGATACCGAATGGACCGGTTTGGGTGCCGAAGACTGAATACCTGCCGTAAAGCTGAGGCTGATCTCAACGGCGGCTTACGGCCGGAGGCTGCGTGAGAACTCACTTTGACTCGTCGCGCATTCTGCTGGGTTCGGCTTCAGGACGCGGATCAAGGCCAATCAGACGCCGGAAACTGGTCCCTCCCGTGATGGCGTCTGCGTCGGCTGAAGAGGCGAACGCAACTGATGGTAGCCCATTCACCGATGGGCCCGACTCCCGTAGCGGTGCAGGTAGCGGCTACGCGTGGCGATGGTCAGCATCAGCACGATCCTTAAAAGAAGCGGGCCGGCGCGGAGAAATCCACGCCGGCCCGCTCATTCGCCCCCCGCCCAGGGGGGGGGTGGAAAACGTTACTGGGGCATCAGCACCGTATCGATCACATGCACCACGCCGTTCGACTGCATGACGTCGGCCTGGGTGACGGTTGCGGTGTTGCCGCTCTCGTCGGTGACCGTCAGATTGTCGCCGTCCATGGCGAGAACGAGCGTGCCGCCTGCAACCGTCGTCACTTCATGCTGACCGCCATCGTCGGCGATCATCTGCATGGCGGCGGCGGACGTCGCTTCGGCCGGAACCACGTGGTAGGTCAGGATCGAGGCTAGCTGTTCCTGGTTGGCAGGCTCCAGCAGCGTATCGACCGTGCCGGCCGGCAGCGCCGCGAAAGCGTCGTTGGTCGGCGCGAAGACCGTGAACGGACCGGGACCCGAGAGCGTTTCCACCAGGTCGGCAGCCTGAACCGCCGCGACCAGCGTCGTCAGGTTGGAGGCTGTAGAGGCGTTCTCGGGGATCGTCTTGCCCGGATCCATCGGAGCGCCGCCGACGATCGGCATTTCGGCAGCCATGTCGTCCGACGCCATCGCATCGCTGCCAGACATGTCGGAACCTTCGGTGCCGGTCATGCTGGAGCCTTCGGTGCCGGAAGCAGCACCGGAGCCCGGGGCCGCATCGAGCGGCCGGTCGGCGCGTGGCGATTCGCCAGCATCCTGCGCAATTGCGACGCCGGAAAGGGCCGTGCCGGCAAGCATCGTGCCGATGAGCGCGGCGCGAAGGATTGATTTCATCATGATGACTACTCCCGTTTGTTTTGTCTCTTGTCCGGAAAGGTCAAGGTGCGGGAGGTACGGGCGGTCGGAGAGGGAAGTTTCTAAATCGTCGGGCACGCCTTAACACGTCGTGTCACGGGCGCGTGATCGGGTTCGGTGCGCTCGACCAGAACACCGGCACGTCATGCGGCGAGCGTGCATTCGGCCGCTTTGTCGTTTGTGAGCTGCGCCTGGACAATTTGCGCAGTTCCCTGTGCATCGTTCCAGCCCGTTTTCACCGTCGTCGCGCCCAGCGCCGCTTGAACATACCAGCTTTCCAGGCAAAGACAGGGGAGCCATCGTTGACCAGATGCCCGCCGATCCACTCCGAAGTCGCACCTGTCTCCAGACCCAAGAGAGCGAGACCATCTCGCCTCCCGTCAAGAGCAACTATTACGGCCTCAGGGTCACCGAGCACGCGGCGCGAGAACAGGTCGATCGCCATAGCCAGATAGGCAAAGCCCTCCTGGGTCCGAATGTAGGTAATATCAGTCACCCATGCCCTGTCCGGCGCATCGACATCAAACTGCCGGGCAAGAGTGTTGTCGACCACGATCGACGGTTTGCCGCCATAGGAATCGGGTCGACGCTTGTAGCCGATCTGCGCCTTGATCCCGGCCATCCTGGCGAGACGAGCGATGCGGTTGGGGCAACTGGTCTCTCACTGATCGAGGAGGTCGTCATGCAGCTTGCGATAGCCGTAGACCCGGCCGCTATCCCTGCATGCGCTGCTGAGAAGCGCGGTCTGGCGGACATCTTCCCGAGCCCGTTGCCTCAGCGGGTTTGTCAGCCATGGACGAGGCACTCATCGACGAGAAGCCGTTCCGGCGTTGAGTGGCTAGTTCTCATTCTCCACCGTCACGGACATCGCCGTCGCCGAACGGACCGGCAGCTCGCACCAGAGCGACTGCAACGACCGAAATGGGGGCGCAAAGCGGTGGCTTATCGATCGCGTCACCGACGTCTGCTTTCGGGCAAAGTCAAAATTTGCCTGAACGTCTGGGATGGGGGCGCGAAGCGGTCGTTGACGAAGCTGGTCTGCAAACACCCGTAAGAGTTGGGCCAAAGCAAAATCACCCTTTAGCTGAATAACCAGAGAAAGCTGCCATAGCCGACACCGACGAAACACATGCCCCACGAGATCCTACGGCGTCGGGACATGCCGCCGTTGTCGTTTGCGGGAATGAATTCGAGGTCAGCAAAGGTGATCTCATCCGCGCCACTTCCGTGGCGTGAGGCAGGATCATATTTCATTCTTACCATGCGCTTTGATTGCTGGATCATATTGGCGAGCCTCTACACTGATAGCTGCCTCTCTCAAGTGACGGCGCTCGTTATTGGCATACGACCGTCGCTGAGGAAGACAGCCGCCTCGCGCAGAATTCGATCAAGATATGCCAGCGGTCGACATCGTGACTTCACGCCCAGAGCCCGGGCCACGTATGGTCACTTTTCATTAGATGGCTGCAGTAATTGTCGTAGACGAAGCGGCCGTTCGAGCGATCCCGACATCTCCATATCGGACTACCATAACCGCTTGCGATCTGGTCCCATGCAGCTCCATATGGGCGGGGTGCAGAGTAGCTGCTTCCACCTCCAAAGCCGCCATTGTTCGCTGCGACGCCAATCGCGACCGCAGCACCCACGACCGCCAGGCTGGCCAAAGCTACATTTTCTGTAGCAACTCGTTTGTCGCAATCTTCCGAGGTTCTGTCGCGGCGGGCCAACTCGAGCGTCAGGTCATGTCTGAAGTTCGGATTCTGCGTCTGCTGAAGAGCTCGACAAAGCGAACTCAAGCTTTGAGCCGAATAGTCGCTGTAAAATTCCTGCTCAGTCGTTGCGCAGCCAATCAAAAGGCTGGCCATCAGACCCACTGCTATTTTTTTCATGAACTGCCCCCTGCCGCTAATGAAACGACAAGTTGCATTAAGAGTCCAGCGTCGGTTGCGTCAGCGGTTGATTTGAAGCTGAGGTGCGAGTGGGCCTGATCTGTATCGCGAAAATGGGACCTGATCGGAAGAGCCAGTGAAGTCTAGGTCATTCACGCTCGCTAGCATCCCTCGTACTGAGGCCTGATCCACCAGATATCGCCGACCTAATCCTCACCCCTTCAGGCCCGTTCTCGAGCTTATTATTGACCCTAGGCATTTGTGGCTGACCTCGGGTGACCTCCACAAAGCGCTTTTTACCGTTTTTGAAGTCGACCGAGAAACTGGGGTGCTCGACCTTTCGGATGATCCCGCGAGCTATCAAGCCCTCAACGAATGCGCTTGCCTCCTCGTTGAGCGGTGGAAGTAGATCATTGGGGTTATCAGGGCCATCTGGAAACAGCTTCAGTTTCACGACAGTGCTGTGTAGCCACTGACGCAAGCGCTGGCGACGTTCTACGACTTCTGGATCGTCGGACGCAGCAAACTCGCGCGTTAGCAGCGCCAATTCCTCTGATGTCAGCTGTGGTCCTTCAGAAAGAGCGAAAATCGACTGCTCTACAGAAGCGATGTTTCGTTGGAGCCCATCCCGCTTTTGGTCCACCAAACGGTACTGCTCTTTGAACAGATCCGTAGCGAACTCTGGATCAGCCATCAGATCTATCAACCTGTCGCGCTTCACACGCACCGCATGAAGCTGCTCCTGTAGTGCGGCCAGTTCTTCATCCAGAGCTCGTCTGTTTCTCTCTGAAGTCGACGACTGCAGGATGGCGTTCAGGTCTAGTTCCTCTACAAACGACAGAAAAGCCTCTTCAAAGTGCCCGTAAGGCCAGCTCGAGGAAGCGCATCCGGCCTTTCGGTGGGCCTTGCTGCATCGAAGGTAAAATCCGCCCTTGGGCCCAGGTCCTTTGTTGATGAAATGCATGGGACTGCCGCAATATCCGCACTGCGCCAAATTCGTGAACAGATTTCGAAGCTGCGGGCCTTTCCGTCCGGCCCCCGTCAAATCGCGGGAACGTCTGCCAGCTTGAACCGCCAAGAAACGATCTTCAGACACAACTGAGGGAAAATATTCCTTCACAACCTCTCCGACGGGGATACGCTTCCCGTCGATTTTTCGATGAGGCTGATACTCGCCGATCACGGCACGGTTTGAGAGGATCTTTGTAACGTAAGATGCATGCCAGCTTGCGGTCCCGCCGATCGAGGGGATTTGTTCTGCGTTAAGACGTCTAGCAATCGCGTATGACCCATACCCGTTGGAGGCATCTTCAAAAATGCGGCGGACGATCGCCACCTTTTCGTCGATCAGGCTGAAGGATGTGCGGTCTTCCGACAGCTGAACCCATGCTGGAGCCAGCTTCGTCAACTTCTTCTTGTCGGTTTGTCGACGCTTATTATCCCAGGCAGCGCCAACTCGCAGACTTTTCATCTGCGACTCTTCATGTGCCCGACCCATCACCACAATCGAGTAGATCAGATCCGTGAATTCGGCCTTGCCCGCAGGATAGAGCTTTTGGTCGGCAAGGGTCACGATATTGATGCCGGCCTTCAAAATCTTGAGGAACAGGGTAGTCGCTTCCATAGGGTCTTCGCGGCTGATCCGATCAAGGGACTCGACCAGAAGGTACGACCCTTTAGGTATTCGACCTTCTTCAACCGCTGCTAAAAATCGACTTAACGCACCCTCTGTGGCGTTCTTACCCCGGAAGGCTGATACGCCGATGTCCTCGAGCTCGAACCCCTCAATCAGCGTCAGATCGTGCGTCTTGGCATAGCGTGCCGATGCCTCTTTTTGCCTTCGAAGACTGTCACCCCTCAGCTGGATATCAGTCGACATCCGCACATATGAATACGCAAATGGCATGGCTTATCCTTTCAATAAGCTCATACCACTTTTGATTTAAATTGCCACAATTTCCTGATGGTCGGGCCTCCCGGTTCCGGCAAGTCCATGCTCGCGGAACGTCTGCCATCCATCCTGCCGCCACTTCCACCTGCGGAACTGCTGGAAGTCTCCATGGTGCATTCGATCGCGGGCAAGCTGGCCGGCGGCAAGCTGGCCGATCGGCGGCCGTTTCGCGCGCCGCATCACTCGGCGTCCATGGCGGCAATGGTGGGTGGCGGGTTCAAGGCCCGCCCCGGCGAAATGTCGCTTGCCCATCACGGCGTGCTGTTTCTCGACGAATTTCCGGAATTCACCCCACAGGTTTTGGACAGCCTGCGCCAGCCGCTTGAAACCGGCCAGTGCGTGATCGCCCGGGCCAACCACCGGATCAGCTATCCTGCGCGCATTCAACTGGTCGCCGCGATGAACCCCTGCCGCTGCGGCATGGCGGGTGAGCCGGGACATAGCTGCGCGCGCGGACCGCGCTGCGCGAGCGACTACCAGGCGCGCATCTCCGGCCCGTTGATGGACCGGATCGACATCCGCATCGATGTGCCCGCCGTTTCGGCAGCCGATCTCATCCGGCCGACTGTCGCCGAGACGAGCGCGACCGTTGCAGAACGGGTGGCTCGGGCGCGTGAACTGCAGCGCCTACGCTACAGCGAGCTCGGTGTCGCGGGTGTGACCGCCAACGCGCAGTGTCCGACCGCGCTCGTCGAAACCGTCGCGGCGATCGACGTTGCCGGGCGGGCGCTTCTGTCCGAGGCCGCCGAGCGCATGGCTTTCTCGGCCCGTGCCTATCACCGCATTCTCAAGGTCGCCCGCACCCTGGCCGACCTCGATGGCAAGCCTTCCGTCAGCCGCATTCATTTGGCGGAAGCGATTTCCTACCGCGTGATGGCAGAACGGACGAGCATGGCGGCGTGATCGGCTGACAGGGCGAGACGATCGGCCCGTTTCGTCGCAAGCATACCAAAGTAATGCCTCGGGAGACGGCGCCCAACCTGAAGAATGGGTGATCGTTCGGGATCGACTTGCGTTGTGGCGGCGTTACGGGTTGTGTTGGCATGAGCCGCTTGTCCCCACTGCACACTCATTTTTCGGAGCGTTCCACCGTGAATTCTGCCTTGCGCACCGCCCTCGCCCTCTCGTGCTCGGTCATCGCGCTGGCCGCGCTGCCGTCCAGCGCCGCTCTGGCGCAGGAAGCCCCGACCCTCGACGAGGCACCGCGCACGGCCGTCGTCTCCGCGTTCGAGCCGGAGTGGCTTGCGCTGCAGGAAGCACTGATCGAGCGCGAAGAGCATGAGATCGCCGGGGTCGAATTCATCACGGGACGCATCGAAGGACGCCGCGTCGTGCTGTTTTTGAGTGGCGTCAGCATGGTGAACGCGGCGATGACGACACAGATCGCGATCGATCACTTCAACCTGAGCGAAATGGTCTTCTCAGGTATCGCCGGCGGCGTCGATCCGCAGCAATCGATCGGAGACGTCGTCGTGCCGGAGCGCTGGGCGCAATATCTGGAAGCGGTGTTCGCGCGCGAGACGGACGAGGGCTTTACGCCGCCAGGCTTCATCGAGACGCCGTTTCCGAATTACGGGATGATCTTCCCGCGCGAGGTGGATGTCGCGCGCGCAGGCGGCGAAGTCGAGGAGCATTTCTGGTTTCCGGTCGATGGCGCACTGTTCGAGACGGCACGGCAGGTCGCCGACGCGGTGACTCTGCAACTCTGCACCGGCGACGACACCTGCCTCAGCCAGCAGCCGACCATTCGCGTGGGCGGCAGCGGCGTGTCAGGCCAGGCCTTCGTCGATAACGGTGCCTTCCGCGCCTATGTCTTCGAGACCTTCGGCGCCAACGTGCTCGATATGGAAAGTGCCGCCGTCGCGCACGTCGCCTATGCCAACGACGTGCCGTTCATTGCGTTTCGATCGGTGTCGGACCTCGCCGGTGGCGGTGCCGGCGAGAACGAGATGGCGACGTTCATGCAGATCGCGTCGGACAACTCGGCCCGCGTGGTGCGTGCATTCCTCGCCGCCCTGCCCGAGTGACCGCGCGGCACTGAGGCGACCGAGCGTTGACCGACGTGCACCGATAGGTTCGCGCTTCGATGCAGGCCGAGGGGCCTGTCAGTCGTATTTCAGTTCCGTCGCCTTACCCCGGAAGATGCGGTAGGCGAGGATCGTGTAGCCGCCGATCGTGGGCAAGACGATCGCCGTGCCGACGAGGATGATCATCAGGCTTTCCGGCGCGCTGGCCGCCTCGTAAATCGTCAACTGGTCCGGCACGATGAAGGGGTAGAACGAGTAGGCAAGGCCCGCAAAACCGAGCGTGAAGATCGTCGCCATCGCCAGGAACGGAACCAGCGCGTAGGAATCGTCCGGCCGCGGGAGCTTGGCCGTGAGGAACCAGAGGCCGGCGAAGACGGCGCCGGTCAAAAGCGGCAACGGTGCCAGCAGGTAGATTTCCGGCGTCGTGAACCATTTATCGAAGATTCGGGTCGAGGCGAAAGGCGTCGCGATGGAGATCAATGCCATGCCGGCTGCGGTCAGCATCAGGCACAGGCGCATCCAGGTGACGGCTTTTACCTGCAGTTGACCCTCGGTCTTGTAAATCAGCCAGGATGCGCCGACCGCGGCATAGGAGGCCGCGAGGCACAGGCCGACGAGCGCGGCGAAGCCTGCAGACGCCCAGCTGATATCAAGCCCCAGAACGTAGATGCCGAGCATGTATCCCTGCGACAGCGACGACATGATGGAGCCGATGAAGAACAGGAGGTTCCACATCCACTTCGATTGCGCGCTGACCTTCGAACGGAAGTCGAAGGCGATGCCGCGCAGGACAAGGCCGACCAGCAGGACGAAGACGGGGAGATACAGCGCCGTCAGGATAATGCCGTGCGCGATCGGAAACGCGACCAGCAGAAGCCCGATGGAGAGTACGAGCCAGGTTTCGTTCGCATCCCAGAACGGGCCGATCGAGGCTATCATTACGTCCTTTTCGTCATCGGTCCCGAAGACGGACAGGATGCCGATGCCGAGATCGAACCCGTCCAGGATGACGTAGACGAGAATCGAAATCCCCATCAGGCCAGCGAAGATCAGCGGGAGGATGACGTCAGGTTCGTAGCCGAACATTTGGTCCACGCCTATTCCGCGGCTTGCATGGCTTCGCCTGCAGCCTTGCCCATGGACACGCTGTCGCCGCGCGGATCCGGATCGGTTTCGATATTCCCATAGTGGGCTCGGATCGCGAGCTTGTAGAGCACCGTCAGGTAGACGACGATCAGCACCGCGTAGAGCGCCATGTAGGTGGCGAAGGTGAGGGCCACGTGGGCGCCGGGCACGGGGGCGACGGCTTCGGCGGTCGTCACGACGCCCGAGACGAGCCAGGGTTGGCGCCCGATTTCCGTCGTGTACCAGCCGGCGAGCGTCGCGATCCAGCCCGAGAACGCCATGCCGGCGAGGACAAAGGCCATCGGCCTGTTGATGTCGTCGCGGCGCCACAGCATCCAGGCGGCCGCCCAGGAGACGACCAGCATCAGCATGCCGACGCCGACCATGACGCGGAACGACACGAAGAGAGGCAGCACCGGCGGGTGCTCGGGCGTGCCATCCTCGGCGACGAAATCGTTGAGGCCGGGCACGACACCATCGGCATGATGCTTGAGGATGAGCGAGGCGCCACTCGGGACACCAATCTCGTAGCGGTTCTCACGGGCTTCCTCATCCGGCAGCGCGAAGAGGACGAGCGGCACGTTGCCCCGCGTTTCCCAGTTCGCTTCCATGGCCGCCACCTTCTGCGGCTGGTGCTCCAGCGTGTTCAGGCCGTGCATGTCGCCGGCAAAGATCTGCACCGGGATCAGGATCGCACCGAGATAAACGCCGGTGCGCAGCGCCTTGTACATGGGCTCGGAACGGTCGCCATAAAGCCAGCGCAGTGCCGACAGACCGGCCATGAGGAAGGAGACGGTGAGGCCCGAGGCGAGCAGCATGTGCACGAAGCGGTAGGGCATCGACGGATTGAAGATGATGCCGAACCAGTCGGTGGCATGCGCCACGCCATCGCGCATCTCAAAGCCCTGCGGCGTGTGCATCCACGAGTTCAGCGCGATGATCCAGAAGGCGGACATGGTGGTGCCGAACGCCACAAGGAAGGTTGCCGTGGTGTGGATGCGGCTCGACACGCGGGAGAAGCCGAAGAGCATGATGCCCAGGAACACCGCCTCGAGGAAGAACGCCGTCAGCACCTCGTAAGCGAGCAGCGGGCCCGCGACATTGCCCACGGTTTCCATGAAGCCCGGCCAGTTGGTGCCGAACTGGAAACTCATCGTGATGCCGGAAACGACACCGAGTGCGAAGGAGAGCGCAAAGACTTTTACCCAGAAGAAATAGGCCTTCATCCAGGCGTCATCGCCGGTGCGCTCGTAGCGCCACTTGAAGAACAGCAGCACCCAGCCGAGCGCGATCGTGATGGTGGGAAAGAGGATATGGAATGAGATGTTCGCAGCGAACTGCATGCGAGACAGGATTAAGGCGTCCATTGTCTTCTCTCGTTTGTCTTTCTCTCCTCGCCGCACTTTGGAAAGTAAGCGATGCGGCCGAACGCGCCAGTGTCGATACTGTCGCACGGCGAGAATGTCGCACAGCTCCACTCGGTTTCCTATGATCTCGATCAAGGCCGACATGCTTTCTGGCAGCCCGGCTTCGGGTTATGCTCATGCCGGGCCATGGAACGTGGAGGACGAGAATGGCGATCTATCTCATCGGCTACGAAGGCCGCACGGAACGGCCCTATGACCAGTTGCAGGAGGCGATGGATCGAGAAGGCGGCGTGAAGCTGATCGATGGGCTCTGGGCGCTCGACGTGGACAAGGACGCGACGGAGTTGCGGGACTGGGTCCATGCCTTCATGGACGACGTGGATGCCATCTTCATCGCGCAGATGCGCGCCGGCAGCCACTGGGCCAGCCGCCACCTGAAATCCAGTGCCAATGACTGGCTGAAGTCCCGCCTCTAGACCACTTCGTTGTCACCGCACATCAATCCGACCGCCATACTGCTTGCAGATGCGATTTCGCCGGTGCAGATGATGACGATCGTAAAAGTACTTCCATGATCAGTCCGGCTGTGCCGGGTGACGAGAGACGGCAGACGCAATGCGGAAATGGCAATGGAAGCTGAGGCGCCTGTTCGAGCGTCTCTGGGTACGTGCGGTTCTCTATTCCATTCTCGGTGTGATCACGGCCTTCGCGGCCATCATTCTCGATCCGTTCATTCCCGATGGGATCGAGGATGCCGTCGGCGCGGGCGCGATCGACACGATCCTGAACATCCTTGCGACGAGCATGCTGACGATCACCACGTTCTCGCTGACGACGATGGTGACCGCCTTCACCGCTTCCACGCAGGACGTGACGCCGCGCGCCACGCGCCTGTTGATGGCGGATACGACCACCCATTCCGTGCTCGCGACCTTCATCGGCACGTTCCTCTACAGCCTCGTCGGCATCATCGTCTTGTCGATGGAGGCCTATGGCGGCGGCGGCCGGGTTGTCCTCTTCGTCGTGACGATCCTCGTCATCATCATCGTCATTGCCGCATTGCTGCGCTGGATCGACCATCTGACGCGACTTGGACGGGTGAATGAAACGACGAGGACGGTGGAGCTGGCGACCCAGGATGCGTTGCGCGTCTATCACCGCGCCCCGACCATGGGCGCCGTCGAAATCGCCGACGACATCGTGTCGGAGAGCGAGAGCGTTATTCTTGCCGATGAGATCGGCTATGTCGGCCACATCGACATGCAGCAACTGGAAACGATTGCCGCCGACGCCGGGGCGACCGTGACCGTTTTGGCGCGACCCGGCACGTTCGTTCACAAGGCAGAGCCGCTGGTCGCCGTCGCTTCGGGAAGCATCGATGCAGACGAGGTGCGTGCGGTTTTCACTATCGGTCGCGAACGGACATTCGAGGAAGACCCTCTGTTCGGCCTTGCGGTACTGTCCGAGATCGCTTCGCGCGCGCTCTCGCCTGGCATCAACGATCCCGGGACGGCCATCGACGTTCTGAGCCGAGGAGTCCGCCTGATTGCCTTGTGCTCCGACAAAGTCGACGACGCGGCCGACGTTCCGGAATACCGCCATATCCGGATGACACGGGTGCCGATCGCGGAATTCCTGGACCATCTCTTCACGCCTGTCGCCCGTGACGGGGCCGACAAGTTCGAGGTTCAGGTCAAGATCCAAAAATCGCTAGCCGCGCTGGCCGCTATGGACGAGTCGCTGTTCGGCGCCTCAGCACGGCAGATTTCGCGTGTATCGCTGGATAGGGCAGAGACCATCCTGACCAGCGCCGACGATATCGCTCGCGTTCGCAAAGCGGCGGCGCCGCTCATCTGAGGGTATTGGCGATCAGTTTCAGGAATGACGGTTGCGGTTGAAGCCGTTCTGGGCGACGGCCATTTCGGCAGCGTCCATCCTGCGGAGCAAATCCACCATTGCGTCGGGAGTTCCCTCCGGAACGCGGAACGAGTCCATCCCGGCGAGAAGACGCCGGTTCGGGCTCGTTTGTATCTGGTGAAGGACGACGTTTTCGAGACGCAGCCCACGAACATTGCTCATTTTGGTTGTGCCGCCTTGGGATTGGTACTCGACAAACACCAGCCGCTTGGTTTGGTTCCACCTATCGACGACAGTTTCGGTGACAAATCGTCGCTGGAAAGAATACGGCGACCACTATAGGCGCTCAGCCGTCAACGTTTCGTAAACGCTTTCGAAATCAAGCAGATAGTTGTGGAGCCTATGGCGTCGGCGTTTTGAGGGGCGCATTCCTCGCCCCGACCAACCTTCGACGTACCGACTACTGCAGCGCGCCGACCAGAACGTCGGTGGAGTTTTCGATCGATACCCAGCGGCCCGTGTGGAAGGACGCCTGGCGCTTCAGGAAGACGTAGGAGGTTTCGCTCCAGAGATGGACCTCGTCGGAGAGGTTGTCGAGCACATAGTCACCCTGCGAGGTCCGCAGCGTGAGCACGGCGTGGCCTTCGCCGTCGGCTTTGCGAACGACGGTGATGAGGAGATCGGAGGCGGAAAAGCCGCGTTCCATCAACATCAGGCGCTTCAGGAGGACGTAATCTTCGCAGTCGCCTTCGAGATCGGGATAGGACCAGAGCTCTTCGATGCCGTGCATTTCGGCATCGGTGCGGGGCACGATCGTGCTGTTCACCGCCAGATTCACTTCCTGCACGACATCCCAGCCATAATCGGTGATGTCCGGTGCGCGGCTTGCCGTAGTGCGAACAGCGCACTCCGAATAATGACGGCGACAAAAGTCGTAGTGACCGATAGGCTGTGAGGTCAA
Source organism: Rhizobium sp. EC-SD404 (assembly GCF_902498825.1). NCBI lineage: Bacteria > Pseudomonadati > Pseudomonadota > Alphaproteobacteria > Hyphomicrobiales > Rhizobiaceae > Rhizobium > Rhizobium sp. EC-SD404. Next base: position 30,850 of record NZ_LR701459.1, read on the forward strand.
AGGACCGGTGATCATCGACCGGGACGGCTCGGCCTCGGCGTTTGCCGACGGCAAGGCCAGGGAAGCGAAGCCCGCCAAGGCAATGGCCGCTCCAATTCTCGCAATCGTCAGCACCGTTGGTCGCCCCGCCTCAGCATCATCGTTAACAAACAGTTAAAATTGGTGATGATGCAAAGTCAATCGGGCCAACCCCCGCGATTGCGGTTATGGTTACCAGCCGGGCCTTATTGTGTCTTCGGCGCTACAGTACTCCGACGCGTCAATTCGTGATCGCCGGTCAATGGCAGCAGATCGATGGCAGCAGGTCAGTGGCTGCCGGCGATGAGATCGTTGAGCGCTTTCAGCATGCGTCCGATGTCGGCGGGGCGCGACAGACGATGGTCGCCATCGCGCACCAGCGTGAGGACGACGTCGTCCGCCGGAAGATGCTCCATCAGCCGCAGGGCGTGGGCATAGGGCACGTCCGGGTCCTGCATTCCCTGAATGATGGTGACGGGACACCCGGTATCGATGACACCTTTGAGAACGCTGTTCGTGCGGCCATCCTCGATCAGTCCACGCGTATAGACGTTCGGGTCCGGGCCATAGGGCGTCGGCTCCTCGAAGCGGCCTTTTTGGGCGAGATCCGTGCGCTGCGCATCGGTCAAGCCGGGCTCGATGAGTTCGGACGTGAAATCCGGCGCGGGTGCGAGAAGCAGCATGCCGGCGAGACGGCCGGCATCGCCGCGCTGCTTCAAGGTCTTTGCGATAAGAAGCGCGATCCAGCCGCCCATGGACGAGCCGACCAGGATTTGCGGGCCGGTCGTATGCGTGTCGAAGACGGCAAGCGCCTCTTCCAGCCAGCGCGATATCGTACCGTCCTCGAACGCCCCGCCCGATGCTCCATGGCCCGAATAATCGAAGCGGAGGCATTCGAGCCCTTCGCGCGCGGCATAGGCATCGAGTTCGAGCGCCTTGGTGCCGCTCATGTCGGACCGGTAGCCACCGAGCCACACGAGGCCGGGGCGATGGTGGCCGCCAAGCCCAGGCCGGAAGGCGACAGCGATCGTGCGCGCCTCACCGCCCTCGCCGACGACAAGTTCCAGTCCGTTCGATGTATGCTCCTGCATATTCATTTCCTTGCTGGTGGCATTTTCGGGGCAATTGCCGGCAGAATCACCGCGCGTGGATGCTATTTCTGACTGGGCGTGCTATTGACTCAACGCAAGCGATAACGACATTGCGGGCAATTCAAGCGATTTCGTCTTCGCAGTACATTCAGCCACAGGTTCAACAGTTCGAGGAGAACACGACCATTCGCAGACCGTTCAGAGCGCCGCCGCCAACCAAGGATGGACCGCGGGCCAATGAGGAAATCCGGGCAAGCCATGTTCAGTTGATCGATGCCGAAGGCGGTAACCGCGGAATAGTGCCCATCACTGAGGCGCTGGAGATCGCGGCGGAAGCCGGCCTAGACCTCGTCGAAATCTCACCCAATGCCGAGCCTCCCGTCTGCAAGGTGCAGGATCTTGGCAAACTGAAATACGAAAAGCAGAAAAAGGCCGCCGAGGCGCGCAAGAAGCAGAAGACCGTCGAGGTCAAAGAAATCAAGATGCGCCCGAACATCGACACGCACGACTATGACGTGAAGATGCGCGCAATGAACCGCTTTTTCGAAGAAGGCGACAAGGTCAAGGTGACGCTGCGTTTCCGTGGTCGCGAAATGGCGCACCAGGAACTCGGCATGCGGCTCCTCCAGAAGGTCAAGGAGCAGACGGCGGAGATCGCAAAGGTCGAAGCCGAACCCAAGCTCGAAGGCCGACAGATGATGATGGTTCTGTCACCGCGCTGATCCAGCGGGTTGGCCCGTTCAAGCTCCCCGTGCCGGATGGCCCGGGGAGCTTTTTTGTTTAGGGAACCGGCGGGGCTTAGAGTCCGCGTCGAATCGTTGGGCGGGCAATCGATGGACAACACCACGGAAGAACGCGGCAAGCTCCAGAACTTTCAGCGCATGCGGCGGCTTGTGCTAGCGCTGATCATCGCCGCATTGGTGATCGCCCTGCTCTTCGTTCGCTCCGCATGGGGCGAGGAAGGGCATGAATTCGTCGAAGCCATCGGGATCGGCACGATCGCTGCAGGCATTCTCGGCCGCATGTGGTGCACGCTCTATATCGGCGGCAGCAAGGCCTACGCAATCGTGACGGCAGGCCCCTATTCGATCAGCCGCAACCCGCTCTATCTGTTTTCGTCGATCGCAGCGTTCGGCGTTGGCGCGCAGACGGGGAGCTTGATCGTCGCGTTCGTTTTCCTGATCGGCTGCGCGCTGGCATTCAACGTGGTAATCCTGCGCGAAGAGCGGTTCCTGCTGCCGGCTTTCGGCGAGCCCTATCGCGCCTATCTGAGTGCGGTGCCGAGGTTCTTGCCGCGCACGCTGCGCGTCGTCAATGAAGACAGACTCGTGGTGCAACCGGCGCGGCTCTACCGCACGCTTATCGACGGCATGGTCTTCTTCGTCGCGATGCCTGCGCTCGAGATCGTCGAGTGGCTACAGTCGAGCGGCGTGCTGCCCGTGGCGCTTCAACTTTATTAGCCCGGACAAAAAAAGGGCGCCGCTTTCGCGACGCCCTTCCATCATTGGACGATATGCGCTGCCGCGAGATCAGGCGGCCTTTTCGCGTTCGAGCGTCGCGAACGGATAATCGATGTATCCCTTCGCGCCGCCGCCATAGAAGGTGTCGGTGTCCTGCGCGTTCAATGGCGCGCCGGTGCGGAAGCGTTCCGGCAGATCCGGGTTGGCGATGAAGGGCTTGCCGATCGCAACCGCATGGGCGTAGCCGTCCGCCACAACCTTGGCCGAGCTTTCGGCATCGTAGGCACCGTTGGCGATGTAGAAGCCAGTCCAGTTCGGACGCAGCTTGGCGATCAGATCCTCGCCATCCGTGCCCGAGCCGAAACGCTCGACAATGTGGAGATAGGCGAGCTTGCGCTGGTCGAGCGCCTTGTAAAGCGCGCTGAACAGCGCTTCAGGATTGCTATCGGTGATATCGTTGGCCTGTCCGCGCGGGGACAGGCGGATGCCGGTGCGATCGGCACCGATTTCCTTGGCGACGCGATCCACCACTTCGAGCGTCAGGCGCGTACGGTTCTCGATCGAACCGCCATAGACGTCGTCGCGCTTGTTGATGCCGTCCTGCAAGAACTGGTCGAGCAGATAGCCATTGGCCGAGTGCACTTCGACGCCGTCGAAGCCGGCTTCGATCGCACGCTTGGCAGCGTGGGCATAATCCTCGATCAATTGCGGGATTTCGCCGAGCGCCAGGGCACGGGGCTTGGACGTTGCTTCGAAACCGTTGGCCGTGAAGGTCTTGGCATTGGCTGCGACATCGGTCGAGGAGACCGGCGCGTCATTGTTCGGCAGGAGCGAAGAATGGCTGATGCGACCCACATGCCAGAGCTGGCAGAAGATGCGGCCGCCATTGGCATGGACCGCGTCCGTAATGCCGCGCCATGCGGCCACATGCTCGTCGGTGTAGATGCCGGGCGTATCGATGTAACCCTTGCCGTAGGGCGAAATCTGCGTCGCTTCAGAAATCAGGAGACCGGCAGAGGCGCGCTGGCCGTAATAGATCTCCGCCATAGCATTCGGCGTTCCATCGGATTTCGCGCGGTTGCGCGTCAGCGGCGCCATGAAAATGCGGTTCGGGACATTCAATTTGCCAAGCTGGACGGGCGTAAACAGCGTGTCTGCCATAGGGTCTGGTTCCTTCAATCATATCGTGCGGCTGAATTGGGAGGATGCCGCGTTTGCCAGCCTCACATAGGTCGCGCACGATCGAATGCCAGGATTCACTTTGACCGACGAGCGAACTCTGTGTTCTTGGAAAGGACACGGGCGGCGGCATCGCGACAAAGAGGTCGGCGGCTTCCGTCACACAAAGAGCGCGAGCCCTTCTATTTTCAAAAAGGGCGCAAGCCCTTGCATCCCGGCGATACTCCCGGTATATGGCCGCGTCCGAACAGTCCGGCAGGGCATGCCGTGCCTGTTCCGAATGCTTGCGTGAAACCGGGTCGTCTCCGGTCCGCGCAGATCACCAACCAAGCGTTCCGCATGGGTCTTGGTCAGCCATCTCGCGATGGCGAACCCGGTCCTCGTCTGTTTCGGCAGGTATCCAGCGGGAGACGCGACATCATGAGGCCCGGGCGGCGATGCTGGTCGGAGGCCTTTCAAAGGAGAGCAAAATGCCCAAGATGAAGACGAAGGCATCCGCCAAAAAGCGGTTCAAGATCACGGGTTCCGGCAAGGTTCTCGCAGCTGCTGCCGGCAAGCGCCATGGCATGATCAAGCGGTCGAACAAGTTCATTCGCGACGCACGCGGCACGATGGTCCTTTCGGACGCCGACGCCAAGATCGTCAAGAAGTTCCTGCCGAACGGTCTCTGAGACCTTCGCCCCGACCGAGATTTAAGGAGATCACACCATGGCACGCGTGAAAAGAGGCGTCACTTCGCACGCCAAGCACAAGAAAGTCCTGAAGAAGGCAAAAGGCTTTTACGGCCGCCGCAAGAACACGATCCGCGCGGCAAAGGCTGCCGTCGATCGCTCGATGCAGTACGCATATCGCGACCGCAAGAACCGGAAGCGCAATTTCCGCGCTCTCTGGGTCCAGCGCATCAACGCAGCCGTTCGCGAGCACGGCCTGACCTACGGCCGCTTCATCGATGGCCTGACCAAGTCCGGCATCGAAGTCGACCGCAAGGTACTTTCCGATATGGCAATCCACGAGCCCGAAGCTTTCGGCGCGCTGGTTGCTGCTGCCAAGAAGGCACTCGAGTACCTGAAAGACACGACACCGAACGCATTTGAAAGCGCTGTCCGCTAAGCCAGCGCCTTCACGATATCATTCGCCTGAAGGAACCCGCGCTGGCTGACCGGCGCGGGTTCTTTCGTTTTGGAGCATGCAGAACGATGCGTGACGACCGCGCCGAGGATGAAATTTCGCCGGAAGGTCTGCGCGACCTTCTAGCGTTGCTCGCCTCGTCGCGTGGCAGGCGCGTGAGCCATGCCTTGGCCGACGACTAGACGGTGTGGATCAAGCGATACGACGCCGAAAGCCGGCCGCTCGGCAAGCGGATGCACAGTTGGACGACACCCTTGATGCCGAAGCCTTTTCTCCGTTCGTCCAGATTGCTGAACCCGGACGCCCAGGTCGATCGAGAGTTGCGCAAGATGGCGGCGTTTCGGCACGCGGGCTTCATCACAGCTGGCCTCGTCTACCGCAATGGGCCGATCCTGGTGCTGCGCAATGGCCCGTCGACACTGCTGTCGCTGGTCGAAAGTGCCGGCTCTGCTGCGGAACGCCGACGGCTGCTCAGAGGCGGCGGCGAGACGTTGGCGCGGGCGCACCGCGCGGGGCTTTGCCACGGCCGTCCGCATCCGCGCGACATATTTCATGACGGCAAGAACTGGGGCTTCATGGATTTCGAGGAAGAGCCGGAAGCGGAGATGCCGCTTGCAGACGCGCAGGCGCGCGATGCCTTTCTCTACCAATTCGGCGTCGTTTCTCTTTCGTGCGATGCAGAAACGACGCAGAGCGCGCTTTGCGCCTATCGCGCCGAGGCGCCTGCCGACACACGTGCCGCGCTCGACCGGTTCATAGCGTTCTTCCATCCGCTGCAACGGGTCGCCAACGCGATGGCGAAGGTTCACCGGGGGCGCGACCTCGATCGGTTTCTCAAGGCCATGGCCGTGTTTTCAGCGTCAGCAGCCGCACCTGCTTCATCGAAGCCCTTGGAGGCTGGAACGCTTTCTGATTTAAGACCCGCCGACGAGGGACGGCCCGAGCGGCCGCCAACATGCAGGACCCAGGATGAGCGACATCGTTGAATTGGAAGAGACGATCCTTGCCCGGATCGCCGAAGCGGAGGACGAACAGGCTATCGAAGCCGTGCGCGTCGCGGCGCTCGGCAAGAAGGGCTCGATCTCCGAAAAACTGAAGACGCTCGGCGCAATGAGCGCGGACGAGCGCCAGACGATGGGCCCGGCGATCAACGGGCTTAAGACGCGCGTGACCGATGCCATTGCGGAGCGCAAGCAGCATCTGAAGGCGGCCGCCATCGAGGCGCGGCTTGCGCGCGAAACGCTCGACGTGACGCTGCCGGTCAGGCCTTCGCCGACGGAGATCGGCCGCATCCATCCGATCACGCAGGTGATCGACGAGATCACCGCGATCTTCGCCGACATGGGCTTCTCGATCGCCGAAGGCCCGGACATCGAGATGGACTATTACAACTTCACGGCGCTGAACTTCCCCGAGGGTCATCCGGCCCGCGAGATGCACGACACGTTCTTCCTGAACGCCGCCGACGGCCAGGAGGCGAAGGTGCTGCGCACGCACACCTCGCCCGTGCAGATCCGCACGATGGAGACGCAAAAGCCGCCGATCCGCATCGTCATCCCGGGCAAGACCTATCGCCAGGACAGCGACGCGACCCATTCGCCGATGTTCCACCAGGTGGAAGGGCTCGTCATCGACAAGACGGCCAACATCGCCAACATGAAGTGGGTGCTGGAGGAATTCTGCAAGGCGTTCTTCGAAGTGCCGCAGGTGAAGATGCGCTTCCGGCCGTCCTTCTTCCCCTTCACCGAGCCATCCATGGAAGTCGATATCCAGTGCGACCGTTCCGGCACCGAAGTGAAGTTCGGCGAAGGTACCGACTGGATGGAAATCCTCGGCTGCGGGATGGTGCACCCGAATGTGCTGAAGGCCGGCGGCCTGGATCCCGACGAGTATCAGGGCTTTGCCTGGGGCATGGGCATCGACCGCATCGCGATGCTCAAATACGGCATGCCGGATCTGCGCGCCTTCTTCGACGCGGATGTGCGCTGGCTCAACCATTACGGCTTCCGCCCGCTGGACATGCCGACGCTGTTCGGCGGTTTGAGTGGATGATTGCGGATGCCGACCGTTCTGATCGAGTCGGGATTTCGTTTCCACTTCTTTTCAGGCGACTGGAACGAGCCGCCTCATATTCACGTCGATGCCAAGGGCTTGCGCGCAAAGATATGGCTGCGAGACCTCGAAATATCGAAACGCGGCGGGTTCAGCGACCCTGACATGCGGCGTATCATGCAGATTGTCGCCGAGCACCAAGACCAGTTTCTGGAGGCCTGGAATGAGTTCTTCGCCTGATTATCCCGAAAAGGATCGCCCGATCGAAGCTTGGTGCGATCTTCACGACCTTCACGTCAAGCTGAAGGACGGTCGTCATGTGGCGACACCTCTCTGGTGGTATCCGCGCCTGCTCAACGCAACACCTGCGCAGCGGAACAATGTCGAACTCATGCTTGATGGTATTCATTGGCCGGATGTCGACGAGGACCTTTCGGTTGACGGCATGCTGCAGGGGCGCAGGGCACCCGGTGCCGTTCCGCCTTCGGTGGCGGCGGAATAGATCATGGCTCACGCAGGATCATGCCGGTGCGCGCGCGTCGCGGTGGAGACGAATGCGGAGCCGTTTCGGCGCGCCTATTGTCATTGCCGCGACTGTCGCAAGCAGACGGGGGCGCCCGTCATGGCGTTCGTCGGCTTCATGGATGACGAATTGACCTGGTTCGGCACGCCGAAATCCTACCGCTTCGGCGGCGTAGAGCGGCTGTTCTGCGGCGATTGCGGCAGCCAGATCGGCTATCGCGACGAGCGGCTTGGCGGCCGCATCTATTTGGCGCTGGGCTTCATGGACCATCCAGAAGCGCATCCGCCGACATTCCACGCCTTTAGCAAGCGGCAGATGCCCTTCGTCGTGATGGACGATCATCTGCCGCGCTTCGACGACTTTCCGCCCGAACGCTGATTTCTCCTTTGATGGACCCCGAACGATGAAATTCACTCTCTCCTGGTTGAAGGACCACCTCGACACGGATGCGACTCTGGAGCGCATCGTCGAGACGCTGACGGCTATCGGCCTTGAGGTCGAAAGCGTCGACGACAAGGCGGCCCTGAAGCCCTTCGTGATCGCCAAGGTACTGTCTGCGGAAAAGCACCCCGACGCCGACAAGCTGCGCGTGCTGATGGTCGATATCGGTGCCGGCGATCCGGTGCAGGTCGTGTGCGGCGCACCGAATGCGCGGGCGGGCCTGGTCGGCGCCTTCGCGGCGCCCGGCACCTATGTTCCCGGCATCGACACGACGCTTGCAGTGGGCACGATCCGCGGCGTGGAAAGCCGCGGCATGATGTGCTCCGAGCGCGAGCTCGAAATGTCGGATGCCCATGACGGCATCATCGACCTGCCGCTCGATGCGCCTGTCGGAACGACCTTCGCCAGCTATGCGGGGCTAGACGATCCGGTCATCGAGATCGGCCTGACGCCGAACCACCCGGAAGCGACCGGCGTAGCCGGCATCGCGCGCGATCTCGCCGCTGCCGGTCTCGGGACGCTGAAGACGCCAGCGATCGCAACGGTAAAGGGCGACGGTGCATGTCCGATGAAGGTACGCATCGATGCGCCCGACCTTTGTCCCGGTTTCGCACTCAGGCTGGTGCGCGGCGTGAAGAACGGACCGAGCCCCACCTGGATGCAGAAACGCCTGCTTGCCATCGGGCTTCGGCCGATCAATGCGCTGGTCGACATCACCAACTACATCACCTTCGACCGGGGCCGGCCGCTGCACGTCTTCGATGCGGCGAAGGTTGCAGGCGACCTCGTGGTGCGGCGCGCGGCGGATGGCGAGCAGATGCTGGCGCTCGATGAGCGCACCTACACATTGAACAGCTCCATGTGCGTGATCGCCGACGACAATGGCGTTGAATCCCTCGCCGGCATCATGGGCGGCGAGCATTCCGGCTGCGACGAGACGACGACCGACGTGCTGATCGAATCGGCGCTGTGGGACCCGATCACCATCGCCAAGACCGGCCGTGCGCTCGGCATCATCACGGATGCGCGCTACCGCTTCGAGCGTGGCGTCGACCCCGAATTCATGGTCCCTGGCCTCGAGCTGGCCACCCAGCTCGTCACCGAGATCTGCGGCGGCACTCCGAGCGAAGCCGAAATCGTCGGATACCGGACGCCGAGCCGCAAAACCATCAGCTTCCCTTTCTCCGAGGTGAAGCGGCTGACAGGAATCGACGTCGGCACGGACGATGCCGCCGGCATCCTGACGCGTCTCGGCTTTGAGGTTCAGGGCTCGGGCGACACGGTGGACGTCCTGGTGCCCACCTGGCGGCCGGACGTCGATGGGAAGGCTGATCTCGTCGAAGAAGTGATGCGCATCACGGGCGTCGACCAGATCGCCCCGCAGCCGCTTCAAAGCCACGGCGCCGTCAATGGCCGCATTCTGACGACGCTGCAAATCCGCACGCGTCTTGCGCGCCGGACGCTGGCAGCACGCGGCATGCTGGAAGCCGTCACCTGGTCGTTCATTCCCGAAGCCCATGCAAAGGCCTTCGGCGGTGGACAACCTTCCCTGAAGCTTTCCAATCCGATCGCAGCCGACATGTCTGACATGCGTCCCTCGCTGCTGCCAGGCCTCATCGCTGCAGCCCAGCGCAATGCGGACCGAGGTATTGGCGACGTGGCGCTTTTCGAAGTGTCCGGCACCTATGAAGGCGATGGGCCGAACGATCAGCGCCGCGTCGCAGGCGGCGTTCGTCGCGGCACGGCACGCTTCACCGGCACCGGGCGCCACTGGGACGGTGCGGCCAAGCCCGTCGGCGTGTTCGATGCGAAAGCCGACGCGATCGCGGTGCTGGAAGCGGCCGGTGCGCCGGTGGACAAGCTGCAGATCGAGCCCGGCGGTCCGTCATGGTACCACCCGGGACGCTCAGGCACGATCAAGCTCGGTCCGAAGATGGTGCTCGGCACGTTCGGGGAATTCCACCCGCTGGTCCTCGAAACGCTCGACGTTTCCGGCGCGCTCGCCGGCTTCGAGGTGTTCGTCGACGCCATCCCCGAGCCCAAGCGCAAACCGACGCGCACCAAGCCCGCATTGACGCTCTCGCCGCTGCAGGCGGTCAAGCGCGACTTCGCCTTCGTCGTCGACAAGGCCGTGCGCAGCGCCGACATCCTGAAGGCGGCCTCGGCGGCGGACAAGAAGCTGATCGCGGGCGTGACGGTGTTCGACCTGTTCGAAGGACCATCGCTCGGCGATGACAGGAAATCGGTCGCGATCGAAGTCGCCATCCAGCCGATCGACCGGACGCTGACGGACGAAGACCTCGAGGCCCTGACCGGCCGGGTGATCGAGAACGTCACCAAGGCAACCGGCGGCACGCTGCGCGGATAGAGAAGACCACGAGGGGCATCCATCCTGGGTGCCCTTCGGTTTAATCTGTTGAAGATTCGGTTTGTTTCTTTCTGATTTCTTCCGGATTTCCGGATTTCTTACAATGAAGCGTAGCCATTGGCGCATGGCGAAGTTCTGCCCTCTCCAAGTATGGGATTATTAAGACTGCAAGCAGCATTCTTCGGGCGTGTTATCTGCCGGGGTTATCGATGCTTCGTCTTCCTTTTGCGAATTCAGGCGCAATACAACAATACGCCGCCATATCCGCCTCGCATGCGATCATCTGGTTCCGGCCGGATGGCTCGATCCAGGGCGCGAACGACAATTTTCTTACCGCCCTCGGTTACCGGTCGGATGAAATCGTCGGCAACCACCACCGGATGTTCGTCGAACGCTCGATCACCGAAAGCTCAGAGTACATCCAGTTCTGGCGCGACCTTGCCGCAGGCAAGGCGCAGCGCGGGCAGTTCCGTCGCATCTCGAAATCCGGCAAGGATGTCTGGATCGAAGCCTCCTACGATCCGGTCTTCGCGAACGGCAAGGTCGTGGGCATCGTGAAAATCGCTGCCGACATCACCGGCACCAAGGTCGCTTCGCTGCACAACGAAAACCTCTTGCGAGCGCTGGAGCGTTCGGTCGCGGTGATCGAGTTCGAGCCGGACGGCACGGTCGTCGATGCCAATGAAAGCTTCTGCAAGACGCTCGGCTATGGGCATGACGAGATCATCGGCAAGAAGCACAGCATCTTCTGCGATCCGGATTTCGTCACGAGCGGTGCCTATGACAATTTCTGGACCCGGCTCCGCGCCGGCGAGTTCTTTTCGGACACGTTCAAGCGGATCGGCAAGAACGGCACCGAGGTCTGGATCCAAGCAACATACAATCCGGTTCACAATTCGCGCGGCGCGATTTACCGGGTGGTGAAGTTTGCCACCGATGTGACCGAGCGGATGAGATCCGTCAGCACGCTGAGCGTCGCGATCGGCGACCTCGCCCAGGGCGATCTGACCTCGCAGGTGACAAGCGCGCTCGACCGTTCGATGGAAACCACGCGCACCGATTTCAACACGGCGGTCGGCCGCCTTGCGGCGGTGATCGGCGAGATCGCCGAGAATGCGCAGGACATCGCCCAGACGGCGAATGAAATGATGGACAATTCCGGCTCCATCGCCAAGCGCACGGAACAGCAGGCTGCAGCGCTGGAAGAGACATCCGCAGCGCTGGAGGAAATCACACAGACGGTGAGCGATGCCAGTCGCCGCGCCTCGGAAGCCGGCGAAATCGTGCGCGAGACGCGCGTGTCGGCGGAAGAATCTGGGCTTATCGTGCGGGATGCCGTCGCAGCGATGGACCAGATCGAGCAGTCGTCGCGCGAGATCTCCAACATCATCAGCGTCATCGACGAAATCGCTTTCCAAACCAACTTGCTGGCGCTGAATGCCGGCGTCGAGGCCGCACGTGCCGGCGAGGCCGGCCGCGGTTTTGCGGTCGTGGCGCAGGAGGTGCGTGAACTCGCGCAGCGCTCGGCAAAGGCCGCGAAAGAAATCAAGGCACTGATCGGCACGTCGTCGATGCAGGTAAAATCAGGCGTCGAACTCGTCGATCGGACCGGCAAGGCGCTGGAGCGGATCGTCGAGCGGGTGCGCGATGTCGATCAGAACGTGTCGGCCATCGTCGAGGCAAGCCGTGAACAGGCGATCGGCATCCGTGAAATCGGCCAGGCCGTGCACCAACTGGACCAGAGCACCCAACAGAACGCCGCAAGCGTGGAAGAGCAGAGTGCGGTGAGCAACCAGCTTGCCGAGCGCGCCGTGACGCTTGCCGGATTGCTCGGTCAGTTCAAGACCGAACAGACGGCCACGACCGTTTCAAGGGCCCCACAGCCGCGCGGTGCGGCGGCATCGTACGCCGCCCCGGTCGCGCCCATGCGAAAGCGCGCAGCGAATGCCGGCCAATGGGAAGAGTTCCGAGAAGCATAGAAGCCAACGCCCGAACATTCGTCAGCCACCTACAAAAAAGGCCCCGTATTCCGGGGCCTTTTCGTTTCTCGGCGAAGGGAAAAGCAAGAGCCCTTTCCCATTCATCGATGATCAGTAAGGACAGCTGTCATCCGACATGTAGTCGTGGACTTCGATGTCGCCGGCGATGATCCCAGCCTTGGCTTCTTCCACGGCTGCTTCCATATCGTCGGTGACGAGGTCGGCGTTGTTCTCGTCCAGCGCGTAGGCGACGCCGTCTTCGGCAAGGCCGAGCGAGGTGACGCCGTAGTCGAACGAGCCGTTCATCGCATCGGTGAAGGCCTCGTAGACGGCAACGTCGACGCGCTTCACCATCGAAGTGAGCATGTTGCCCGGATGCAGCGCGTTCTGGTTGGAATCGACGCCGATGCCGAGAGCGCCTTCATCTGCCGCAGCCTGCAGCACGCCAACGCCGGTGCCGCCGGCGGCGTGATAGACCACATCCGCGCCCTGGCTGATCTGCGAACGGGTGATTTCCGCGCCGCGCACAGGATCGTTCCATGCTTCAGGCGTCGTACCGGTCATTGCTTCGATGACGGTCGCGCCTTCGGCCGTCGCCTTCACGCCGCCGACATAGCCGCAAGCGAAGCGGCGGATGAGCGGCACGTCCATGCCACCGACGAAGCCCACCGTGCCGGATTCGGACGCGAGCGCCGCGAGCACGCCGACCAGATAGGAGCCTTCCTGTTCCTTGAAGACCACGGAGCGCACGTTCGGCAGATCGACGACGGCGTCGATGATGGCGAAATCGGTTTCGGGGTTTTCAGCGGCGATGGTCTCGAGCACGGCTGCCCAGTTGAAGCCAGCCATGACGATCGGGTTGTTGCCGTCGCGGATGAAGCGGCGAAGCGCCTGCTCACGTTGCGCGTCGTTCTGAATCTCGAATTCGCGGTATTCGACGCCGGTCTCGGTCTTGAACTGCTCGGCCCCGGTGTAGGCGGCTTCATTGAAGGATTTGTCGAACTTGCCGCCGAGATCGTAGATGATGGCCGGCGTAAAGTCTGCGTCCTGCGCCATCGCGGTCGAGGCCATGGCCGCGAGCGCAAAGAGGCTGATGAGCGTGCGCTTCATTATCGTTCACCCTGTGCTTGTCTTTTCGGTTGTCGCTTCAAGCCCCGGTCCTTGGCGGACAGGGCGCCCCGACGGGCCGGCCTTCGTGCCGGGTTCCCGTTCTGCGGCGATCCTTGCATGCTGGCCACGAAGAATCACGCAGAATTTGACCAGTCGGATAATTTTTGCGGCAACGGTTTCGCGGCGCCCAGGAGAGGCGCCGCTGACAGACATCGGGACCGCGCTTCTCCTTCGACGGGCTCAGGACGAGGGCGGCTTGGTGCGGATGACGATGGCGGACCGAGACGGTCAGCCGCCGACGCAGTCGACGCCGGTGCCGCGCAGGTTGCAATATCCACCGGGGTTCTTGGCGAGATATTGCTGATGGTAGTCCTCGGCGAAATAGAATGTGCCCGCCGGAGCGATCTCGGTGGTGATCTTCGCCGTCAAGCCGGAATTGGCGAGAGCCTGCTGATAGGCGTCACGCGAAGCTTTGGCGGCCTCGTTTTGGGCGTCCCCGACCGTGTAGATCGCGGAACGGTAGGTCGTGCCGATATCGTTGCCCTGACGCATGCCCTGGGTCGGATCGTGCTCCTCCCAAAAAGCGCGCAGCAAATCATCATAACCGATGATTTTGGGATCGAAAACGACGAGCACGACCTCGGTATGGCCTGTCTGGCCCGTCACCGTCTCATGATAGGTGGGGTTAGGCGTGAAGCCGCCAGCATAGCCGGACGCCGTCACGTAAACGCCGGGCATCTTCCAGAAAAGCCGTTCCACGCCCCAGAAGCAGCCCATGCCGAAATAGGCCTGCTCAAGGCCTTCCGGATAGGGACCCTTCAGCGGCTTGCCGTTGACGAAGTGCGTCTCGGCGGTCGGGATGGGTTCGGAACGGCCTGGCAGCGCGCGCTCGGCCTCGGGCATCGCGGTCTTCTTGTTGAACATGTCGATAAGAAACATCGCCTCATTCTCCGCGTCACTGGCGCGCAACGGCGCCCTCTGCACCAAGATATAGGAGGTTTCAGCGCGGATTGAAGCGGCGCTTGGCCGGGCGATAGGCCAAAAGATGCATAAGGAACGCGAAGACCAGAAGCACCACGGACGCCGGCTGACCGAGGAAGAGCGGCAGGGCAACCGATGCCGCGCCTTGCGGGAGATAGGTGACGAAGGCGCCTTCCAGCGCCGCGAGCGTCGACGGGCTCACATCTTCCCACGCGGCGCTCAATGGCGTGAGCACGACCGCATCGGCCGCAACCGACTGGATCGCATCGATCGCGCCGGCCATCACGCCGAGCACCAAGGCGATCAATGCCAATATCCTGAGCAAGATGCGCATCAGATGCTGACCCCGAGCCGGCTTCGCCCCCGATGGCGAAGCTTGCGAACAACGCCGCTGTCATAGAATGCGGCTCGCCTGCCCGCAAGCACTGGCCGGAGCTCTCCCGGGGAGAGGCGCTTTGTGACGGCTGAACCACACACGTTTGGTATCAAAAAAGAGCCTATTTCGACCTCGCAGCATTTCTTTGCCGCAAGGCGCAAAACCCGGCCTTGCCCCCTTGTGCCGCAATCCGTCTTGGCTATAGTGCCGCCCGGTTCGGACGGTCCAAGCGACCCCCCAAAACTCGTCGTTCAAGCGATGAAAAACCGAAGGTGCCCCAAAGGCATCACGCTTCAGCATACGGCGTTCTTCGCCATTGCCGACAGCAACGGAGAGATGGCCGAGTGGTCGAAGGCGCACGCCTGGAACGCGTGTAGGCGGGTAACCGTCTCGAGGGTTCGAATCCCTCTCTCTCCGCCATTTGCCACCGACTAGCTTCCCTCGCGCAATGCGACCGCCTAGCGGGTTTTAGACAGCTAGGATCGAGCCCAGTTTTGCCATCCAAATGGCAAAAAATTCCGCGGCATGAGCAGACATTGTAACAGACTTGCTGATCGGCCAAGGTGTTGCCTTTACAAGGTTACAAGATCGGAGCAGCTATGAGCGCGGAATTCTCCACAATATTGACCGCGCTTGGGCTCTATGCAGCTGTTGTGTTGAGTCCTGGCCCGAACTTTGCGTTGATTTCTCGGCTTTCCATCTCGGGTGCCCGGCCGGCTGCCATCGGAGCGACCTTCGGCTTGGCGATCGCTGCTACCCTTTACAACATCCTCACAATGACAGGACTGGGCTTGGCTTTAACCCGGGTTGGGTGGCTCGCAACCGTTATCCAGATCGCCGGCGGATGCTACCTCATCTATCTTGGCATAATGGCTTGGTTGAACACTCAGCCTATCGCCAGTGCGCCGGGGCGCGGCATTGCTCCCGCAAGTGCATCTCGGGGTCTGCGAATGGGCATGATCGTCAACCTCTCAAACCCGAAAGGCATTGCATTCTTCATCGGTCTTTATGCGGTCGCTGTGCCCCCAGACACTGCAGTATGGGCGAAACTCGTGATCCTGGCAGGAGGCTTCGCGCTGGAGATCGTTTGGTACGGCTTTGTGATGGTTCTGTTTTCTTCGCGCCCGGCACGAGCGGCTTACGAGCGCTTCGGCATTTGGATTGAACGGGCGATCGGGACGGTGCTGGCGGCGTTTGGCGTGCGTCTCATATCCGAGAAGCTGTGAATCAAGCGGACCAGTAGTGATGAGAATTGACGAGGCGGTCAGAGTGGACATGCAGAACGGTGCTCTGCTGGCTGTGGTACGGGGTTCGGCCCAACATGCGTCGGCCAACTACTGAGTGAGGACAGTTCTCGTTAAGACTCGATCTTGGGCGAAACGCCATCTGCTATCTCGGCCTAAAGCCGACATGCCGCTTCCAACCCCGAAGACTGCCATTTAGCCTTTTAATTCAGTGTGGGAAGGATATGTGGTTCTCCATTTGGTCAAGCCGGCCAACCATTTGCCGCCGTTTGTCCTCTGTCGCGCAAGATCGCACCAGCCATCGCATCCCCGACCCGCGGACGCCGAGACTTTCGATCTTTGTCATGCGCAATCGATTTTGAGACCAGCGACGGCAGTATGCGATCCCATCACAGGCGTTGATCGCTTCCCTGTTCGGCTCGAAGAGCGCACGATCACGCACGCCCAACACGGACCTATCGACGACATCGCTTGATGAGACGGAATGCCCAAATCGCAGACGGAGCGGTGAGGCCTCGTCCCTGCCGAATTGATGCAAGGTGTCGAAGCCGTGTCCGATCCGAGGTGGTGCGTTTCGTTCGTGGGAACGGAACCAGCTGCTCCAACTGCCGTTTGAACTACTTATCCCAAAACATAACCTGAGGGCACGATATTGGCCGACAAAACATTCGCCCCCCGCACGACAACCGATGCCGGTATTCCGGTTCAAAGCGACGAGCATTCACTTTCCATCGGGCGCGACGGCCCGATCGTGCTCAACGATCACTATCTGATCGAGCAGATGGCAAACTTCAATCGCGAGCGCATTCCCGAACGGCAGCCCCACGCCAAGGGAAGTGGAGCGTTCGGCCATTTCGAAGTGACGGCGGACGTCAGCAAATTCACCAAGGCGAAATTCCTTCAACTCGGTGCCAAGGTCGAAACAGCGGTCCGCTTTTCCACCGTGGCGGGCGAGCGGGGAAGTCCCGACACCTGGCGGGACCCCCGCGGGTTCTCGGTAAAGTTCTACACGGAAGACGGCAATTTCGACATGGTCGGCAACAACACGCCGATCTTCTTCATTCGCGACCCGATGAAGTTCCAGCACTTCATCCGCAGCCAGAAGCGCCGGGCCGACAATGGCCTGCGCGATCATGACATGCAGTGGGACTTCTGGACGCTCAGCCCGGAAAGCGCGCACCAGGTCACGTATCTGATGGGCGATCGCGGCGTGCCCAAGAACTGGCGTGAGATGAACGGCTACGGCAGCCACACCTACATGCTCATCAACGAAGCGGGCGAGAAGTTCTGGGTCAAATGGCACTTCCACACCGATCTGGGTGATGGCAACGCGCACATGACGCAGGACCAGGCGGACAAGATGGCCGGGCAGGATGGCGACTATCACCGCCGCGACCTGTTCGATCATATCTCGAAAGGCGAATTCCCAAGCTGGACGCTGAAATTCCAGGTGATGCCGTTCGACGACGCCAAGACCTACCGCATCAACCCGTTCGACCTGACCAAGACATGGCCGCATGACGATTATCCGCTGATCGAGGTCGGCAAGCTGACGCTCGATACCAACCCAGAGGATTGGGACACCCAGATCGAGCAGCTGGCGTTCGAGCCCAACAACATGGTGCCCGGCATCGGCCTCAGCCCCGACAAGATGCTTCTGGCGCGCGGCTTCTCTTACGCCGACGCGCACCGCGCTCGGCTGGGGGTCAACTACAAGCAGATCCCCGTCAACCAGGCGAAGGCGGCGGAGGTGCACTCCTACTCGCGCGCCGGACGTGGCCGGACAGTGAACGCACTCGATCCCGTTTACGCTCCCAATTCCTACGGCGGCCCGGGCGCACAGCCGGAAGTCGGCGGAGAGGCGACATGGATGGCCGACGGAGATATGGTCCGCTCCGCGTACACCCTTCGCGAGGGGGACGACGATTGGAGCCAGCCCGGCGCACTCGTTCGCGAGGTCATGGACGATGCGCAGCGCGAACGCTTCGTTGGAAACGTCGCAGGCCATCTCGCCAATGGAGTCAGCGAACCGATCTTGCAACGCGCATTCAATTACTGGCGCAACGTCGACCAAGATATCGGCGACAGGATCGAGAAGGCCACGCGTGATTTGGTCGGCGGTAAGTCGGACGCTCCGGGAATGGCGAGCGCCAAGTCGATTTCCGGCTACCAAGGCATTCCCGCTACGTCATCTTTCGCCAAGGGCGAGGGACAGAAGAACGCCTCGAACGACGAGCGGAAGTTGGCTGCAACTAAATAGTAGACACCTCGCTTGGACCGGCAACGGAGCGCATGAGAACCGACCGGTTCTCAATTCGTCGGCGGCCCAAATGCTGTTTTTCCAGGCCGACTGCCATAAGCGGTCGGCCTGGAAATCATCCCAATGCGTCCAATGTTCCTGGGGTCCGATCAGAGGACTTTGGCTTCGATCACGTTCTCCCTCCCGTGGTTTTCGGCTCCCCACTGCTCAAACCGCCAGCATCCATGCGCAAAATTTGGTCTTGCCAATTCGACAGGCAGAAGGTTCACTGAACCAAATCTGAATTGGTGCGGACCAAATGAGGATGCGGTGAGCGAAATGCCTTCGACCGACAACTCCAGTCTGGCTCTCGACCGGCTACGAACGCTTATCCGCGCGTTGCCGCAGGGGGCGGATGCCAAGCTTCCGACCGAGCGGCAGCTTGCGGACCAATTCGAAACCGGTCGTCGTTCTGTTCGTCGGGCACTGGAGGTGCTGGAAGCCGAAGGGCGGATTTGGCGCAAGCAGGGATCAGGGACGTTCGTCGGTCCTCGACCGGAAAACCAGCGCAATCCCTTCGGCGACATCGCCGCGGAAACCGACTTCATGGAGGTGATGGAGGTTCGGCTGCGCATCGAACCACAGCTCGCTCAGTTGGCTGCGCTGCGCGCCAAGCCAGACGCAATCAGCCGCATGCGCGAGATCCTGGTCCGACTCGACGAAAGTGCGGATTCCGACAGCCGCGAATTGTGGGACAGCGCACTGCACCGGCAGATCGCCCGCAGCGCAGGCAACACGCTGTTCCTTGCGATGTTTGATCTCGTCGACCGGGTGCGTCAGGACGAGGCGTGGCAATCGATCCGCGGACGGGCGCGCAGTGCCGCATACCTTGCCGTTTATGCCGAGCAACACCGCACCATCGTCGACGCCATCGGTCGGCGCGACCCGGTCAAGGCAGGCGAGGAGATGCGCCGCCACCTGATGACGCTGCACGACAATCTGATCCGCCAAACCTCGATGGAGTCGTTGAGCGATGTCGGTTGAAGCCACCCAACCAGGCCGGTTGGGCGAAGACACGCCCGTGCTTTCGATCGACCGGCTGAGCATCCGCTTTGCCGGTCAGCCGATCGACATGATCGACGGCGTCAGCTTCGAGATCCGGGCGGGGCGAACGCTTTGCCTCGTTGGTGAAAGCGGTTGCGGAAAGTCCGTCACGTCGCTCGCGACGATGGGTCTGCTCCCCAAAAAGGCGGCCGAGATCCGGGCCGAGCACGCTACCTTCAAGGGCCGCGACCTGCTGACGCTCGATCGCGGCGCGCTCGAGGCGCTGCGCGGCAACGAGATGGCGATGATCTTCCAGGAACCGATGACGTCGCTGAACCCTGTCTTCACCATCGGCGACCAGGTGGCGGAAGCGGTTCGCCGGCACAAGCGCGTGTCGCGGAGCGAAGCGCGGGCCCGGGCGCTGGAGATGTTTCGCCGCGTGCGTATTCCAGCACCGGAGAAGCGGCTCGACGACTATCCCCACCAGCTGTCCGGCGGCATGCGCCAGCGGGTGATGATCGCGATGGCGCTGGCAAACGATCCGGCGCTGCTGATCGCCGACGAGCCGACGACCGCGCTCGACGTGACGATCCAGGCGCAAATTCTGGAACTGATGCGGACCCTCCAACGGGAATCCGGAACGGCATTGCTCCTGATCACTCACGATCTCGGTGTCGTGGCGGAGATCGCCGACGATGTCGCCGTCATGTATGCGGGCCATGTGGTTGAGACGGGATCGGTCGAGGCGATCTTCGCCGACCCGCAGCACCCCTATACGATCGGGCTCATGGGCTCGATGCCGTCGCTCGGTGAGCGCAGCGGCCGGCTGACGACGATCGCCGGATCGGTTCCGGTGCCGGAACGCATGCCCAAAGGGTGCCGGTTCTCAACGCGCTGTCCGTTCGCCGACGAGCATTGCCGCAACGAACGGCCGCCGATGACGCGGCTCGACAACGGCCACGGCTTTGCCTGCTTCAAGGCGCCGCTCGAAGAGCACTTCACGGAGGTCGCGGCGTGAGCGGGGACGCAATCATCGAAACGCGCGACCTCGTGCGCCACTTCAAGACCGGCGGCGGGTTTCTCCGCCAGACCTCGACGATCCACGCGGTCGACGGAGTCTCCATTGCGGTGCGCAGGGGCGAGACATTCGCGATCGTCGGCGAAAGCGGGTGCGGGAAGTCGACGCTCGCGCGGCTGCTCCTGCGGCTGATCGAGCCGACGGCCGGAACCGTGACCTATGAAGGGCGCGACCTGACCACCGCCACGCCCGCCGAATTGCGCGCTCTTCGCGGCGACATCCAGTTCATCTTCCAGGACCCGTTCTCATCGCTCAATCCGCGCATGACGGTCGGCGCGTTGGTGGGCGAACCGTTGCAGGTGCACGGCCACCTCAGTGCTGCCGAACGTAAGGCAAAGGTGGAAAGCCTTCTGTCGCGCGTCGGTCTGCGTCCCGAGCACGCCGGGCGCTACCCGCACGAATTTTCCGGCGGCCAGCGCCAGCGCATCGGGATCGCGCGGGCGCTCGCATCCGGACCGAAACTCCTGATCGGCGACGAGCCGGTCTCCGCGCTGGATGTTTCGGTGCAGGCTCAGATCGTTAATCTGCTCGAGGATCTGAAAGCCGAATTCGGCCTGACGCTGATCATCATCGCGCATGATCTCGCCGTCATTCGCCACATGAGCGATCGGCTTGCGGTGATGTATCTCGGCCAGGTGGTGGAACTGGCCGACACCGAAGCGCTCTTTGCGCGGCCGCTGCATCCCTACACACAGGCGCTTCTCGCGGCGATTCCCGCACCCGTGCCAGGTCTTGCAACCACGCGGGCGCCGCTTTTCGGCGACATTCCCTCGCCGGCCAATCCGCCCCAAGGATGCCGGTTTCACACGCGCTGTCCCCATGCGACGCCGGTCTGCTCGCAGACCCAGCCGCCGCTGGAAAGCGTGGACGACAAGCGTTCGGTCGCCTGCCACCACTGGCGCGAGATCGCTGGTTCCACGCCGCTCGCTGAAACGCAGTCTTCGCGTACCCAGGCGGCGGAACGGCGCTTCGCCATCTATCGCAGCCACCGGCTGAAGGAAGCTTCCAAACCACCCACTGCCCCATAAAGAGCGCCTGAAAACCAGGCCAAACACAGGAGAACGGTAAGATGATGATGAAACGCCTGATGGCGACACTCCTTGCATCCGCGGCTCTGACGAGCGGTGCGATGGCCGTCGATCTCAGGATCGGACTTCAGGAAGATCCCGACGTTCTCGATCCGGACCAGTCCCGAACCTTTGTCGGTCGCATCGTTTACACGTCGCTGTGCGACAAGCTGGTGGACATCACCCCGGACCTCGAATTCGTGCCGCAGCTTGCCACCGAGTGGTCGTGGTCGGACGACGGACTTCAACTGACCATGCAGTTGAGGGAAGACGCGACGTTCCATGACGGCACGCCGTTCAATGCGGAGGCCGTGGTCGCCAACATCGACCGTTCGCAGAACCTGCCGGAATCGCGCCGCCAGAGCGAACTGGCATCGGTCGAGGGGGTCGAGGCGACCGGCGAATACGAGGTCGTCTTCACGCTGAACAACCCGGATGCGACGCTTCTGGCCCAGCTTTCAGACCGTGCCGGAATGATGATCTCGCCGACCGCCGCGGAAGAACTCGGTCTCGATCTTGCCAACAACCCCGTCTGCTCGGGGCCCTATTCCTTCGTCGAGCGTATCCAGCAGGACCGGATCGTGCTGGAGAAATTCGCCGACCACTGGAACGCGGACGCCTACAGCTTCGACACCCTCACCTTCCTGCCGATTCCCGATACCACTGTTCGCCTTGCCAACCTGCAATCGGGCGACCTCGACATGCTGGAGCGTCTGGCACCGACCGATGCGCCTGCGGTGCAGGGTGATTCCGGCCTGATCTACGAAGAAATCGTCGGCCTCGGATATCAGGGCATCACCGTCAACATCGGCAATGGCCCGAACGGCGACAATCCTGTCGGCAGGGAAGCCAAGATCCGCCAAGCGTTCTCGCTTGCCATCGACCGCAACGCCATCAACGACGTCGTCTTCCAGGGAACTGCAGAGCCCGGCAACCAGCACGTTCCGCCGTCCAGCCCCTGGTACGTCCAGGACTATCCTGTGCCGGAGCGCGATGTCGAAGCCGCAAAGGCGCTTCTGCAGGAAGTCGGCGTCGAGCGCGTGGCGGTCGAAGTTCAAGTGCCGAATACACCCGTCCAGCAGCAGTTGATGCAGGTGGTCCAGGCGATGGTCGCCGAAGCCGGGTTCGACGTCACGCTGCAGGCGACGGAATTCGCCAGCATGCTTTCGGCGCAGACGGCCGGCGACTACCAGATGAGCCAGGTCGGCTGGTCCGGTCGCACCGACCCGGATGGCAACATCCACCAGTTCGTGACGTGCGAAGGCGGCATCAACGATTCCAAGTACTGCAATGAAGAAGTCGACCGTCTCCTAAATGCCGCTCGCGAGACCAACGACGTCGATGAGCGAAAGGCGCTCTACTCGCAAGCGCAGGCGATCCTCGATCAGGATCTGCCGATCATCTACCTCTACCACCCAAGCTGGATCTGGGCGCTGAACGCCTCGATCGAGGGCTTCGTCGCCTATCCCGACGGCATGATCCGCCTCGAAAACGTGACGATGGCCGAATAATCCGCCCGACGGAGCCGCATGCCGCGGCTCCGTCGTTCCTGAAACCGGGACGATGCCATGCTCGCCTATATCGGACGACGATTGCTGATAGCGATTCCGACGCTGATCATCGTGTCGATCTTCGTGTTCTCGCTGCAGAAGATCCTGCCCGGCGACCCCGTGCTCGCCATGGCCGGCGAAGATCGCAACCCCGAAACGCTCGAATATCTGCGCGAAAAATACCGGCTCAATGATCCGGTCGTGTACCAATATTTCTATTGGATCGGCGGTGCGCTGCAGGGCGATCTCGGTATCTCGCTGCGCACCAACGAGCCGGTCACCGAGCTGATTGCCGACAAGTTGCCGGTGACGATCCAGCTTGCGATCATGTCGATGATCTTCGCCTTTGCGATCGGCATTCCGATGGGCATTCTTTCGGCCGTCAAGAAGGGTACGGCGCTCGACTATCTCGCGAATTTCATCGCGCTCTCCGGCCTGTCGATCCCTAACTTCTGGCTCGGCATCATGCTGATCCTGCTCGTGTCAGTGAATCTCGGCTGGCTTCCGGCGTCAGGCTACGAGCCATTCTTTCGCGATCCCGTGCGCTCGCTGGAGACAATGATCATGCCCGCCTTCGTGCTCGGCACGTCGCTTGCCGCGACGCTGATGCGGCATACGCGCTCCGCAATGCTCGGCGTGATGCAGCAGGACTACGTTCGCACCGCACGCGCCAAGGGGCTTTCGGAGCGCCGGGTGATCTTCAAGCACACGTTCCGAAATGCCGTGCTGCCCATTGTCACGCTGAGCGCGCTCCTCTTCGGGGAACTGCTGGCCGGCGCGGTGCTGACCGAGCAGATCTTCACCATTCCTGGTTTCGGCAAGCTCATCGTCGATGCAGTCTTCAACCGCGACTACGCCGTGGTGCAAGGCGTCGTGCTGTGCGTGGCGGTCGGCTTCATACTCATGAACCTCTTCGCCGACGTGCTCTACGTCCTCCTCAATCCACGCATGCGGGAAGCGCTATGACGGTCGTGATCGAAGCCGGCGTGATGCCGCCCGCGGAAAGCCGGGCCTGGAAGAAGCTGAAGAAGAACAAGGCGGCGCTGGCCGGCTTCATCATGGTGATGTTCTTCATCGTGCTCGCAGTTGCCGCCCCTATCCTCCCGATCGCGGACCCGAACGCGACGAGCTGGAGCGCGATCCGGCTGGCGCCTTCGGCCATGCACTGGCTGGGCACGGACGAGATCGGCCGCGACATTCTCTCGCGCATGATCTGGGGCTCGCAGGCATCGCTGCTCGCCGGCGTCGTCTCGGTTGCCATCGCCGTTGCGATCGGGGTCCCGTTCGGCCTGATCGCCGGCTATTTCGGCGGCTGGACCGACCAGATCATCTCGCGCCTGACCGATGCCCTGTTGGCGATGCCGTTTCTCATTCTCGCGATCGCGCTCGCCGCATTTCTCGGACCGAGCCTCACCAATGCGATGATCGCCATCGGGCTTTCCGCGATGCCGATCTTCATCCGGCTGACGCGCGGGCAGGTGCTGGCGGTCAAGACGGAGGATTACGTCGAAGGCGCGCGGGCGATCGGGCTCAGCCACTATCGCATCGTCACCCGCTACATACTGCCGAACGTCTTTCCGCCCATTCTCGTCCAGGCGACGCTAACCGTTGCCACCGCGATCATCGCGGAGGCCAGCCTCTCGTTTCTCGGCCTCGGGCAGCAGCCGCCGGCGCCGAGCTGGGGCTCGATGCTCAATACCGCCAAGAACTTCCTGAGCCAGGCGCCCTGGATGGCCATGTGGCCGGGCGCTGCGATCTTTCTCGTCGTGATCGGATTCAACCTCCTCGGCGACGGTTTGCGGGACGCCTTGGATCCGCGCGAAAACTAACGATAAGAAAAGGACTTTCCATGTCGACCTTCACCACCCGCCCGGAAATCCTGGGCACGTTCGGCGTCGTTGCCTCGACGCACTGGATCGCGTCCGCGGTCGGCATGCGCATGCTGGAAATCGGCGGCAACGCCTTCGACGCGGCCGTTGCGACGGGCATGACGCTGCAGGTGCTGGAGCCGCATCTGAACGGACCGGGCGGCGACCTGCCCGCGGTGATCTATTCGGCAAAGAAGGACAAGGTCGAGGTCATCTGTGCGCAGGGCCCGGCACCGGCCGGCGCGACGATCGATCACTACACGCGCGAAGGGATGGACATCATCCCCGGCGACGGACTGCTCGCCACCGTCATTCCGGGCGCCTTCGACGGCTGGATGACGATGCTGCGCGACTATGGCCGGCTCAGCCTGCGCGAAGTGATGGAGCCGGCGATCTATTACGCCGAGCATGGCCATCCGGTGCTGCCGCGCGTGGCCGCAACGATCGCCGGCCTGAAGGACTTCTTTCGCGAGGAATGGCCGACGTCTTTCGAGACCTGGCTGCCGGGCGGACAGGCGCCGTCGGCACACGACAATGTGCGCAACCCTGTCCTTGCCGACACCTGGAAGAAGATCGTTGCGGAGGGCGAGGCAAAGTCTGGCCGCGAAGACCAGATCGAAGCGGCGCGCGACGCGTTCTACAAGGGCTTCGTGGCCGAGCGCATCTCCGAATGGCTGAAGACGGCGGAAGTGAAGGATGCCAGCGGCACGCGTCACAAGGGCGTGTTGACCGCGGACGACCTTGCCGGCTTTCGCGCGACGATCGAAGCGCCCGTCACTTACGACTACCATGGCTGGACCGTCGCCAAGACGGGGCCATGGGGCCAAGGGCCGGTCCTGCTCCAATCGCTTGCGATCCTGAAGGACATCGATCTGGCAGGAATGGCGGCGAACGGCGCGGATTTCGTGCACCACGTGGTCGAGGCGATGAAGCTCGCCTATGCCGACCGCGAGGTCTATTACGGCGACCCGGACTTCGCGCCCGTGCCGCTCGATCATCTCTTGTCGGACACCTACAACCATGAGCGCCGCAAGCTGATCGGCGCCACGGCGAGCCATGATCTTCGCCCCGGCCGCGTGCCAGGTTTCGATGCGCAGTACGACGCGACGATGGCACTTCTGGAAGCGATGAGTCCGACGGGACAAGGCGTCTACGAACCGACCATGGCGCATCTTTCCGAGAAGCGCGGCGACACGGTGCATATCGACGTGATCGACCGTGAAGGCAACATGGTGTCCGTCACGCCATCGGGCGGCTGGCTGCAATCCTCGCCGACGATCCCCGGCCTCGGCTTTTGCCTGAATTCGCGGGCGCAGATGTTCTGGCTGAAGGATGGCCTGCCGACGTCGCTCGCTCCCGGCAAGCGCCCGCGCACGACGCTGACGCCGTCGCTCGCGCTGCATGAGGGCCGGCCGGCGATGGCGTTCGGGACGCCCGGCGGCGATCAGCAGGACCAGTGGCAGCTGGCCTTCTTCCTGCGCCACGTGCATCACGGGCTCAATCTGCAGGAGGCGATCGACCTGCCGCTATTCCACACCACGCATTTCCCGAGCTCATTCTATCCGCGTTCGCGCCAGCCGGGGCACATCATGGTGGAGGAGACGATCGGCGCAGAGACGCTCAACGATCTCAAGGCACGCGGCCACGAGATCACCGCCGCCGAGCCGTGGAGCATCGGCCGCCTTTCGGCTGCGAAGCGCGACAAGAGCGGCCTGTTGCGCGCGGCGGCGACGCCACGGCTCATGCAGGCCTATGCGATCGGGAGATAGGGCATGACTTATTCCATCGTCGCCCGTGAAGAGAAGACCGGTTATCTCGGTGTTGCCGTTGCCAGCCGCTTCTTCTGCGTGGGCGGCATCGTGCCTCACCTGCGCGGTCGGGTCGGGGCCGTCGCGACCCAGGCCTTCGTGAACCCGACCTACGGCACCGATGGGCTCGCCATGCTGGCCGAGGGACAAGCGCCCGACGCGATCATCGCGTTTCTGACCCAGCGCGACGATGGTTCGGCACAGCGCCAGCTTCACCTCATCGACGCTCAAGGGCGCAATGCGGCTTTCACCGGATCGAAATGCATCCACTGGGCAGGACATCGCGTTGCCGAGAATGTGTCCGTGGCGGGCAACATGCTGACGGGTCCGGCGGTCGTCGATGATACGCTGAAAGCCTATCAGGCTGCTGCCGACAGGCCGTTCGCCGAGCGGCTCCTGATCGCCATGCAGGCGGGAGAAGATGCGGGCGGGGACAAGCGCGGACGCCAGGCGGCGGCGCTCGTGATTTATCGCGACCAGGACTATTCCTGGCTCGATATCCGCGCCGACGACCAAGCCGATCCGTTGAGCGAATTGAGACGGCTTTATGCGGTGGCGCAGGAACGCTATCTACACGTTGCCGAAACGATGGCGACGCGCGAGAACCCGCACGGCATGGTGGATCGCAGCGAGATCGACAGAAAGATCGCGGAACTCGAAGAGACCCGCCTGCGCGAAGGCCGCGCGTCCGCCTCGTACCAGACGACAGCGTGAGCCTCCAATACTGCAACGGATTTACGTAAGTCTTTTCTTACCTATTTGGCGATGCGGTTAGCGACCAGGAAGCCTGAGCCGCCCGAGAGACCCGGTCCCGGGTGGGTGGACGCGCCGATGTGGTGCAAATCCTTGATGCCAGTGGCGTGATTGACCGATCCGGGCAGCGGGCGCCATGCAAAGAACTGGTCGATCGTCGCCGCGCCGCCATAGGGATCGCCGCCGACGAGGTTGACGTTGATCGCTTCCAGATCGGCCGGCGAATAGGCGCGGCGCTTCAGCACGATCTCTTCGAAATTCGAAATGTGGTTCTTCAGGATCGCCTCGATCCGGTCGGCGAAGGCCTCTCTCGTTGCCTCGTTCCAGGTGCCGTCAGTCGCGATCTCACCGGCCGCATCGCCCTTGATGGTACGCGGTGCGTCGGGGATCTGGACCCACAGGATCGCCTTGCCCTCCGGCGCACGGGATGGATCGAGGGCTGCGGGCTGGCCGACGCAGATCGTGGGCGTTTCCGGCAGCATGCCGCGCAGCGCCTCGTTGTGCGACTTGGAAACGGCATCGATGCCGTCGGTCAAATGAACCAGCGCCACCTTGTCGAAGCCATCGGTGGTCCAGCGCGGCGCCGCGTCGAGCGCGTAGTTCAGTTGGAAGTTTCCCCGTCCGTGGGTGTAACTGCCGACGGCTTCGCGCGCGGACTGAGGCGCATCATTGCCGAGCAGCTTGCCGTAAAGCCTGGCCGGCGCGACGGACGCAATGACGGACCGAGTGGCGCGGATTTCCTCGCCGCCTGCCAGGCGAACGCCGACCGCACGGCCGTTTTCGACAAGGATGCGCTCCACATCTGCGTCGGTGCGGACAGTGCCGCCGCGTTCCTCGATCAGCCCACGGAAGGCTAAGGCCGCTTTGCCGGCCCCGCCCTTGACGATCGGCGCGCCTGCCGCCTCGAGCGCGAAGGCGACGATCTTGCCCATCTGGCCGGAATAAGTGTCATCCGGGGAAAGACCGC
Organism: Rhizobium sp. EC-SD404; assembly: GCF_902498825.1. Classification (NCBI taxonomy): domain Bacteria; kingdom Pseudomonadati; phylum Pseudomonadota; class Alphaproteobacteria; order Hyphomicrobiales; family Rhizobiaceae; genus Rhizobium; species Rhizobium sp. EC-SD404. The sequence continues at coordinate 59,174 of NZ_LR701459.1, forward strand.
AATGGAGCGTCCATGGTGCGAAAAGCGCCTGTAGTTCGGGCGCGCGATAGGTCGAGCCGAGCCAACGGCGGGCCGGCATCAGCGCTTCGCCGAGATAGGCGAGAAGGGCGCGCGGGCCGCGCTTCCACGCTTCGCGCGCGATCAGTGTCGCGGTCTGCCGGCTCCACACTTCCCCGCCGAGAAGCCCGAAGAGCAAGGGCGCGTTGGCTTCGATGCCGGTCACGTCGGCCTTGTAGGCGGCGCCGTCACCGGGAGACAACCGGTCGAAGGCCGCAGCGTTTTGCGCGCGGTCAGTCGTGAGGACCGCGCCCGACCCATCCGGACGGATCACGCCCGTCGGGTGCGGCGCATGGCAGAATTCAAGCCCGTGGCGGGCGAGATCCTGACCGAGCGCGGCATGCGCCGGACCGGTCAGGAAGAGAACGAAGGTGGCCGCCATCACATCGTGGGTAAAGCCCGGCAGCGTGGCTTCCGTAGACAGCATGCAGCCGCCGACATGGTCCGCTCGCTCCAGGACGAGGACCTTGTGGCCCTTGCCCGAGAGCATGGCGGCGGCCGTAAGCGCATTGATGCCGCTGCCGATGATGATGTGATCGGCCACCATCGTCGTTCAGTGCTTCGCGACGAGCGCCAGGGCCCGTATCGGGCTGCCGGTGCCTTCAGCGATCTTCAGCGGTGCGGCGATCAGGACGGCGCCCTTCGGCGGGAGCTTGTCGAGATTGCAGAGGCTGGCGAGACCGTACTTGTTGGCCTTGTGCAGGAAGTTGTGCGCCGGAAATGGCGGCTCCATGCCGCCGGCACCGCCCGCATCCGTGCCGATGCACTGTGTGCCCCAGCCGATCGCGCCCTTTTCCAGGATATAGGCGATGCAGTCGGGTGTCGGTCCAGGAGAATGCGGGCCATTCTCGTCCATGTTCAGGAAGGTGTCTTCCGACCCGTTGCGCTTGTCCCAGTCGGTGCGCATCACAACCCATTCGCCCGGCTTGATCTCGCCGTGCTTGGCTTCCCATGCCTTCACGCCTTCGGCGGTCAGCAGGAAGTCGTTGTCGGCTTCGGTTTCAGCCGAGCAATCGATGACGTTGACGGGGGCGACGAAGTTCTGCGGCTTGATCGTGTCGGTATAGCCGTCGGTAAAGTCCTTGCCGGTGATCCAGTGATGCGGCGCATCGAAATGGGTTCCGGAATGCTCGCCGATCTTCAGCCAGTTCCAGGCCCAGAACGGGCCGTTCTGGTCGTATTCGGAGATCTTGTGGATTTCGATCTTCGGCGTGTCCTTCGCGAAGTCCGGCGGCAGCTTCAAGAGCGGGGTATCGGGTCCGAGCGGTGCGGAGAGGTCGACCACCTCAACCTTGCCACTCAGGAGAAGCCCGGCCAGTTCGCCCAATGTATCGGCAGCAGACATCTTCACTGTTCTCCTCTTTGTCAGCGACGGCAGTGACCATCGCCTCATTTTCCAAAGCGCGAAACAAATTTTGCAGGCGCTCCGGCGAGACTAGACGGAAGTAAATGCATCTGCAAATATCTTGATCGGGGATGGTGCCGACATGACTGATGCTGATGCCCTTATCATAGGGGCTGGACATAACGGGCTGGCCTGCGCGGCGCACCTCGCCGCAAAGGGTTGGAAGGTTGCCGTTTTCGAGACGGCAGATCGGCCCGGCGGAGCCGTGAAAACCGAAGAGCTGACCGCGCCCGGCTTCAAGCACGACATCGCGGCGATGAATCTCAGCCTTTTTGCCGGCTCGGCCTTTCACAGAGCCTATGGCAGCGAGCTTGCGGTGCATGGTCTCGAGTTCGCTCCCGTTTCGCGACCCTTCGCGTCCATTTTCCGCGACGGCAGTTGGCTCGGTGTTTCGACCGACATGGACGAGACGCTCGGCTGGATCCAGGCGCGATCCCTGAAAGATGCAGAGACATGGAAGACGCTCGTCGCGGGCTTTCCCAAGCGCGCCGACAGTCTGTTTTCCCTGCTTGGCAGTCCGATGAAGAAACGTGCAATTGCACGTAATTTTCTTGCTGCCTTCCGTCGGGAAGGTGTCGGCGGCGGTCGCGAGCTGCTTCGTTTTCTCCTGATGTCGCCCCGCGCCTGGCTCGACGAGACCTTCGAGAGCGCGGACATGCGCACGATGCTCGCCGCCTGGGGCATGCATCTCGACTTCGCGCCCGATGTCGCGGGCGGGGCGCTCTTTCCCTATCTCGAGGGCATGGCCAACCAGAGCTTCGGCATGGTGATCGGCAAGGGCGGCGCCGAAACCATGATCGCGGCGCTGATCCGGATGATCGAGACGCGCGGCGGATCGATCGAATGCAACGCCCGGGTCGACCGCATCGAGACGAGCGGCGGCAAGGCGACCGGCGTGGTGCTCGCGGACGGTCGGCGGTTTGCCGCCAAGCGTGCGGTAATCGGGTCGGTGGCGCCGAAGGCGCTCGCCCATCTGCTGCCCGAGGGCAGTGGCGACCGCAGCTTCGACGCCAGGATGACCGCGTTCCGCCATGCACCCGGCACGATGATGCTGCATCTCGCGCTCGACGGGCTGCCGGATTGGCCGGATGCCGAACTGCAGCGCTTTGCCTATGTGCACGTGGCGCCGGACATGGACATGATGGCGCGCGCCTATGCGGATGCGACCGCCGGACTTCTTCCGCGCGAGCCGGTGCTCGTCGTTGGCCAGCCGACAACCGTCGACCCGAGCCGCGCGCCGGAAGGCAAGCATGTGCTCTGGGTGCAGGTGCGCATGGTGCCGGCCATCATCGCAGGCGATGCGGCCGGCGAGATCGAGGCGCGCGACTGGGAAAGCGTGCGCGAGCTTTATGCCGAACGCGTGCTCGACATTCTGGAACGCTATGCGCCGGGCCTGCGCGGCAAGATCATCGGCCAAACGGCCGTGTCGCCGCTCGATCTCGAACGCGGCAACGCCAATCTCGTCGGCGGCGACCAGATCTGCGGCAGCCACCATCTGGCGCAGAATTTCATCTTTCGTCCGGCTCCGGGCTTTGCCGACTGGCACACGCCGGTCGGCAATCTGCACCTCGTCGGCGCCGCCACATGGCCGGGCGCGGGCGTCGGCGCCGGGTCCGGCTACATGCTCGCCTGCCAATTGGCAGGTCAATGAGTGACAAACAATGCCGCGCAAACAAGCGGCCGAACACAGGGGAACTTGAAACCATGATCGCCCATCCGAACAGACGAACATTGCTGAAGCTTGCCGGCGCCAGTGCCGCGCTCGCCGGCTTCAACCTGCCGCTCTCGGCCTTTGCACAGGACGCGAACGAGCTTGTCATCGCCTATAACGTCAACCTGCCCTCCTGGGACCCGACGGTCGGACCCTCGGCGGTCAACCCGACGATCCAGGGCTTCTACCAGTCCGTCTTCGACATGTTCATCCACCAGGATCCGGACTTGAGCTTCAAGCCCGGCCTGATCACCGAGTGGGGCTGGAACGACGACAATTCCAAGATCTTCATGGTCGTGCGCGAAGGCGTGAAATGGCACGACGGCAGCGACTTCAGCGCCGAGGACGTCGTCTGGTCGCTGGAACGCGCCGGCAAGGCGGAGACCGGCAACCCGATCCAGTTCACCTGGTCCAAGATCGGCAATTTCACGATCGACGGAAACCGCATCGAAGCCGACGTGCTGGAATTCGATCCGACCATCTTCAAGTGGATGTCGTTCCTGACGGGATACGTTCTGCCTAAGGCCTATTACGAAGAGGTCGGCGCGGATGGCTTCGAGGAAAAGCCGATCGGCACCGGTCCCTATATGGTCGAAAGCTACGAGCGGAACGCCTTCGTGCGCCTCAAGGCCAATCCCGATTACTGGAACGGCGCGCCGGCGTTTGAAGCCGTGACGATCAAGTTCGTGACCGATGCGGCGAGCCGCGTTGCGGAAATCGAATCCGGCAACTCCGACGTGACGCTCGAAATTCCCTACGAGGAATATGACCGCCTGACGGGCGGCGAGTTTGAAGGCGTGGCCGAGCCGATCTCCGACATCGCCATGATCTTCCTGAACGACGTCGAACCGATGCTCGACAAGAACGTGCGGCTTGCCGCGCACATGGCGATCGACAAGCAGCTTCTCATCGATCGGCTCCTGAGCGGCTATGGCGTACCGATCAGCACGCTGCAGACGCCCGAATACATCGCCTATGACGCCTCCATCGAAGTGGCCCATGACGAGGAAGGGGCCAAGGCGCTGCTCGCGGAATCCGGCTTCTCGCCCGAGAATCCGGTGCGCTTCAAGATCCAGACGACGCGCGGCTTCAAGCCCAAGGATTACGAGATGATCCAGGCGATCGTCGGGATGTGGCGTCGCGTCGGCATCGAGGCGGAGATCGAGGTGTACGAGATCGCGCAGCATTTCGAATTGCGCGCCGCCGATCAGCTCGCTCCTGCAGCCTTCTACAATTGGGGCAATGCGGTGGGCGATCCGACGACATCGACCGGCTTCGCCATGTTCGGCCCGAGCCCGCACTCGGTGTGGGACGGACAGGACCTGATGGACCGCATCATCCCGCTCTGGGGCGAGGCGGACGAAGAGGCCCGCATCCAGGGCTGGAAGGATGTCGACCGCTTCATCGCAGAGGAAGGCCTCGTCATTCCGCTTATCCAGTATGTCCAGCCGATCGTCTATCGCCCCGGCCTGACTGTGACGGCGCACGCTTCCGGCGCGCTTCTGCCGCATCTGATCGGGCAGGCGTGAGCGGTTCTCTGCCGACATTGAAGGCCGACGCGTCGGGCTGATCCATGCTGCTTCTTCGCGTCGTCCTTTCGCGCATCCTGACCACGCTGATCACACTGATCGGCGTGGCCATCATCGTTTTCGTCGTGGTGCGCGTCGTGCCCGGCAACCCCATCGCCATGATGCTGCCGCCGGGGGCGAGCGCTGCCGATATCGAGCGGCTGAGCGCACTCTACGGTCTCGACAAGTCGATCTTCGAACAGTTCGTGATCTGGTTCGGCAATGTGCTTCAAGGCGATTTCGGGACCTCGATCTCCACGCGCCAGCCGGTGCTCGACCTCGTTCTCGGCCGGCTTCCGGCAACGCTCGAACTCAGCCTGATGGCGCTGGTCATCGCCGTGATCCTCGGCATGGGCGCCGCGATCATCGGCACGCGCTACCGCGGCCGCCGCACGGAAACGGGCGTCGATCTCGCCAATGGCGTTGGCCTTTCTGTGCCGGATTTCCTTTGGGGCCTGCTGCTGATCATCCTGCTCGGTGTGCTGTGGCCGCTCTTTCCGATCTCCGGCCGCGTTTCGCCGCGCCTCGACCTGCCTTTCTCGACCCAATTCTACCTGATCGAGAGCATCCTCAGGCTGCGCTTCGATCTGACCGGCAATCTGCTGCGCCACATGTTCATGCCGGCGCTCGCGCTTGCGCTGCCGCTCGCGGCCATCATCGCGCAGCTGCTGAAACAATCGCTGAAGGAAACCGTCAATCTCGACTACGCGGTGCTTGCCCGCACGAAGGGCTATTCGGAAACGCGGGTGATCCTTTCGGAAGCGCTGCCCAATGCGCTGTTGCCGACGCTGACGCTGATCGGCGTGCAGTTCACCTTCCTCATCGGCGGCACGGTGATCATCGAGCGGCTGTTCTCCTATGAAGGACTCGGCAACATGGCGGTCGATGCGGTGATCAACCGAGACCTGCCGCTGATCCAGGGCATCGTCATCCTGTTCGCGCTCATCTTCACGACGATCAATCTTCTCGTCGACATGACCTATGCGTTCCTGAACCCGAGGCTCCGACATGCTTGACGGGCGCGGCGCGGTCAAAAGGCGGGCAGGCGCGCGGCTCTGGCTTTCAAGCGGGTGGCTGGCCATCGTTGCGCTCGCGGCAATTCTTGCGCCGGTCATCGCACCGCACGATCCGCTGATGCAGGATCTTCTCTACGGAAGGCTGCCGCCTTTCTGGATGGCGGGCGCGGAACCGGGCTACCTGCTCGGCACCGACAGTCTCGGCCGGGACGTGCTGTCCCGGCTGATCCACGGTGCGCGCATCGCGCTGATCGTCGCCCTCATCGCCGGTATCGGCACCTGCATCGTCGGCTCTGCTCTCGGGCTGATCGCAGGCTATTACCGCGGCTGGGCGGATCGGATCATCAGCCGGCTGGTCGATATCTGGATGGCCTTTCCGCCGCTTCTCTTCGCCATCCTGTTGATCGCCGTCATCGGCACCGGGCTCACCTCGGTCATCATCGCGATCGTCGTCATCGACTGGACGCGCTTTTGCCGGGTGGTGCGCGCCGAGACGCTGAACCAGTCGCAGATGGACTACGTGCACAGCGCCCGCATCGCCGGTTTCACGCGAATGAAGACGATGCTTTCGGAGATCCTGCCCAACGTGCTGCCGACCATCATCGCGCTGCTCAGCCTGGAGATGGGGATCGCGGTCATCGTCGAGGCGATCCTCTCTTTCGTCAATCTGTCGATCTCGACCGACCAGCCCACCTGGGGCGGCATGATCGCGGAGGGCCGGTTGAGCATTCACCAGGCGTGGTGGGTGCTGGTCTTTCCGCTGATTGCGCTTTTCCTCACCGTTCTCTCCTTCGCGCAGTTCGGCGAGGGACTGAAGGACCGCTTCGATCCGGTGCTGCGATGAGTGGCGGCTTTCTCATCATCCGCAATTTGTCCGCCGTTCTGCGCGATACGGGCGAGCGCGTGCTGCGGTCCGTCGACATCGATCTTCAGCCGGGTACGATCCGCGGGCTCGTCGGGGAGAGTGGCGCAGGCAAGAGCATGATCGGCAAGGCGGTGCTCAGCGTGCTGCCGAAAGCGCTCAAGGTCGTCGAAGGCGAAATCCTCATCGACGGGCAGGATCTGCTGAAGTTGAAGGACGCGGACAGGCGGCGGCTGATCGGCGCATCGACCGCGCTCATTCCTCAAGACCCGCTGACCGCGCTCAATCCCTCGCGCCGGATCGGGCCGCAGATCACCAATCGGCTCGTCGACATTCTCGGCTGGACGCGCCGCGCCGCCGAAGCGCGCGCGCTCGAAGTGTTGGAAGAAGTCCAGATCGTCGACCCGCGGCGCGTCATGCGGCAATATCCGCACGAGCTCTCAGGTGGCATGCGCCAGCGCATCCTGATCGCCTCTGCTTTCGCGGCGGAACCGAAGCTGATCATCGCCGACGAACCAACGACGGCGCTCGATGTGACGGTCCAGAAGCAGATCCTGAAGCTGATCTCCAACCTGCAGGCCCGACATGGCACGGCACTGCTTTTCGTGACGCATGATCTCGGCGTAGTGGCGAAGATCTGCGACAGCCTGAGCGTGCTCTACGGTGGCAAGGTCGTGGAAGATACCGACGTAGCGTCGTTCTTCGAAGGTCCGCGCCATGCCTATGGCCGCGCGCTTCTGGCAGCAACGCCGCGGCACACGGACCCGGACGCATCGCTCCTGCCCGTGCCTGACGACGTGATCGCGGCTGTCAGAGCGGAAATCGCGGATGCCGATCGCCAATGGGTGCGCCATGACTGATGCGCTCTACAGGATCAACGGGCTGACGGTCGAAGTGGCCGACCAGACGCGCAAACCGCTCTTCGGCGCAGCACCCGGCCTGCGCATTCTCGACGATCTCTCGTTTTCGATCGAGCACCGCAGCGTGCTCGGCATCGTCGGCGGATCGGGCTCGGGAAAGACCACGCTCGGACGCACGCTGGTGCGGCTCGTCGAGCCAACGGCGGGAACGCTGACCTTCGACGGGCAGGATGTGACCCATCTGTCGGACGACGCGATGCGACCGCTCAGGCAACGCATTCAGCTCATTTTCCAGGATCCGATGTCGGCGCTCAATCCGCGGCTGACCATCGGTCGCATCATCGCGGCGCCTCTGCGCGCCAAGACGAGCGATCCGCGCGTTGCAGAAGCGCTCGACCATGTGGGATTGCCGCGCGGTTTCGCCGGGCGCTATCCGCACGAACTTTCGGGTGGTCAGCGCCAGCGCGTCGGCATTGCCCGCGCGATTGCGATGCGTCCGGATTTCATCGTGGCTGACGAGATCGTTTCCGGCCTCGACGTCTCGTCGCAGGCACAGGTGCTTTCGCTGCTGGCAAACCTGGTGAAGGACCTCGGGCTGACGCTTGCCTTCATCAGCCACGATTTGTCGGTTATCCGGAGGCTCTGCGACCGGGTGATCGTGCTGCAGACCGGCAGGATCGTCGAGGATCAGCCGGTGGCACAGCTCTTTACGTCACCCACGCACGATTATACGCGCCAGCTTCTCGGCTCCATCCCAGAACCGGATCCGTCCGAACGCTGGTAGCTGTCGGCATCGCCTCGAGCAATTTCTGGTCGCCGTCACGCAAGAAGGGCACTGACCACGGCTGACGGTGACCTTCAACGCGATCTTCGATCTCGGCAGCGGAGTTGCAACCAGTATCGCCTCCTGATTGCAAACGATACGGCGGTGAAATCTCCGATCGATCGTGGCTCGACTCGGCCCCGCCGATACGTACAATTGTACGTATCGAGATCCATCCAAGCTGTGGGGCATGGTGGCCGGAGCTGAAAGTGCGCTATCGGTGCGCGCGGCACATGCCGTGCGCATTGCAGAAACGGTCGATGACGCGGTGCGGGCGGTGCGCAGCCATTTCGGCTTCGACCACGCCACATATCATCTCGGATACACGATCGATGCAGCGATCGACGCGCCCTTCGTCAAAAGCACCTATTCGGACGCTTGGATGGGGCGCTACATCCTGAAGCGCTACGTCAATGTCGATCCGGTCGTGCAGCACGGGTTTCGCCGGCAGTTGCCGTTCTTCTGGAGCGAGCTGCCGATGGCGCCTCAAGCGATGGAGCTGATGCAGGACGCCATTGCGCACGGGGTCGGCACGGAAGGCTACACGATCCCGATCATCGATCGGGTGCGCCGATGGGCGCTGCTGTCGCTGACGACGACGCAACTCGATACCGCTCCCTTCCGGCGAATGGTCGAGGCTGAACGTATCGCACTGGCGGAGCTCGCCTTCCTGATCCACGAAAAGGCGATCGGCGAACTGCACGGCACGGACCCCTTGCCCGCACTCGCTGCCCGTGAGCTCGAATGCCTGACCTGGAGCGCGGAGGGCCGGACGTACAAGGAGATCGCACGCCTCCTCGACATCTCGGAACACACCGCACGCGCCTATCTGCGTTCGGCGCGGTTGAAGCTTGGTTGCGGCAGCATCGCAGAAGCGGTCGCCAAGGCAATCCGCTTCAATCTGATCGAAGACCAGAACAGGTAAGACGATACGTACATCGGTACGGACCGCAGCTGGCGGCACGGTCTGTGCGGATTTTCCGACCCGCAATCGAATGCCAACCTCGTTTCAAATTGAAACAGGGGGCAGCGCATGTTTCGGGTACTTCAGGCACCATACCGATCTTCAGATGCAGACAATCTCGATCAGATGTACCGCCTGCGCAAACGGGTGTTCATCGATCAGCTCGACTGGTCGCTGCAGCACTGCCCCGCCGGATTGGAGCGCGATCGATACGATGCGATGGATCCGGTCTATATCGTTTGGACCGACGACCGGACCGGCACCCTGCTCGGCTCGACGCGCCTGATGCCGACGACGGGCCCGACGCTTCTCTACGACGTGTTCGGCGAGACGTTTCCCGATGCCGCGTGCCTGGCCTCGCCGGGCATCTGGGAGGCGACGAGGACATGCGTGGACTGCAAGGCGATCGCCGCCCTGCGGCCAGACATATCGGCCAGCGACGCCTTCGCCACGCTCTGCCTCGCCATCATCGAATGCGGTCGCGCGCACGGGATCCACACGATCGTTTCGAACTACGAGCCGCATATGAAGCGGGTCTACCGGCGGGCGGGGCTGAAGTTGGACGAGGTGGGCCGTGCCGACGGCTACGGCAGGTTGCCGGTCTGCTGTGGAATTTTCGACATCTCACCACCGGTGGAAGCCGCGGTGCGGGAGAAGCTCGGGCTGGCGGGGCCGCTCTTTGCCCCCATTTTTTCAGAGCGCGCAGCCGCTTAAGCCCGCACGCTCGCATCACTTCGGCAACAGCGGCGACGCATTCCACGCGAAGCGAACGGGTCGCAGTGACTGCCACGGGGCTTTGTGGCAGGACGCGTTCATGGGGATGAACTGGAAACGCGTGGAGAGAACCGCGAGGCGGCTGATCGGCAGTCTGCTTCTCGCCTATCTTCTGTTCTTCCAGGGTCTCGTCACGAGCTACGCTCAGGCGACGATGCTCGGTGGGCCCGACCCGGCCACCGTCATCTGTTCGGTGCACGACGCAGTCGTCGACGGCGAGCCACATCCGCTGCAGGATCTAGACCGAGACTGCTGTTCGACGCTTTGCCAAGCTGCATGCGCGACCGGCGCGGCACTTCCCGGCGCCGACGTGGTCGCCTTTGCGCTTCCAGTTCTGGCGGGGCAGACCCATGCCCTGATCGCAGCGCCGCGGGCGCCGCCCAGCCGCTACGGCCTCGTTTCAAAAGCCCGGGCACCTCCTTCACTCTCCGTGTGATCTTTCCAGGTCGCTGGCTGCTCTAGCAGCCGGCTGCTTCTTTCCTGCACATCCTCGGAGAATTCCATGAAACCGACCCTTCTCGGGCAGGCGGCACTGCGTGTCCGCCATTCGATCACCCGTACCAACCTTCTCATCACCTCCGGCGCAACGGCAGGCGCAATCGTGCTCGCGCTTGTCGGCGCCATCATCGCGCACCAGCCGGCTCTGCCACCCATGCAGGCCCGCAGCATCGTCGATGAGAGCACAATCGCACCCGATGCGATGACGATGATCCCCGCCCCCGCGGCCAGCCGCATCTGACGGGAGAGATCGATGACCGACACGACCCTCAGCGCGGCCACGCAGCCGTCGCGCTCTGCCGATCTCTATCGCGCAGTCTGGCGCTGGCACTTCTACGCAGGACTTCTCGTCCTGTTTTTCATGATCACGCTCGCCGTCACCGGCGCGCTCTATCTCTTCCGCGACGAACTGGATGCGATCATCCATGCCGACATGAAGCAGGTCGCGGTCGCGGAAGCAGTCGACCTCACCGCGCCATCGACGATGATCGATGCGGCGCTGGACGCCTATCCCGGCACTGCGGTGAAATTCACCGATCCGGCACGCCCTGATCAGTCCGCCGAAATCACCGTCAACTCCGACGCCGGTCAACGCCTGGCGGTTTACGTGAATCCCTATTCCGCCGAAGTGCTCGGCGCGATGTCGGACCGGGGCACGGTCATGTGGACCGTGCGCTATCTGCACGGTCTGCGCTATTTCGGGCCGATTGCGCGCGGCATCATTGAGATCGTCGGTGGCTGGACGATTCTGCTCGTCGGGACCGGTATCTTTCTCTGGTGGCCCCGCGGGAAAGCCAAAGGGGGTGTCGTCACCGTTCGGGGCAAGCCGAAATCGCGTACATTCTGGCGCGACACCCATGCGGTGACCGGGATCTTCGTCGGCGCCTTCATCGTGTTCCTAGCCCTCACCGGCATGCCCTGGTCGAATGTCTGGGGCGGGACGATCAATGAATGGGCGAACGGCAACAATTTCGGATTCCCGGCGGGTGTGCGTGTCGCCGTTCCGATGTCGGATGAACATCTGCACCATATGGGCCAGACGAGCTGGTCGCTGGAACAGGGGCAGGTGCCGGAAACCGAAGTGCCGGCCGACCGCGCCGTCCCGATCGGTGTCGACCGCGCGGTCGAGACCTTCGAGCGCCTCGGGCTCCATGCCGGCTATGCGGTGAACATTCCCGCCACGTCGACAGGCGTGTTCACCGGTTCGGTCTATCCGGACGATCTCTCGCAGCAGCGCGTCGTCCACCTCGACCAGTACACCGGCGAGCCGCTGATCGACATGAGCTATGCGGATTACGGTCCACTCGGCAAATGGCTGGAGTTCGGGATCAACGTGCATATGGGCCAGCAATTCGGCCTCGCAAACCGGATCCTGCTGCTTGCCGTTTGCTTCGGCATCGTCGCCATGGCGATCTCGGCCGGCGTGATGTGGTGGAAGCGTCGCCCGAGCGGCGGGATCGGCATTCCGCCCATGCCGGCCGACAGGCGGGTATTTCGCGGGCTGATCGCCATTCTCGCGGTCGGCGGCATTCTTTTTCCGCTGACTGGACTGTCGCTGCTGGTGATGCTCGCTCTGGACTGGACGTTCATGCGCATGAGACGGCGGCCCTCAACGCGCTGAACCAGCACGGCCGGGGGTAGGCGTCGCAACCTTCCGGCCGATAGCCTGTTCAAGGTGGCGGCTTGACGTTCAGGAAAAAACGGGGCACCCGGGACATCAAACTGCGGAGGGAGTTCATGTCGGCCAGCCACGAGAACGATCGCGATCACGCAGCCTACCTGGCGGATGGCGCCGTCCATGCAGTCGGTCTCGCTGCTGGCCTGATCGGTGGTGTCGCGCTGGTGGTCATCGCGCTTCAGCACGCCGACGCCCTCCATACGGCAGGCGCCATCATCTATGTGGCGAGCCTGCTTGCCTCTTTTGCCGCATCGGCCGCCTACAACATGTGGCCGAACTCTCCGGTAAAGGGGCAACTGCGCAAGCTCGATCACGCGGCGATCTATGCGTTGATCGCCGGCACCTACACCCCGTTCGCGCTGCAGATCGATACGGTGGGCAACTGGTTGCTTTTGTGGATCTGGGGGCTCGCAGGACTCGGCATCCTGTTGAAGTTTTTCCCCATCGGCCGTTTCGAAAAGCTGTCGGTGCTGCTCTATCTCGCGCTCGCCTGGAGCGGCGTGCTGATCTTCGACGACATGATGGCGATGCTCGGTGCGCAGGTCGTTTCGTTGATCGTGATCGGCGGCCTCATCTATTCGGCCGGCGTCATCCTCTATCTCTGGCGGGGCCTGCGCTTCCAACGCGCGCTCTGGCATCTCTGCGTGCTGGTCGCGGCGGGCTTCCATTTCTCGGCCGTCACGGTGGCGATCGCTGGCCTTAGCAGCACGTAGCCTTCAGATCAGCTGTCGACTTCCACGGTCGCGTCCAACGCTTCCAGCGTCGAGCGGAAACGGATCTTCGAACGCTCCACATGGCGGAAGAAAGCTTCCTGGGCGCGTTCGCGGTTGCCGGAAGCAAGCGCGTCGACCATTTCGCGATGCTCGCGATTGGACACCGACAAGCCGCCCGCCTGGACGAGGCCACGAGCGCGGGCGAGGTGGAGCTTGTTCACGAAGCTCTTGTACTCCTTGACGAGCGTCTCGTTGCCGGTCGAGGTCACCAGATAGTCGTGGAATGCAAGATTGACCGGATAGTACTCGTCGAAATCCTTGCCGGCAGCGATTTCATCCATCTGATCGAGAAACGCGTTCAGCCGCGTCAGCATCTGATCGGTGACGAGATCTGCAAGCAGACGACCCGCCAGACCGAAGACCGCGGCGCGGACATCATAAATTTCCAGCGCTTCCTTGGCGGAAACCGAGCGCACGAAGACACCGCGGTTGCGGATGATGTCGACCAGACCCTTGGCCTGGAGACTGCGCGTTGCCTCGCGCAGCGGGCCGCGGCTTGTACCGAAGCGCGTCGAGATCTGAATTTCGTTCAGCCGTTCGCCTGGCTTCAGCTCTCCAGTGAGGATGAGATGCTCGAGCTCACGTTCGAGCACTCCCGTCAGCGAAGACGTGCGCAAAACCATCAGGTCGCTTCTGTCCGTCTTCATCTGCTGATACATGATCGTTGCCCTGTGACCGATGCTGGATTGTAGGCAATAAACAACGGTCGCGTAAGCTGCAACTGATATCGCAGTCGAGTGTCAGCCAAGGACCTCCAGTAACGCTTCCGTGACCGCCTGCGTATTGGCCTGTCCGCCCATATCCGGCGTGAACGGTCCCGACGCACTGATGGTCTCGATCGCCGCCATCAACTTGTCCGCGGCGGCTTTCTCGCCCAGATGCTCGAGCATCATCGCGCCGGTCCAGAAAGCGCCGATCGGATTGGCGATACCCTTACCCATGATGTCGAAGGCCGAGCCATGGATCGGTTCGAACATGGATGGGCTCTTGGCGGACGGGTCGATGTTTCCCGTCGCCCCGTTGCCGAGACTGCCGGTAAGAGCCGAGGCAAGATCGGACAGAATGTCGGCATGGAGGTTCGTGGCAAGGATCGTGTCGAAATTGCCGGGCTTCGTCACCATCATGGCGGCCATGGCATCGACGAGCTTCCAGTCGACGTCGAGCTCCGGGAATTCCTTCAGGACATCGCGGCAAACCTCGTCCCACAGCACCATGCCGTGGCGCTGTGCGTTCGATTTGGTGACGACCGTGAGCCGCTTTCGCGGCCTGGCCATAGCCGTCTCGCAGGCGAAGCGGCAGATGCGTTCGACGCCGGCGCGGGTGAAGATCGCGACATCCATCGCAACTTCGATCGGGAGGCCCGAATGGGCACGACCGCCAACGCCGGCATATTCGCCTTCGGAGTTTTCGCGCACGATCACCCAGTCGATCTGCTGCCCAAGTTCCTTGCGCAGCGGCCCGACGGTGCCGCCGAGCAGCTTCGTCGGCCGCACATTGGCGTATTGGTCGAGACCCTGACAGATGGCGAGCCGCAGTTCCCAGAGCGTGATGTGGTCGGGAATGTTGGGGTCGCCAACGGCCCCGAAATAGATGGTGTCGAATGCTTTAAGCTGCTCGACGCCATCCTTCGGCATCATCTCGCCGGTACGGCGATAGTAATCCGAGCCCCAGTCGAAGCGGGTGACTTCGACCGAGAACCCTTCGTTTGCGGCCAGCTTCTCGATGACGGCGACACCGGCTTCGATGACTTCCGGGCCGACGCCGTCGCCGCCGATCGCTGCGATCTTATGCGTGCGCATGCGCCTGCTCCATGCCCTTCAGGATGCCGTCGATCATCTGGCGCTGGGTGCCCGTACCGCGAATGTCGGGCGTGCGGGTCGCGGGATCGGAGAGCGCCTGGTCGATGCCGGCCTTCATGATGCGCGACATTTCGAGCGCGGCACCGATGTTGTGGTGGTGGCCCATCCAGTCGAACAGCATGCGTGTTGATTCGATCATCGCGAAGGGGTTGGCGATGCCCTTGCCGGCAATGTCCGGCGCGGAGCCGTGCGTCGCCTGGGCCATCGCGATCGAGCCGCGACCGATGCAGAGGCCCGGCGCCATGCCGAGACCGCCGACGAGGCCTGCCGCTTCGTCCGTCAGGATGTCGCCGAACATGTTGGTGGTGACCACCGTGTCGAAGCTCTGCGGATCGCGAACGAGGCGCATGGCCATCGTGTCGACGATGACTTCGTTGACCTCGACGTCCGGGAAATCCTTGGCGACTTCGTAGCAGCTGTCGACGAACATGCCGCAGCCGAGCTTGTAGACCGTATTCTTGTGAACGAGCGTCAGCTTCTTGCGGCGCGAGCGGGCGATTTCGAAGGCAGCACGTGCGACCTTGGAGGAGCCTTCGACCGTGATGACGCGCACCGAGATGGTGACGTCGTGCGTCGGGCGGAACTCGCCGGAGCCCATCACGACGTTGCGGTCGGGCTGGAAGCCTTCGTTGTTCTCGCGCACGATCACCATGTCGATGTCGTCATGCAGGCAGCCGATGCCCGGGAAGGACCGCGTCGGGCGGACGTTCGCGAACAGATCGAAGCGCTTGCGCAGGATCGGATGCGGATTGATGGCTTCCGGGACCTTCGGATATTCGCGGTGGCCGATCGGGCCGAGAATGAAGCCGTCGAGCTGGCCCAGTGTTTCCAGCGTGCCTTCCGGCATCGTGTGACCATGCGTGTCGAGCGCGCGGCGCCCGATCGGCACGTCGACCCACTCGATCTGCATGCCGGAGGCGGCAGCGGCGGCCTTGGCGATTTCGACCGAGGCCGGCACCACTTCATGGCCGATATCGTCGCCTTCGAGGATGCCGATGCGGAGGGATGACTTCTTCTGCACGTCACTCATTCTGCTGCTGCCTTTGTTTCAGCCGAGCCCGGCACGCTGGCGCGTGCGACTTCGGCGGCATCCTTCAGCTCTTCCAGCTTCCAGGATGTTTCGAGGAGTTTCTTGGTAACCGCGTCGCCGACAACGAGCGCCGACTGGACCGTGAACTTGTGATCGATCTGCTGATCCGTAAGCGGCACTTCCATGGATCCAATGGTGCGTTCCACATGCTTCGAGACGGTCGAGCCGTCTTCGAAGGTGACGAGGATATCGACCGATGCCTCGTGGCAGCTCTTGTCGGCGGTCGCCTTGGTCTTGTCGCGCAGCGCGATGATCTCCGGGTCGCGCACGAGCTCGTCGGTAAAGGCCGTCGGAGCGCCATCACCCTTGAGCAGGGCAGCGGCGGCGGCGTGATAGACGGAGAACTTGCCTTCCAGGCCCGTCTTCGGATCGGTCTTGCCGGTCAGTTCGAGCACCAGCGGATGCGTCGTCAATGCGACCGATTTGATCTGACGGATCTTCTCGTCGCCAAGCTCCTCGCGCAGCTGCACGCAGCCGTCGATCGTCGGGTGGATGACGATGCCGCAGGCGAAAGGCTTGTAGCTGTTGAGCGCCGATTCCCAGCGGGTGCCGAGGTCGTCGACGATCTCGGAATAATCCTGCTTATCGGACATGACGCTGGCGAAGCCGCGCGGCGCTTCGATGGCGCGCTCGGAGCTGTCGTAATTTGCTTCGGCGAGCAGCGCAGCAAACATGCCGTTCTGCGCAGCGCGGCCCGGGTGGAAGCTCTTGGTCATCGTGCCGAACATTTCGCGGAAGCCTGAGGACTGCGTCGCTGCGAGACCGAATGCCCAGCGCATCTGCTGCGCGTTGAGGCCGATGACCTTGCCGACCGCTGCCGCTGCGCCGAAGACACCGGCCGTGCCGGTGATGTGCCAGCCGCGATCATAGTGATGCGGATAGACCGAGTTGCCGATGCGGCACTCGACTTCGACGCCGATGATGAGCGCCGTCAGAAGATCGTAGCCGGAAATCTCGCGCGTTTCGGCAAGGGCGAGAAGCGCCGAGGCGACGGGGCCGGCGGGATGGATGATCGTCTTCAGGTGTGTGTCGTCATAGTCGAGCACGTGCGAGGTGATGCCGTTGACGAGCGCGGCGTGCAGCGCATCGAGCTTTTCCGTGCGGCCGATGACCGTCGAGGTCGCCTTGCCCGAAAATGGCGCGATGGCGGCAAGCGCACGGTCGGCCGTCTCGTGGCTCGCACCGCCGACGGCGCAGCCGACCCAGTTGACGAAAGTGCGCAGGCCTTCGCGGCGCACTTCCGGCTGGATGTCGGATCCTTTGATGTTGACGACCCAATCGGCGAGGATCTGGGTGACCTTCGGGGTGCCGGGAGCAGCTTCCTGATGCAGGCTCATTGTTGTTTCTCCTTAACTTTATTCGTACGCGCTTCCGGGCGGCGAACCGGTGTCCACTTCGCCTGAAGGCGCCTGTTAGAGCAGACCGCGAGCGATGCCGCCGTCCACGTTGATCGTTTGCCCGGTGACGTAGCTGGCGCGTGGGCTGGCAAGCCAGACGACCATGGTGGCTACCTCTTCGGCGGTTGCGAACCGGCCGAGCGGAATGTCTTTCGAAAAGTCTTTCAGGACCTCTTCGCGCGAGCGGCCCTCGTCGGCCGACATCTTGTCGGCGCGCTTGGTCCAGAGCGGCGTCAGCGTACGGCCGGGCGCGACGCAGTTCACGCGAATCTTGCGGTCGGCGAGTTCGGCGGCAAGCGTCTTCGTCAGGCCGAGCAGGCCGGCCTTGTGGACGTTCGAGACGATCTGGTGCTGGTACGGCATCTTGGAAGCCGCAGCACCGAGCGTCACGATTGCCGGGTTCTCGCCCTTTTGCAGGATGGGCAGAAGAGCGCGGATGGCGCGCACCGTCGAGAGGATGTTGAAAGTGTAGTTGCTGAGCCAATCCTCGTCGGTCAGGTCCTCGAAGGACGACCGGATGGAACCGCCGACGGCGGTGACCAGGACGTCGAGCGCATCCCAGCGCTGGCTGACAGCGGAAGCGAGTTCGTCGCCGGCGCCGCTCTGCGTCACGTCGCAGACAAGCGTTGCCGGTTTTCCGCCGACTGCGGTTTCGATTGCCGATGCCGCTTCGGAGAGATTGTCTGCGCTGCGCGATGCGATGACGACATCGGCGCCCTCGCCCACCATGAGGGATGCGGATGCCTGGCCGATGCCGTAGCTGCCACCGACGATGAGTGTGCGACGGCCGTTATACTGAAGGTCCAACGGTCCCTCCCTTCAATTTGAGATAGAGCTTGAAAACGAGAAGCACGGTCGACGACACGACGGCGATCCTCAAGACGTGGAATGCGGTGACGACCTCGGCTTCCAGGTGCATCACCTGCGCCGTCAGAACCATTTCGGTCACGGCGGCAGGGGCAAGTGACAGGAAGCTCGTCGTGAACGGCAGATCGGTCATCAGCGTCAGGACGAAGGCCCCGAACGCGGCGCAGCCGATCATGAATATGGAAACGAGAACAGCGGCGAAGGTGACGCGCGGCAACGCGGCCAGAAGGTCGCGCCGGAACTGGCAGCCGAGCCAGGTGCCGAGCATGATCTGCGCGATGATGATCAATGTCGGCGGAATGGAGACCGTGTAGAGGCCAAGCACGCCGATGATGATGCCCATCAGGATCGGTCCAACCAGCCACGGGTTTGGCAATGGCGTGGGCTTCAGCAGCCGTGCCATCAAATAGCCGAGCAGCAGCGACAGGCCGACCAACAGCCAATTGGAACCGGCCGAGGCCGCATCCGGTGCCGAGCCCTGCTCGCCGAAAATCACAACGAGGAACGGCACGATGGCCACGACGCCGGAGACGCGCAGCGCATGGACGACGGCGACCGAGCCGGCTGCCCCGCCATATTCCTTGGCGACAGTCGCCATGTCGGCGACGCCGCCGGCTGCAGTGGCAAAGAATGCGGTGACGTTGTCGACCTTGGCGAGCGGCTTGAACAGAAACGCCGCCACCATGGTGAAGGCGATGACGTAGAGGGTGCCGGCGACCATCGCCGGCAGCAGGCCCGCCATGGTGGCGAGAACCGCCGGCGTAAAGCGCATGCCGACGGCGACACCGATCGCCACTTGCCCGAGCTCGCGCCCCATCGGCACCAACGCTGATTCGAAGCCCATGATGGAGAAGGCGGCGAGCGCGAAGAACGGCCCGAGCATGAACGGCAGGGGCATGTTCACGACGTCTGCCAGAAACCCGGCAGCCGTCGCGATCGCATAGGTCAGTACGAGCAGGCCCCACCAGCGCGGCTGGCGATAGCGCTTGACCGCGCCGGGCTTGCCGCCCGGCACGGAACGCGGTGCCGCTTCTTTGCTGGCATCGGCCACGTGATGCATCCTGTCCGTTCGAGCGGCAGCGTCAGTTGCTGACGAGGGCCATCAGTCCGCGGATATCGGAAAGCTTTTCGAAATCCGCGACGACGCCGATGACTTCCTTCGCCTTGGCCTGATCCCAACGGGCGAACTCTGCGCATTCGAGGAACTTGGTCGCGACTTCGTCGTAGCTCATCGGGTTGGCCGGGCTGCCTTTGCCGAAATCCGCAAGGCCGGAAATCGTGCGGCCGTCCTTGAGCTTGATGTCGATATAGGTCGTCATCAGGTGGTAGCCTGCGGCTTCGGCGCGGTCGTCGACCACGAACTCGACCTTCTGGATCATCGCCTTGGCGTCGTCACGCAGGACGACTTCGTCGGTGAACTCGTTCAGGCCGGCACGGCCTTCGAGCAGCAGGATCGCCATGCAGAATTCCATGGAGAACTTGGCCTGCAGTTCGTTCTGCGGACGGTGGTGGATGAGCGCGTTCGGCATGTTGTGATTGGTGCCGATGCGGACGTGTTCGACGTCCGCCGCCTTGATGCCGTGCTCCTTGATGAGGCGCAGCATCTCGGTCATGCCCGGATGGGTGAGCGAGCCCGACGGATGCGGCTTGATCGACACGCCGGGGCTGTCGAACGTCCAGGGGTTTCCGAGCTTGCCGGAAATCGCGTTGTGATCGTAGCCGCCGCCCGCTGCGGAGAAGAAGCCGCGCGGCGCTTCGAGGATCGTCGGAGCCGCCGTCCAGCCATAAGAGGCGAACTGCGCGGCGACGATGCCGCTTTCCGACGAACGGCCGGCATGGAAAGGCTTCGTCATCGTGCCGAAGTTTTCGCGAAGGCCTGCGGACTGGCTGCCGGCGATCGAAAGCGCGCGCAGGAGCTGGTCGAGATCGAGGCCCATCAGGCGGCCGGCGGCCGATGCGGATGCATAGGTGCCGCAGGTTGCGGTGGCATGGAAGCCAGTCTGATAATGGCGCGGGTTGATCGCTTCAGCGATCTTGCACTCGACTTCGACGCCGATGTGGTAGGCGAGCATGACGTCGGCGCCCGACGAGCCGAGCGTCTCGCCCATGGCGAGCGCGGACGGAAGAGCCGGGGCGGTCGGGTGCGTCAAAAGACCGTAAACGCGGTCCTTGGCGACGGCGAGCTGCGTGTCGTCGTAGTCATCGGCATGGATACCGACGCCGTTGGCGAATGCGGCAAACCGCGGCGCGACCTTGCGGTTGGAACCGATGACGGTTGCCGAGCCGCTTCCGGCACCGAGATCGTCGAGATGCTGGCGGACATATTCGCCCGACTTCGCAACCGAACCGGAGAGCGCGAGACCGAGACCGTCGAGAATGGATTTCTTGCCGTTTTCGATAACGACGGCCGGCAGGTCCGAAAACTTCACGCTCTGGACGAACTCAGCGACTTCACGGGTGAGCGACGGGCTCTCGATCGGAGCGTTCTTGGCGGCTGCTGCAGTCATCTTCAGATGTCCTCCCTTGCAATTTGCTGGATGAACCGGGAGCTCGCGACACTGCCGCCAAGCCCCACCCGGTCTCGGCCGGCAACAAACGTGAGTTTCTGTCGATTGTCAACAACTTGAGGCGTCGAGCGAGCGGTTCACGAACAACCGTGTGGCCCGGGGCTCGCGGTTCCCTACAATCATGGGGGAGAAATGCCGTTATCGACCAATATTGCGCTGCATCACAGCCATATTGCAGCGCAATCTGAAATATTGTTGACAGTCGACTAACGCGGCCATAGCTTCTCGGACGGCTTTGGGAGGATGACCGTAAGGCCCGAGCCAGAAGAAGGCAAAGAGCTGAAATAGCTCAGGAGGACACAATGAATTCAAAAATTTCACGCCGTAAGGTTCTGCAAGTTGCGGGCGGTGGCGTCGCGATGGCAGCTTTTGGCATGCCCGCGATCCTGCGCGCTCAGAGCGCTTTCCCTGACCGTCCGATCAACATCGTCGTGCCGTTCGATACGGGCGGCTACAACGACCGACTGGCCCGTGCTTTTGCGCCCTATCTGCAGGAAGCTCTCGGCCAGCCGCTGACGATCATCAACCGCGGCGGCGCCGGTGCGTTGCTCGGTCACACCTTCTTCCTGCAGCAGCCGGACGATGGCTACACCATCCTGTGCACGTCTGCTGCTCCCTACATTCCGCTGAACATACTGACGCAAAACGCCGAGTTCACGCTGGAAGACTTCTACATGGTCAACCTGCCGTCGCAGGATTACACGCTGCTCGCGACCAATGCTGAATCCGATATCCAGACGATCGACGACGTCATCGCTCGCCTCAAGGAAGATCCGGGCAGCATGTCGGTCGGTCTTCAGCCTGCGTCTGCAGACCTCGTCAATTTCAGCATTCTTTGCGAAGCAAACGATATCGATTTCAATGCGACGCGCATGGTCACCTATGATGGTGGCGGACCTGCTCGTAACGCCGTAGCCGGTGGCGTCGTGGACATTGGTCTCGTCGGTGGTGAGGGCTTCCTGCCGCTTGCAGACCAGATCCGTCCGCTTCTGACATTCGACAGCCGCCAGCGCGACAATTGGGAAGGCGCGATCGTGACCGACGTTCTCGGCGCCGAAGCCGATTTCGTGGTCGGTTCGCAGCGTGGTTGGGGCCTGCACGGCTCGATGCAGGAATCGAACCCGGATGCATTCCGCATTCTGGTCGAAGCCATCGAGACGGCTTCCAAGAATCCCGCAGCGATCGAGGCTCTCACGACGCAGCAGCTCGCGACCGACTGGTACGGCCCGGAGGAGTCCAACCAAATGCTCGCACGCACCTCTGCTGTCATGGAGCAGTACATCGACCTGCTCCAGGGTCAGTAATCATCTGCAACTTCATCGAGAGCCGTCCGCATCTGCGGACGGCTCAGTCGTATCAGGGAGAGGACTCCGATGAGCACCAAACCGGGACGGAGGGTCGTGTGGGGTCACCTGCTGCTCTTGACCGTCATCGTGGGCGTGGTGATTGCCTACCTGCTTGACGCACGCGGCGTATCCACGCGCGTCAACAACCTGCTGCTCGTGCAGCCAGCCGCTATTCTCGCACTCATCCTGGCAGCTCTGGTGCTGCCCGGCATCTTCCCCAAAAGAGGTTCTCCGGAAGAGGACGAGCTGCCCAAGGAAACGAAGGGCGATCTTCTGCGCGTCTTCGCCTTGATTGGCGCCTTGGCCTTTCTGGCATTCTCGCTCGAAACCATCGGCTTCGACATCGCGACATTCATCTTCATGGTGGTCGCTTTGGCCATCTGCGGCGAACGACGTATCTGGGTGAACCTGCTGTTCAGCGTGGTCTTCACCGTTTTCCTGATCTACGGATACGGCACGATCACGCCGTTCCCATTCCCGCTGACCATCCTGTGAGTATGGCGCCATGATCGAAATGTCCTCAGTCTATGGAGCGTTCGCGCTCCTCTCGTCCGACATCAACGCCTGGCTCTACCTGTTGCCGGGACTGGTCATCGGTCTGGTGTTCGGCGCAATGCCAGGCATCTCCATCACGATGGCCATGGCATTCGCACTTCCGGCCACGCTGTACATGGATTTCCTGCCGGCGATCGTGTTCCTGACCGCCATCTATACCGGCGCCGGCTTCGGCGGATCCGTTCCCGCGGTGCTCATGGGCATTCCGGGTACGTCTTCGGCCGTCGCGACGACGTTCGATGGTTACCCGATGGCTCGCAAGGGCCAGCACAACCAGGCGCTCGGCGTTGCGCTCGCGTCATCCGTCTTCGGCTGCCTGCTCAGCTACGTCTTGCTCTTCTTCCTGATCGCCCCGGTGTCCAGCGTCGTGCTCAAGCTCGGTCCACTGGAAATGTTCGCCGTGGCTGTCTGGGGCATGCTGCTTCTCGGCTCGCTGGCGGGCGCACATATGAGCCGTGGTCTGCTGGCCGGCGTGTTCGGCGTTCTTATGGGAACGGTTGGCATGAACACGGCGGGCTTCATCCGTGGCACCATGGGCGTTCCATGGTTGCTGGACGGCGTGCCTCAAATCCCTGCGATGATGGGTCTCCTGGCCGCCAGCCAGCTCATCGGATTGATCAACACGACCTATCTCATCGAAGACGAAGCCTCGCGGAAGATCAGCTTCGCGAAGATCGTCGAGGGCCTGAAGCTCACCTTCACCTACCCGACGATCATCCTTCGCGGTTCGGTGATCGGTGTCGTCATCGGCGCCATTCCCGGTGTCGGCTCGTCGATTTCCAACCTTCTTTCCTATTCGGAAACGAAGCGGAACGCCCCCGACGGGGATACGTTCGGCCAGGGCAATCCGAAAGGCGTCATCGCAGCGGAATCGGCCAACTCGTCGTCGGAAGGCGGCGCGATGGCAACGATGCTTGCGCTCGGTATTCCCGGCGGCGGCGCGACGGCGATTCTGCTTGCCGCCTTCGCGATGCACAACATCGTCGGCGGTCCGAGCTTCATCGCCAACAACAAGGACATCGTCTACGCGGTCATCTTCTCGAACTTTGCCCAGGCCATTCTTCTTCTCTTCGTCGGCCTCGGCTTCGTTTACTTTGCAAGCTACGTCGTGCGTGTTCCTCTGCGGTTCCTCATCCCGAGCGTGCTCGTGGTCTCGACCTTCGGCGCCTATGCGATCGAAGGAAGTTCGGCGGGTCCGATCACCTTGTGGATCTTCTCGGTGCTTGGCTGGGCGATGGTGCGCTACGGCTATCCGGTCGCGGCAGCCGTCGTGGGGCTTCTGCTCGGGAGCCTGCTTGAAGGCAACCTGCTGCGCACGAACCAGATCAGCGGAGGCGACTTCATCAGCTACGGGCTTGAGCGACCGTGGGCGCTTCTGATCTTCGCGCTGATGATCGGGTCGATCGTCATGCAGGCGATTTCCAAACGGAAAAAGCTGAAGCAGGCCGCTGAGAACTCCGAGTCCCGGTCAGCGTCCGAAGCAAGCTGACCACATCTCTGCCGGCGCGCCTGACCCCGGCGCGCCCTTCTCCACCCGGCCGTTGCGACGGCCGGGTTTTTTGCATCCGCTTGTCAAAACAGCCCGCAAAAAACCCGCCGCGGACGCATGTCCGAGCAGCGGGTTGGAAGGTTCTGGAGTGGTGGGGTTAGGCGTTTGGCGCCGTGATGCGGTAGTCTGCCTTTTCCACCGCGTCCATCTGCGCGATCAGGCCGGTCTCCCATTCGAGATAGCGGCGTGACGCTTCGAGATTGTCGTCGTGGCGATCGTGCACGAAGAAGAGATGGTCGATGGCATCGGCATCCGACGGTTCGCCGGGTGTTTCGACGATCGGCGAACCGGCTTTCGCCAGAGCCGCATGACCGCCTTCGACGACGCGGATGTCCTTTACACCTGCCTTGCGCAGATCCTCTGCGGCCCAAGCGGCCGCATCGATGTCATCCGCGACAAGATAGACGCTTTTGCCGGCGATCGCTGCCGCCAGGTGTTCGGCGCGTGGACGAACCAGCCAGTGCGCGCCTTCCACATGGGCCTTGCGGTAGTCGAGCGACCCGCGCATGTCGACGAAGACCGCCTCTCCGAGAGCGACGCAATATCGGGCGCGCACCGGATCGATCGTTTCGAGCGGCTTCGGCTTCGGGAGCGTCGGACGTGTCCCTGCAGCTCCCTGAGCATGGAGGCGCTTAAGCGTTGCGCGCACTGCTTCGTCGAGGATGCAAACATAGGGCTGGTACCCAAGCTGGTGCAGCCAGAAGGCCGCAAGTGCGGCGCGCATGCCGCCATCGTCCAGAAGGACGATGCGCGCATTGCGGACGGCAACCCATTGATCGGTCGCCTGGACCAATTGACCCGAGAGAGCATGGACGGCGCCGGGGATCGGATCGCCTGCCGCCTCCTCGGTCGAGCGGACATCGAGGAGATAGGTCGTCGCGTCGGGTTCAGCGAGAAGCGCTTCGACGCGCGCGGGATCGGCGGTCTCCAGACCGTACTTGCGGACGAGCGTCATGGCCGTGTCGCGGCTTTCGTCCCGCTGCGCCTCGCTTAGAACGGGATAAGGGGCCGCGCGGTTTCCTCGCTCCAGCTTGCCACCGGACAAGGCCCAGCCCTGGGTTCCGTTTTCGAGCGCCATGACGGGTCCCGCATGGCCCGCAAGCATCACGCCGATCGCGCCGATGATGCCGCGCGTGCGGCCGGCGCAGGTGATGACGATCGGCGTTTCACCGTCGGCGAGCGCGGGAAGCCGGTGCGCGAGTTCACCGTTCGGCAGGCACTCGGCGCCCGGCACGCGCATCTTCGCGTATTCCGAAGGGGGTCGGGCATCGTAGAATTGAAACGAGCGATCCTGCGCCTTCCAGGCTGCCAGTTCTTCGGGCGTGATCATTTTGGGATGCCAAATGCCCTCGGCGATTTCGCCGAGCACCTTGGATGGGACATTGACGCCCTTGTAGACCGGGAAGCCTGCCGCGGCCCAAGCCGGCATGCCGCCGTCGATCAGCGCGACGTCGCTGTAGCCCATATCCACGAGCCGCGCGCCGGCGCGCTCGGCGATGCCGTCACCGTCATCGACAAGAAGCACGGGCACGGTGAGGCGCGGGATGAGATCGGGCACGCGGGCTTCAAGACGGGAATAGGCGCAGGGGATGGCGAAAAGCGCGTGCCCTTCGCCGAATTGCCCTGCTTCGCGCACATCGAGAAAGGCGATCTCGCCCGAGCCGTGAACCTGCCGGCGCGCTTCTTCAGCGCCGACGCGCTTGACGCTGCCTGCCCTCATGCCGCGCTGTCCGCTTCGTAATGCGGCTTGCGACCCGTGAAGAAGTCGAAGAACAGCGGATAGATGATGTCCGGGCGATGCTCCGCCGGATAGTGGCCCGTCGGCACGCCAAAGCCGGCGACATCATCGGCCCACTCGCTCCAGGCTTCGACCGGCTTGAAGTGGCGGCCGCAATGGCTGTTCGTGCCCCAGATCACCATCACCGGGCATTCGATCTTGCGCTTGCCGTAGTCGGCGGTGTCCATCGCAAGGTCGAGCGTCACCGTCGCGCGGTAATCCTCGCAAACCGAATGGATCTGCTCGGGCGTCGTGCAACGCACATATTCATCCATTGCTTCCTTGGTGAATATCTCCAGGCCGACGCCCTTCTTGTTGAGTTTGTAATGGATGTAGTAGTCGAGATCGGCGCAGATCAGCCGCTCCGGGAACGGCGCCTTCTGCGCCATGAAGAACCAGTGATAACTCTCCAGGCCCCAGCCGAGCGACACGTTGTTCAAAACGTGATGCGTCGGCACGATGTCGAGCGCGCAGAGGCGTTCCACGCGTTGCGGCTGGTCGAGCGCCATGCGGAAGCCCACGCGGGCGCCACGGTCGTGGCCTGCGATCTGGAACCGGTCGAACCCGAAATGATCCATCACGTCGAAATTGTCTTCGCCCATGGCGCGGAACGTGTAGCCCGCGTGGTCGTCGCCGCCATCGGGCTTGGAGCTGTCGCCGTAGCCTCGCAGATCGGGCGCGATCACCGTGAAGGACTTGGCCAGCGTCGGCGCGACTTTGTGCCAGCTGACATGTGTCAGGGGATTGCCGTGGATCAGAAGCAACGGCGGTCCTTCGCCGCCGATCGCGACGTGGATTTCGGCGCCGCGCGTCTTGACGGTCTCGGTGCGGAATCCGTCCATCAGCCGGTTTGACTGGACGAGCGTCGGCAAAGCTTCCTGATTCATGATCACATCCTCCCATTTTGTCGATTGTCTACAATAATGAAGTCCGCTAGACAATGGCGCAGATGACAAGGGGAGGTGCGTCGTGATCATTCAAGACATCAAAGCCAGCCTGCACGGATTCTCGATCGAGATTCCGCTTCTCGAGGGTCGCGTCCAAGGCTACGGACGCGAAGAGCAGACGCATTTCGTTTTCTGCCAGGTCGAGACCGACGAAGGCATCGTCGGTTACGGCTTGACGGGACATTTCCTGTCGCGAGCGGTGATCGTGGCGCTGGAGAAACACATCCTGCCTTGCGTGAAAGGCATGGACGTCCGCGATCTCGAAAAGATCCACCAGCGTGTCTGGCAGAAGCTCAACCCCCGCGCCATGAGCGGCACGATCTCGATGGCGCTTTCCTGCCTCGACATCGCATTGTGGGACATCATCGGCAAAAAGGAAGGCCGCTCGATCGCAGCAATGCTCGGCGGCGCGCGCACCGAGGTGCCCTGCTACGTCACTTTCGGCTTTCCGCAATACGACATCGACCTGCTCGGCGAAGCGGCGAAACTGCATGTTGCGAACGGCTTCAAGGCCCTGAAATCGGTCGTTGCGGTCGACAAGGGTGGCTGGCGCGAGGATGCGCGCCGCGTGAAGGCGATCCGCGATGCGGTCGGCTCAGAGATCGACCTGATGATCGATGCCAACTATCTCTTCAATCCGGTCGAGGCCAAATATCTCTGCCGCGAGATCGAGGATTGCGGCATCACCTGGTTCGAAGAGCCGCTAACGCAGAACGATGCGCGCGCGCTCGGCGACCTGCGCCGTCACACGAAGATCCCGATCGCAGCCGGCCAGATGGAAGGCCATCGCTGGCGCGTGCGCGAATTCGTCGAGCACCAGTCGCTCGATATCCTGCAGCCGAACGTGACCTATTGCGGCGGATATACCGAGGCACGCAAGATCGCCCACCTCGCGCAGATCTACAACATGCCGATCGCCAATGGCGGCGGCTGGCCGCTGTTCAACATGCACCTGCTCGCTGGCATGATGAATGGCTGGATCGTCGAGTGGCATCTGGGCATGGTCGCCGTGGGCGAAATGATGTTCACGGATGCGCCGAAGCCGGTCAACGGCATGATCAAGATCCCCGAGCGGCCGGGCCTCGGCCTCACGCTCAACCAGGATGCGTTCCGCGAAACGCGGGTGGCGCTCGACTGAGCGTCACAGGCAAATATATTGTTGACACTTTACAATTGCGGGGCCTAGTCTCCGCCAGGCTTTGGGCGACTGTAAAAGCTGATCCCGAAGACCTGCCAAGAACGGCTTCGTCCGACGGACGATCAATGTCCGTCGGCACTCTGGGAGGATTGCTATGACACGACTGCCACTTTATGCGGCGGCCAGCGCCGCGTTCATCCTGAGCGGCACAGCCGTTCAGGCTCAGGAGTATCCCGTCGAGACGGTCACGCTCATCACCCATTCCAGCCCCGGCGGCGGCAGCGACGTTTTCCTGCGGGAACTGTCGCGCTATCTCGCCCCCTATCTCGGCGCGAACGTGATCGTCGAGAACGTCAGCGGCGGTTCGGGCGCATCGGCCATGGCGCGCCTCGCGCAGGCCCCGGCGGACGGCTCGATCTTCTATGCCACGACGCCGACCTTCATCTACACGTCGCTGCTTTCAGATCCGGAATACAAGTACACGGATCTGGAGCCGCTGGTGAACTTCTTCATCGATCCGGAAGTCATCTACACGGCTGCCGACAGCGAATTCGAAACGCTCGAAGACGTCATCCAGTTTGCGCGCGACGGTCGCGGCCAGTGGGGCGCTGCGAACCCGGCATCGCTGGAGCGCCAGGCCCTGGAGCAGCTTAAGACAGCCGCCGAGGTCGACGCTGCGGTCGTGACGCATGAAGGCGGCGGCGATCTGATGATCAATGTGCTGAACGGCACGCTGCAGATCGGCGTCGGCGAAGTGCAGGAAATCCAGTCACAGCTCGAAGCCGGCGAACTTCGCCTGCTCGCCACGTTCAGCGACGAGCGGCTCGACTCGTTCCCGGACCTCCCGACGGTGGCCGAAAGCGGCTACGACGTCGTGGTGCGCAAGTTCCGCGGTCTTGCAGGCCCGCAGGGTCTGCCGGACGACGTGATCGCAGCCTGGGAAGCAGCCACGCAGGCCGTTCTCGAAGATGAAGAGTACAAGGCCGCATATGAAGCGAACAACCTTCGCGCCGAATTCATCGGCCATGACGACTATGTCGCGTTCATCGAGCAATTCGGTACCGAGACGTCGACGTTCCTGAAAGATACAGGCGTCATTGAATAAGCCAATTGGCTTTCGGAGCGGCGCCTTTCGGGGCGCCGTTCCTTTTTCCAGTTCCTGCTTCCAGGGTGTGAGACCGTCATGTTGACCCGAGATTTCGTCGGTGGTGTCGCGACCATCGTGATCGGTGCCGTTTACCTGTACTTCGCCTATCAGCTGCGCGTCAGCGCGCTGGACGACAGCATGGGTCCCGGTGGCCTGCCGCGCATCTACGGATGGCTGCTCGTCGGCCTGGGAGCGGTCCTGATCATACAAGGCGTTTTCGCGCGAAGGCTCGCCGCACCGGCTGGATCCGAGCCCGTCAAAGGCGAGTGGGAAGGACAGGGGCGTAAGATCGCCTATGCGTTCGGACTGCTCGTGATCGCGATGGGCTATATCTTCATCGTTGAAAGCGTCGGCTATCTGATGTCCATCGGACTTTTGATCATCACGACCGCGCTTTATCTCGGCGCCGGCTTCTCGGGCCGCCTGATCGGCATCGGCCTCTTCGGAGCCGTCTTCCTCTACGCGATGTTCGTCACCCTGCTGGGCGTGCGCATGCCGGCCGGCGTGCTCGCGCCGCTTGGGCTTTGAGAGCGATTAAGGACGACTGACCATGGAAACGATCGCACTCACGGCTGCCTATCTTCTGGATTGGCACATTCTTCTCGCCGCGCTGGCAGGCGTCACCTGGGGCATCATGGGCGGTGCGCTGCCGGGGATCTCGCCATCCATCACGATGGCCCTGCTCCTGCCCTTCACCTACACGATGGATCCGACCGGCGCGATCGTGCTGCTCGCCTCCACCTATATCGGCGCGGAATATGGCGGCTCGGTGCCTGCCATCCTCATCCGCACGCCCGGCACCAACGCGGCCGCGGCGACCGTCATCGACGGTTACGAGATGAACCTTCAAGGGAAGGCGGGCCTCGCACTCGGCATCTCGCTCACCTCCGGTTTCTACGGCAGCATGTTCGGCCTGGTCATGCTGATGGCGCTTTCCGGCCCGCTGGCCCTCGTTGCGCTCAACTTCACGCCGATGGCGTATTTCGCACTCGGCATTCTCGGTCTTTCGGTCATCGCGACGCTGTCGGGTGAAAACCTCGTTAAGGGCTTCATCGCTGCCATTCTCGGCCTGATGATCGCGACCATCGGCAGCGATCCGGTCACGGGCGGTACGCGGTTCACCTTCGGTTCGTCCGAGCTGCTCGGTGGCATCGAGCCGGTGATGATCATGGTCGGTCTCTTCGCCATGAGCGAACTTTTGATCCAGGCCAGCAAGCGTGGCGCCGACGAACGCGTGACGTCCCGCCCGCGGATTCAATTCCCGGACTGGAAGCTCACGAAGCGCTTGATCCCGGCGCAGATGATCGGCAACGGCATCGGAACGTTCGAGGGCGTCATGCCCGGTGCCGGCGGCACGATCGCCTCCTT
The DNA here is from genome assembly GCF_902498825.1 of Rhizobium sp. EC-SD404. NCBI lineage: Bacteria > Pseudomonadati > Pseudomonadota > Alphaproteobacteria > Hyphomicrobiales > Rhizobiaceae > Rhizobium > Rhizobium sp. EC-SD404. The sequence goes on from NZ_LR701459.1 coordinate 89,770, forward strand.
CATGGCTTACAACGAAGCGCGTCGCTGGTCGAAATATCCGGAGGAATTCGGCAAGGGTTCGCCCGAGGGCATCGCCGCGCCGGAGACCGCGAACAACACCGTTGCAGAAACCGCGCTGGTGCCGCTGCTCTCCTTCGGCATTCCGGGTTCGAACTCCACCGCCATCCTGCTCGGCGGCTTCCTCATCCACGGCATCGTGCCGGGACCGATGCTCTTCGAGCGCTCCGGCGAAGTGGTCTACGGGCTCTATGCCGGCCTGTTTGCGGCGACGATCGGCATGGTCATCATGGGCTTCCTGATGCTGCCGGTCTGCATCTGGCTGGTGAACCGGCCGCGCCCCTATCTCAATGCGTTCATCCTGGCGCTGATCCTCTCGGGCATCTACTCGATCCACAACGAGACCTTCGATCTCGGCATCATGCTCGCGGCCGGCGTGCTCGGCTTCTTCATGCGCATGCTGCGCTTCCCGTTCCTGCCGACGGTGCTTGGCCTCGTGCTCGGCTACCTCGTGGAAAGCAACTTCCGACGCTCGCTGGTGCTGTCGGGAGACGACTACATGATCTTCGTGGACGACCGGATTTCGCTCAGCCTTTTGCTGCTCGCCTTCCTGTTCATCGCCGGTTCGATCGGCAAGCACGTCTACGACGCCTTCTTCCGCAAGCCCAAGCCTGTTTCCGAAAGCTGACACCCATGAAGCACGACACACCGACCCAATCCGTCTCCGAACGGCTGGCCGCCTGGGGCGTTTCGATGAGCCCCGAGAGCCTATCGGACGCAACGCGCACCAAGAGCCGGGACATTCTCGTCGACATCGTCGGGCTCTGCGTCGCCGCACGGCATACGGACTACGTTGCAGCGACCAAGGCGGCGTCGGAGCCGGGCGACCACATCGTGATCGGCCATGCGGAGCGCGTCTCGGCATCGAGCGCAGCGCTCATCAACGGCACGGCCGCGCATGGCGAGGATTTCGACGACACGTTCGAAGGCGGACCGGTGCATTCGGGCGTCGTCATCGTGCCTGCACTGCTGGCGGCTGCGCAGAAATACAAGCTCTCCAACGACCGGGTGATGCTCGGCATTGCGGCCGGTACGGAACTGCTCTGCCGCTTGGCGCTGACGCTGCCGAAGGCCGTACACAAGGCAGGCTTCCACCCGACCGCGGTTCTCGGCACCTTCGCCGCGACCTTCGGAATCGCGGTTGCGCGTGGCGCCGACGAGAAGACGATCGTCAACGCTCTCGGCATCGCCGGCTCCACCGCGTCCGGCATCATCGAATATCTCGGCGACGGCAGCTGGACCAAGCGCATGCATCCGGGCTGGTCGGCGCAATCGGCGCTGCGCTCCTTCGCGATGGCCGAAGCCGGCTTCTTCGGCCCGCGCATGGTGTTCGAGGGCACGCATGGCGCATTCAAGACCTTCGCGCCGTCGATCGAGCCGAAGACCGACAAGCTGTTCGAAGCGCTCGGCGAGACCTTCGTCATGGATACGATCACCTTCAAGCCCTACCCATGCGGTACGATGGTGCAACCCTATATCGACGCGGCCATGAAGCTGCGCGCCAAGACCGTGAGGCTCGACGGCATCAAGCGCATCGTCTGCAAGACGGCGGAAGGCATCGTGCACCGCCTGTGGGAGCCGATCGAACTGAAGCGCCGCCCGCCCACCGCCTATGCGGCGAAGTTCTCGACCCCATTCGGCGTCGCGCTCGGCCTTACGCGCGGCCATGCCGATCTCGGCGATTTCACCGATGATGCGATCGAGGATGCCGAATTGCTGCGGCTTTGCGCGCTCGTCGATTTCGAGATCGATCCGAATAACCCCTATCCGGCGGCTTACACCGGCCATGTGCGCATCGAGTACGAGGACGGCAGCATCGAGGAGGCCGATCAGGGTCACATGCGCGGCGGCTCGGAAGAGCCCCTGACGCGGGAGGAGATCGACACGAAGTTCCGCGCCAACGTCGCCTTCGGTGGCCATGACAATGCCGATGCCCTGTTGACCGCCTGCAACGAGATCGGAGCGATGAAGGGTGGATACGAACTGATTGCGGAGCTTGCGAAATGACCAGTGAAGACCTTAAAGGCCGCGTCGCGCTCGTCACCGGCGCCTCGCGCAACATCGGCCGCGCGATCGCGGTCGCGCTTGCCTCCCGTGGTGCCGACATCGTCGTGCATGTTGCGCGCGACACGAATGCCGGCGCCGAAACCGTCGCGGCGGTGGAAGCGCTCGGCCGCAAGGCGGAACTGCTTTCGGGCGACCTTTCGGATCCGGAAACGGCGCGCGGCGTCGTCGCCGACGCGGCGGCTGCCTTCGGCCGGCTGGACATCGTCGTCAACAACGCAGCGATCCGGCCGGAAGCGGCTTTCGGCGACATCACCTTTGCCGATTGGCGCCAAGTGATGGGCGTTGCGCTCGACGCGGTCTTCCTCGTCAGCCAGGCAGCGCTGCCGCATCTTGAAGCGAGCGACCAGGCGGCAATCATCAATCTCGGCGGTCTCACCGGACACACCGGTGCTGCGCACCGCGCCCATGTCATCACCGCGAAAGCCGGTGTCGTCGGGCTTACCAAGGCGATGGCGCACGAGCTGTCGCCGAAGGGCATCACCGCCAACTGCGTGGCGCCGGGCCTGATCGACACCAAGCGCGTCTCCAACGAAGGCGCCGCACCGAAGCATCACGATACGCGCAAGACCCTGGTCGGTCGCCGCGGCACACCGGAAGACGTGGCCGAAGCGGTCGCCTATCTCGCGGGCAGCGCCGGACGCTACATCACCGGAGAGACGCTGCATGTGAATGGTGGCACCTACCTTTCATGACCCTTTCCGCCAACCTGCAGCTTGCGGGGGGCATCCTCGCCTCGGCCATCTGCGGGTGGCTCGCGTCGCTCACGGGGATCCCGCTGGCCTGGATCCTCGGTGCGATGGCGGGAAGCGCGATCTACGCGAACACCATCGGGCTTGGCGGCAAAACCAAATATGTGCGGCGGCTCGGACAGCTCCTGATCGGTGCTGCAACGGCCGCCGTCCTCACACCGAACATCCTCGGCGAGCTTCTCTCCTATTTCCCGGCAATGGTGGCGGCCGCCATCGTCGCCAACGCTCTCGGCGTGCTGCTGGCGTTTCCGCTGGCGAAGATCGCCAATGTCGATCGCAAGAGCGCGCTTCTGTCGACACTGCCGGCCGGCATGTCCGAGATGGCGTCGCTCGCCCGCGAAACCGGCGCGCAGGCCGATGTGGTCATGGTCGTCCACACGTTGCGCGTGGTGATGATCGTGGTGCTGGTGCCGTTTCTCTTCGGGATCGACCGCAGCGCCGTGCAGGCAACGATCGATCCATCGGCGAGCATTATCGCGCTTTTCGCCTGCCTCGTCGGCGGGCTTGTCCTGTCGATCGTCACGTCGAAGCTCGGCGTCCTCAATCCCTGGGTGATCATGCCCATGGCCGTCGGCATCGTGCTCGTCTCCTTCGAAGTCTCGATCGCCCAGATGCCCTGGGGTGTGCTGGTCGTTGCGCAGATCCTCATCGGCTTCTCGCTCGGCGCGCGGCTGAAGAAGGAAGATTTCGCCCGGGTGCCGCGCGCAGCGCTTGCCGCGGTCATCTGCAGCGGCGGGCTGATCGCGATCATGATCTTTGGTTTCGTGCCGATCCTGCAGCTCTTCGTCGATGAGAGCCCTATATCTCTTGCCCTCGGCGTCGCGCCCGGCGGTCTGGGCGAGATGATCGCTTCGGCCAAGGCACTCGGCGCTGCCTCGGCCATAGTCGCCGGTTTCCAATTCACGCGATCCTTTCTCACCAATGTGATCGCGCCACCCCTCCTCATTCGTTTCGCCGCCAACACGAAAGGCCCCAAGACATGAAAATCGTCGACATCCGCGAAGCGGTCGTCTCGATCTCCTCGCCCATCCGCAATTCGTTCATCGACTTCTCCAAGATGACGGCGAGCGTCGTGGCGGTGGTGACGGACCAGGTGAAGGACGGCAAGCCGGTCGTCGGCTACGGCTTCAATTCCAACGGCCGTTACGCGGCAAGCGGGCTGTTGAACGAACGCTTCCTGCCGCGCCTGCGCGAAGCCAATCCGGAAAGCCTCATCCGCGACGACGGCACCAATCTCGACCCGCACAAGATCTGGGCGACGATGATGGTCAACGAGAAGCCCGGCGGCCACGGCGAGCGGTCGGTTGCCGTCGGCGTCGTCGACATGGCGGTGTGGGACGCGGTGGCCAAGATCAACGGCGTGCCGCTCTACAAGCATCTGGCCGACACGTATGGCGACGGCACGCATGACGACTCGGTCTTCGTCTATGCCGCCGGCGGCTACTATTATCCCGGCAAGGACGACACCCAGCTGCAGGACGAGATGCGGCGCTACCGCGCCATGGGCTACGAAGTGGTGAAGATGAAGATCGGCGGCGCGCCGCTCGACGAGGACATCCGCCGCATCGAGGCCGTGCTGGAAGTGGTTGGCGAAGGCAAGTATCTCGCCGTCGACGCCAATGGCCGCTTCGACCTGGAAACCGCGCTCGCCTACGGCGAAGCGATGAAACCCTACAACCTCTTCTGGTACGAGGAAGCCGGCGACCCGCTCGACTATCACATCCAGAACGAGCTTTCGAAGATCTATCCGGGTCCGATGGCGACCGGCGAGAACCTCTTCTCGCATCAGGATGCCCGCAACCTCGCGCGCTATGGCGGCATGCGGCCCGATCGCGACTGGCTGCAGTTCGACTGCGCGCTGTCCTACGGTCTCGTCGAATATATGCGGACGCTGGAAGCGATCGGCAAGGAAGGTTTCTCCAACCGCAATTGCGTGCCGCATGGCGGGCACCAGCTGTCGCTGAACATAGCAGCCGGCCTGAAGCTCGGTGGCAATGAAAGCTATCCGGAGGTCTTCAAGCCGTTCTGCGGCTTTGCCGACGGCATCAAGGTCGAGAACGGCCGTGTCGGCCTGCCGGACGCACCAGGTATCGGCTTCGAGCAGAACTCGGCGCTGATCAAGGCCATGCGCGACGCGACCAACACATAAGCGGGCGGCTTACCCGCTTGCCGAAAGACTTCAGAATGAGGGAGGAAACCCCATGAGCAACCCCGCGCGCCAGCCTGACACGCAAGCTGCCACGAACACCGACCCCCACGCCCATCTCGCCGGCCTCACCAAGGCCGCCGCGTCGTTCGTCGCCAACCACCGTTTCGAGGACCTCAACGACGAGACCTTGCGCATCGCGCGGCGCTGCGTCCTCGACGGCCTGGCCGTTGCGCTCGCCGGATCCGAACAGCCGGGCATGGCGCCCCTTGGCGCCTATATCGACAGCCTTGGCGGCACGCCGCAGGCGCGGTTGATCGGGTATGCGTCGCGCAATGTGCCCGCCCATCTCGCCGCGCTCTGGAGCGCGACCGCTGGCCACGCGATGGACTGGGATGACACGCAGCTCGCCGAAGGTCCGGGCCGGCCCTATGGCCTGCTGATGCATCCGACCATGCCGCCGCTGGTCGCCGCACTGACCATGGCCGACCTGGTCGCCGGCGAAACGGGCAAGCCCGTCGACGGCAAGACGCTTTTGACATCGTTCACGGCCGGCTTCGAAGTGGGTTGCAAGATCGCCGAGGCGATCAACCCGGATCACTACATGCGCGGCTTCCACACATCCGGCACGATCGGCACGTTTGCGGCCGCTGCGGCGGCGGCCAAGATGCTCGGCATGGACGAAGAAGACGTGGCGAAGACGCTCGGCGTCGCGGCTTCCATGGCTTCCGGCATTCGCGCGGGCTTCGGCACGATGACCAAGCCGATGCATGTCGGTCGCGCCGCCGAAAACGGCATCACAGCGGCTCTTCTCGTGCGGCACGGCTTTTCGGCCAATCCGGAAGCGCTCGATGGCCGCTGGGGCTATCTCGCAATTGCCGGGCCCGGCGGCGAACCGGCACTGGTGAACGACAAGTTCGGCAAGCCGCACACGATGGAAAGCCCCGGCGTCTCGATCAAGCCATACCCTTCGGGCGTGCTCACCCACCCGAGCATGGACGCCCTGCTTTTCCTGATGCGCGAGAACGGGCTTGAGGCGAAAGACGTCCATTCCGTGAAACTCAAGGCCGGCAGCAACGTGCTCGGCCCGATCCGCTTCCGCATTGCCCGCACCGAACTGGAGGGCAAGTTCTCCTTCGCCTTCCTGCTGACCGCGATCATTCTCGCCGGGCGCGCCGGCAAGGCGGAATTTACCGACGAGTTCGTGTCTTCGGCCGCATCGCAGGACATGCAGTCCCGAATCGAGACGGAATTCGACCAGTCGATCGAGGACATGGGATGGGATCGCATCCGTTCGAAGATCGAAGTAACGACGACCGACGGCCGCATCATCGAGCGTTGGGCAGACGAGAACTACCGAGGTAGCCCACACAATCCCCTCTCCGATGCGGAGCTGGAAGGCAAGTTCCGCGACTGCGCAGAAGGCTTGATCGACAACGCGCGCATGCAGCAGGTCTTCGACATGGTCTGGACGCTAGAGAAGAGCGCGGATGTGGGCGCTATCTTCGACTTGCTCGACTGGAACGGCGCGCGTTGATGCAGCAACCCGCTTGCGACATTACGCGTGGCAGGTACCCCATATGCCACGCGTACTGACGTTATGTTTAGACGAAAACCCTGCAAGATGCTTAATCGCATATTAATTAGTCAGATCCTGCCCGATATAGAAACAAAGCGCACTTTTTGCGCTCATAAATATCGCATCAGTACATAGGATCACGTCTAATACCAATCGAAGATTGTACGATTTGATTGTATAGTCGGACCTTGGTCCGCTTTACCCCAAGTTAAAAAAGGATTAATAGCTCGCCTTAAGCGGAGCGCTGCTGCTCAGACCCGCCAAGAGGTCCCGCTTGGAAACGCCTTTCAATTGGCCTCGGATGATTCGAGACGGAGATTGAAAGTTATGACGAGTTCTAAAATCGGCGGCACGTCCGACCATCGTGTCCTGGGCATCGCGCGCGCATTCGGCTTCATCTTTGCTGCAGCGTTGGTTTCGACCATGGCCTTCGCCATGATCCCGAACCAGTTCTTCATCGTCTCCGAAAAAGCGGTGGTGAACGCACCCGTGCATCTCATCACATCTCCTATCTACGGGCGGATCGACGACATCCGGCTGGAAGTCGGCGCTGCCGTCGAACCAGGCTTCGTGGCCGCCGTGATGTCGAACCCGAACCAGGACCAGACCTCCGTGGTCGGCCTGCGATTGGAGAAGCTCGATATCGAGGAGCGGCTGAACAACGAGCTGGCCGCGCTCGACCAACGCCGTGACCGGTTGACGCTGATCGACATCCAGATCACCGACGTCAAGCGTGGCGCGTTGGAAGAACTCGCCTCCATCGTCGAGGGTGCCAGCTCGAACGTTCAATATTTCCAGGCAAAGGCGAGCGAGCAGCAGGCGCTGGTCGAACGCCAGCAGATCCTGCTGGAACGCGGTGTCATTAAGGCCGAGAGCATGGAACCATTGCTCCAGCAGCGGGCGGCGGCCGAGTTCGAATTGCAGGGTGCCGAAGGCGAACTGAAACGGCAGCAATTGCTGCGCTCGCTTTTCGAGCAAGGCATCTTCACCGGCGGCCAGAGCGCCACCAACATTTTATCGCTGGAACTGCAGCGGAAGACCCTTGCGGTGGACGTGGAAGAAGCCGAAACCGAAATCAGCCAGATGGAGCGCCGGCTGACCGAACTGACCCAGTTGCTCGATGGCGAACAGAACCGTCTCGGTGGCATCGGCGCAGCCGAAGTCATGGTCGAAGCATCCGGCCAAGTGGTCAGCGTCGAAGCCGCCTATGGCAACTTCCTGACCCAGGGCCAGCCGATCGCCCGGTCGCTCGATTGCAACGAAGCCTTCGTCGCCGCCGTCTATTCGAGCCGTGATGTGGCCGACATCGAAATCGGGACGCCGTCGCTGGTCAACATCCGCAGCATCGGGCAGCAACGCCAGGGCCGCGTCTCAAAGATCGTGCGCTATTTCGGCAAGGGCGGCGAAGACCGCTACTTCGAAGAGCTTCCCGAAGCCGAGGGACATGAGGTGTATGTCCTCGTCGAGCTCGACAGCGAAGCCGGAGACGGCGAAGGCTCCGGGCTGGTCGAGGACGATCAGTCGAAGTTCTTCGGGTGCCATGTCGGCGAGGATGTCGTGGTTTCGCTCGGCGAGCCGATGATCGAAAAGCTGGTGCGCTATTCCACCGACGTCGCGGCGGTCGTCGGTCCCTATCTTCGGCTGGACGGCGTTCTCGGCTTTGCCCAGGCGGCGGCCGACAGCGACCAAGAAGCTGTTGCCGCAACGGTTGCGCGCGTCAACTATTGAGGCGCGCTCCAATGTCGACGGCTAAGCAGGATCGTCGCGGCTCGGCGCGCTTGATGGGGAGATCGGACGCTGGTCGCCTTCATCCATCGGTGGCAGCTGCTTTGTCGTGCCTGCTTGGGGCGAGCACGGCGCTCGCTCAAGACGCACCCGGTGACGACACCACTTCCATGCGCGAAAGCGTCGCCTGCTCGGCCTGCGCTGCGCTCGACGCGCTGATGCCGGATGGCGAGGGCCCGTATTTCTACCGCAGCTTCGAAGCGGCGAATGCCGGCTCGCGGCTGCATCCCTCGCTGGAAAACACTGCGTTCACCTACGACAACGCGCTGGCCGCAATTGCGCTTTATGCATGCGACAAGCCGGAAAAAGCGCGGCGTGTCGCCGACGCGCTGATCGTCGCGCATGCCACCGACCGGCATTATCACGACGGGCGACTGCGCAATGCCTATCGGTCGGGTCCCGTGTCGCAGGCGGAGGAAAGCGTGCTGCTTCCCGGGTACTGGGACGCGAACGCCAATCTTTGGATCGAGGACGGCTACCAGGTCGGCTCGGCAACCGGCAGCACGGCATGGGGCGCGCTGGCTCTGATGACGGCCAATGCGGAAGAGGGCGAACCGATCTTCCTGCAGACTGCGATGGACGTCATGGATTTCATCAACGCTCAGACGCGCGATCCGGCGGGCAAAGGCTATTTCGGTGGCTTCTTCGGCCATGAACCCGCGCCGCAGTTGCAGACCTGGAAATCGACCGAACACAATATCGACGTCTACGCCGCCAATCGCTGGCTCGAAAGCCTCGACGGCGGCGCCGGTTGGGCGGGGGCCGCAGAAGGCGCCGATGCGCTTCTCGAAGCAATGTGGCGGCCCGACACCGGCAGCCTCCATATCGGAACTCTGCCCGACAGCGACACGCCGAACCTGACGAGCTCCGGCCTCGACGCACAGCTCTGGGCGCCGATCGCGACTTCCCGCTTCGCCGATCGCGCCGACGAGATCATGGCCTGGACCGAAGAAAATCACGGCATTGGAGGGCCAGCTGTCACGGGCTTCGACTTCAACGACGATCGCGACGGCATCTGGCTGGAGGGCACGGCGCAGGCGGCGCTCACCTACCGGTTGACCGGCGCTGCAGACAAGGCGGAGCCGCTGTTCGCGACGATCGCGGAGAATTTCGCAACCAGCGGCCTCGTCTACGCCACCGCCGACGAGGAACTCACGACAGGCCTGAGCGTGGGGCCGGCGTCCCAACCGGGCGATTTCAAATATTACCGCTTGCCGCATGTCGGCGCGACCGCGTGGGCGGCGCTGGCCGCGCTCGACTGGAACCCCTTCACCGGGCGCAGGGAGAGCGCCGCAACACCCCTGGAGCCACCTTCATGTCGCCCGAAACCGTAACGCTCAGCGACGCGGGCCTTTTCTCCCTTATCGCGGCTGTGCTCGTCCTCGCCTGTGCTTTTCTCCTCGACAGCAACAAGACGCTCGATCGCGTCGTCTTCGGCACAATCGTCATCGTGATGATCGGTAATTATCTGCTGTTCCGCCTCTCCGATACGCTGCCCCAGTTCGAGTGGAGCGCGTATGCGATCTGGCCGCGCATCTATCTCGCCTTCGAGACGATCATCGTTTTCTACACGATCCTCTCCATCGTGTTCTTCTTCAAACGAAGCGACCGGACGGCGGAGGCGAATGAAAGCCAGCGCGCTTTGGAAGAAGCCGCCGGGCGCGGCGAGGCGGTGCCGGGCGTCGACGTCTTCATCTGCACATACAACGAAGACCTTCTCATCCTCGAACGCACAATCCTTGCGGCAAAGGCAATCGATTACCCGAATTTTACCGTCTACGTGCTCGACGACGGCAATCGCGCCTGGCTCGGCGAATTCTGCGCCAAGGTCGGGGTGCATCACATCACGCGGGCCGACAACAAGGGCGCCAAGGGCGGCAATCTCAATAATGGCCTTGCGCGATCGGCCGAGATTTCCAATGCGCCCTTCGTGCTCATCCTCGATGCCGACTTCGCGCCGCAGTCGCCCATTCTCAAGCGGACCGTCGGCCAGTTCTCCGACGAGACGATCGGCGTCGTACAGACACCGCAGTTCTATTACAACGCCGATCCGGTCCAGCATAATCTCCTCGCCAAGGATGCGTGGGTCGACGACCAGCGCATCTTCTTCGACGTGATGCAGCCTTCGAAAGATGCGTGGGGCGCAGCGTTCTGCGTCGGCACGTCCTGCGTCGTGCGGCGCGGCGCGCTCGATCTCATCGGCGGCATGCCGCATGAGACCGTCACGGAGGATATCCACCTCACCTACCGGCTGCTTCAGAAGGGCTTCAAAACGCGGTGGCTGAACGAGCGCCTGTCGGTGGGCCTTTCTGCCGAAAGTCTCTCGGGCTATATCACGCAGCGCTGCCGCTGGTGCCTCGGCACGATCCAGGGGGCGCTTCTGAAGGATGGGCCGTTCCGTGGCTCAGGCTACAACTTCACCGCCAGGCTGCACTATTTCCACGGCCTGCTCTTCTGGTTCTGCCGGCCGTTCATCCTGATGCTGCTCGCCGCGCCGATCCTTTATTACTTCATGGGGCTGCCGGCTATTTTGATGGAGCCGGCCGCTTTCTTCCTCTATGCGCTGCCGACGGTCGCAGGGATGTGGATCTTCCATGCGTGGGTGTCTGGACGGCGCTCGCTGCCGCTCTTCACCGAAGTCTCGCAGATGGTGGTCGCCCTGCCGATCACGGTGGCCATCGCCCACGCGATCGTCAGGCCCTTCGGCCGGCCGTTCAAGGTGACGGCCAAGGGCGAGGACCGCAGCAAAGTGCAGGTGATTTACCCGCTGGCGCTGACCTTCTTCGCGATCATCGTTCTCACCTTCATAGGCATGGTGCGCGGGCCGATCCTCAACACCCACAACGATCTCGACGCCTTCTCCATCGCCTGGGGACTTATCGTCATGGTCTACGCGTTCGTCTCGCTGCTCGTCTGCATCGAGTTGCCTCGCCCGGCAGCCGAGGACGTGCGATTTCCGCTCAACCGCGCGACGAGAATTGCGATCCCCGGCATCACCGAGATGGGCCGCGTCGTGACCATATCGCCCTTCGACGCTGAACTCGTGCTCGAACGGGGCGCCCTTTCTGCCAAATCGAAGGTGGGGGATACGATGTGGTTCTCGCCCTTCGATGGGCTGATCCTGGCGGGGCGGGTGCTGGACCGTGCCGTCGACGCCAATATGGTGAGGGTGGAGATCGTCGCCGCCTGCGAGCGAAACGGCGCAGTCACCTACGATGCGGCCGATGTTCGCCACATCGTGATCGGTTGGCTCTTCAGCAAGACGCCGATCAATGTCGCGCCGACGGCCTCGCTCGGACGGGCGTTGGCAAGCCTGCTGCGGCGCATGTTCGGTCGCGCCGCAACGCTGATCAAGACGGCTGCGCCATCGACGCCGTGAGGCGGTCAGAAAGTCGCCTGCGCCTGCATCGTGGTGCGCCCCTGGCGGTCGGCGCACCAGAGATCGAAGCCGTCATCGGTGTCGTCGGCGTTTACCGTGAACGGCGGGCCGTGGAAAAGGGGCGACACGCCGCGATAGCTGAACGTGGCAACGGGGCGACCATCAGACAGTCGCGCGGCGAGATGCAGCATCAATGTCGCCTGCAGAGGGCCGTGGACGACGAGGCCGGGATAGCCTTCCTCGCTGCGGGCGTAATCCACATCGTAATGGATGCGGTGGCCGTTGAAGGTCAGCGCCGAATAGCGAAACAGCAATGTCGTCGTCGCATCGACGGAAATGCTGTGGGCGCCGACGCGCGGCTGATCCGGCACGGGGGTCGGCTTTGCGGCATCCATCGGGCGGTAGACGATATCCTGGCGCTCCGACACCGCGACCTCGCCATCGGCAATGATGTCGTGGGCGACCGTCACGAAGACAAGTTCGCCGCTGCGACCCGTCTTATGAACGATATCCGCGATGCGCGACCGGCGCGTTACCACATCGCCGGGCTTCAGCGGCCGCAGGAACGTCATCGCCCCGCCTGCCCACATGCGGCGCGGCAAGGGAACGGGCGGCAGGAAACCACCGCGCGCCGGATGCCCGTCCGGCCCCAGGCCCTCGGGCGCAACGGCGGGCGGCGCCAGGCACCAGTGGATGGCGAGCGGCGCGGCATCAGCCTCACGGTGCAGAGCACGGCCGATCGTCGCCTCGAAGCGCTCGATCAACGCCTTCGTCACGGTTTCGACCTGCGCTTCCTCGCGCCCGATCCAGCCGCGCAAATGATCCATATCGACGGTTTCGGTCATCGATCGTCCCCTTCGGCAAACTCGGCCCGGACATTCTCGGTATCGCGGCCAAGTTCGGGCACGGGCCCGCCTTTCACCCGCCGCCGGACAGGCGACGCGACCGGCTCGAACGCGCCACCCGGCACCACGCCAGCGACACGGCGCAGGGCGGGATGCGCGGCGAGATCGGCGACGGTCGACACTTTCGACCAGGCAAGCGCGTTCGCTTCGAGGAGCGCGATCGCCTCGCTGCGCGTCATCGCCCCGAACACCTCGTCGAGGATGGCGCCGAGTTCGCGGCGATGTTCGACGCGGGTGGGATTGTCGCGGTATCTCGGATCGTCGACGAGGTCCGGCCGCTTGAGCAGGGCGGTGCACAGTCGCTTCCACTCGCCGGGATTCTGCACGACGATGACGATCTCGCCGTCCGAGCATGCGACGCTGTTATAGGGGAAGATCGCCGCGTGGCTGAGGCCGGTGCGGGGCGTCGCCCGGTTGGCATAGACATGGTGGAAAAGCGGCACGCTCATCATATCGGCCATGGCGGCGAACATATCGATCTCGATCGCCTGCCCCTTGCCGGTCTGGGAGCGCTCGATCAGCGCCTCGAGGATCGCCGCATGGGCGTTCATGCCGGTCTGCACATCGGCCAAAGACACGCCGACCTTGACCGGCGTATCCGCCGTTCCGGTGACGGCGCAGATGCCGGCTTCGGCCTGGATCAGCATGTCGTAGGCGCGCATGGCGGCATAGTCGCTGTCCTGCGGATAGCCGACGATGTCGAGCGCGATCAGGCGGGGATGGCGCGCGACGAGGTCCTTCGCACCGAGGCCGAGGCGCTCGGTCGCGCCGGGCGCCAGGTTCTGCACGAAGACGTCGGCCTTCGCGATCATGCGTTTCAGAAGCGCGAGATCGGCCGGGTCCTTGATATCGAGAACCGTGCTTTCCTTGCCGCGGTTGAGCCAGGCGAAATAGGCACTCGTGCCATGCACCGCCTTGTCGTAGTGGCGCGCGGTTTCGCCTTCGGCCCGTTCGACCTTGATCACCCGCGCGCCCGCATCCGCAAGGCGCTGCGTGCAGGTGGGCGCGGCGACGGCCTGTTCGATCGAAACGACCAGCAATCCATCCAGCGGCAACATGAAACCTCCTCCCGCCGTCAATAGGAGCGCGGCATGCCGAGAACATGCTCCGACACATAGCTGAGGATGAGGTTGGTGGAGATCGGCGCCACTTGGTAGAGGCGCGTTTCGCGGAACTTGCGCTCGACGTCGTATTCCTCGGCGAAGGCAAAGCCGCCAAAGGTCTGGACGCACGCTTCGGCCGCAGCCCAGGATGCTTCGGCAGCAAGCATCTTCGCGATGTTGGCCTGCTCGCCGCAATCCTCGCCAGCCTCGAACCGGCGCGCTGCTTCATGCACCATCAGTTCGGCCGCGCGCATCTGGGCATAGGCGCGAGCGATCGGGAACTGGATGCCCTGGTTCTGACCGATCGGGCGACCGAACACCATGCGTTCGTTGGCGTAGCTCGAGGCCTTGTCGATGAACCATTTCGCGTCGCCGATGCATTCGGCGGCGATCAGGATGCGCTCGGCGTTCATGCCCGAGAGGATGTAGCGGAAGCCCTTGCCTTCCTCGCCGACGAGGCTTTCGGCCGGCACCACGACATCGTCGAAGAACACTTCCGTGGTGGAGTGGTTCATCATGGTGCGGATCGGCTTGATCGTCATGCCGGCTTTCAGCGCCTCGCGCATGTCGACGATGAAGACCGACAGGCCATCGGTGCGCTTCGTCACGTCTTCCTTCGGCGTCGTGCGGGCGAGAAGCAGCATCAGGTCTGAATGCTCGGCACGCGAGGTCCAGACCTTCTGGCCGTTGATGACGTAGCGGTCTCCATCGCGCCGGGCGAACGTCTTGATCGAGCTCGTATCGGTGCCGCTGGTCGGCTCCGTCACGCCGAAAGCCTGGAGGCGCAGCTCGCCGGACGCGATGCCCGGCAGGTATTTCTCCTTCTGGGCCTCGTTGCCGTGCCTAAGCAGCGCACCCATGATGTACATCTGCGCGTGGCAGGCAGCACCGTTGGCACCGGCGCGTTGCACTTCCTCCAGGATCGCCGCGGCGGCGGAGAGCGGCAGGCCGGAGCCACCGTAATCTTCCGGGATCAGCACCGACAGATACCCGGCATCGGAGAGCGCCTTCACGAAGTCGGTCGGATAGGCATTCTCGCGGTCGAGCTTGCGCCAGTATTCCGGCGAGAACGTCGCGCAGAGCCGGCGCACGCTCTCCCGGATCTGGGTGATCTCTTCGCTTTCAGGCAGGTCCTTGATCGTCATGAGATGCGTCTCCCTCAGCCAGCCGCGATCAGCGGCCCCATTATGTTCAGTTCGCCGATAGCCCAGAGGCGCGGCAGAAGCTTCGTTATTTCAGCCGGGTCGGTGGCATTCGAGAACCGGGCAAGCCCGATCACCTTCGCCTCGATCTCACCGCGGCTCAGCGTGTTGCCGGTATCACCCTTGGGCTCATCCACGCGCGCATCGACGGTTCGCCCGTCCCTCGTTGAAACCCGTACCTTGCCAATCCAGCGCGCCGGATAGGCACCGTCCACCTCCGGATCGAGCACCATCGTGACGCGCGCGCGGAAATCCGCGACATCGGCACGATCGAATGCCTCGTCGAACTCCGTCATGCCGGCGCGGCCGTGGGCAGCGATGAGACCGAGCGTCGTTCCCATGGAGAACTTTGCCTGGTGAACGCTCTTCGGCGTCACGACCGGACCGAGCACATCGATCGCGCCCTGGTGCACGAAGGCCGTGACGGACGCGATATCGGCCATGGCGAGCTTCTGTTCGGTCATCGCTTTCAGAAGCGCATCGGCCGCAGGGTGGGTATGGCGGCAGGACGCGTGGAATTTGAAGGAGGTTTCGGCCACCGCAAATCGCGATCCCAACCGGTCGACGAGGCGGCTCGGATCGGCGTCGCTCGACATGCCGGCGGCAAGCCCTTGCGGGCCTTCCAAGATGCGGGATGCACCGGTGAAGCCATCGCGCGCGAGATAGGCTGCAGTCAGCCCGTTCGCGGCGGCTTTCGCCGTGTGCAGGGGCTTGGAATCGGCGCCGTCGCGCAGGAACTCCCAGAGCCCGGCGGCCTGCGTTCCGGCGGACCCAAATGCGTGGTTCATTTGAGCCGGCGTCAGGCCGAGCAGGCGGCCGGCGGCAGCAGCGGCGGCAAAGGCCCCGGCGGTGCCCGTCGTATGGAAGATCTTATAGTGCGACCGGCCGAGGAACTCGCCAACCCGGATCCCGACTTCATAGCCGGCTATCGATGCCGCCAGAAACTCTTTGCCCGATGCGCCGGTTGCCTGCGCGACAGCCAATGCTGCCGGGAACACGACAGCCGCCGGATGGAAGACCGAGGCATTGTGGACATCGTCCTGCTCGGCGACATGGGACGAGGCGGCATTGACCATCGCGGCGAAGAGCGGCGACGTGCGGCCGCGGTCGATCAGCGTCTCGCACGGACCATCGGCCGGGCCCATCACCTTAGCAAATGCGGCGATCGCCTCGACCGGCGCAACACCTTTTCCTGCAAGTGCCGAACCAACCCAATCGACGAAAAGATCTTCCGTCCGGGCGACGATATCGGCAGGCACGGCATCGAGATCGAGCTCCGAGGCGAAAGCGGCGAGCGTCGCGCTTTCGCCGGCGCCGTCTGCTGCCATGGTGTCGTGCGCTGTCATTGTAACCGTCCTCCGTGCCAACGACAGCTAGCAAGCCGGTGCGCAGTAAGGCAATTCGCCATTGCCAAAGCCCGGCTTTGCCTGCATCGAAAGGGCGGTTGTCACGCGGCGCGAAATCCGGAGCCCCATGTCCCTACCGCGATACGATTTGACCGATCTCAGGCTCTTCATCCACGTGGCGGAAGCCGGCAATCTGACGCGCGGTGCCGAGCGGAGCCATTTGTCGCTCGGCGCAGCCAGCCTGCGCATCAAGAACCTCGAAGAAACGCTCGGCACGCCGCTGTTGCGGCGGATGAGCCAGGGGGTCGAGCTGACGCGGGCCGGGGAAACGCTGCTCGACCATGCGCGCATGATCCAGCGCCAGACGGAGCGGCTGCATGGCGACCTGCAGGCCTATTCCACGGGTCTCAAGGGTCGGGTCCGCATTTTTGCCAACACGACGGCTATTACCGAGATCCTGCCGGCAGCGCTCGGCGCCTATCTCGTCCACCATCCGATGGTGGATGTGGACCTCGAGGAGCGGCTGAGCCCGGAAATCGCACGCGCCGTCGCCGATGGCGTCGTCGATATCGGCATTCTTGCGGGTACCGTTCCGGCCGAAGGGTTGGAAATGATCCCGTACCAGCGTGATCGGCTCGTGCTCGCGACACCGCTCGGCCACGGTCTTGCCGGCCTCGGGGAGATCGCGTTTGCACAGGCGATCGCCGAAAACTTCGTGCTGCTCCATGCCGGCAGCGCCATCCACGGCTTTGCCGAACAGATTGCCTCCGACATGGGCACCAGCCTTGCCATCCGGATCCGCGTTTCGGGCTTCGAGGCCATGTGCCGCATGATCGAGGCAGGCGTCGGTGTCGGCCTCATTCCCGAAACCGTGGCGCGAAGGCTTTCGAAGAGCCACGACATCGCGCTGGTTTCCCTTTCCGACGGGTGGGCGACGCGTGAATTGAAGATCTGCCTCAGGGACCGCAACGATCTGCCTGTCTTTGCGCGCGAACTCGTCGACTTCCTGATCCGCCACAATGCCGAGGCATCCTCGCCGCTTTAAGTTCCCCGTTTGCCACTTGGAGCCGGCGTCGCTATAGGCTGAACGCTGACGAACACGGCAGGCGACAGGGCAAGAGGATCATATGGCTGGGAATATCAGGCTGCATCGCGGCGACATCTCGATCGAGGATGCGGCACGCTATACCGGCGCGATCGCGATCGACACGGAAACGCTCGGCCTCGTGCCGCGCCGCGACCGGCTCTGCGTCGTGCAGCTTTCGCCGGGCGACGGCTCGGCCGACGTGATCCAGATCGCAGCCGGCCAGAGGGAAGCGCCGAACCTCGTGGCACTTCTCGCCAACCCCGCGCTGCCCAAGATCTTCCATTTCGGGCGCTTCGATATCGCCGTGCTCTTCAACGCTTTCGGCGTCACCTGCGCGCCGGTGTTCTGCACCAAGATCGCCTCGCGGCTGACGCGCACCTACACAGACCGACACGGCCTGAAGGACAATCTGAAGGAGCTGATGGAGGTCGACATCTCCAAGCAGCAGCAATCGTCCGATTGGGGTGCCGAGACGCTGACGGACGCTCAGCTCGAATATGCCGCCTCCGACGTGCTCCATCTGCACGGCCTCAGGGACAAGCTCGCCGCACGGCTCGAGCGGGACGGACGCCAGACGCTTGCCGAGGCGTGCTTCGAATTCTTGCCGACACGGGCGAAGCTCGATCTCATCGGCTGGGAAGAAACAGACATCTTCGCCCATAGCTGACCTGAACGACAGGAGCCGACCATGAACGAGGATCGCCTTGCCAGGCGGCTCCTGGATGTGATCGAGACCGACATCCTGCCTTTGACCGAGCGCGGCGTCGCCGAAGGCAACAAGGTCTTCGGCGCGGCGATCCTGCGCAAGTCGGATCTATCGCTCGTCATCGCCGAAACCAACAACGAGACGGAAAATCCGCTGTGGCACGGTGAAGTCCACACGCTAAAGCGCTTCTACGAGATGGCAGAAAAACCGCCGACGGGCGACCTGATATTCCTCTCGACGCACGAGCCCTGCTCGATGTGTTTGTCGGCGATCACCTGGGCAGGCTTCGACAATTTCACCTATTTCTTCAGCCACGAGGATTCGCGCGACAGTTTCTCCATCCCGCACGATCTGAAGATCTTGAAGGAAGTCTTCCGGCTGGAGCCGGGCGGCTACGCGCGCGACAATGCGTTCTGGAAATCGGCACCGATCGCCGCTCTGATCGCCGCAGCGCCCGAGGCTGAGCGCGCCGCACTGGAAGCGCAGGCTGCCCGGATCACCGAGCGCTATGCCGCTCTTTCCGCGCGCTACCAGGACGGCAAGGCCGACAACGTCATTCCGCTGAATTGAATTTTTGGCACCACCGACCTGAAACGAAAAAGGCCCGCGAAGATCGCTCTTCGCGGGCCTTTGTCTTTGAAGTGGCCGAATGGCCGAGGCTTACTTGTCGTCGCCCTGCTTCTTGAGCGCGGCGCCGAGAATGTCGCCGAGCGAAGCGCCCGAGTCGGACGAACCGAACTGCGCGACGGCTTCCTTCTCTTCTGCGATCTCGAGAGCCTTGATCGACAGCGTGATCTTGCGATCGCGCTTAGAGAAGTTGACGACGCGTGCGTCGAGCTTCTGGCCAACCGAGAAACGCTCCGGACGCTGATCGTCACGATCGCGAGCGAGATCGTTGCGACGGATGAACGATTCCAGGTTTTCGTGGTCGACGAGACGGACTTCGAGGCCACCATCGGTCACTGCGGTGACTTCCGCGGTTACGACAGCGTTCTTGCGCAGGTCGCCGGAAGCTGCGGCATCGCCGACGGCATCCTTTCCGAGCTGCTTGATGCCGAGCGAGATGCGTTCCTTCTCGACGTCGACGTCGAGAACCTGGGCCTGAACCATGTCGCCCTTGTTGAACTCCTCAATGACCTGCTCGCCCGGACGGGACCAGTCGAGGTCGGAGAGGTGAACCATGCCGTCGACATCGCCGTCGAGGCCAATGAACAGGCCGAATTCGGTCTTGTTCTTGACTTCGCCTTCGACGACCGAACCGACAGGGTGCTTCTGAGCGAAGACATCCCACGGATTTTCGAGCGTCTGCTTGAGGCCTAGCGAGATGCGGCGCTTCTGCGGGTCGACTTCGAGAACGACCACGTCGACTTCCTGAGTCGTCGACAGGATCTTGCCGGGATGAACGTTCTTCTTCGTCCAGGACATTTCCGAGACGTGGATGAGACCTTCGATGCCCGGCTCCAGCTCAACGAACGCACCGTAGTCGGTGATGTTCGTGACAGTGCCCGTGATGCGCTTGCCGGTCGGGTACTTGGTGCCGATGCCATCCCACGGATCCGCCTCGAGCTGCTTCATGCCGAGCGAGATGCGGTGCGTTTCCTGGTTGATGCGGATGATCTGGACCTTGACGGTCTGGCCGATCGACAGGATTTCCGTCGGGTGGTTCACACGGCGCCATGCCATGTCGGTGACGTGCAGCAGGCCATCGATGCCGCCGAGATCGACGAACGCACCGTAATCGGTGATGTTCTTGACGACGCCTTCAACGACTTGACCCTCTTCGAGGTTCTGGACGATTTCCGAACGCTGCTCGGCACGCGACTCTTCGAGAACCGTGCGGCGCGAAACGACGATGTTGCCGCGGCGCTTGTCCATCTTGAGGATTTCAAAGGGCTGCGGGTTGTGCATCAGCGGCGTGACGTCGCGGATCGGACGGATGTCGACTTGGCTACGCGGCAGGAAGGCGACAGCGCCGTCGAGATCGACCGTGAAGCCGCCCTTGACCTGGTTGAAGATGACGCCTTCAACGCGCTCGCCGGCCTCGAACTTGACTTCGAGCTTGACCCAGCTCTCTTCGCGGCGAGCCTTCTCGCGCGACAGAACTGCTTCGCCAAGCGCGTTTTCGATGCGCTCGACATAAACTTCGACTTCGTCGCCGACCTTCATCTGGCCGTCGCGGCCCTTGGCGCCGAATTCCTTCAGCGGGACGCGGCCTTCGACCTTCAGGCCGACGTCGATGATGGCCATGTCCTTCTCAATCGCGGTTACGATGCCCTTGGCAACGTAGCCTTCCGCGAGATCATTACCGCCAAAGGATTCTTCGAGGAGGGCTGCGAAGTCCTCCCGCGTGGGGTTTGCTACTGACATTGAGTGCTCCTGGTGACCGGGCCGCAATCTTCATGCTGGCCTGGCACGCGCCGGTATCTTGTGTTGCGATCATTCCAGGAGTGACCTGGCCTTGTCGCCCGAAGGCGGTGGCCAATGATCCGGCGCAGTGGTCTCTCGCGGAATGGCTTAACTTGGTTCCTTGCGCGCCAACGCCCCATCAATGAGGATTTGGGCAGCGCGAAACGCGGCCTCTATACTCATTTCCGACGTATCGAGCAAGTGCGCGTCGTCGGCGGGGCGCAGCGGCGAATCCACGCGGCCCATGTCGCGGGCATCGCGGCGGCGAATGTCGTCCAGAACGTCATCATAAGAAAGGCTGCCGCCGGCCTTGCCGATCTCCTCGAAGCGGCGCCCTGCGCGCACGCCGGGCGAGGCCGTGACGTAGAGCTTCAGATCGGCATCGGGGCAGACCACCGTGCCGATGTCGCGCCCGTCGAGCACGACGCCGGGCTCGCGGCCGGCAAAGCGGCGCTGCGCCTCCACCAGCGCACGGCGCACCGCCGGCATGACGGCGACCTTCGACGCGGCCTCACCGATATCGTGCGCGGCGAGCACCGAGCGATCCAGGGCGGCCAGATCGATGAGGCCGGCGCGTTCGGCGGCGAGTGGCTCGTCATCGAGTGGCAGGTCGGCGTCGAGAAGCGCCTTGGCGGTCGCGCGGTAGGTCAGGCCGGTATCGAGATGGTGGAAACCGTAGCGCTCGGCGATCCTGCGGGCGAGTGTTCCCTTGCCGGAAGCGGCCGGGCCGTCGATGGCGATCGTGAATCCCATCAGGCCGGCTCCTCCACGCCACGCTCGATCGTGGCGCCGAGGCCAGCCATCAGATCCATGAACTCCGGAAAGCTCGTCGCGATCATGCGCGCATCATCGACGGTGACCGGGTGTTCGCTGGCAAGTCCCATGACGAGAAAACTCATCGCGATGCGGTGATCCAGATGCGTCGCGACCGCGTTGCCGCGCGTCGAACCGATGCCCTTGCCGGACGGCGTCCCGCGCACGGTCAGGATCGCCTCGCCTTCGGTGCAATCGACGCCGTTGAGGCGCAGGCCGGCGGCAACGGCTGCCAGACGGTCGCTTTCCTTGACGCGCAATTCCTCGATGCCATCCATCACCGTTTCGCCCTCGGCAAAGGACGCCGCGACGGCAAGCACCGGATATTCGTCGATCATCGAGGCGGCGCGGTCGGGCGGCACGACGACACCTTTTAGCTCGGAATGGCGCACGCGCAGGTCGGCGACGTCTTCGCCGCCGGCGGAACGCGGATTGAGGATGTCGATCCTACCGCCCATCTCGATCAGCGTGGTGATCAGCCCGGTGCGGGTCGGGTTCATGAGCACGTTCATGATGGTGACGTCGGAGCCCGGCACCAGAAGCGCCGCGACAAGCGGGAACGCCGTCGAGGACGGATCGCCCGGCACGTCGATGACGCAGCCCTTCAGTTTCGGCTGACCCTCGATACGGATGTGGCGTATTCCGTTCGCATCCGTTTGAATGTCGAGCGACGCACCGAAGCCGGCCAGCATCTTTTCGGTATGGTCGCGCGTCATCACCTTTTCGGTCACGGTGGTGACCCCTGGAGCATTCAGGCCGGCGATCAGCACCGCCGATTTTACCTGCGCCGAGGCCATGGGTACCGTGTAGTGGATCGGCGCCGCGATGCGCGGGCCGCGCAGCGTCACCGGCAGCTTGCCGCCTTCGGCCGCCTTTACCTGCACACCCATGAGCTTCAGTGGATCGAGGACGCGCCCCATGGGCCGCGCCGACAAGGACGCGTCGCCGATGAAGGTCGTTTCGAAATCATAGGTGCCGGCAAGGCCCATGGTCAGGCGGCAACCGGTGCCCGCATTGCCGAAATCGAGCGGCGCCTTCGGCTCGAGCAGGCAGCCATTGCCGGTGCCTTCGATGATCCAGACATCGCCGTCCTTGCGGAGGGATGCGCCCATGGCGCGCATGGCGTTGCCGGTCGCGATGACATCTTCGCCTTCGAGAAGACCGGTGATCCTGGTCTCACCCGCTGCCAGACCTCCGAACATGAAGGAGCGATGGGAAATCGACTTGTCTCCCGGAATGCGCACGGTGCCCGAAAGCGGATCGGAACGTCGCGCCGTTGCCGGGATTGCGCCTTGGCTGCCATGTGCCATCGTGGATCGACCCTCTCATCTGCGATTGCCGGTCGCGCGATATCACAGGGCAGCGCGAGCGTCATCCGCCCATGCAGCAAAATAAGGGGCGGCGACGGCGCGGAAACGCACGGTAGATAGGCTTTGACACGGCGTGGCAACATCATTATGGGGACCGCACATCGCAAATCGACGCGCCGGTCTTTGGGCCGGCTGACTGGCGACAGTCCCCAATCCATCGAGAGGTTCGCCGTGGCTAAGCCCGAACTTGGAACGAAACGCGTCTGTCCCGAAACGGGCCGTAAATTCTATGACCTGAACCGCGATCCGGTCGTGTCGCCCTACACCGGCAAGAGCTATCCGCTGTCCTACTTCGAAGACACTGCGGTGGCGAAAGTCGTCGAGGCGGAAGAGGAAGAGGACGTCAAGGAACTGGATACCGAAGGCAACGAGGCGGAGACGGTGCCGCTGGAAGATGCTGACGGCGATGCGGCCGAGAAGGACGATATTCCGGAAATCGACGGCGACGAGGAAGAAGTCGAAATCGACGACGATGACGACGATACGTTCCTGCCGGACGACGACGATGATGACGACGACGACATGAGCGACCTCATCGGCGGCGTGAACGAGGACGAAGAAGAGAGCTGATCTTTCAGCTTTCGTCACATCCTTCCGGATGTGTTCAAGAAATTCGACGAGGTCATCTTGATCTCGTCGGAAACCGGACGTAAGAAGCCGTCCACGACCCGCTACGGCGGTTTGCGAATGGGGCCATAGCTCAGCTGGGAGAGCGCCTGCATGGCATGCAGGAGGTCAGCGGTTCGATCCCGCTTGGCTCCACCAACCACCGATCTCGATTTTCTTTAGAAATCGGTAGGTAATGATACGTAATCAACAGGATTACGGCATCCTTGTCCCTTGACCACACCCCGCTGCAAATCCATCGTCGCACAAGCTAGAAGCGGTATCGTCGCCATGGTTCGCGGTGACAACAACCGACATCGCATCGCAGGTCGTTTTATTGGGAGACGGCACTGGCATGAGACTTATGATCGATCGTCAAGTGCGTCTGATCGGCGCCAGGATTGCTGTTCGCGATGGCCAGCATGCGCGCAGTGCGCTCGAGATCAGGGTCGCCACAAGGCTGATCCGACGGATCTGCAGGCCCATCCGCGATCCCGTATCGGCAGAAACGATGCGCACCACGCTTCTGGACGCCTATGCCAATCTGACGGCGGCGATCGCTCTAGGCCTCGATCCAGAACAGATCGCCGCGATGGAAAACGAGTTCATCCTGCTCGTCATCGAGACTCAGGCACGCGCCAAGCGGGACATGCACTAGGGTCTCATTTTTCCGAATCACGCGTTTGTTCTGCCGCGTCTTCCGACTGGGGTTGTGGCTGGGTGCGCTTAGACGTCAACGCATCAGAATGCCGCCATTGATGTCGATCGTCGCGCCGGTGACGAAGCCCGCCGCGTCCGAGGCAAGATAAACTGCCAGCGCGCCTACTTCCGACGGATCGCCGAAGCGCTTCAGAGGCACCTGTGCCGCGACGCGGGCAACCCGGTCCGGTGGCGCAAGCGCCGTCTGCTCGGTCTGGATGGGCCCCGGCGCGATGGCGTTTACGGTCACGCCGCCTTCCGCAAACAGCTGAGCGAGATAGCGCGTCGCCCCGATGATGCCGGCCTTCGACGTTGCGTAGTGCAGGCCCTGGACGCCGGGTCCGCCGCGCTGACCGGCGACGGAGGTCATGTTTATGATGCGGCCGAACCCACGCTCCAGCATGCCGGCAGCCATCACCTGCGTCGTCAGGAACTGCGAGCGCAGATTGACGGCCATCAGGTCGTCCCACTCGTCGATCGAGAGATCGAAGAAATCGGTGGCGCGCGTGAGCGCGGCGTTGTTGACGAGGATGTCGACCGGGCCGAAGCGCTCGCCGCAGAGGCCAGCAGCCTTTTCGATCGAGGATCTGTCGCGCACGTCGATCGGCACGGCGAACGCGTCATCTCCATTCAATCCGGCGACGACGCGCTCGGCCTTGGCGATATCGATATCGGCGAAGATCACCCGATGGCCGGCACCGTGAAGGGCTTTGGCGATGGCGGCGCCAAGCCCCTGTGCCGCGCCCGTGACGAAAGCGACACGCCGAGCTGTTTCTTCACCGTTCGTCATCAAGCGATCCAATCTGGCAAGATTTCAGCCGCAAAGCCGGTGCTGCAGGCGAGCGGCGTGTGCCGCGTCCTGCCTCTATCTCAACGCGGGAGGCCGCGCTCCATGAGATTTTGCTCCACCGCGCGAAGATGCAGGTACATTTCGCGCCCGGCACCTTCGATGTCGCGCTTTTCGATCGCCTCGATGATCCGGTCATGCTCGGCAAAGGAATGGTGATTGTCCGGCGGGCGATCCGTTTTGGTACGCAGCATGCCCCAGACGACGGCGCGGCGCACCGCATTCAGCGCGTCGAACAGCGCCAGCAGCAGCCGGTTGTCGCTCGCTTCGGCGATGCGGCGGTGAAGCTCGTTGTCGGCGGTCTCATATTGCCGCCAGGTGGCGGCCTGATGAGTGCGGTTGACGCAGCGGCGCAGCGCATCGATGTCGACCGACGTCGCGTTGAGCGCAGCCTCGCGCGCAATCAGCGGCTCGATCAGAAGCCGCGTGCGCATGACTTCGGCGGGATTGGTCTGACGATCAATCTCAGCGAGGCTCATCACCTCGATCGCGCGCGAGCCCGTGAACGTGCCTTTGCCGACATGGCGCCAAAGTTGACCTTCCGCTTCCAGCGTTGCGAGCGCCTTGCGCAAATCGCCGCGTGACACGCCGAGAATCTCGGCAAGCTCCCGCTCGGCCGGCAGTTTCGTGTCGGGCGGAAAGTCGTGTCGCGTCAGCCAGGCGCGCAATTGGACCAGGGTGGCATCGTTCGCCTCGCCGCCCTCGCGCTTGCCGTCGATGTCGCTGAACTGGCCGTGCAAAGTGCTCTCCCGGCAATTGGACCAATCTGGATTGGTTAAGGGATGCAGGATTGGTTTGCGATTGTCAATCGACGCGGCACTGCTTGATGTCCGCTGCCACCGGCTATTTCCTGGAATTTCAGCGGTCATCGCAGATCAACGGACGAAATTGATGGCGCTTGACGCTCAACCAATTCGATGATTTGATTTAACCAATGTTCGGATTGGCAAAGGTGGAGGACCTGATGCTGCCGGATAGGGATCGTCACTTCACGGGAGGAAACCACATGATCAAACGCACTCTGCTCAATTCCGCAGCCGCCGCCTGTATGGCCGCGGCATCCGTCGTCGCCATGTCCGCTGCCGCTCAGGCTCAGACCGGCGAACCGGTCCGCGTCGCCATGGGCGACATCGCCAGCATCGAAAGCCTCGGCCTGCTGATCGCCATGGAGCGCGCGAAAGAGCGCGGCGTTCCGATGGAACTCACCTTCTTCAATTCCGAAGACGTCGCGACCCAAGCGGTCGTCGGCGGCCAGGCGGATATCGGCGTCGGTGCGCCCTATGCCTTCATCCAGAATTCGAACGCTCCGATCCGCATGTTCTACCAGATGAGCACGCTGCTCTTCTTCCCGGTCGTCAACACCGAGGTCTACCAGGACTGGCAGGACCTCGATGGCCAGGAAGTCACCGTCCATTCGCGTGGCTCGGGCACCGAGGCGCTGATGCGCCTGATGGAACAGCAGCACGGCATCACCTATTCCGGCATTTCGTACGTGCCGGGCGCCGAAGTGCGCGCTGGCGCATTGCTGCAGGGCACGATCAATGCCTCGATCGTCGATTCTTCCTCCTTCCGCCTTCTGGAACAGCAGGGTGGCGGCAAGTTCGCCCGCCTGCCGCTCGAAGGCGTGAACGCGACCGACGAAGCGCTCTATGCCAATGCCGACTTCCTCAACGAGCGTGAGGAAGACGTCGCGATCTTCGTCGAAGAGATGCTGCGCACCTGGAACGAGATCAACGAGAACCCGGCAATCGTGGAGGAACTGCGCACGCAGTACGATCTTCTGCCGGATCTGCCGGACCAGGCCGTCGCCGAGATCACCCCTTATTTCTCCGAGTCTGCTGAAAGCGGCGTGTTCCCGACCGACGGCGGGACGCCGGAAGACGTGACCGACGACCTCAGCTTCCTTGCAGCCGCCGGTCAGGTGGATGCGCCGGAAGGTGATGTCGACGAGAGCATGTATTGGGACTTCGATCCGCTGAACGCGGCCAAGAACTGAAACTGAGCCTGGCCCCTCGTCTGCCTTTCGGGCGGACGAGGGGTTCATGGCCGCGGCAGGGTAACAGCGACCATCGCTTCCATCCCGTCCGACGGCCAATTCCTGGAAACGATCACAGGTTCATCAATGTCCTATTCACCGACCGCCCAACCGGCCTTCGCCGGTCCCCGGCGCGACGCTCCGACGATCTGGAGCCGCATCGGCGAAGTGACGCTGTTCTGGAAAATCCTCTCGGTGGTGATCTTCGCCGCGCTTTGGGAATATGCCGGACGGACGGGCTTCAACTTCTCCTTCCCGACCTTCACCGCGACTGTTTCCGCCTTCTTCGAGATGGTGGCCGACGGGTCCATGGGTGCCGCCTATCTGCGCACGATGGAACCGCTCGTCATCGGGCTTTCCTTCTCGCTGATCGTCGGCATCACGGCCGGCGTCGCCATGGGCCTGCGCCGCGACGTGGAATGGTTCACGCTGCCGGTCTTCATCGTCATGCAGGCCGCGCCGATGGCGGCGCTGATCCCGCTCGTCACCTTCGTCTACGGCATCGGCCTTGCGTCCAAGGTGCTCGCGGTCGTCATGCTGTCGCTGCCGGTCATCGCGATCAACAGTTACAAGGCCGTGCGCAACGTGCCGCCGTCACTGGTTTCCATGTGCCAGTCCTTCATGGGCAACCGGCGCCAGCAGATCTTCCAGATCGTCATTCCGGCCGCGAGCCCGATGATGTTCGCCGGGCTTCGCCTCGGCGTCGCCGAGGGTTTCTCGGGCGTCGTTCTGGCGGAACTTCTGATCACGCCGACGGGCATCGGCGACCTCATCACCTACCACCGGTCCGTCGCCAACTTCGCCCACATGTACGCGACGATCGCGTCGATCGTGCTGTTCGCGATCATCGCAGTCAGCACCCTTCAATGGATCGAGGCCAAGCTGTTCAGGCCTGAAAAGCGGAGTTCTAAATGAGCCTGGCCCTTGCAAAGACATACGAGGATCCGACACCCGTGACCAAACCGTCCAACCCCATCATCGAAGTCAGGGGGGTCTCGAAGGTCTATGGCAACGATGTGGTCGCCCTCGACAACATCAACATCGCTTTCGAAACCGGCCACCTGACCAGCCTTCTCGGCCCATCGGGCTGCGGCAAGACCACGCTGCTCAAGATCGTCGCCGGCCTTCTCCAGCCAACCGCGGGTGAAGTGCTCGTCAAGGGCAAGCCGGTGACCGGCCCCGGCACGGAACGCGCCTTCGTGTTCCAGGACTTTGCGCTGATGCCTTGGGCAAGCGTGATGGACAATGCCGCCTTCGGCCTGAAGATGCAGGGCGTTCCCCGCTCCGAGCGCGAGCAGAAGGCGCAGCACTACATCGCCGAAGTCGGGCTTGCCGGGTTCGAGAAGAAGTATCCGCACGAACTTTCGGGCGGCATGCGCCAGCGCGTCGGGCTTGCACGTGCGCTCGCCGTCAATGCCGACGTGCTCTTGATGGACGAGCCGTTCTCGGCCGTCGACGAGCAGACGCGCCGCAAGTTTCAGGAAGATCTCTTCCGGCTGCGCGAGGTGGAGAAGAAGACGTTCCTCTTCGTCACGCATTCGATCGAGGAAGCGGTTTATGTTTCCGACCGCATCATCATGCTGTCGCCTCGTCCCGGCCGCATCTCGGAGATCATCGATCCGGCGATCCCGAAGGGCATCAACCCGGACGATCTGCGCCGCAACGACGTCTACCTGGATACGGTCGAGCAGATCTGGCAGGGCATCCGGAAATATGTGGAGTAGGTCATGACACTCTTCGGGTTCAAAATGCCCAAGATGGCCTCGCTCCTCGTCTGGGTGATCATCTGGGAAATCATTGGCCGCTTCGAGCTCGTGATGCTGTTTCCGCCGTTCACGGAAGTCCTCGCAGCGCTTGGCGACGTCGTGACGTCGCGCAGCTTTGGCGAGGCGATGCGGATTACGGTACAGTCCTATCTTGGCGGCCTCGCCCTCGCGATCGCTATCGGCATTCCGCTCGGCTTTCTGATGGGCCTGGTGCCTGCGGCCGACAAAATGCTGAACATGTGGGTGAATACCTTCCTGTCGGCACCGCTTTCGGCACTCGTGCCGGTGTTCATGATCCTCTTCGGCCTCGGCACGCCGACCGTCATCGTCACGGTCTTCATGTTCGCGGTTTGGATCATCGTTCTCGATACCCGCGCCGGCGTGCTCAGCATATCGCCGTCGCTCATGGAAATGTCGCGCTCCTTCGGTGCTTCGCGTGCCGAGCGCTTCAAAATGGTGCTTCTGGCAGCACTGCCCGAAATCCTGGCCGGCATCCGGCTTGGCATGATCCGCGGCGTCAAAGGCGTCGTCATCGGCCAGCTTCTGGTCTCGATCATCGGTGTCGGCGCGCTGTTCCAATTGTACCAGCAGAACTTCCTCATGGCCCACTTCTGGGCCCTGGTGTTGATCCTCTTCACCATCGCGCTCACTCTTGCGGAATTGGTTGCAAAGCTTGAGAAGCGTGTCGAATACTACGCAGGAGTCAGGAGTTGACCATGTCAGAAAGTGCATTGAAGAAGCCGGCGGAACAGACCTATGTGGTCTCTCCTCCCCAAGTCGTCGCTCTGCCCGTCGAGGGCAGCGACGAGCTCTTCCCGATCAACCGAGTCTTCTGCATCGGCCGCAACTACGCCGCCCATGCCGTGGAGATGGGCCACGACCCGGACAAGGAGCCTCCGTTCTTCTTCTTCAAGTCGCCCTCGAACGTGACCTACGGCGAAGACTTCCCGTATCCGACGAAGACGTCGGACGTGCATCACGAGATCGAACTTGTCGTCGTGCTGCATAAGGGCGGCAGGGACATCTCGGTCGAAAGTGCGCTCGACCACGTCTACGGTTACGGCGTCGGCCTCGACATGACCCGCCGCGACCTTCAGGGCGAAGCCAAGAAGCTCGGCCGTCCGTGGGAAGTCGGCAAGTCCTTCGAGAAGTCCGCACCCTGCGGCGCCATCGTTCCGGCGTCGAAGATCGGCCATCCGACGGAAGGCGAAGTCACGCTCGACGTCAATGGCGAGCGCCGCCAGACTGGCGACCTGAACCAGCTGCTCTGGAAAGTCCCGGAAATGATCTCGATCCTTTCGGAGTATTTCGAACTGCAGCCGGGCGACATGATCATGACCGGCACGCCTTCCGGCGTCGGCGCGGTCGGCAAGGGCGACACGATGGTCGGCAAGGTCGCCGGCGTCGGTGAGATCACCGTCAAGGTTCTCTGAGACCCGATCGTTCTTTAAGCTACAAAGGCGGCGCATCGCGCCGCCTTTTCTTCTGTCACACCCTCATATCTCCAGGACCCTTTCCATGCTCGACGTCGGTCTCACCGAAGCGCTTACGCTGATCGGTATCCTTGTCGTCACCGGTGCGATCGCCGGTATCATCTCCGGCCTCCTCGGCGTCGGCGGCGGCATCGTCATCGTCCCGGTCCTGTTTTTCGTCTTCATCGGTCTCGATATCGAGGAAGAAGTGCGCATGCATGTGGCGGTGGGCACGTCGCTCGCGACGATCATCTTCACGGGGTTCATGTCGGCGCGGTCGCACTGGAAGAAGGGAAGCGTCGATACCGACCTTCTCAAGCGATGGGGCCCGGCGGTCGCCTTCGGCGTCATCGTCGGCACCGTCATCGGCGGCAATGTATCGGGCGAAGTGCTGACCATCGTCTTCGCCGTCGTCGCAGCCATCGTCGCCATCAACATGGCCTTCAAGCCTTCGGAAGCCTCCCAGAAGCGCGAGATGCCGAGGAGCCCGCTGAAAGAACTGCTCGCAACGATCATCGGTCTGTTCTCGGTGATGATGGGCATCGGCGGCGGCACGCTGTCGGTACCGATCCTGTCGTTCTTCGCATACCCGATCCGCAAGGCGGTCGGCACCGCATCGGCGATCGGCCTCATCATCGCGATCCCCGGCACCATCGGCTACATCTGGTTCGGCCTCGGCGTGGAGGATCTGCCGCCGTTCTCGCTCGGGTACGTAAACCTTGCGGGCCTTGCCGCGATCATTCCCGCCTCCATGCTGACGGCTCCACTCGGCGCTCGCATCGCCCATGCCATCTCGCCGACCGCGCTGCGCTACTGTTTCGCAGCGTTTCTGGCTCTGACCAGCATTCGCATGATCACGAGCGTGTTTTAACGCTTCCTTGACGGCGGTCGGCAATCATCGGGCTCGTTCTCGCGGGTCCTTGCCCCCCGCCGGCATGGTGATTGGCGCTTTGCGAAATATATCCCTGGCGCTTGCGCTTCTCATCTTCGGCCTCTCGACGCTGGAATTTCTCGCCGGCGTGCACGCAGTCGACCGCTTCCTTCTCTTTGGACTGCCCGAGCCTTTCGGGGCTATGGGTGGCGAGGGCAGGATCGCGTCTCTCGCCTGGAGCTTCACCGCACTGGGCAGTCCGGAAATCGTGGCGAGTTTTGCAGCCGCCATGCTCGCCTATGCGGTGCTTGCACGCCATTTCACCGCCGCCATCTTCCTGATCGTCGGCGTCGCCGGGGGCGCCGTGGCCGGGTATGTCGCCAAAGCCGTGTTCGCCTGGCTGCGCCCGCACCATCTGCCCGGCTCCTATTCCATGCTGCATACGAGCTTTCCCTCGGGCCATGCGCTGCTTGCGGCGCTCCTCTTCGGTTCGATCGCGGTTTTCGCGATGAGCGCCACGCCCTACCGGCTGCCGAAAATCTGCGCTTTGGGCGCAGCAGTCGGGCTCACGGTTCTGGTCGGGCTGAGCCGGATCTATCTCGGCACCCACTGGCCGAGCGACGTGATCGCGGGCTGGGCGTTCGGCTATCTGTGGCTGACTATGGCAGCGGCGGTAAGCTTCGGAGCACTGCCATCGGCGACCAGCGTCGTCTCCCGCTACCGGCCGGACGGCCTCAACGCACACGGGGATCCGACTTAGCCGACCGCAGCAGGGTTGCCCGGCACTTTTAATTCGTCTATTCGGGAATTATGGATATGACAACCGGGCGGCCTTTGCTCGCCCGATGTCTTCATCGACATCTCGCAGAAACGGAATTCGGCAGCAATGACCCGCATCGCATTGAACGGCCTCGGCCGCATCGGCAAACTCGTCCTGCGTGACCTGATCGACAGTGGCGCCGGCGGTGAAATCGTTCTCGTCAATGACGCGATGGGCGACGCCGCGCAGCACGCGCTTCTCATGGAGTTCGACAGCGTCCATGGACGCTGGAACGTGCCGATCGCGCATGACGACGACCACCTCATCCTGAACGGCACGCGCATTCGCCTGACCCGGGAAAAGACCATCGAGGCGCTGCCGCTCTCGGAACTCGGCGTCGATCTCGTGATCGACTGCACCGGGGTCTTCAAGACGGCGGCGAAGGTTGCGCCCTACCGTTCGGCGGGTGCCAAGAAAGTCGTGGTGTCCGCGCCCGTCAAGGACGGCGGAGCGCTGAACCTCGTCTATGGCATCAACCATGATCTCTACGACAAGGATCAACACTGGCTGGTCACGGCGGCGAGTTGCACGACGAACTGCCTGGCGCCGGTCGTGAAGGTGATCCACGAGGCGATCGGCATTCGCCACGGGTCGATCACCACGATCCATGACGTGACCAACACCCAGACGATCGTCGATCGGCCGGCGAAGGACATGCGCCGCGCACGGTCGGCCCTGATGAACCTGATCCCCACCACGACGGGCAGCGCGACAGCGATCACGCTGATCTACCCGGAACTCAAGGGGCGCCTGAACGGCCATGCGGTGCGGGTGCCGCTCCTCAACGCATCGCTGACGGACTGCGTTTTCGAGGTGGAGCGGCCGACGACGGCGGAGGAGGTGAACGCCCTGTTCAAGGCCGCCGCCGACGGGCCGCTCAACGGCATTCTCGGCTTCGAGACCCGGCCGCTTGTCAGCTGCGACTATACCAATGATCGCCGATCCGGGGTGATCGATGGCCCTTCCACGATGGTCGTGAACGGGACGCAGGTGAAGATCTACGCCTGGTACGACAATGAGTGGGGCTATGCCTGCCGTCTCGCCGATATCGTTCGGATGATGGCAGGTTCGATGTGAGCGCCGCCCGTCCCATGCGGGCCTATGTCGCCGTCACGGCGTCCTACTGGGCATTCATGCTCTCGGACGGCGCGCTTCGCATGCTGGTGCTGCTGCACTTCAACGGCCTCGGGTTTACGCCGATCCAGCTGGCCTGGCTGTTCCTGCTCTACGAGGTCGCGGGTATCGTAACCAATCTCTACGCCGGCTGGCTCGCCGCGCGATTTGGCCTCGCATCGACACTTTACGCCGGCCTCACGCTGCAGATCCTGGCCCTTGTCGTCCTGGCGCAACTCGATCCAGCCTGGGGCGTCGCTGCCTCGGTGGCCTTCGTCATGGCCGTGCAGGGCGTGTCGGGCGTGGCCAAGGACCTGTCGAAAATGTCGTCCAAATCGGCGGTCAAGCTGCTTGCACCTCAAGGCGACGGCACGCTGTTTCGCTGGGTGGCGCTGTTGACCGGCTCCAAGAACGCAGTGAAGGGGCTCGGTTTCTTCCTCGGCGCGGCACTGCTAGCGCTCGCCGGGTTCGAAACCGCGATCTGGGCGATGGCTGGGATCCTGCTCGTGATCCTCATCGCCGTCGCGCTCTTTCTGCCACCCGGCCTGCCGGCGAAAGACAGAAACGCGAAATTCGCGGCCTGGCGCTCGTCCGACCCGCGCGTCAATCGGCTGTCACTCGCGCGCATGTTCCTTTTCGCCGCGCGCGACGTCTGGTTCGTGGTCGGCGTGCCGATCTACTTCCAGGCCGTGTTGTCCGATGGCACCGACGAGGGCAGACGATGGGCCTTCTTCGTGATCGGCGGGTTTCTGGCTGCCTGGATCATTATTTATGGCGCCGTGCAGGCGGCAGCCCCGCGCATTCTGAAAGCCGCGACAGTCCCCGAGTCCGCCGTCGTCCGCAAGGCGGTCTGGTGGGTCGGATGCCTCGTGCCGATCCCTTTCATCCTCGCCGCCAGCGCCTGGGTATCAGGCGAGCCGGCACCTTGGCTGACCGTCTTCCTGATCGGCGGCCTGTTCGCGTTCGGCTACGTGTTCGCGATCAATTCCGCCGTCCATTCCTATCTGATCCTCGCCTTCGGTGACGCCACGCGCATCACGCGTGACGTTGGATTCTATTACATGGCGAATGCCGCGGGCCGGCTTCTGGGAACGTTGCTCTCCGGCCTGAGCTATCAGGCCGGAGGTTTGCCGCTCTGTCTCGCCACGGCCGGCGCCATGGCTCTGCTGAGCTGGCTCGCAGCACGCCGGCTTATCGACGAGAGGCCGGCTGCCTCGACGTGACCTTTCCCACTCAGTCGGGTCGGCGGATCTCGAGGCCCGTCCAATGGGCTGCAAAAGCCCACATGTCGGCGATCTCCTCGATCATCCTGTCGGTCGGCTTGCCGCCGCCGTGCCCGGATCGGGTCTCGACGCGCAGCAGACGCGGACGTGACCCCAGGTCTTTGGCCTGCAGCGCCGCCACATATTTGAACGAGTGCCCCGGCACGACGCGGTCGTCGGTGTCCGCCGTGGTCGCGAGAATGGCAGGATACGCCTTTCCCGGCTCGATATTGTGCAGCGGCGAGTAGGATAGCAGGTTTCGGAAATCGCCCTCGACGGCAGGATCGCCGAACTCCTGGGTCCAAAGCTTGCCGCCCGTGAAGCGATCGAAGCGCAGCATGTCCATGACGCCGACGCCCGGCAGCGCCGCAGCGAAGAGATCCGGGCGCTGGTTGACGACCGCGCCGACCAACAGCCCGCCATTGGATTCGCCATGGATTGCAAGGCCGTCCTGGCTGGCGATGCCTTCGCTTTTCAGGAAGTCGCCGGCTGCGATGAAGTCATCAAACACGTTCTGCTTGAAGCGACCCTTGCCGGCGTCGTGCCAGGCTTTGCCGTACTCGCTTCCGCCGCGGATGTTGGCGGTCGCGTAGACGCCGCCCTGCTCGATCCAAGCCATCGCCGCCGGCGAATAGTAGGGCACCATCGGAATGGCGAAGCCGCCATAGGCGTAGAGCATCGTCGGTGCTGGACCCGTCACGTCTTTTCTGCGGACGATGAAGATCGGTATGCTTGTGCCGTCCTTCGATGCGTAGAAGCGTTGCTCGACCACGATGTTTGCCAGATCGACATCGACATCGGGCTCGGCCCAGACTGTGCTGGTATTCGCCGCAATGTCATACCGGTAGATGCTTGTCGGTGCATCGTTGCTGGTGAAGACGAAGAAGGACTCGTCGTCGCCCGGCCGGCCATGGAAGGCGCCGGCGCTGCCGATCCCGGGAAGCTCGACGTGGCCATCCGGCTGTCCGTCGAGCGTGAAGCGCTCGACCTCGGTCTTTGCGTCGACCATGTAAGACACGATCAGCCTGTCGCCAATCAATGATGCAATGCGCCGCACCTCGTCCTCCCGCTCCGTGATCAGATCGGTGAATTCAAGACGCTCATCGGCGAGATCAACCGTGACGATCTTCCCTCGTTCGGCACCTTCCTGAGTCACCAGATAAAGCTTGGTGCCGACGTTGCCGGCCAGCATCCAGGTGACATCGAACCGTTCGACCACCTGGCGGACCGGCCAGTCCGGATCGGCCAGATCGACCACCGACAGCGCATTGCCGCCGGTCAGAGCGGTGGAATAGATGACGGCATAGCGGCCGTCGGCAGTGGCTTCGATCGTATGGATCAGCGGAATGTCGCCTGCCGGCGCATGGACCAGTCTGTCTGCGGATTGCGGTGTTCCGAGTTCATGGAAATAGACCGAATGGCCGAGGATCAGCGTCTCGAAAGGCGCATCCTTTTCGGGCTCGGGATTTCGGGCATAGAAAAACCCGGTCCCGTCCTTCGTCCACGCAATCGTGGTGAAGCGTGCCCAGGCGATCGCATCGTCCAGAACGGCGCCGCTCTCAACATCGAGCACGCGGATGGTGCGCCAGTCGGCGCCCGATTCCTGGATCGCGAAGGCGACATGCGTTCCATCGTCCGAAGGAGCCCATTCGGCGAGCGCGGTCGTTGCGTCCTCCGACCACTCGTTCGGGTCGAGCACGACGCGGTCAGCGCCGTCCACGCCTTCGCGAACCATCAGGATGGACTGGTTGTCGAGCCCCGAGTTGCGAGTGAAGAAGTAACGATTGCCGCGCTTTTCCGGCGTCGTCAGCCGCTCGTGGTCGAAAAGCGCGGTCAGGCGCTCCTTCAACACGTCACGGCCCGGCAGTTCGGCCAGGTAGCGGTTGGCGAGCTTGCTTTGCGTGTCGACCCAACCTGCCACGTCCGGGTCCCGACGGATGTCGTTTTCAAGCCAGCGATAGGGGTCTTCTATCGTCACGCCAAAGTGGTCGTCGACGGCGTCGACAGTCTTGGTTTCAGGGTAGGTCATCGGCTTTTCCTCATCGGGTTGGGCCTGTGCGGTCGAGACGATCAACGACAGAAACAGAGCAGCAAGCGCTGCATGCCAGGTTCTGCCGATGCGCCTCACATGTGGCTGCCGGGGACCGGTTCCCTCCAGGCAGCCGAAAGCGAGCCCGGAAGACCGGACTTCATTCGGGGTCATCATTGTTTCTCCGTATCTTAAGCCTGCATCACGCGACCGGGTCGCAGATCGGCAAAGTGCTTGCAGAGCGAATGGCGGCAGCCAGTCGTCCTGTGGCTTCGGCCTGCTCGTAGCGCCGGCCTTCATTGACGGCGGCCGAGCTGATTTCCTCGTCGACCACCCTGATGCCTGCCATGATCGCCGCGGCACAAAGCCTGACCTCGAAATCCTCGGGCCAGCGATCGGCGCGTGCCGCGACGACCGGGATCAATTGGCTTTCGGCCTGATTGCACGCCATCAGCCATGACGAGCGAAGCGCAGGCTCCTTCGCCATCATTGCAACGATGCGAACCGCAGACACCCCGTCACGCATCGCCTGTTCGTCGGCCAGCAACGAACCCATGCTTGCGTGCAGATAGTCTTCGATCGACAGGTCGCGTGGCCAATCGCGCATGTAGCTGACGAAGCGCAGACTGGTCGCCAGCAGCAGAGGCTCGACACAGGCTTCCTTGGAGCGGAAGTAGCGCCAGACCGTCCGTTTCGAGATTCCTGCGGCTTCGGCGATGGCATCGCCACTCGTGCCGTCGAGCCCGTGTTTCCAGAACAGTTCGGCTGCATGACGAGAGACCGCCAGCCGAGCTTCCTCCATCTTCGTCGGGTCGATTGTGGCCTCCATCGTCGTCAGGGAATGGCCAATCTGTCACCAAGTGACGAACCTGACAATCGGTCACCCGATCCGTTCAGACCGTCAAAAGGGTTTTTGGACCAATGCCTTCAATCGGCTTGTCGATCCCGCATTTCCTGCGCATTGCGAGCGATCTCCGAATTGAGGTGCGCTTGCTGAACGAAGCGCGTGTACTCGTCGTCGCGGCGTTGCTGCTGCTGCATCATGCAACGCGTATGGGCGGGCGATCCGTAGCGCGCGCCCATATCGGCGCAGACGTTCTGGTCTTGAGTGAGGTTCACCTGCCGCTGCTGCTCAGGGGAAACGCAGCCGCTCAACAGGATGCCGAGGGCAACGGCGCCGCCGAAGGTCATGCCGGCGCGGCGCGTGGGGGAGTGGAAGTTCAGGGTCATAAGATTTCTCATCGGTGTCGGTTCGAAAACACTTGGCGAGCATCAAAGCTCGCTTGAGCGATTTTTTGTCACTTGGTGACATTTTTTATAAATGGCACCAAGTGACAGAAACTGCAACCCCTGACTCTGCGAATGGACTCGAATGGGCACGGCCGACGCTTTGAGGCTAAGCGTCGGCCCACGTTCAATCAGGTCAGGCCGCCGCAGGAATGCGGGCGATCACCTTGATTTCGAAGTCGAACCCAGAAAGCCAGTTCACGCCGATCGCCGTCCAGTTCGGATAGGGCTTTGCCGGAAACTCTTCGGACTTGATGGCGAGGAAAGGCTCGAACTGCGTTTTGGGATCGGTGTGGAAACTCGTCACGTCGACGACGTCGTCCAAGGAGGCACCGGCCGCTGCCAGCGTTGCCCTCAGGTTTTTGAATGCAAGCCGCACCTGCGCTTCGTAGTCGGGTTCGGGCGAGCCATCTTCCCGGCTGCCGACCTGACCCGAGACGAATAGCAGGTCACCGGACTTGATGGCGGGCGAGTAGCCATGTGCATCGTAGAGATGGTGGCGTCCGGCGGGATATACGGGTTCACGAGCAGTCATGTTTCAGTCCTCTTCAATGTTCGACGCTTCACAAATGAAGCGAGTTTGATATACGTAACGTATGTTAAATGTTCACATACGCTACGTATGTCAACCCTTGCGCTCTGCTTTGGGCCATTGCGAGGATGGGAATGACCAGAAAAAGCCGCGCTGCGATGATGGAAGAGACGCGCGCCAAACTGATTTCGGCCGGCCGTAAGGCCTTTGCGGAAAAGGGTTTCGCCGATGCATCAATGGACGACCTGACGGCGGATGCCGGCCTGACGCGCGGCGCGCTCTATCACAATTTCGGCGACAAGAAGGGCTTGCTGGCCGCGGTGGTGGCGCAGGTCGATGGCGAGATGGCCGCCAAGGCAAAACAAGCCGCTGCCAACGCCGGCGACAGCTGGGCTGCGCTGGAAGCCGAAGGGGCCGCCTATATCGAGCTTGCGCTCGATCCCGAAATCCAACGCATCGTGCTGCTGGATGGCCCGGCCGTGCTCGGCGATCCGTCGGCATGGCCGAGCCAAAATGCCTGCCTTGCGGAAACCCGTCTCGCACTCAGCGCACTTGCGGAGGACGGAAAGCTAAAGCCCGTCGATATCGAAGCTGCGGCGCGATTGTTGAACGGTGCGGCCTTGAACGCGGCTCTCTACGTCGCCGCCAGCGAGGATCCTGAAAAGATCCTGCCCCGCACCATAGAGGCCTTCAAGGCGATGGCACGGGGCTTTCTTATTCCGTAAGTTTTGACTGACGGATGGCCGCTGCAATAAACGGCGGAACGGAACGTTCAGCGCGTTTCGATAAGATCGACGATCGCTGCACCGACCTCTGTCACGGCTGCGTTGCGCGTTTCGAAATCGGCCGACGTGTCCGACAGGTAGATCGAGACCAGATACGGCGCTTCATCGGGTGGCGTGACCATGGCGACGAGATTGCGCGTGCGGTTGCCGCTGCCGGATTTGTCGGCCACCAGCCAATCGTCGGGAGTGCTTGCCCGCAACAGGGCGCCTGTTACGCCGCCGATGCTCATCCAATCGACCAGCTGATCCTGCGCCGCCGCCGACAGCCCGTCGCCAAGCAGCATGGCTTCCCAGCTTGCCGCCATCGCAGACGGTGTGGTGGTGTCGCGCGGGTCGCCCTCGGCGAACGTATTCATTTCCGGCTCCCACCGGTCGAGGCGGGTGACGCCGTCGCCCAGGGTGCGCACGAACGCTGTGACCTCCTGCGGCCCGCCCAGGCGATCGATCAGCAGATTGGCAGCCGTGTTATCGCTCATATCGAGCGTCGCCAGACACAGTTCGCCAACCGTCATGGTTTCCCCGACGCGCGTTTCCGCAACGGGCGCGTAGTCCTG
Organism: Rhizobium sp. EC-SD404; assembly: GCF_902498825.1. Lineage (NCBI taxonomy): Bacteria > Pseudomonadati > Pseudomonadota > Alphaproteobacteria > Hyphomicrobiales > Rhizobiaceae > Rhizobium > Rhizobium sp. EC-SD404. The sequence goes on from NZ_LR701459.1 coordinate 129,148, forward strand.
AATGTCGGATGCCTCGATTTCCAGTGCATCGGTGAGTGCCAGTTCGCCGTTCTCGGCACGCTGAAGGACCGCACCGCACAGCACAGATTTGAAAGTGCTGTTCATCAGGAACCGTTCGTCTTCGCGGTGCGCCCACTGCCAATCCGAACCGGTGTCGCGCACGACGATCCCGACACGTGCGCCGAGATCTTCCTCGATGGTGGAGACAACCTCCTGAAGCCGCGCACCGGCATCCTGGCCGTAGGCCGCTCCGGCGGACAGGATGCTCATGGCGAGGGCGGCAAAGGTGTGCTGCGTGAAAATCGGACGTGGTGTCATCGGCTAAATCCGTAATCTGGTTGCAAGGTCTGCACCGACCCGAATTGAACGGTGCATCAACTCATGTGATGGGGAATGCATAGACCGAGCCTGAAAACCGTGGCAGACGACAAATCCTTTGATCAGCCATTAGCTCAGATAATACCCAATGGATCGTCAGGACATTCCACTCAACGCTCTGCGCGTCTTCGAAGTCGCCATGCGGCAAGGCAGCTTCACGCGTGCGGCCATCGAACTGCGCGTTACTCAGGCGGCTGTCAGCCATCAGATCGCGCGACTGGAAGACATGCTCGGCACGACGCTGTTTCGCCGAACATCGCTCGGCCTCGTGCCGACGGAAGAAGGCTCGGCACTTTTCCCGGTTCTCGAACACGGGTTCGATAACATGGCCCGCGCGCTCGATCGTGTGCGCGGCAAGCACCACATCGAGGTGCTGCAGATCGGCGTCGTCACGACGTTTGCGCTGGGCTGGCTGATGCCGCGGATCGGGCATTTCAACGAGGCGTATCCGCACATCGATCTGCGCATCTCGACCAACAACAACCGCGTCGAGATCACGCGCGAAGGCCTCGACATGGCCATCCGTTTCGGCGCAGGATCATGGACCGGTTTGGAGGCGGAGCCGCTGCTTGCAGCGCCGATGATGCCGCTTTGCGCACCGAATGTCGCCAGACGCTTGCATGTCCCCGACGATCTCGCTCGCGAAACGCTGCTGCGCAGCTATCGCAAGGACGAATGGGAACAGTGGTGCGAGGCAGCCGGCATGGCCTGCCCGCCCATGACCGGCCCGGTTCTCGATTCCTCGATTGCCCTTGCGGAACTTGCAGCCGATGGTTTCGGCGTGGCGCTGCTGCCATCCGCCATGTTCAGCCGACAGATCGAAGCCGGCCGTCTGGTCCAGCCATATGATGTGGCCGTGTCGGCCGGCTCCTATTACCTCACGCGGCCGATGGGGAAGGCAGTGACGCCTGCGATGGCCACTTTCGCAACATGGCTGCGATCGGAGCTTGCGGACGCGTGAGATCGCAAAGGATCGGTTCAGCTAGCTTTGGTGCTCAAGACCGACGCCATCGAGGCGCCAATCTGGCCGCCCGCATAGGCATTGCCATAAGCGCGGCGAGACTGCTCGTCGAGCTTCACCAGGGCCGGGTGAGATGACACCCTGCGTGACAGCGCCAGGGTTCGCGGCGCCGTTTCCGTCAAAAGCTTTTCAAGCCGGTCGAAGCGGTCTGCCATCGTGGTCCAAAGTGTCGCCGTCACGATGTCGGCGATACCCGCGTTGGACCCGCCGAGCAGATATCCGTCATTCACCGTCAGGCCGTGCTTCGTGCCGAGCACTTCCCAGAGCGTCATCCACTTGCGAATGCGCGGAATGGAGCCCCGCCACTTCTCTTCGGTCCACATGTCCCGGCCGCCATTGAGCGTCAGTTCGTCGATCACGTCATTGGCGTCGTTGACCACCTTCATGGTCAGTGCGCGCAATTCCGCGGTCTTAGGCATCAGATCCAGCTTCTCGCCGAGATAGAAGACGATCGCGGGCATCTGGGAGACCGCGAAGCCGCTTTCGCTTTCGATGAGGACCGGCGGACCGATGAAGGGAACCGGCATGTCGCCGACATCGGAGTCCATGAGTTCCGCGATCGAGGGTTCATCCCACTCGGCCCATTCCACGCCGGCATGGGCGAGGATGGCGCGCACGAACTGACCGCGGAACGGCACCGACCAGTAAAGAAGTTCATAGGCAGCCACGGCACGTCTCCATCCCGTCTGGTGAGAGCGAATTGCGAACGCTCAACCTAGCCGATATGCCTTCCGTGCCAAACCGGCAGCGAGATCCTGCGCGATGGTGAAAGCTTCGTCCTCCGCCATACGGTGCGACGTCACCAACTCTGCCAAGAAGGCGCAGTCGGTCCGTCGCGCGACATCGTGGCGTGCCTGGATCGAGGTAACGGCGCGCGTATCGTCGTTGAAACCGGCGGTGTTGTAGAACCCTGCCGTCTCGGTGACCTGCTGGCGATAGCGCCGGATGCCTTCGAAACTGTCGTGAAACCACCAGGGCGGACCGAGGACGAGCGAGGGCCACGCACCGGCGAGCGGTGCGAGCTCGCGCGTGTAGGTCGTCTCATCGAGCGTAAAGAGGATCACCCGTAACTGCGGCGCCATGCCGACCGCATCGAGCATCGGCTTCAGCGCTTCGGTGAAGCTGATGGGGACCGGGATATCGAAACCGCGGTCACGCCCGTAGTCGGCAAGGACGGAGCGGGAATGGTTGCGGTGCGAGCCGCAATGGAGCTGCATGACCATGCCGTCTTCAGCGGACATGCGCGCCATCTCGGTCAGCATCTGCGCGCGGAAGAGTTCCGCTTCGCCAACGCCCAAGCGCCCAGTGCGGGCACGCTCGTACAGGCTTGCGGCTTCGCTCTGCGGCAAGTCTGCCGTGCGCGGCGTTGCATGGCCGTGGTCTGTCGCCGTGGCGCCCAGCTCCCGGAAGGCGGCGCGGCGCGCTCGGTGGGCGTCGAGATAGCCGTCCCATGTCGCCGTGGACATGCCCGACGCCACTGCCAGTTTTTCCAGGTTCTCCGCAAAACCCGGCTGGTCGGGGTCCGTCACCGCATCGGGACGATAGGTCGGCACCACGCGTCCGTTCCACGACGAGTCGCGGATCTGCCGGTGCCACTGCAGATCGTCCAGCGCACCATCGGTCGTGGCGATCACCTCGATGTTGAACCGGTCGTAGAGCCCGTGGGGCCTGAAGCGATCCTCCTGCAGTGCGGATTCGATGCGCTCATAGGCGGCTTCAGCGGTTTCCGGTCCTAGTCGTTCCGAAAAGCCGAAGACGTTCTCCAGTGCATGCTCGATCCAGAGTTTGGAGGGCGTTCCGACGAAGAGATGGAAATTCGACGCGAAGGTGCGCCAGATGGCGCGCGGATCGGTTTCGCCACCCTGCCCGATGCCGAGCGCCTCGAACGATACACCCTGACTGACAAGCATGCGGGTGACGTAATGGTCCGGCGTCACGAACAGCGTCGCCGGGTCGCTGAACGCCTCGTTCGTCGCCCACCAGCGCGGATCGGTGTGACCGTGCGGCGAAACGATCGGCAGGTCGGCAACCGTCTCGTAGAGCGCGCGGGCGATACCGCGCGTCGTCGCGTCGGTCGGGAACAGTCGATCGGGATGAAGCGCCATTACATCAGCCAGTTGGGGAGGAACAGGACGATTTCGGGGAAGAGGATCATGACCGCGACGAGCAGCAGGACCGCGAGCGCGAGCGGGATGAGTTCGATCGAATAGTCCTTGTAGGAACAGTTCAATATCCCGCAGACTGCGAACATGGACACACCAAAAGGCGGCGTCATTCCGCCGAAGGTGACGAGCGTCATCATCACCAGTCCGAAATGCACCGGATCGACGCCGGCAGCCGTGACGACCGGAACGAGAATCGGCGTCAGGAGCATGACGAGAACCGTCGCCTCCACCAGCATGCCGAGGACGAGCAGGAAGCCAGCGATGACGAAGAGCAGCACGGTCGGATCCGACAGCGTCGTCAAGGCCACTTCCGCGATCGACTGCGGCACACGCTCGAAGGTGATGACGTAACCGAACGTGCCGGAGAACAGGATGATCAGCATGATCATGCCGATGTCGTTGATGCTCTTCATCATGGCATCGATACAGCCGGCGATCGTCATCTGCCGGTGAATGAAGAAGCCGACGATCAGCGCATAGGCGACTGCGAAAGCGCCCGCTTCCGACGGCGTGAAATAGCCGAAGCGGATGCCGACGAGGAGCCAGACGGGAAACATGACCGCCCAGAAGCTCTTGCGGAATTCCTGCCCCACTTCGCGCAGCGTCGGGTAGCGATCGTTGATGGGCTGGTAGTCGCGCTTCACGGCCACCATCCAAGTCGTGGCCATCAGCACGATGGTCAGCAGCACGCCGGGGACGATACCGGCGATGAACAGGCGGCCGATCGAGACTTCGCCCAAATAGCCATAGAGGATGAGACCGAGGCTCGGCGGCAGCGTTGCGGTGATCAGCCCGCCGACGGACAGAATGGCGGCGGTGAACCCGCGGCTATAGCCCTGCTGGATCATCGGGTTTCCGAGAATGCGCGCCTGCATGGCGGCATCGGCGACGGCTGAACCCGAGATACCGCCCATCAATGCGGAAAGGATGAGCGTCGATTGGGCGAGCCCGCCGCGCATCCAACCGGCGACGGTGGTCGCAAGCGCGACGAGCCGCGGCGTGATGCCGGCGCTGTTCATCAGATTGCCGAGTAGGATGAAGAGCGGCACTGCAAGAAGCGGGAAGGACTGGCTCGCCGCGACGATGCGCTGCACGGCAGTGCTTTCAGGCAGGAAGACCGAAGGAAGCAGGAAATAACTGGAGCCGGCAATGCCGATCGCGAAGGCGACGGGCATGCCAAGCACGATCAGGCCGAGCGCAGCCGCGAGGATCAGAGCGGAAATCATAGAACGCCTTCCTTGGCCTCATGGGTGGGCTCGTACGAGGCAATCAGGCCCTTGGCCCAGAAGCGGCGCAGAAACGAAATGGCCAACAGCGCAGCGCCGACGGGAAGGGCGAGCGTTACGAGACCATAGCTCAGCCCGGACGCGCCGAGCGTGCGCTGCCAGTTGCCAGCCGAAAGCTCGAAGCCGAGCTTGGCGACGAAGCCCAGGAAGATGAGCATCAGCAACAGGTTGAAACCGGCAACCCAACGGCGCAACGTTACCGGAAGAATGTCGGGGAGTGCGGAAACTCGAATGTGTTCGCCGTGCTTTGCCGTCAGGTCCGCGCCGATCATGCACGTCCAGATCAGAAAGAGCTGCGCAAACTGCGGGCCGGACGTGATCGGCAGGCCGACCGAACGGCCGACGGCCGTCAACAGCACGGCAAAAACCGTCGCAGCGAGCATCGAGAGCGCAAGCACGAGTTCGATGCGGTCATAGATTTTCCAGAATACGGACATCGGAGCCCTCGCCGGCCATCATCGGATTGGTTCGGGCGGCAATGAAGACCGCCGCCCAAACCTCAGGTCAAATCCGTCTTATTGGGCGGACGGAAGGTATGGCTGCAGCGCTTCGCGGGCTTCAACCAGACCGACTTCTTCGTAGACGGACGCCGTCGCCTCGCGGAATGGCGCCATGTCGACTTCGTTGAAGGCGACGCCGGCAGCTTCCATTTCGGTCTGCACTTCGCTTAGGCGTTCGACCGTCATGCGGGTCGCCTCGTCGCCGGCTGCCTTCAGTTCCTCGTCGATGATCGTACGGATATCGTCGGGCAGCGACTCCCACCAGGCTTGCGACGTCGCGAGACCCGTGAAGAGCTGGATGTGGTTCGTCATGGCGATATTGGTCGCCACTTCGTGGAGCTTGATGCCATAGGCGCCCGTGAGCTGCGCTTCGGCGCCATCGATCGCACCGAGCTGGAGCGCCGAATAGACTTCAGACCACGCCATCGGTGCTGCCGTCGCGCCCATGGACTCGACCGTGGCGATCCAGCTCGGCGCATCGATGGTGCGCACGCGCACGCCCGACAGGTCTGCCGGTGCCGTGATCTCCTTCTGGGTGATCATCTGACGCGTGCCCTGGAACCAGTTGTAGTTCAGGAGGCGGATGCCGGAGCTTTCGGCAAGCTCTTCGACCCATTCGCCGTAGACGGGCGAGTCGGTGATTGCGGCGTACTGGGTGTAGTCGTCGACGAGATAGGGTGCCGCCAGAATGCCGAGCTCGGCATGCAGAGGCGCCAGGCGTCCGGCATCGACGAGCGCCGCGATCGGCGCGCCGTTGCGGATTTGCTCCAAAACGTCGTTGTCCTCACCGAGCTGCGAGCTCGGGTAGATCGTGACATCGACGCGGCCATCGGAGCGCTCCTCGATGCGCTGTTCGGCGCCCTGCATGGCGATGACCAGCGGGTCCTGCACCGTCTGCGACGTCGACAGGTTGAGCGAGAATTCCTGCGCCGAGGCGACGCCCGACACGATGGCGAGTGCAGTGGTCAGTCCGAGTGTTTTCAGTGTGACGTTCATGATCGATCCTCCTTGATCATTGTCGGTGGTTTTCGGCCGTGGATGCCGGGTGCGGCGTCAGTGTCCAAAGACCGGCGCGTGCGCCTTCCGTGACGAAGATGGCCACGTGGTAAAGCAGACGGCTCAAGGCTTCCGACCACACTGACCGGCCTTCAGCATCGAGGCGATTGACCCAGACCGGCAGACCGGTTGCGGCAGCGGGCGCGAAGAAATGGCGGGCCATGATCGATGCGAGGTCGCGTGCGCGTTTCGCGTCCTGTGCGTCGGCGACGCGTGCATGGCGCGCGGCATAGAACTTGCCGGCTTCCGTCAATGGCCAGAGAAAATGCGTGTTCTCGGTGATCTCACCTCGAGCGTCCAGCGCATCGAAAGGGAGACCTTCCAAGAGACCGGGCCGAGCTGCCAGCCCGTGCCGCTCGACGAAGGCGATCATGGGATCGGCCAGCGATCGGGCATCGTTCTTGCCGGCCAGATCGGCGTAGCGATGCAGCAGCCAAGCCCATTCATACTGATGGCCCGGCTCGCGCCGCTCGCCGTCCGTGCCCGCCAGAGGCTGCAGGTCATGACCGACGAATTCGCGCACCGCGCCTGACTCGTCATCGACAAAGAAGCGACGGCACATATCGAGCATCGTCTCCGCGCGTTCCAGCCAAACGCGATCGCCGGTCATCTCGAATGCCTGAAGCAACGCCTCAAACATGTGCATGTGCGGGTTCTGCGCGCGCAGATCGCCGGGCGTTGCGCCCTTGGCCGCCATGACAACGTCTTCCCAGAGCGCACCGGTGCCGGGGTCGGTCAGGCGCTCCGAAATGAAGGCCCAGCATTCATCGATCCGGCGCTGCGCCACCGCATCCGGCGCGGCTTTCTGCAGGGTCACAAGTGCAAGAAGCACGAAGGACTGATCGTAGGTTCTGCGCACTTGCGATGCCGGATCGGCCAATGCCTGGCCGTCACGCGCAACGCTGAACCGGTAACCACCGTCCGCATCGCGGAGATGCTCATCGAGAAAGCGATACGTATCGATCGCCGCATCGAGCAACTGCTTGTCGCCGGTGGCAAGATGCAGATGAGCGAGCGTGAACGCGATGCGCGCATGAACGAGCGTCGTCTTGGCATCGCCTTCGACCGGGCGCCCGTCCAGAGCGAGACGATCGAAAATACCGCCATCCACCTGGTCATGCGCAAGCTGCAGCCAACGCGGCACGAAGGACGAGGCGAAGCTGCCAACGTCGAACATCGCGATGGGGACAACGACGCTCATGGCGCTTCAACGCGTTCGTCGAAATAGGCCGGCAGCGCGGCGATCACGGCCGGCAGATCGTCGAGGATCTGCCGCAGATGCGACCGCATCGCGCCTTCGGCTCCATCGCCGTCGCCGTTGCGGATCGTCTGGACGACGTCTTCATGCTGCGAAAGGAGTTGGCGCAAGGGGAACTGCTTGGCGCTCAGATGGCGAACACGATCCATCTGCGTCTTCAGGGGCTGCAGGATATCCCAGCTCGCACCCTGCCCGGCTTCAGATGCCAGCATGCGGTGAAAACGCTCGTCGAGCTGAATGAATGTCGTCGGGTCGTCGGCCTCGACGGTAGCGCGCTGGCGGAGGATCAGATCGTCCAGTTCCCGCAAGAACACCTCTTTCGGACGCGCCGCGAGGATCCGGACGATGTCCGCCTCGACGGCTTCGCGCACGAAGCGAGCGGACATGACGGCGGCGACATTGATCTGGCTGACATAGGTACCGCGCTGCGGCCTGATCTCGACGAGGCTTTCCTCGGACAATTTGATGAAGGCTTCGCGCACCGGCTGGCGGCTGACGGCATAGGATGCCGCGACATCGACCTCGGAGAGCCGCGTTCCCGGCACGAGGTCGCCCTTCACGATACGCTCACGCAACAGGCGATAGAGGCGCGGGCCCACGGCCTGCCCCCGTTCCTCGTCACGCGCTTTCACTGCGTATGCGTCTCGCAAGTTCACGTTAATCTCCTCCGCGACAAGCAATGAACCATACTACCATACTAGTCAACATCAAAGCCTGATGCTATCTGATGGCGGGTCGTCTAAGAGCGGCTCAACATGCAGGAGGAGCATTCATGCGGCAGACGTGGCGCTGGTTCGGCCCGAAGGATCGGGTCTCCATCGACGATATGATGCAGGCCGGCGTCGAAGGGGTCGTCTCGGCTTTGCACCACATACCGACCGGGTCGGTCTGGACGCAGGATGAGATCGAAAAGCGGCAGGCGCTGATCGGCCGCATGAAGGACGGAGCTCCATCGGGCCTTGCCTGGGAAGTCGTCGAAAGCCTGCCCGTTTCGGAGGACATCAAGAAGCAGACCGGCGACTGGCGCGGGCATATCGATGCCTGGCGCACCTCGCTCAAGCACCTGCACGCGGCAGGCATCGAGACGATCTGCTACAATTTCATGCCGGTGCTCGACTGGACGCGCACAGAACTCGCGCATCGCCGCCCGAACGGCGCTACCTGCATGCGCTTCGACCTGACCGATTTCGCGGCGTTCGACATTCACATCCTGAACCGGCCGGGTGCGAGTGAAGGTTTCAGCGAAGCGATCGTCGAAGATGCCGGCCGTCGCTTTGCCGCCATGTCGGATAGCGCGCGGGCGCAGCTTGCCGACAACATCGTGTGCGGATTGCCTGGCGCCGCCGAGAGCTTCACGCTCGATGACATTCGCGACCATCTTGCCGGCTATGCCGTGCTTGGCGAAGATCGCTTGCGCCAGAATCTCGTCGATTTTCTTTCCGAGGTCGCGCCGCTCGCGGAAGACCTCGGCATGCGGCTCTGCTGCCATCCGGACGACCCGCCGTTCCCGCTGCTCGGGCTGCCGCGCATCATGTCGACGGAAGCGGACTACCGCGCCATTCTCGATGCGGTCGATCTCCCGTCCAATGGCGTGACGCTGTGTTCGGGATCGCTGGGTGCGCGTCCGGACAACGATCTGCCCCAGATGATGGAGCGGCTCGGCGATCGGGTGCACTTCCTGCATCTGCGCAACGTGACACGCGAGGGCGCCGATATCTCAGGCAGCTTCTTCGAGGACGAGCATCTTGGCGGTAGCACGGACATGGTCGCTCTCATCGCCGCCGTGGTCCGCGAGGAGCGCAAGCGCCGGCAGGCGGGTCGGCGTGACGTGTCGATCCCGTTCCGGCCCGATCACGGCCAGGAGATCCTCGACGATTTCCAGCGCAAGGCACAGCCCGGCTATCCGGCGATCGGTCGGCTGAAGGGGCTCGCCGAACTGCGCGGCATCATGACGGCCCTCACCCACGAACGCGAAGGCCTCCGGTCATGAGCGGTCCGGACGCGACGCCGCGGCTTGCCGCATTGTCCGACGTTGATGGACGGGCGCGGCTTCCCACTTACCGGCCGGAGGATCACGGCACCGGAATCGTCCATCTCGGACTTGGCGCCTTTCACCGGGCGCATCAGGCTGTCGCGACCGACGACGCGCTCGCGGCGAAAGGCGGTGACTGGCGCATCTGCGGCGTCAGCTTGCGCAGCACTGCGCTCGCGGAAGCGCTGGCGCCGCAGAACGGCCTTTACACGCTGATCGAACGTGGCACCGACGGCACCCGCGCCCGTGTGATCGGATCGCTGTCGCGTGTCATCGCCAACGATCCCGCCGCGACGCTCACGGCACTATGCGACCCGGCCGTGAAGATCGTGACCCTGACGGTGACCGAAAAGGGCTACGGTATCGACCGCGCCAATGGCGGACATGACCCCTCGCATCCGGCCGTCGCGGCGGACCTCAAGTCGCCGGAAACCCCGTCGGGCGTTCTGGGCCTGCTGACCGCCGCCCTCAAGGCGCGACGCGATGCCGGTATCGCTCCATTCACAGTTCTTTCCTGTGACAATCTTCCGGAAAACGGACGACTCCTGCGCAGTGGCGTCATCGGCTTCGCCGGCGCCCTGGACACGGAACTTGCGGACTTCATCGCCGCGAAAGTGGCGTTTCCATCGTCGATGGTGGATCGCATCACGCCGGCCGCAACCGACCAGACGCTGGCCGATGCGGCGGAGGCGACGGGCTGCGTCGACCTTGCCGCGGTGGAGACCGAACAGTTCAGCCAGTGGGTTATCGAGGATCATTTTCCGCAGGGCCGACCCGCTTGGGAAGCCGGTGGTGCGATCTTCGTCGCGGATGTGACGCCGTTCGAGCGGGCCAAGCTCACCATGCTCAACGGCACCCATTCGATGCTGGCATATGCGGGGTTTCTCTCCGGTCGCCAGCTCGTCCGCGACGTGATGGGCGACCCGGCTCTGGCGGCGCTCGTAAGGCGACATCTGCAAGATGCCGGCCAGATTCTGCCGCCCTTGCCGGGCTTCGACGTGCAGGCTTATGCCACCGCGCTCGAGGACCGTTTTCGCAATCCGGCAATTGCCCATGCGACCTATCAGATCGCGATGGACGGCACCGAGAAACTGCCGCAGCGGATCTTCGCGCCGGCAATCGTCGCTCTCGATGCCGGGCAGCCGATGCGCCCCTTCGCATTCGCGACTGCGGCGTGGATGCGCTACACGCTGGGTGTCAGCGACGCCGGTGAGCCCTATGCGCTGCGCGATCCGCGCGAAGACGAGATCAAGCAGCAGGTTCAATCCGTGCCGCGAGACGCTGACGCCATCCGCTCGTCATTGAGTGCGCTTCCCAACTTCATACCATCGCAGCTTGCGCGATCCGAAGTATGGAACGATGCGGTAGACGATTGCCTCGACACCATCCTGACTCAGGGCATGGCTGCCGCAGTTCTCGCAGAGGCGCACCGATGAGTTCGAAACTGTTTCTCGCCATCGGCGAGCCGATGGTGGAGCTGAGCGGCGCCGGCACGGGCGATGCCGATCTCTGGCGGATGGGCTTTGCCGGGGACGTTCTCAATACGCTCTGGTACACGCGTGCCGCTCTTCCCGCGGACGGCGCCGGCGGTTGGCGCACGGCACTTCTCACGCGTCTTGGCAGCGACCCGTTCTCGTCGAAACTGCGCGGCTTTCTTACGCATAACGGGATCGACACCGCGTTCGTCCAGACCGACGAGCAGCGCGGCGTCGGCCTCTATGCCATCAGCCTCTCAGAGAATGGCGAGCGCAGTTTCTCCTATTGGCGGTCGCATTCGGCCGCGCGGCGGCTGGCGGATGATCGCAAGGCGCTTTCGGGCGCGATCGCAGCTGCAGATGTCGTCTATTTTTCCGGCATCACGATGGCCATCCTGCCGGACGAGGGACGCCAAAACCTGCTTGAGGAAATTGGCGCTGCGCAGGGACGCGGCCAGCGCATCGTCTTCGATCCCAATATCCGTCGCCGCTTGTGGGACGATGTCGAGACCATGAAGCACTGGCTCACGCAGGCCATGGCAGTCGCTTCGATCGGACTGCCGAGCTTCGACGACGAAGCCGATCTCTGGGGCGACACGACTTTGGACAACTGCCTTTCGCGCTGGCAGGAAGCCGGCTGCGGCGAAGTGGTCGTCAAGAACGGCGGTGGCGACATGATCGCCGCCGAGACCGGACAACCGGTTGAGCGGCTCACGGTCGAGCGCCAGAAACCCGTCGATACCACGGGTGCCGGCGATGCGTTCAACGCGGGCTACATCGCTGCCCGGCTGGATGGGAGAAGCACGCGTCAGGCCATGCTCGACGGTCACGCAATGGCGAGCCGGGTGATCGCCGTGCCCGGTGCACTGATGCCGATGACGCAACTCCGCTGAACACATCTCGTCTTGAAATGTAAAACGATCGTTTTACATTGGGTTTACGAAGCTTCGTAGGGACCCGCCAATGGACGCGAAACACCGCCTTCTCCAGGCTGCAGAGACGCTCTTCGACCAGCATGGCTACATGGCCGTCGGGATGGACCGGCTGACCGAAGCCGCCGAGATGTCCACGCGAACGCTCTACAAGCATGCGGGCAGCAAGGCGGAGCTCATGGCCGCGGTGCTCATCGAACGGGACCGCCGCTTCACGAACCAAACCGAGGTCATGAGCGTCGATGCGTTCTTCACCGCGCTCAAAGACTGGATCGAGTTGGAGGGCGCGCGCGGGTGCCTCTTCCTTCGTGCCTACAGCGAGACCGGTGGGGAAACGCCGGAAATCGCCGACACCGTCATGGCGCACAAGACAGCATTCACCGCCCGCCTGCGGGAGATCGTTGCAGCGGACCTCGGACGGGATGATCCGGCGCTTGCCGAGCAGGTGCTCGTTCTCTTCGAAGGGGCCATCCATGCGGCAGTCTACCGAGGGCCCGAATCCATTTCGGCTGCACAGGCAGCGGCTGCTGTCCTCATCGACAAGGCGCGGTCGTGAACTCGGCGCTGCGCATCGGTTCGGTCGGCTTCGGGCTGATCGCGGTGTGCTACGGCTTTGCCCGCTTTGCCTTCGGGTTGTTCCTGCCGCAGATCGATAGCGATCTCGGCCTTGGGCCTACACTGAGCGGCATCATTTCGGGCGGATCCTTCGCGGGCTACTGCATCGCCATCATCGCATCTGCGGCGTTGACCGAAAGGCTTGGCGCACGAGCAGTCGCAACCACGGCCGCGATCATCGCGACGGTCGGCATGGCGGGGATTGCGCTGGCACCGTCGCCATTGCTTCTCGCCGCCGCCGTTATGGTCGCCGGATTGAGTACGGGGCTGATTTCGCCACCCCTCGCTGCGGCGGTGGCGACAGCCATCCGCCCTGAGCAACAGGACGGAACGAACGCGACGATCAATGCCGGAACGAGCGCCGGAGTGGCATTGTCCGGCCCCATCGCACTGGCGATGACCGGGCAATGGCGGCTAGCTTTCGCTGCATTCGCAGCCATTGCGATGGTCTTCGCCATTGCGGCCGCCGCCGCGCTTCCGTCCTCGCGCGGCGACACCAGCGAAGTCGGATTTCCGACGCTGACCGCTTCGTTAAGACGGCTGATCGGCGCCGCGTTTCTGCTGGGCATGGCGAGCACGGCCGTCTGGTCCTTCGGCGGTCAGCTCGTGTCGCAGCGCCTCGGCTGGGGAGCCACCGAAACGGGAATCCTCTGGAGCTGCATAGGGATCGGCGGCATCGCCGGTGCGTTGGCGGGACGTCTCGTCGCCCGGTTCGGACTTGCCTGCACCCATGCCGTTTTCCTGGCACTGCTGACGGCAGCCACAATTGTCATTGGGTCGTGGACCACGACTCCTGCGGTCGTCCTGCTCGCCGGCGCGGTCTTCGGCGCTGCCTATGTGACGCTGTCCGGTATCTATCTCATCTGGGGGGTACGCGCTCTTCCCCAGCGGCCGGCTACCGGACTGATGATCGGTTTTCTCATGTTGGCGATCGGCCAGACTGCGGGCGCGCCCCTGTTCGGGCTTTTGCTGGGCTCATTCGGCGCAGTGCCGACGGTCATGATCTTTGCAGCCGTTGCGCTGCTCGCCGCCTTCTTTCCGGAGCGCGACGCAGCCAGGTGTCCGGAGCTTGTCAGTGCGGATCGGTGACGCAGGCCATCACCAGTCCCATCGCCACCGTGTCGCAGATCATTGGCGCCGTGGCGTGAACGCGCCGCAGCTTTGCGGCAGGACGAAAGGCACGTCGTCGGTCGGCAATCGGCTGACAGCCAGCGGAACGTCGAATACGTGGTGCACCATCGTGTCGGTAAAAACGTCGGCAGGCGGCCCGAAAGCGGCGACGCGTCCGGCGCGAAACAGAGCCACGCGATCGGCGAACATGGCGGTCAGATTGAGATCGTGCATCACCGCAATAACGCCGCCGCCGCGCCGCGCATAGTCTCTCGCAACCTGCATGATCGAAATCTGATGGCGAATGTCGAGGCTGGCGACCGGTTCATCGAGAAAGAGATAGCAGGCGCTGCCGTTCTTCACCGGTTCCCAAACCTGGCACAGCACACGTGCCAGATGGACCCGCTGCTGTTCGCCACCGGAAAGCTCCTGATACAACCGATCGCCAAAGCCGTTTAGCCCCACCATGGTCAAGGCTTGATCGATCCGTCTGTGAGCGCCGTCCGATGAGTCTCCAGCAATTGCACGGGACAGGCCGAGTTGAACGACTTCATATACTCTGAAGGGAAAGGCCATGGTGGTCGCCTGCTGCAGGACGGCGCGCCGTTCCGCCAGCTGCCAGGGCTTCAAGCTTCTGATGTCAGTCCCATCCACCGAGATATGACCGTCGACGCGAAGCTCGCCCGAGAGTGCTTTTAAACACGTGGTCTTGCCCGATCCGTTCGGGCCGACGATGGCCGTGACGTCTCCGGGCTTCGCCTCGAAATCGACGTCCTGCAGGACGCGGCGCGACCCGAGCACTGCCGACACACCTTTCGCGATGAAGCTCATCGTGGCCTCACAGATCGACGACGCCGCGACGGCGAAGCAGGATCCAGAGAAAGAAGGGCGCGCCGAAGAGCGCCGTCACGATGCCGATCGGCAGTTCGGCGGGCGCCACGATCGTGCGCGCGACGGCGTCTGCGAGCAGCAGCAGGGATGCGCCGAGAAGCGCCGAGGCGGGCAGCAGGTAACGATGGTCGGGCCCGATGGCGAGGCGCAGGAGGTGCGGCACGACGATGCCGATGAACCCGATGCCGCCCGAGACGGCGACCGACGCGCCGACGGCTGCGGCAACGCTGACGATCGCGATGAGCTTCATCCGTTGCACCGCAAAGCCGAGCTGATGGGCCGCCGCTTCTCCGAGCGACAGCGCGTTCAAACCACGCGCGACGAACGGCACTGCGATCAAAGCCGCGGCGATGATCGGGCCGGCCGTGGCGATCTTCATCCAGGTCGCGCCGGCCAAGGACCCGAGCCCCCAGAACGTGAGGTCGCGCAGTTGCGTGTCGTCGGCGACAAAGATCAGGACCCCGGATATTGCGCCGGCCAATGCGCCAAGAACGATGCCCGCGAGAAGCATGGTGGCGACCGAGGTCCGTCCGTTGCGCGTGGCGATGCGATAGAGCACCAACGTGGTCAAAAGTCCGCCGATGAAAGCCGCGACCGGCAAGGCAAAAAGGCCGAAGACGACCGCGATGGGCGCAAGCATGGTGCCGCCAAGCACGATCATCGCAATCGCCCCGAGCCCTGCGCCGGCGGAAACGCCGACGAGGCCCGGGTCCGCCAGGGGATTGCGAAAAAGACCCTGCATGACGGCACCCGAGACCGCGAGCGCCGCGCCGATCAGGACACCGAGCACCATGCGCGGCAATCGAATGTCGATGACGATGATGCGATCGCGCGCCGACAGCGCTTCCGATCCGACAAGGCTGCGCAGCAGATCTCCGGGCGAGACGGTCGAGGCCCCCGACGTCAAACTGATCGTGCAGACGCAGATAAGAAGCAACGCGAGGCCCGCGATCGTGCGACGGGCAAGATGTCTTCGATCGCCCTTCAGCATCGCGGCGCGCCTGGAATGCGCAGCCGAGTGGCCGATGAGACCGCCGATGCTCATTGCGCTGCTGCATCCGCAGGCGGGTAGAGCGCCCGGCTGAGTTCGGTCATCGCTTCCGCCGTACGCGGACCGAAGCCGAGCAGGTAGGAACCGTCCATGCGGATGATACGGCTAGACTGGGCCGCCGGCGTTGCCGAAAGTGCGGGATGTGCCGCGATTTCATCGACGGCCGGATCGTGTGTCGCCCCTCCGCGATCCATCAGAAGGATGACATCGGGTGCGGCTTCGATGATCGCTTCGTCGGTCAATTGCTTGTAGCAGGCAAAGGCAGCGATCGCATTCTTGCCGCCGGCCATGACGATCATGCCATCCGCCGCCGTACCGGTGCCGGATGCCATGATGCGCCCGCCCTCGAGGCTCAGGATGAACAAAATGGTGGCCGGATCTTCCGCAGAACCGATGACAGTCGCCGAAGCTTCAAGCTCGTCACTTACGCGCTCTGCCAGTTCCGAAGCTTTTTCCGGCACACCGAGCGCAGCGCCGACCGCCTCGATCTTGGCGATGACGCCCTTGGCATCGTAGCGCTCCGGGACCGTCACGATCGGAACGCTGGCGGTTTCGATCACCTCCATCGCTTCGCGCGGTCCGGCGCCTTCCAGCGCGATGATGAGATCCGGATCGATCGAGAGAACGCCTTCCGGGGAGAGCGCTCGCATGTAGCCGACGTCCGGCAGTGACCGGGCCTCCGCCGGGTACTGGCTCGTCTGATCACGCCCGACCAGCCGATTCTCCTCGCCAAGCGCGTAAACGATCTCCGTCAACGAGCCGCCGATCGTGAGCACGCGCTGGGCAGGTTCCTGCGCCGAGACCGAGCTGGTAGAGGCGACCGTCATGGCGATCAACGCCAGAGAGCCGAGCGATCGGACAGCGAATGTGCGTCGGCTCCTCATGCCGGCGCTCATGCGACGATCGACTGCTGGAGGCGCGGAATGGCCTCGACAAGCTGCCGCCAGTCGCGACGCTCATCCTCGCCTTCATGCCGCTTGCCGAAGAACTGGATGATCAGTTCGCCGCGCGCGTCATAGGCTTCGAGCGACGTGACGTGCCCTTCCTTGGTCGGCTTTCGCACCGCCCAAAGCTGGCAGACCCGGTCGGCTCTGAGATGCAGGTGGAAGGTGGGATCCATCACGTTGATCCAAGGCCCCATCGGCTTCACGGTCTTGATCGGACCCGAATGGATCTGGATGCAGCCGCGGTTGCCGACGAAGCACATGATCGGGATTTCCTGCGCCACCGCGCCATCGAACATCGCCTGCAAAGCATCGCCTTCCAGCGGCCAGGCGAAATCCGGCCCGACCATGTCGACGGCATCGAGACGCTCGAGCTTCAACGTTCGCAAAAGCCCGAAGAACTGATGCGGATCGGTCATGGCGCTCCAGCGCTCGCGCACGGCGTCGGCGCCGACAGCACGTGGCTGGCGCTCCTGCGGAACACGCGGAACGATCGCGATCGGCTCGTCTCCATCGCGTTCCAGGGTGTCGACTAGCGCTTCGTAGGCGGCGACGTCCGAAGCCGGCCGAAGATGGATCTTGTGGACGGCATCTCCCCCTGCGTCGAAGAACTGCAGGCTGCGCTTCACGTCCGCCCCATCGCGCTTTTCGACGGCGAAACCGTGCGACCACTGTTTCGGAAAGATGCGCAGGTCGATGTCCTTGCCGAGAACGATCGCGTTCGCTGCCCCTGACTGCATGTTTTCATAAACGCCGATCTTTTCGTGGACCGCGTCTTCGTTGCGCGTCAGCGCCATGACCTCGCCCACCGCCCCTATGCCCGCGAGCAGCAGCCCGACATTTTGCTCGATGCGGCGCACGCCCTCTCCGCACCAGGCTGCCACGAACTCCGCTTCGGAGATGCCGAGCTGATGCGCGAGATCGCGCTCCCGCATGCTGGGGTTGGCGACGCGTGCCTGACGAATGGCCTCTGCCGACGGTTTTGAAACTGCACTCATGACGACCTCTATTTGTTCAGGATCAGCTTGCCTTGCCGGGTGATCTTCAACCGGTAGAGCGTTCCGTCATGGTCGATCTGCACTTCCATGTCGGTTCCGAACAGGTCGCTGCTCTTCAGCAGGCGCACATCCCCAGGCCGCGTAGCGGCATGGCTCGGTTTCTGCGCCGGCGTGGTGGTGGATGCGTGATCCGCTCTCACGTTGTCGATCCCATCATCGCGCCTGGCTTGCTGAAGGCTGGCTGGGCGACACGTCAAAATTAGCTATTGTTGACTGTTATTATCATGTTTTATAGCAAGCGCAACACCGGCGGCCGAACCAAGCCCGCCGGACCCGAATGCGAGCAAGCCCGACGCCAGCCAGCGCACCGAAATCAGGAGAGTGGAAATGGCTGGATATGGGGCAGGTCGCGGCGAAGCGTCCTTGAACAGAATGCGCATCGGAATGCTTCTCGCGGGCGTCGCGGTGGCGGGTCTCAACACACAGGCAAGCGCCCAAAATGCCGTGGGCGAGATAGAGACCGAAGCCGATACATCGGCGCTTGTCGTCGAGACCGATGCAGGCCCGATGACGTTGCTCGATCGGCTGACGGTCGTGAGCCGAACCAGCGAATCTCCCATCGAGCAGATGGCATCCGTCAGCCAAGTCGATGCCGCCGAGATCAGCCAGCGCATGGCGACCACGCCCGCCGACGTGTTCTTCGCGGTCCCCGGCGTGAACATCCAGGCCGATGCCAAGCGAGTCGCATCATCGATCAATGTCCGCGGTTTGCAGGATTTCGGTCGCGTGTCCGTCATCGTCGACGGAGCGCGCCAGAACTTCCAGCGCTCGGGCCACGGCACGCAGAGCCTCTTCTTCCTCGATCCGAACCTGATCAAGCAGGTCGACGTGGTACGCGGACCGGTCGCAAACACCTATGGCTCGGGGGCGATCGGCGGCGTTGTGTTCTTCGAGACGAAGGATGCGGAGGACCTGCTGCGACCTGGCGAAACGGTCGCCGGTTCGCTGACCGGACAGTATGAGAGCAATGGCGACGGCTGGACGACGAGCGTCGTCGGTGCCTATCGCATCAACGACGCGGTCGACGTCCTCGGCAACGTCGTCTGGCGCGATTATTCCGACTACGAGGATGGCGCTGGCACGACGGTTGCCGGGACCGGCTTCGACGTCCTGAGCGGGCTTGCCAAGGCGACAATCCGGCCCAGCGATTTCAGCGAATTGAAACTCGGCTGGTCCGGCACATCCGACAACTGGACCGAAGGCGCCAACACTTACGACGCCGATCTCGAGCAGAACACCTTCTCGGCGCGCTACAATCTGCGCGACCCGGCCGAAACCTGGCTCGACCTGCATCTGAACGTCTCGGCAAACCTCGTCGACCTCGATCAGACATTCCTGCGCGATGCGCGCCAGTTCTCGTCCGAAACGGGTTTGCCGATCGTTATCCCGGCCGGGTCGCGGACCCGCTACGATCTCGAAACCTACGGCATCGACCTCTGGAACACGTCGCGCTTCGACACCGGCCTTCTCCAGCACGAGCTGACCTATGGCGGCGACTGGCTACAGGACGACGTGGTGACATCCAGTCCGGCAGGTGGCAGCGATGTCTACACGCCATCGGGCCAAAGGCAGGTCTACGGTGCCTATCTTCAGAACAAGATGACCTATGACTGGCTCGAAGTGATCGGTGCGCTGCGTTACGACGGCTACAGGCTGGACGGAACAGATGCCGAAAGCGAGGGCGACCGGCTGTCACCGCGCCTGACGGTCGGCGTGTCGCCGTTCGAAAGCGATGCGCTTGATGGGCTGCAGTTCTATGGCACCTATGCGGAAGGCTATCGCTCGCCGAGCGTCACGGAGACGCTGATCAGCGGTCTTCATCCGAACGGCGTCGTCTTTCCCTTCCTGCCGAACCCGGATCTGCGGCCCGAAACCGCCAAGACATGGGAAATAGGCATCAATTACAGCCAGGACGGTATCTTCCAAGGCGGCGATACGCTGCGCCTCAAGGCCGCCTATTTCCATAACGACATCGACGATTACATCGGCGGCCAAACGCTTTCTGCCTTCGTACCCGGAAGCGGCTGTACGTTCATCCCGGGCCCCGGCAGCATTCCCACCTGCTTCCAGTACCAGAACTTCGCATCGGCCGAGATCCAGGGTTTCGAGCTTGAAGCATTCTACGACCAGGGTCGCTATTTCGGCGGGCTTTCCGCATCCTTCATCGAAGGCTTTACTCTTGCCGACGGCGTGCGCTCCGATCTGGTGACGGAGCCGTCGTCGCAGGTGACCGGACAACTCGGGATGCGGGCTCTCGATGAGAGACTGACATTCGGCGGAGAGGTGCAGCACAACATCCCGCCGAGCGGCGCGGCCTTCAACGAAGACTATACGCTCGTGAATGTATTCGTCGACTACGAAGCGACCGACAATCTGCGCTTCAACGCCCGCGTCGACAACCTCTTCGACGAGCGCTACGCCAATCCACTCAATGCGACCACGACGAGCACGATCTTCGAACCCGGCGTCTCCTTCAAGGTCGGTCTCACGGCGCGCTGGGGAGGCTGATCCAGGGCAGCAACCCCACGGAAAGCAGCCGCCGTCGCCGGGCTGGACGTGAAGCCGATCACATCCGGCCGTGTCCACGCTCTTCGGCGACGGCGTCTCGATGCGGCGAGACGGGTTCGTGCAGCCGTGGCAAAGCCGCCCTTATATGAGCGCCCAGCGCACGCGCGGCCGAAGACGGGCGCTGCTCGGCGAACTCCAGCGCAACGCCGATCGTGGGAAGCGGCGGCAGGCCGTTTGAAACGACATAGAGGTCCGACGGGACCGCGGATCGCGTGAGAACGCTGATCGCGTGGCCCGAACGGGCGATCGCGATCAGGCCAGCCAGGCTGTTGCTCGCGAATGCAATTCTGTATCGCCGATTGACCGCCCCCATCGCATCGCAGGCGGCGCGATAGTCGAGGCTGACAGGCGCGGACAGCGCCAGCGGTATGACCGCTTGATCGAGAATTGCCGGCTCTGCGGCATCCGCCACCCAGACGAAGCTTTCCTTGCGGATCACTTCGCTGCTTTCCGAGTCTGCAACCGAAACCAGCGCGATGTCGATCTGCCGGCGGTGCAGCAGGGGCCGCAAATCGGACGTGGGCGCACAAACCATGCGCAGCTCGATATCGGGGTGAAGCGCGCAGAAATCCCTCAGAAGATCGGGAAGAAAGGCGATCGAATAGTCCTCCGGGCATCCAAGGCTCACCGAGCCCCTGATTGCCGTTCCGCCCATATCGGCCCAGACTTCGTCCTGCCTGGCGAGCAGCGCCTCGGCATGGACCAGAAACTTTTCGCCCGCAGCCGTGAGCCTGACGCCCGATCCGCTGCGATGCAGAAGCGTGTGGCCGACCTGATCCTCGAGACGATGCATCTGCATGCTCAGCGCAGACTGCGTCCGGCCCACCTCGAGCGACGCAAGACTAATCGAGCCCGTGCGCGCCACGATGGCGAAGTTCCGGAGCAGAGCCATGTCGAGAAGCTGCATGCCATCAATCCAGTTGATACCGGAATGAAACAATATCAATTTGCCTCGGTCGGCAAGCAATTCTAGCTCTGGACCCTACCCTTGCCGAGGATGATTCCATGTCGCTCAACACCGATCCCGCCTTCTGGAATGCCGCCAAGAAGCACGTGACGCGCTATGGGCCGAGCTTTGAATCGGTCATCATCGAACGCGCCGAGGGCAGCTACGTCTACGACGCGGACGGACGGGCGATCCTCGACTTCACATCGGGCCAGATGAGCGCCGTTCTCGGCCACACGCATCCCGATATCGTGTCGACCGTCGACCGGCAGATGAAATCCGTCGCCCACCTCTTCAGTGGAATGCTATCGCGCCCCGTGGTCGATCTGGCAACCCGTCTCGCAGCACTTGCGCCCGGCCTTGAGCGCGTGCAGCTGCTGACGACCGGGGCGGAATCGAACGAGGCGGCCATTCGCATGGCCAAGCTGGTCACCGGCGGACACGAGGTCGTCGCCTTCGCCCAGAGCTGGCACGGCATGACGGGCGCTGCCGCTTCCGCGACATACAGCGCCGGCCGGCGCGGTTATGGGCCGGCGACAGCAGGATCGTTCGTCATCCCCGCTCCCAATTCCTATCGCCCCCGCTTCACGAAAGCGGATGGATCCAACGACTGGCAGGCAGAGCTCGACGATGCGTTCGAGCTGATCGACAGGCAGTCGACGGGAGGCCTGGCGGCGTTCATCGCCGAGCCGATCCTGTCGAGTGGCGGCATTCTCGAGCTTCCGCTCGGCTATCTCGCCGCTTTGAAGCGCAAATGCGAAGAGCGCGGAATGCTGTTGATCCTCGACGAAGCGCAAACCGGCGTCGGGCGCACCGGGCACATGTTCGCCTTCCAGCGCGATGGCGTGACGCCGGACATCTTGACGCTGTCGAAGACGCTCGGCGCCGGCCTGCCGCTCGCTGCCGTCATGACGACCGAGGAGATCGAGCAGAAGGCCTTCGAGAAAGGGTTTCTCTTCTACACCACCCACGTCTCCGACCCGCTGCCCGCAGCAGTGGGCGTCACGGTCCTCGATGTGGTCGAGCGCGACGGGCTGGTCGAGCGGGCCGTCAAGCAGGGTCAGAGATTGAAGGACGGGCTGCTCTCCCTTCAGCAAAGATTCGAATGCGTCGGCGACGTGCGCGGACGCGGCCTGCTTCTCGGGCTCGAAGTGGTCACCGACCGGCAGACGAAATCGCCCGGTTTCGAACTCGGTGCCCGCGTGATGGAAGAGGCCATGCACCGGGGTCTCAGCATGAACATCGTCAAGCTTCCCGGCATGGGCGGCGTGTTCCGCATCGCCCCTCCGCTGACGGTGTCGAACGACGAGATCGATCGCGGTCTGGCCATCATGTCGGACGCCATCGAGGCCGCCTCCAGCACACGCTGACTAGAGTTCGAACGCAGCGGCCGGATAGGGCTTCGCCACGAGCGGCAGATAACGGGCGCCGTCCCGGTTCAGGAACGCATCGAACGCCCGCATCGTGGGTGAAAACGCACGGTCGGCGTGGCTCACCGAAAACCATTGCCGCCGGATCGGGGTACCCGCCACGTCGAGGATGACGAGACGGCCGAGTTCGACTTCCTGCGCGATCGTGTGCGCGGAAATGAATGCGACGCCGAGATCGGCCATCACCGCCTGCTTGATGGTCTCGTTGGATCCCATCTCCTGGCCGAGATGGTCGAGCCTTCCGGGAATGTCGCTGAAGAAGATTTCCAGCGAGATGCGGGTGCCTGACCCTGGCTCGCGCACGAGGAAATGCTCCGCCGCGATCGTCTCCTTCGAAATATCGCGCTGCCCTGCCAGAGGGTGGTTGGCGGGAGCGATGATGACGAGGGGATGATCGCCGAAGAGCGCGGCGCGCACCGGGAAGGTCTTTGGCGGACGGCCCATCAATGCCATGTCGATCCGGTAATCACGCAAGGCGGCGATGATTTCCTCGCGGTTGCCGATGATCAGCGAAATCTCGATGCCTGGATGCGCCTTCTTGAAGGCGGCCATCAAGGCTGGCGCGAAATACTTCGCGGTCGAGACCGCGCCGAGGCGCAGATGGCCGACCTGAAGCCCCTTCAGTGCGTTGAGCTCATCCTCCAGCTGACGCAACCGCTCGTCGATGAAGGACGCCGCTTCGAAGAAAACACGGCCCGCATCGGTCAGCCGCATCCCTTCTTTAGTACGGTCGAACAGCGAAAGACCGCTGTCCGCTTCCATCTGTTTCAGCTGCAGCGTCACGGCCGGGCCGGTGAGCCCCAAAGCCTTGGCAGCACGGGAAATGGACCCTTCCCGAACGATGGCTTGGACGGCTTTCAGCTGGCGCAGACTAAGCGTCTTCATCCAGTAGAATTAGAAAAACTAAGCGATAATGTAAAATAAATAAAGTTTACTAAGCCCCGCTCGTTCTGTCTGCTCGTCCTCGGAGACGGTCGTTTTCGGCTGATGGGAGGAGCAGTTATGGCAGCGTGCACGCTCGACGCGTTCCTCAATACGATCACGGAAACCGCGGCGGAGCCGTTGCGGCGCGACTGTGCGGAGATCGTGCGATCGCTTGCCGTAGCGGCGGTGAAGATCCGCAACACCATCAATCTCGGCGCATTGGGCGAAGCCTTCGCAGCCGTTCGCGGCACGGCGAATGCGGACGGCGATCGACAGCGCGATCTCGACGTCTTTGCCGACGACGTCTTTCTCGATGCAGTGCGTAAAACCCCGGTTGCGCTTTATGTTTCCGAGGAACTGGACAACCCGGTCATCCTCGACCGTAACGGAACGCTGGCGATCGCGCTCGATCCGCTCGACGGATCCTCTAATATCGACACCAATGTTTCCATCGGGACGATATTCTCGATCTCGCCAGTCATCGGCCTAGTCGACGACCAACCGATCGCGACATTCCTGCAGCCCGGCAACCGGCAGATCGCAGCGGGATTTTTCATCTACGGACCGCAGCTGTCGCTCGTGATCTCGTTCGGCAGCGGCACGCATATTTTCGTCTTTTCCAGTCGGCTCGGCACGTTCGTGCAGGGCTATGAAAGCCGCACCATCGAGCGGCGCACGAACGAATTCGCGATCAACTCGGCGAACTATCGACACTGGGAAGAACCGATCCAGCTCTATGTCGACGATTGCCTGAAAGGCACTGCCGGTCCGCGCGAGAAGGATTTCAACATGCGCTGGATCGCGTCGCTCGTGGCCGAAGCCTATCGCATCCTGATCCGCGGCGGCGTCTTCCTCTATCCGGCCGATGCGCGCAACGGCTATAGCCACGGCCGGCTGAGGCTCGTCTACGAAGCCAACCCCATCGCCTTCCTGATTGAGCAGGCGGGCGGCGCGGCCAGCGATACGGTCAACCGCATTCTCGACCTGCAGCCGGTATCACTGCACCAGCGCACGCCGTTCGTCTTCGGCGCATCGAAGGAAGTGGCGCGGATCGCGCGTTACCACACCGAACCGAGCTTCATCGCCGAACGATCGCCGCTTTTCGGCCAGCGCGGCCTGTTCAGGGCTTGATGGCGATGTCGGCGAAGCACCCCATCATCTCGATCACCGGTTCGTCGGGTGCCGGCACCTCCACGGTGCAGCACACGTTCGAGCAGATCTTTCGTCGGGAGGGGATCAACGCCGCCTTCATCGAGGGCGACGCGTTTCATCGCTACGACCGGCGGTCGATGAAGGAAAAGGTGGCGCAGGAGGCCTCTGCCGGCAATCCGAACTTCACCCATTTCCATGCCGACGCCAACGAACTGGAAATCCTGGAAGGCGTGTTCGAGGAATATGGCCGCAAGGGAACGGGGCGCACGCGCCACTACATCCACGATGCCGGCGAGGCCGAATGCTACGGGCAGGAGGCCGGCACTTTCACGAACTGGGAGCCGTTTCCCGAAAGCGATCTCCTCTTCTACGAGGGCCTGCATGGCTGCGTGGTGACGGACACGCTCAATCTCGCCCGCCACTGCGACCTCAAGATCGGCGTCGTTCCGGTGATCAATCTTGAATGGATCCAGAAGATCCATCGCGACAAGGCGGCCCGCGGCTATTCCACGGAGGCCGTGACCGACACGATCCTCAGGCGGATGCCGGACTACGTGCATTTCATCACGCCGCAATTCTCGCAGACCGACATCAATTTCCAGCGCGTGCCGATCGTGGACACGTCCAATCCGTTCATCGCGCGGTGGATACCGACGGCGGACGAATCGATGCTGGTCATCCGCTTCACCAATCCCCGTGGGATCGATTTTCCCTACCTGCTCTCGATGCTGCACGACAGTTTCATGTCGCGCGCCAACTCCATCGTGTGCCCGGGAAACAAGCTGGAGCTCGCCATGCAGCTCGTTTTCACGCCGCTCATCCACAAGCTGATCGAGCGCAAGCGCCGCGTGTCCTGAAGGAGAAGCATGATGAACGTTGCAGCGCTGAAGAAAGACAAGGTGGCTGCCCAACCGGCCATTGAACGCGACATGGCCAACGCCATCCGCGCGCTTGCCATGGATGCGGTCGAGAAGGCCAAGTCCGGGCATCCGGGCATGCCGATGGGCATGGCGGACGTGGCCACCGTCCTATTCAACCGCTTCATGCGGATCGATCCGAAGCGGCCGGACTGGCCGGACCGGGACCGCTTCGTCCTGTCGGCCGGGCACGGCTCGATGCTGCTTTACGCTCTTCACCATCTGCTCGGTTACGAGGACATGCCGATCGACGAGCTGAAGGATTTCCGCCAGCTCGGCAGCCGCACGGCAGGCCATCCCGAATACGGCCATGCGGCCGGCATCGAGATGACCACCGGCCCTCTCGGCCAAGGCATCGCGACATCCGTCGGCATGGCGCTTGCCGAACGCATGACGGAGGCGCGTTTCGGCGGCGCCCTCGTCGACCACTTCACCTATGTGATCGCTGGTGATGGCTGCCTTCAGGAAGGCATCAGCCACGAGGCCATCGACCTTGCCGGCCATCTGCAGCTGAGCCGGCTGATCGTTCTTTGGGACGACAACCGCATCTCGATCGACGGTGCGACATCGCTCTCGACGTCGATGGACCAGCCGGCCCGGTTCGCGGCTGCCGGCTGGCATGTCCAGTCCATCGACGGCCACGATCTGGAGACAATCGCGGAGGCCATCGAAAGCGCGCAGCGCTCCGAGCGACCGTCGCTCATCGCCTGCCGCACGCTCATCGGAAAAGGCGCGCCGAACCTCCAGGGTTCGGAGAAGACCCATGGCGCCCCGCTCGGAGCGGCCGAGATCGAGGCGACGCGCGGCAATCTCGGCTGGGAGAGCGCGCCATTTGCGGTTCCCCGTGCGATCAAGTCGGCCTGGGAAGCCATCGCCGCTCGCGGTGGTGCGGCGCGCGAGGCATGGGAAGAACGCCTTGCATCGTCGCGTCACAAGGCTGGCTTCGAGCAAGCCGTGGCTGGCGACCTTCCGTCCAGCCTCGGCCGACAGCTCGCCGCGTTCCGCAAGGAGCATCAGGAGAAGGCAACGAAAGTCGCAACGCGCAAGGCGTCCGAAATGGCGCTCGCCGTCATCAACAAGGCGACCGATCTCACGATCGGCGGATCTGCCGACCTCACGCATTCGAACCTCACGCTCACACCGGATCTCACCTCCATCGGCCCGGGCTCGTTCAAGGGTCGCTACATCCACTACGGCATTCGCGAACACGGCATGGCGGCCGCGATGAACGGTATTGCCCTGCATGGCGGGGCGATCCCCTATGGCGGAACGTTTCTCTGCTTTGCCGACTATGCGCGCGGCGCCATGCGCCTCTCGGCCCTGATGGGCCAGCGGGTCATATACGTGATGACCCACGATTCGATCGGGCTCGGCGAAGACGGCCCGACGCACCAGCCGATCGAGCATCTCGCCATGCTGCGCGCGACACCCGACATCGACGTCTACCGGCCGTGCGACATCATCGAAACGGCGGAATGCTGGGAACTGGCATTGAGCACGAAAGACCGGCCGAGCGTGCTGGTGCTTTCGCGCCAGGCGTTGCCGATGCTGCGTCAGGTGCACACGGGCAAGAACCGATGCGCGGAAGGCGCCTATCTGATCCGCAAACCCGAAGGCCGCCGCGACGTGACGCTGATCGCAACGGGATCGGAAGTCGAGATCGCGATGACCGCCGCCGACATGCTCGCCGAAAAAGGCATCGCTGCTGCTGTGGTCTCGATGCCCTGCTGGGAACATTTCGAGCGGCTGGATGAGAAGACACGACAGACGGTTCTCGGGCGCGCACCGCGCATTGCGATCGAAGCGGCGGGCCGGCTCGGCTGGGATCGGTGGATCGGCGAGAAGGGCGCCTTCATCGGCATGACCGGCTTCGGTGCCAGCGCTCCGGCGGCCGATCTCTACCGGCATTTCGGCATCACCGCGGAGGCGGTGGTCGAGCAGGCGCTGGCGCTCACCGCGAAGGCATCCAAGCCAGCGAATTCCCAGCACGACGAGAGGAGGATCTGATGGCCCGCATCACGCTGCGTCAATTGCTCGATCACGCCGCGGAACGCGGCTACGGCGTGCCGGCATTCAACATCAACAACATGGAGCAGGGTCTGGCCATCATGGAGGCGGCGAAGGCCTGCGACGCGCCGGTGATCATGCAGGCGTCGCGCGGCGCACGCTCCTACGCCAACGACATCATGCTGGCGAAGATGATCGATGCCCTGGCCGAGATCTATCCCGACATTCCGCTGTGCATGCACCAGGACCACGGCAATGACGAGGCGACCTGCATGACCGCAATTCGCCATGGGTTCACGTCGGTGATGATGGACGGCTCGCTCGAAGCCGACATGAAGACGCCCGCCTCCTACGACTACAATGTCGCGATCACCGAGCGGGTGGCGCGCATGGCGCATTGGGTCGGCGCTTCGGTCGAAGGCGAACTCGGCGTGCTGGGCTCGCTGGAGAGCGGCGAGGCGGAAGCCGAAGACGGACACGGCGCGACCGGCAAACTGTCGCACGACCAGCTTCTGACGGACCCCGACCAGGCTGTCGATTTCGTCATGCGCACCAAGGTCGACGCTCTCGCGATCGCCTGCGGCACCTCGCACGGCGCCTACAAGTTCTCGCGCAAGCCGGACGGCGACATCCTCGCCATGCAGGTCATAGAAGAGATCCATGGCAAGCTGCCGAACACCCATCTCGTCATGCACGGTTCGTCTTCCGTGCCGCAGGAATTGCAGGACGTGATCAACCGCTATGGCGGCGAGATGCCGCAAACCTACGGGGTTCCGGTCGAGGAGATCGAACGCGGCATTCGGCATGGCGTGCGCAAGGTCAACATCGACACCGACTGCCGCATGGCGATGGCCGGGCAGTTCCGCCGGATCGCGGCGGAAAAGCCGGAGGAATTCGATCCGCGCAAGTTCCTCAAGCCGGCGATGGACGCCATGCGCGAGCTTTGCCGCGACCGTTTCGAGCGCTTCGGCACCGCCGGCAACGCTTCGAGGATCAAGGTCATCGCGCTCGACGACATGGCCCGGCGCTATGCCGAGGGCCGGCTCGATCCGCAGGTGCAATCCGCCAAGGCCGCCTGACAAGCGGTTCGCCTAAGCCCGACTGAAGGAGACAGTCATGAACGACCAATCGATGACCGTGAGGGGCAAGGACCGCTACAAGTCCGGTGTCATGGAATACAAGAAGATGGGCTATTGGGAGCCCGACTACGAGCCGAAGGACACCGACGTCATCGCGCTCTTCCGCGTGACCCCGCAGGACGGCGTCGATCCCGTCGAAGCCTCCGCTGCCGTCGCCGGCGAAAGCTCCACCGCAACCTGGACCGTGGTCTGGACGGACCGGCTTACCGCAGCGGAAAAGTACCGGGCCAAATGCTACCGCGTCGACCCGGTGCCTAATGCGAATGGCGAGTACTTCGCCTACATCGCCTACGACCTCGATCTGTTCGAGCCCGGCTCGATCGCGAACCTGACCGCCTCGATCATCGGCAACGTCTTCGGCTTCAAGCCGCTCAAGGCTCTGCGGCTGGAGGACATGCGGCTGCCCACCGCCTATGTGAAGACCTTCCAGGGGCCGGCCACCGGGATCGTGGTGGAGCGCGAACGCCTGAACTGCTTCGGCCGACCGCTGCTCGGCGCCACCGTCAAGCCGAAGCTCGGCCTGTCCGGCCGCAATTACGGCCGCGTCGTCTACGAGGCGCTGAAGGGCGGGCTCGACTTCACCAAGGACGACGAGAACATCAACTCGCAGCCCTTCATGCATTGGCGCGACCGTTTCCTCTACTGCATGGAGGCCGTCAACAAGGCGCAGGCCGAGACGGGTGAGGTCAAGGGCACCTATCTCAACGTCACCGCCGGCACGATGGAAGACATGTACGAGCGCGCCGAATTCGCCAAGGAACTCGGCTCGTGCATCGTCATGATCGACCTCGTCATCGGCTATACGGCGATCCAGTCCATGGCCAAATGGGCACGCAGGAACGACATGATCCTCCATCTGCACCGTGCCGGCCATTCGACCTACACGCGCCAGCGCTCGCACGGCGTGTCGTTCCGCGTCATTGCCAAATGGATGCGGCTGGCCGGTGTCGACCACATCCATGCGGGCACCGTCGTCGGCAAGCTGGAGGGCGATCCCGCCACGACGCGCGGCTATTACGACATCTGCCGCGAGGAGAAGAACGAGATGCGGCTGGAGCACGGCCTGTTCTTCGAACAGAACTGGGCCTCTCTCAACCGGATGATGCCGGTGGCTTCGGGCGGTATCCATGCGGGCCAGATGCACCAGCTTCTGGACCATCTCGGTGAGGACGTGGTGCTGCAGTTCGGTGGCGGCACGATCGGCCACCCGATGGGCATCGCCGCAGGCGCCACCGCGAACCGCGTCGCGCTGGAAGCGATGATCCTCGCCCGCAACGAAGGCCGCGACTACGTCAACGAGGGGCCGGAGATCCTGGAGGCGGCAGCACGACACTGCCAGCCGCTGAAGCAGGCGCTCGAAACCTGGAAGGACGTCACCTTCAACTATGCCTCCACCGACAGCCCGGACTTCGTTCCGACGGCCACGGCCGCTGAATAAAGGAAACGAGACAATGCGCATCACACAGGGGACGTTCGCCTTCCTGCCCGATCTCACGGACGACCAGATCCGCGCGCAGGTGCAATACTGCATCGACAATGGTTGGGCGGTCTCGATCGAGTTCACCGACGATCCGCATCCGCGCAACACCTACTGGGACATGTTCGGTCACCCGACCTTCGACAATCCCGATGCGGCGGCGCTGATGATGGATCTGACCGAGTGCCGCAAGGCCTATTCGGATCGCTACATCCGCATCGTCGGCTTCGACAGCACCCATGGCTGGGAATCGATCCGGCTGTCCTTCGTCGTCAACCGGCCGGAACACGAGCCCGGCTTCCGGCTCGAACGGACGGAAGGGCCTGGCCGCACGCAGCGCTATGCGATCAGGGCCTACTCGGCCGACAAGCCGGCCGGCGAGCGCTACGTCTGACGGACGGGAGCGCAACGGCCCGGCGCGACCGTCCTCCACGCGCCGGGCCACCGAGTTGAGCGGAACGAAGGGAGCCGAGCATGAATGCCAGACCCGACACTGTCGGCGATGCCGAGCCGGTCGAAGAGAGACCCACCGCCATCGATCTTCGGGCGGAATACGAGACTTCCGGCGTGCGCGAGGTGCTGGAGCAACTGGACCGTGAGCTGATCGGGCTGAAGCCGGTGAAGAAGCGCATTCGCGAAACCGCCGCGCTGTTGTTGGTCGAGCGTGCCCGCAAGCAGATGGGGCTCGCCCACAGGACCCCGACGCTGCACATGTCGTTCACCGGCAACCCCGGCACCGGCAAGACCACGGTTGCGCTGAAGATGGCGAACCTTCTGCACAGGCTCGGCTACATCCGTAAAGGCCATCTCGTTTCGGTCACGCGCGACGACCTCGTGGGGCAGTATATCGGCCACACCGCGCCGAAGACGAAGGAGATCCTGAAAAAGGCAATGGGCGGCGTGCTCTTCATCGACGAGGCCTATTATCTCTACCGGCCGGAAAACGAACGCGACTACGGCCAGGAGGCGATCGAGATCCTGTTGCAGGTGATGGAAAACCAGCGCGACGATCTGGTCGTCATCATGGCCGGCTATGGCGACAGGATGGACAAGTTCTTCGCGTCCAATCCGGGTTTTCGCTCCCGCATCGCCCACCATATTGACTTTCCCGACTACGAGGACGACGAGCTTCTGCAGATTGCCGAGACGATGCTCGGCGAGCAGAGCTACCGCTTTTCGACGGACGCCCGGGAGGATTTCGCCGCCTATATCAAGGCGCGGCGGGCCCAGCCGCATTTTGCCAACGCCCGCTCCATCCGCAATGCGCTCGACCGCGCGCGATTGCGACAGGCGAACCGCATCTTCGAGGAATCGACCGGCCCACTCAACGCCGAACAGCTTTCGACGCTTTCGCCCGCGGACATCCGCGCGAGCCGCGTCTTTCAGACCGCCGAAGCAGGGGAGCCAGCGCGATGAACCGCGATATCCTGATTGCGCCTTCGATCCTCTCGGCCGATTTCGCACGTCTTGGCGACGAGATCGACGATGTCGTCGATGCCGGCGCCGACTGGATCCATCTCGATGTGATGGACGGTCACTTCGTGCCGAACATCACCTTTGGCCCGCCCGTCGTGAAGGCCGTGCGCAACCGCACCGACTCGATCTTCGACTGCCATCTGATGATCGCACCGGCCGATCCCTACATCGCCGCCTTTGCCGACGCCGGGGCCGACATTATCACGGTGCATGCGGAAGCCGGGCCGCACCTTCACCGCTCGCTGCAGGCGATCCGTTCTCTTGGCAAGAAGGCTGGCGTGTCACTCAATCCGGCAACACCCGTATCGATGATCGAGGACCTGTTGGCGGATGTCGATCTCATTTTGCTGATGACGGTCAATCCCGGCTTTGGTGGCCAGTCGCTCATTCCTTCCGTGATCGACAAGGTCAGGCGGGTGCGGGCGCTCGTCGGCGACCGACCGATCGATGTCGAGGTCGATGGCGGCGCCACACCTCAAACGGCGCCGGACCTCGTGAAAGCCGGGGCGAACGTGCTCGTGGCGGGTTCCGCCGTCTTCGCCGGACGCACACCCACCGCCTACCGCAAGAACATCAGAGCGCTCAGGGACGCCTGTACCGATGCCGATACGCGGATGGCCTCATGACCATCGCCATGGACCGAACCAACACAAACGGCGGACGCATTGCGATCGTGCTCTTCGATCTGGATGGCACGCTTGTCGATTCCGCGCCGGATCTTGCGCATGCGATCAATCTCCTGATGGTCGAAAGCAGCCTGGAGCCGCACGCGCTCGCCGATGTCCGGGGCATGATCGGCCATGGCATCCGCCGCCTGGTGGAGCGTGCCTTTGCCGCCCACCGAATCGCGCTTTCCGACGATGAGCTGACGCTTCAGCACGATCGGATGATGGATATCTATGCGGAGCATCTCGTCCACCAGACCACGCTCCGGCCCGGCGCCGGCGAGGTGATCGAAGAGCTCGTCCGACGTGGTGTCACGGTCTCTTGCGTCACCAACAAGCCGACAGGGTTTTCGCGCACGATCCTGGCGCATTTCGGCATTCTCGACGTCATGAATTCCGTGATTGGCGGCGACAGCGGCCATGCCCGCAAGCCTGCGCCGGCTATGCTGTTGGCGGCGGCGGCGCAGGCTGGCTTCGACCCGCAAGACGCGCTTCTCGTCGGCGACAGTTCCGCCGATCGCGCGGCTGCGGACGCTGCCGGCATGCGCTGCGTGCTGATTGCCGACGGCTATTGCGACGTTCCGCTGGAGGACCTTGCTCCAGATGCGATCATCGCTGATTTCCGCGCACTCATTCCAGTCATGGCTGCGCTCGAGGAAGGCGTCTCGGCATGATCCGTGCGTTGATCTTCGACGTCGACGGCACGCTCGCCGAGACCGAAGAGATCCACCGCGAAGCCTTCAACGAGGCCTTCGTGGCGTGCGGGGTCGGGTGGTTCTGGGACCAGGCGCTCTACGGCAAGCTTCTGCGTACGACCGGTGGACGAGAACGGATCCTCGCCCATGCCGCGACAATCGGCTGCGAGGTCGACGCTGCCGCCATCCATACCCGCAAGACGAATATCTACAACGACAAGATCCGAACCGGGAGCATTGCGCTTCGTCCCGGCGTCGAAGCACTGATCGAGCACGCACGCCGATCGGATCTCGCCCTTGCGATTGCGACGACGACAAGTCGGGCGAATGTGACGTCGCTGCTTCAGGCAACTCTCGGACGGACCCGCCTGGGCTGGTTCAGCTCGATCCGGACGGGCGAGGATGTGGCGGCCAAAAAGCCCGACCCTCAGGTGTATCGCTTGGTCCTCGACGATCTCGGCCTGAACGGCCGCGACTGCCTCGCCTTCGAGGATTCGGAAAACGGACTGCGCGCCGCCAACGCAGCGGGCATCGCAACCGTGATCACGCCGAGCGTCTACAGCGCCAAGGACGATTTCACTGGAGCCGTATCGATCCTGCCCGATCTGCAGTCGCCGGACTTTTGGCCGGAGAAGGGGCTGCCGGCTTTAGTCCGGCTGTCGTGAGACAACGCGGCGGGCTGATGTCCGGACGACCGAAGCTCCTATCGCACTACGACCGGCGCAGCACGTCCTGCCATTCCGGACGGCGTTCGAACTGGGCCTTGGCGAACGGGCATAGGGGAATGATCTGTATCTTGTCCCTCCGGGCATCCTCGACAGCCTGACGCACCAGTCGCTCGCCGACTTTACGCCCACGCAGCGCCGAGGGAACCTCGGTGTGGTCGATGATGATGAGGTGTTCGCCGGCGCGGCTGTAGGTCATTTCGGCCTCGGTGCCATCGATCGCCAGCAGGTATCGACCCTTCGATGCGCCATCCTCGCGTTCGACCGCGCCTTGGTCCAAGGCGGGCGACTTCACCTCTGCACGTTCGGCGTCGTGCTGCCGCACCTTGCGTGGCTTGCCCGGCGCGCATTCGAGGATATCGCGGTCCCAACCGCCGAGATCAGCGGCGGCTTCATAGGTCGAGGTGAGAAATGCGAGCAGCGCTTCGTCGGGATCCTGCGCGGATCGCACGGCGTCGTAAGGCAGGATGAACTCCGACAAGCCTTCATGCCAGAACGCGGCCTCAGGCTTTACCGGGGCGCTGCGGTACCCGTTCGGCGCTGGATACGCATAGGCATAGATGGCCGGGTAGTCGATGCCACCGCCGCCCGGCCAGAACCCTGCCGAAGACACCTCGCGGTCGTACGCTTCCTGCGCCACGTCGTTTGGCAATGCCGGCACTCCGCCGGGATGCAGCGGCGCACGTCGGCCGGAAAAGCGCGTGACGGCAAGATCGAAACTGCCCCAGAAGAGATGAACCGGGCTCGATTTTCCCAGGAAGGACGTCCGGAAGCGGTTGAAGACACCGTCGACAGCCATCAGGGCGCGATGAAACCGTTCGACCGCCTCTCCGTCATAGGGCCGGTCGCGATCGTCATCCTTGAACGGCACCGGATTCGGCACTTCGTTCGGCTGACCGTTGAAGGTCGGCGTGCCGCCCAGTTCCGATACGAGGTCGACGAAACGAGCGTGAAACGCAGCAACGGTCATCGGGCCCAGTTCAAACGAGGACCGGCGGCCTTCGCCGCATATGCCAATGACCCGATGTTCGCGGAAATCGAACTGGATTTCGATGCCGGGTCCGTCCGGGATCATCGCCGTGGTCAGGCCGGTCGGCGTGACATAGAAGGTGGCGTTCCAGGAATGGTTGATCCAGGGCGTATGCGCCAGCCGGTACTTCCCGACGATCTGAAGGTAAAGATGCAGCGCGGAGCAGGTTTCCCGCCAGCTCAGGTAATCAAGTTCCGGCCATCTATCGCTCATTTCCATCTCTTTCCGTAAAATCTTGCAGGTTCGATACCGTGGTCCAGCGCGCCAAGGCCGGATCAGGGCAGCGGAATGTATTCGTCGCGATCATCGGCGGGCAGATCGAAGCGGCCCCTGCCCCAGTTTCCGGCCTGCCATTCCGCCTTTGCCTCCTCGATACGATCCTGCGATGAGGCCACGAAATTCCACCAGATGTACCGCGGTCCATTGAGCGTCGCGCCGCCGAGGATCATCAGTCGCGCCCCTTGCGGGCCGGCCGCGACCGTGATCGCATCGCCGGGCCTGAACACCATCATCTGCGAAGCTTCATACTGCTGCCCGGCGACGAGGATGGAGCCCTCGACAATGTAGATGCCGCGGTCCTCGTGGTCGTTCGGCAGCGGCAGCCGGCTTCCGGGATCGAGCTTGACGTCGGCGTAGAATGTCTCGGAGAACATCTTCGCGGGAGCAGACTCGCCATACGCATTGCCGAGGATGAGGCGGACGGAAACACCGGTATCCTCGATCATCGGCAGGCTCTCCTTGCCGTGATGTTCGAATGTCGGCGCCACGTCCTCGACGGCTTCCGGCAACGCCAGCCAGGTCTGAATGCCGAACAGACCGTTCGGGCCCTTTCGGGCTGCCTCCGACGTGCGTTCGGAATGGGTCACGCCGCGTCCGGCGACCATCCAGTTGAGTGCACCCGGCTGAATGATCTGGTCGGCGCCGGTGCTATCCCGGTGATGAAAATCGCCCTTGAAAAGATAGGTGACCGTGCCGAGGCCGATATGGGGATGCGGCCGCACGTCGATACCCTGGCCGGTCAAGAGTTCCGCCGGGCCAGCCTGATCGAAGAAGATGAAAGGGCCGACCATCTGCCGCTTCGGCGCAGGGAGCGCCCGCCGCACCTCGAAGCCGCCGAGATCGCGCGAGCGCGGGATGATGAGCGTTTCGATCGCGTCCAGCCCAACCTCGTCGGGGCATCCCGGTTCCAGTGCGGGGTTCCAACTCATATGCGCCATCCTTCTCGTTGAGAGCAGCGGCCCTCATTGTCATGACGGGCGGATAGTATCAGTCCGCACCAGAGGCGGTGTCAAAGATACCCTGCCGCCCCGCCCCGCACTACCGATCGGCGGGTCCGGCAACTAGTCCCGTGCTGCGGTAAGCTGTGTCGCAGAAACTGGAACGCGCTTGCCTTGCGAAGCCCGGCGGCGACCTCCGAGCGCAGGGCCTTGAGCAGGTTTAAGCGTCTCTCCGATCGAGCCCCCATAGCTGCGGGTTACGTTCGAAATGTTCGATCAGCATATCGGTCAGCACGCGTATCTTGCGCGCGGGATGCTGACCGGGCGGACGGATGACATAGGCACCCGCAGGCGGTGGCGGATACCGTGTCATGATCGGCACAAGCGCGCCGGACGACACGTAGTCATAGGTGATGCAATCCGGAAGCCAGGCAATGCCGAGGCCTGCTGCTGCGGCAGCGGCAAGCGCCGTCGCGTTGTCGGCCTTGAACCTGCCCTGCGGCTGTACCGAGACAATCTTATCGCCGTCCATGAGCTGCCAGGTTTCGGTGCCTTGCATCACCGCTTCATGCGTCGCGATCTCCTCCAGCCTTTCCGGTGCGCCATGCGCCTTGATGTAATCCGGACTGGCGACCAGCCTCCCGTAAATCGGCCCGACGCGTCTCGCGATCAGGTTGGAGTCCTGCAGGTAGCCGACGCGGATCGCACAGTCGAAACCTTCAGTGATGAGGTCGACGAAACGATCACTGTAGGACGCATGGATGTGCAGGGACGGGTGGCGCCGCGCCATCTCCGCGATCACGGGTGCAAAGTGCGTGGGGCCGAAGGTGAGCGGCACGGCAACTCTCAACCGGCCGCGAAGCTCCCCTGCAGGAAAAACCGCTTCCCGGGCGAGGTCGATCTCCGCACTGACCTTGGCAGCATGGTCGCGAAACGTCACGCCGGCATCGGTAAGCGCGGCGCCGCGCGTGGTGCGCGCAACGAGCTGAGCGCCAAGCGCCGCCTCGAGCCGTAGAAGTCGCCGGCTGACGATCGATTTGGAGACGCCGAGCCGCCGGGCTGCTGCAGAGATCCCTCCCGTGTCGGCGACCTCCACGAATGTCCGAATGTCTTCGATATCCAATGTGGCGTTCCCTGTTTCGCGACACTGCCAGGCGCCAGTCACCACTATCGTATCGTGGGCATGGCTGACAATTTGCTCAAGCAAGGTCGTCCGCCGTTCAACGCATGACATGTCTCTGGTCGATTGTTCTTCGCCATAACTGGATCGGAATCCGTCGCGGCCGCAATCGCGGGCAGCCCTGGGCTCATGAGCGGATACGAGGGCGTACGCTAAGCGCCACCTCGCGGCTCTAATATATAGATGACTAATATACTCACGGAAACTTTACCACATGCAACATGGAGTTATTTCCAAGCATTCGAATTAAGTAAACGCACAGGAATTACACGCAGGTTGGCTGTTCTTCATAGTGTGGGAACAGAGATGCTCAAGACCTTCCTGACCGATCGAAGCGGCAACTTCGCGATATTTGCAGCATTCACATTGCCAGTCACGCTTGCTGCGGCTGGTCTCGGCGTCGACGTCGTCCACCTCCGCTCGGTGGTGTCGGAAGTGCAGCAAATCACCGACGGAGCGGTGCTTGCGGCAACCCGCAAGGCCATGACGGACAGCGAACGTCGGAAGGTGTTCGAAGATCATCTGCGGTCGCATGTGGCACCTGGCGCATCTTATAAGGTGCTGAATGCCGAATTGCGCAGCGTTGAAGGCGCCAACCACATCGAAGTAACGGGTGACGTCACGCTTTCTGTCGATACCTTTTTCCTTCACAACGCCAGAAAGGAGCCGGCGCGCGTGATCGCTGCCGCTTACCAGTCCACCAAGGCTGTCGAAATCGGGCTGGTGCTCGACAACACCGGATCGATGGGACAGGAGGGCATCGACACGTTGAAGAGCGCAGCTCTCGGACTGCTGGACGTCGTGCAGAACGGCGCTTCTGCCGGCAAGGATATCCGGCTTGCAGTCGTTCCCTTCGTCACTGCCGTCAACATCAAGGGTGAGGGCTTCGATGCCGCCTGGATCGATGACGAGGGTGAGTCCCTTTACAACGGCTGGACCTTCCTCGACGAAAACGAGCGCGAGCGCCGTGGCGAGGGACTTCCGACGGATTGGGAGGACAGCGCAACGCGGTCGGGTCGTGACGACGACGATGACGATGACGATGACGACGATGATGATGATGATGATGATGATGATGATGATGATGATGATGATGATGACCGCAACAGCAGGGCCTGCGACAATCAAGGGCAAAGCGGTCAAGCGGAAGCCTTGAGAGACGAATGTCGCCAGCAGCGGCTGGCCGCGTTTGAATACCCGCACCAGACAGCTCTATTCAGCGTGTCCGCAACCCAGTGGAAGGGGTGCGTCGAAGCCCGTCCCTATCCGCTCAATCTCGGGCTGGAGCCGCCGCGCTCCAACAATCCGGACACGCTCTTCGTGCCCTATTTCGCACCCGACGAACCGGGCACGGCGACTCTGGACGGGGGTAACAATTCCGGTGCGTTCAACAACTCTTGGCTGAACGATCTCATCGGCGGCAGCCAGGCCGAGGTCCAGCGGTCGGTCTTGAAATACATCGACCCGGACGTGCGGAAGGTGGAAGAAGCGAAGTCTCTATCCCGTGGACCGAACCGTGCTTGCCCGACGCCGATCGTGCCGCTCTCGCGGGATCTGAACAAGGTACGCACCGGCATCAACGCCATGAAATACTGGAACGGCTCCGGCACCAACATCGCAGAAGGACTGGCCTGGGGCTGGCGGGTCATGACACCGGAAGAGCCCTACACCCAAGCGGCTTCGGTCGATCCGGCGAGCATCTCCAAATTCATCGTGCTGATGACGGATGAGCGCAACGGGTCCTTCGGCTCCAGCAACACGATGAACAAGTCCGACTATGGCGCCTACGGCTTCCTGTCAGACGGCCGAATTGCCGGTGCCAGCAGCCAATCGACCGCCGAGACAAAATTGAACGAATGGACGCTGGAAATCTGCCAGGACATGAAGGCGCAGCAGATCGAGATATTCACCGTGCTCTACAAGGAAACGGACAACAACGTTCAGAAGCTGTTGAAGCAGTGCGCGACCAAAGCCACGAACTTCTACCTGGCCACCAACACGACCGGGCTCAAAAGCGCCTTCGCCGACATCGCTCGGCAGATGTCGCCGCTCCGCCTGATCAGGTAGGAGCCTAACGCATTAAGGAAGCCGTCTGCCGGTATCTGCCGCGAAGACATGCAGTGCAGCCGGATCGATGTAAGCATCCATCGTCTCGTCCAGTTCGCCATCGATCGGCGCTGACACGACGATGCGCTCATTGCCGATATGTCCGTGCACCAGGCGGCTCGCGCCCAACTCCTCGACATAGGCAATCCTGATCGGGAGGCCCTGTGTTTCGCCCGTGCGCCGCACCAGGGTCACGTCTTCCGCCCTCATGCCGATGGTCAACGGGCCGGGTGGCAGGGACCGCCCCGCCATCGGGAGCGTCGCGTCGGAAAAGCGCAGGCCGTCGCCGTCGCGGGCGGCGGGAATGAGGTTCATCGCCGGCGAACCGATGAAGCTCGCCACGAACGTCGATTGCGGGTTTCGGTAGATTTCGAGCGGGGTCCCGATCTGCTCGATGCGCCCCTTGTTCAGCACGACCAGGCGGTCGGCGAGCGTCATCGCCTCGAGCTGGTCATGGGTGACGTAGACGGAGGTCGTCGCCAGCCGCCTCTGCAACAGCTTGATCTCGCCGCGCATCTCGACGCGCAGCTTGGCATCGAGGTTCGACAGCGGCTCGTCGAAGAGGAATGCGGCCGGTTCACGCACGATCGCGCGTCCCATGGCAACGCGCTGACGTTGGCCGCCGGACAGCTGGCGGGGCTTGCGATCGAGATAATCGCCGATCTGCAGGATGCGGGAAGCCTCGGCCACACGCCGCTCGATTTCCGCTTTCGGCGTGCCGCGGTTCTTCAACCCATACGCCATGTTCCCGCGCACCGTCATGTGCGGATAGAGCGCATAGTTCTGGAACACCATGGCGATGTCGCGCTCGGCAGGTTCCTTGTCGTTGACGACGCGGCCGGCGATCGAGACTGTGCCGTCCGTGATCGTCTCGAGGCCCGCGATCATGCGCAAGAGGGTCGATTTTCCGCATCCCGACGGGCCAACGAGAACGACCATCTCGCCGGTTTCGATGGCAAGGTCGATGCCCGACACCGCTTCCGCGCCGCCCGGATATACCTTGCGCAGGTTTGTCAGTTCGATCGCCGACATGGCTATTTCTCCGTCTCGACAAGGCCCTTCACGAAGAGCCTCTGCATGCAGATGACGACCAGCACGGGCGGCAGCATGGCGAGCACGACGGTCGCCATCACCGTGTTCCATTGCGGGTAGCTGTCGGCCACGTCGGCCATGCGCTTGATGCCCATGACAACCGTGTAATAGTCCGAGCTCGTCGTGATCAGCAGCGGCCAGAGATACTGGTTCCAGCCGTAGATGAAGAGGATCACGAAGAGCGCTGCGATATTGGTACGCGACAGCGGAAGCAGGATGTCGAAGAAGAACTTCATGGGCCCGGCGCCATCAACGCGTGCGGCTTCCATCAACTCGTCCGGCACGGTCAGGAAGAACTGCCGGAACAGGAACGTCGCCGTTGCCGAAGCGATCAACGGGATCGACAGGCCCGCATAGGAATTCAGCATGCCGAGATTGGCCACGACCTGGAACGTCGGCACGATCCGCACTTCGACAGGAAGCATCAGCGTGACGAAGATCGCCCAGAAAGCGAGCGCGCGAAACGGAAAGCGGAAATAGACGATCGCAAAGGCGGAGAGCAGGGAGATGACGATCTTGCCGATCGCGATCGTCAGCGCCATGACCATCGAGTTCATCATCATCAGGCTGATCGGCGGTACGCCGGAGGTTGACACGCCGGAGGCCAGAACCGTGCGGTAGTTCTCCACGGCGTGGGGTCCGGGCAGCAGCGGGATGACACCCGACATGAAATCAGTCGGCCCATGCGTGGAGGCGATGATCGCCAGGTAGACGGGAAATGCGACGAGCACGACGCCCACGATCAGGACGAGATGGGCGGTGAGCTTCAGGAGCGGCCGGTTCTCGATCATCGATCAGTACTCCACGCGCCGTTCGATGTAGCGGAACTGGATGAAGGTAAAGACCGTCACGATCGCCATGAGTATGACCGACTGAGCGGCTGACGAGCCGAGATTCAGGCCGATGAAGCCATCGTCGAAGACCTTGTAAACGAGGATGTTCGTCGCCTGGTTCGGTCCGCCTTCGGTAGTCGCGTGGATCACGGCGAACGTGTCGAACATCGCGTAGACGACATTGACCACGACGAGAAAGAAGGTCGTCGGCGACAGCAGCGGCAGCGTGATGGTGAAGAAGCGCTTGACCGGCCCGGCACCGTCGATCGCCGCGGCCTCGGACATGGAGCGCGGAATGGCGTGCAGACCGGCAAGGAAGAACAGGAAATTGTAGGAGATCTGCTTCCAGCTCGATGCGATGACGACGAGGATCATCGCATCGGTGCCATCCAGACCGTGGTTCCAGTCATAGCCCGCCTGGCGCATCAGATAGGACAGGATGCCGATCGTGGGATTGAACATGAACCACCACATGACGCCTGCAACCGCCGGCGCCACCGCGTAGGGCCAGATGATGAGGGTGCTGTAGGTCTGTTGGCTGCGGATCATGGCATTGGCGGCGACGGCCAACGCAAGCGCAATGACGATGGACAGGATGGCGACGCTGGTCGCGAAGACCGCCGTGACCGCCATGGAGTTGAGGTAATTCGCGCTTTGGAAGAGCCGCGTATAGTTGTCGAACCAGATGAACTGCGTCGAAAAACCGAAGGCATCTTCGCGCAGGAAGGATTGGCGAAAGGCCTGTGCAGCCGGCCAGAGAAAGAAGATCGCGGTCACGGCAAGCTGCGGCGCCAGCAGCATGTAGGGCAGCGCTCGATTGGAAAAGACTGTCCGCTTGCTTTGCATCGATCAACCGGGAATGGCGGGCCGAAACCCGTAAGGAACGGTGCAGGCGGACCGATGGGATCGGCCCGCCTGCAGGTGACAGGTTGAAGCTTTTGGCCTCAACCGGTTCAGCCGTTGATCTCTTCGAACTCGCGGATCAGCGCGTTGCCACGCTCCACGACCGCGTCGAGGGCTTCCTCGGCGGTCTTGTCGCCGGCCAGCAAAGCCTGGAATTCCTCGTCGATGATCGTGCGGATCTGGACGTAGTTGCCGAAGCGCAGTCCTTTGGAGTTCTCGGTCGGCTCGTTGAGCGTGATCTGCTCGATCGAGACGTCGGAGCCCGGGTTTTCGGCGTAGAAGCCCTGCTCCTGGCCAAGATCGTAGGCAGCCTGCGTGATCGGCAGATAGCCCGAATACTGATGCCAGTCAGCCTGGACCTCAGCCGACGACAGGTAGGAGAAGAAGTTGGCGACGCCGGCGTATTCCTCTTCTGCCTTGCCCTGCAGAACCCACAGCGTCGCACCGCCGATGATCGAGTTCTGCGGAGCGCCTTCGACGTCCTCATAATAGGGCAGCATGCCGTAACCGACTTCGAACTCGGTTGCATTCTCCACGACACCGGCGCGCGAGGCGGACGAGTTCATGTAGATGGCGCATTCCTGGGCGTAGAATTTCGGCGGGGCATCGTCACCACCAACCGGGCCGCCATACTGGAAGATGCCTTCTTCCTGCCAGCGGGCGAGATTTTCCCAGTGACGGTTCTGGAGGTCGCCATTCACGGCAAGTTTGGTGCCGAGGCCGCCGAAGCCGTTCTCCATCGTTCCGATCGGCTGGTTATGCCAGGCGGAGAGGTTTTCCAGGTGGATCCAGGAAATCCAGCCGGTCGTGAAGCCGCAAGTGGCCGCACCCGATTCGATGATCTGCTGGGAGAACTGCTCGAGCTCTTCCCAGGTGCGCGGCGCCTGCTCGGGATCGAGCCCGGCCTCTTCGAAGACGTCCTTGTT
Organism: Rhizobium sp. EC-SD404; assembly: GCF_902498825.1. NCBI lineage: Bacteria > Pseudomonadati > Pseudomonadota > Alphaproteobacteria > Hyphomicrobiales > Rhizobiaceae > Rhizobium > Rhizobium sp. EC-SD404. Next base: position 172,328 of record NZ_LR701459.1, read on the forward strand.
GTAGTAAACGATCGGAGTCGACGAGTTGAAGGGCATCGACAGCATGTTGCCGTCCGTGTCGGTGTAGTAGCCGACGACCGAAGGCAGGAAGTCGGCGGGATCGAACTCCTCGCCGGCATCGGCCATCAGTTCGTAGACCGGATAGACGGCGCCTTCGGCAGCCATCATGGTGCCCGTGCCGACTTCGAAGACCTGGACGATATGCGGCTGCTCGTTGGCGCGGAACGCCGCGATGGCTGCGGTCATCGTTTCGGGATAGGTGCCCTTGTAGGTCGGGACGACCGTGTGCTCGTCCTGGCTCTCATTGTAGGCAGCGACGATTTCTTCGAGCTTTGCGCCCAATTCGCCACCCATCGCATGCCACCACTGGATTTCCGCGGAGTTGGCTTGCGTCATGCTGGTCGACAGCAGCAGTGCTGCCAGAAGTGCTTTCTTCATGGTTCTCTCCTGGACCCTGCGCGCCGAGACAGCCGGCGACGCTGGGGCAGCGATAGAGCCGAAGCATGACAGTGGGTTGAACCTGAAATGACGCTTGGGTGACAGTGCGACAGTCGGCCGAGACGGCATTTCGACATCCCGACACAGGAGAGTTCGTCATTCGCGCAATGATCGCACGCCTGAGTGCGGCGGCGGCATCTGCTGCAGCGTCACGCAACCGTTATAGAGCGCCACTAGAAGAGCCGCAGTCGGACGGGGCCCTCATGCCGCGCCTCCCTTGCACAACGGAGCTTTGAACATGCGCACACTTCTCGCCGCCCTGGTGCTTGCCGCCGCATCATCGTCCGCCCTCGCCGCCGAGGGCACGCTTGTTCTTTATACGAGCCAGCCGAACACGGACGCGCAGCAGACGGCCGATGCATTCATGGCCAAATATCCGGACGTGACCGTCGAATGGGTGCGCGACGGAACGCCGAAGATCATGGCGAAGCTCGCCGCAGAGATCGAGGCCGGACAGCCGCAGCCAGATGTGCTTCTGATCGCCGATATCGTCACGATGGAAGGTCTCAAGGCCGATGGACGCCTTCTCGAATTCCCGGAAGCCGAGATCGAAGGCATTGATGAAGCGCTCGTCGACGCCGACCGCACCTATTTCCCGACCAAGCTGATCACCACCGGTATCGTCTACAACACCAATGCACCTATGGTGCCGACGAGCTGGCTCGATCTCACCAAGCCGGAAGCGGCCAACATGGTCGCGATGCCGAGCCCGCTGACGTCGGGTGCAGCCATGATCCACACCGTGACGCTCAGCGGAAACCTGGACAATGGCTGGGATTTCTACAGTGCCCTGGCGGAAAACGGCGCGCAGGCATCGGGCGGCAATGGCGACGTTCTGCAGGCCGTTTCGGGCGGTGACAAGCTTTACGGCATGATCGTCGACTTCATGCCCATCCGCGAAAAGGCCAAAGGCGCTCCGGTGGAATTCGTGTTCCCGACCGAAGGCGTGTCGGCCGTCACCGAGCCGGTCGCCATCCTGTCGACCGCACAGAACCCTGAGGCGGCCAAGGCCTTCGTGAACTTCCTGCTTTCCGAAGAAGGCCAGTCGCTCGCGGTCCAGCAGGGATACATTCCCGCACGGGCTGACGCAGGTCTGCCCGAAGGCTATCCGGACCGGTCGACCATCAACGTGCTGCCCTACGACGCCGCTGCCGCCCTTGCCGACGACGCGGCGAACAAGGAACGCTTCTCCGAACTGATGGGCCAGTAAAGCATCGCCTGCGGCAGATGCTGGAACGTTCGAACCGATCAGCCAGACAAGCCGTGCCCCCGCTTACGCTTCGCACGCGGGGGACGGCAACTGCCGACATGGCCGGGCCGTCCATCGCGGCATTTCTCGTCGTCTGCGTCATCCTCGTCCTCGGCCTTTTGCCGATTGCGCGGATCGTCCTTGCGGCCATCGCGCCGGGCTTGGTGTTTGATCTTTCGATCATCGGCGAGCAATGGACGCGGCCGGTAACCCTGCGCGCCATGTGGAATACGCTCGACACCGCCTTCTTCGGTGCCGTCATCGCGCTTCTGATCGGCGGGCCTTTCGCCTTCGCCGTGGCGATGACGGACCTGCCGACGCGGCGTTCGCTCGGGTTCCTGCTGCTTCTGCCACTGATCATCGCCCCGCAGGTGACGGCGCTTTCCTGGCTGCACATGACCGGCCCGTCCAGCACCCTCCTCAATATGCTGGGGCTCGCCCCGGCGCCGGGCACGCCGAACCCGATCCTCGGTCGACAGGGCATTATCCTCCTCTTCGGCGTGCAGCATGCGCCCATCGTCTTCATCACGCTTCGAGCCGGCCTTATCGGACTGCCGGGGGATCTGATCGAAGCCGCACGCGCCTCCGGTGCAACTCCGTTGCGCGCATTCTACACGATCGTTCTTCCCCTGATGCGGCCGTGGATTGCCGCAGCCGGCGCGCTCGCCTTCGTCTCCGGGATCGGCAATTTCGGCATCCCGGCGCTTCTGGGACTGCCCGTCAACTACCTGACCTTGCCGACGCTCATCTACCGCCAGATGTCGAGCTTCGGGCCTGGCGTCCTGCCGGAGATGGCAAGCCTTTCGGTCCTCATCGGCGTGCTCGCTCTTTTCGGTATCCTGGCGCAATCTCTGGCGATGCGCGGCCGCGCGACCCGGTACGGTCAAGGGCGAGTGGCCAACATCAGTCTCGGGAAATGGCGCTATCCCGCTGCCGGTCTTGCATGGGTGCTTTTGACGGTCGTGCTTCTCATGCCGGCGCTCGCGCTTTTGACGACATCGCTCGTGCCGGCCTTCGGCGTTCCGCTGACCTGGCAGACCATGACCTTTGCCAATTTCGAAGAAGTGATCCTGCGGCAGGCTTCCACGATCCGGGCGTTCCGCAATTCCGCGATGCTCGCTGGTACCGCGGCACTGATCCTGGCGGCGATCGCCATTCCCATTGCAATCGTTCTGGAACGTTTTAGCAGCCCGTCACGCCGGATCCTTCAGGGGATCGCCGAACTTCCCTACGCTCTGCCGGGCATCGTGCTCGCCATTGCCTGCATTTTGCTTTTCCTGCGCCCGTTGCCGATGATCGGCAGCCTTTACGCAACGGCCTGGATCATCCTGATCGCCTATCTCATGCGGTTCCTGACGCTTGCCATGAAGCCGGTGGCCAATGCCGTGACGCGCATTCCGCTGGAATTCAACGAAGCAGCGGCAACCTGTGGAGCCTCGCCACTGCGCCGGCTCCTGACCATCACGGCGCCGCTTGCAGCGCCTGCCGCCGTCGCTGCCGCGCTTCTGGTGTTCATGAGCGCCTTCAACGAGCTCACCGTGTCAGCGTTGCTGTGGTCGAGCCGAAACGAGACGCTCGGCGTCGTTCTGTTCAGCCTCCAGGAAGCGGGACTCGGGCCGCAGGCCGCCGCGATTGCCGTCGCTACCGTCGTCGTGGTGGTTGCCTTGCTTGCCGTGCTCGACCGGCTGGCGACAAGACTGCCACCAGATGTCCTGCCCTGGCGTTGAGGCTGCGCTTCAGCCTGGCAGTTTTGCGCAGTGCAACGGTTATCGCCTCAGCGCGGGATGATCCACGCATCGGACACCGCGACCCGAACGTTCGAACCCGGCATCGGCGGCTCGGTGCAGTCAATGACCACCTGCTCACGCTGCCCCGGGATCTCGAGAGACACTTCAAAGACCGGTCCACGATAAATGGACGATACGACGCGCGCTGGTATACCTGTCTCGGCAAGCGATAAGGCTTCGGGGCGCAGGAGGACGCGGACCTTGCGGCCGCCGATATGACCGGCGGAGCGCGCGGAAATCCGGTGCCCGCCGATCTCGATGTCCGCCGTGCCCTCTCCAGCCGATAGCCACGTCGCATCGAGGCGGGCGCCGCGGCCGACGAAGCCTGCCACGCTCTCGTCGACGGGGGCGCGATAGATCTCCGTCGGCGCCGCACATTGCAGGATGCGGCCGGAGTCCATGACGGCGATGCGATCAGACAGCGCCAGCGCTTCCGACTGGTCGTGCGTCACGTAGACCATGGTTGCCGCCAGGCGGTGATGAATGTCGCGGAAGACATCGACCATGCTGGCGCGCAGATGCATGTCGAGATTGGCAAGCGGTTCGTCGAAAAGAATGATCCGCGCCTCGGCCACGACGCAGCGCGCCAGCGCCACCCGCTGGCGTTGGCCACCGGAGAGTTCTTCGACGCGCCTCTTGCCGAAACCGGCAAGACCGACGGTCTCAAGCACCTCGGCAACGCGCCGTGCGCTCTCCGCGCCCGTCACGCCTCGGGTCGCAAGCGGATAGGTGATGTTGGCTTCGACGTCCATGTGCGGCCAAAGCGCGTAGGACTGGAACACGACGCCGACGCCGCGCCGTTCCGGCGGCACATGACCATCCCGATCGGCAACCGTCTGCCCGTCGAACTTAATGGTTCCCTCATCGGGTCTGTCGAAACCCGCGATCAGCCGCAGCATCGTCGTCTTGCCGCAGCCCGACGGACCAAGCAACGAGGTGAAGGATCCGGCAGGCAGATCGAGGCTGATCGTGTCGAGCGCGCGTTCGGTTCCGAAGCGTCGGGTAATGCCGGCAAGGCTGATATGGACCATCAGCGCTGCATGCCAGCCTTTTGTGACAGTCGAGCGACACCGACGTTAACCCCCGCCGCCGAAATGGCCAACTCCATTGCAAGGCGCGGGACTGGCGCAATCTGGATCGGCGAGGAGCGAGCAAGATCCGACGCAGTAAGGTAACACCAGCCCGAACGCCGACGGTTTGTCGGCTGGTCACCGGCGCCGGATTTCAGAGATCAGAGCGCGCAGCGTGACGGAAGCTGCGCGCTGTTTTGGGTAATAAAGGCAAATGCCGGGGAATGATGCGCACCAATCGTCGAGAACCGCCGCCAGCCGTCCGGCGATCAGATCAGCCGATGCCGCCTGCTCTGTAACATAAGCAAGGCCGCACCCGAGACGCGCCGCCTCCAGCGCCAATGCGTTGTTGCCCAGTGTCAGCATTCCGGTGACCGGGACAGTCATCTCATTGCCGTTGCGCGCGAATTCCCATTGGATCACCCGGCCGGACGGCTTGCGGGCGCGTATGCAGACGTGATGCGCTAGGTCCGCAGGTCGCTGCGGCGCGGGGTTCCGTTCCAGATAATCCGGCGCACCCACCACGATGAATCGCTGATCGGGCCCAACCGGCACCGCGACCATGTCGCGTGGCACGTCCTCTGCCAAGCGGAGGCCCGCGTCGAAACCCTGGGCCACGATGTCGGAGAGCTGGCCATCCTCCACAAGATCGATCTCGACACCGGAATACCGGCGCTGCAAGCGTGCGACGACCGGTAGGAGAAGCGCGAGCCCGGATTCCGCGCCGTTGATGCGCAACAAGCCGCCCGGCTCGGCGCGGCGTGTCGTCATTTCGGTCATCGCGCTCTCGATCTCGCGGAGAGCGGGCGTCGCACGGGCCAGAAAGGCGGTTCCGTCTTCCGTCAACGCCACGCTGCGGGTGGTGCGATTGAAGAGCCTGACACCCAGACGTGACTCCAGCCCCGCCACCTGACGGCTGAGGGTCGAGGGTGGCATATCCAGCCGCATGGCTGCGGCGCGGAAGCTGCCTTGCTCCACGATTTCAACCAGCAGGCGGATTTGCGACAGGGTCAGATCAGTCATTGTGCCACCGGATGCACCACCAGATGCCGGATTATACCGATTATCGGAGGGCGGTCACGGTTGTAGTCAGGGTCAGTCTCGAAAAAGGATCACCCATGACCATCGCTTCACGAACCGTCCTGATTACCGGCACGTCCTCCGGCTTCGGCGAGGCAGCCGTACACCGCTTCGCAGCCGAGGGTTGGAACGTCATCGCTACGATGCGCAACCCTTCTGCGGCACCTGCATTCCCCAAGAACGTACTGGTCATGCGACTGGACGTACAGGATCGGTCCAGCGCCGAAACGGCTATCGCCGAGGGTATCGCGCAGTTCAGCGCTATAGATGCGCTTGTGAACAATGCGGGCTTTGGCCTCCACGGCTTCTTCGAGACCACGCCACGCGAAAAGATGCTTGAGCAGTTCGAGGTCAATGTCTTTGGATTGATGGATGTCACACGTGCCGTGCTGCCGCTGATGCGTGCACAGCGGCATGGCGTGATCGTGAACGTCACCTCGGGGGCTGGCGTCTTCGGACTACCGATGATCTCGCTTTACGCAGCCTCGAAATTTGCCGTTGAGGGGTTCTCCGAAGCCCTGATGCATGAGGTCGCGCCGTTCGGCATCGCCGTGAAGCTCGTCGAGCCGGGTGGGGTTCGGGAAACCCGCTTCGGGCAGCGCGCCGGTGCCGAAGCGTCCGGGGCTCTGGACGTTGCGGACTACGCACCCCTGGGCGAGCGTGCAGCCCAGGTGTTTGCCGCGATATCCGATAGCCGCAGCCATGGCAGCTCGGACGAAGTTGCCGATGTCATCTTTGCCGCGGCTACCGATGGCAGCAAGCAACTGCGCTATGTCGCGACCGAAGGCATCAAACCTTGGGTCGAAGCCCGGCGCAGGGATGGCGAAGAGGCTTATATCGACATGATGCGCGCGGCGGTCGGATTGGGAGCGCTCTAGATCCCAGGGCGCTTGTTCTAGCATCAAATGGCAAATCTAGCTGGTGCCCAACCACCGTTCGCCGCGGGCACGAGGCCAGGCATCGATGGGCCTCCACCGCCAATTCAAGCGACGTTTTATACCCTCAGCAGTATGAAAGGGGAGGGATCTATATATTTGACTGATCGTTCCCGACACGCAATTCCTCTCCTGTCATCAGGGAGGCAATCTTATGGAGCGGATCACTCAGGCCGAGCGCATGCTCATCGGCGGGGAACTGGTCGAGGGTGGAGGCGGTGAATGGTCGACTTCGGTCAATCCAGCCACTGAAGAACCGATCGGCCGCGTGCCCGTTGCGACCCGCGATGACGTCGAGCGCGCCGTGGTCGCCTCAGAGAAGGCGTGGCCCGAATGGGCGGCGCGCACGCCGATGGATCGCGCCCAGGTCATGAACCGATTTGCCGACGCGATTGCGGCCCGGGCTGACGAGATCCTGCGCGTCGAGGTGACGGATACCGGCAACACGATCCGTCCGATGCGGATGATCGACGTTCCGACTGCGGTCGAGTCCCTGCGCTACTATGCCGGCCTTGGTCCGGATCTCCGCGGCGAAACGATTCCCGCCACGCGCGATCATATCCATATGACGATGCATGAGCCCTATGGGGTCGTGGCGCGCATCGCGCCATTCAACCATCCCGTAATGTTCGCCGTTGCGCGGACTGCCGCAGCATTGGCAGCCGGCAACGCCGTGATCGTCAAGCCGCCGGAGACGTCGCCGCTATCGGCCATGATCCTTGCCGAGATCGCCAAAGAGGTTCTTCCGGCCGGTCTGTTCAATATCGTCACCGGCGACGGGCGCGGCGCCGGCGATGCCATCGTTCGGCATCCGCGCATCAAGCGCATCGCCTTCATCGGATCGCCGGTCACGGGCCGCGCCATCCAGCGCGCCGCAGCCGAGGTGACGGTCAAGCACATCTCATTGGAGCTCGGCGGCAAGAACCCGATGATCGTCTTTCCCGACTGCGATCCGGAGAAGATTGCGGATGCAGCGGTCGCCGGCATGAACTTTTCCTGGCAGGGGCAAAGTTGCGGATCGCTGAGCCGGCTCCTTCTGCACGAGGACATTCACGACCGGGTGCTCAAGGCGGTGGTCGAACGGGTGTCGGCGCTTAAGCTCGGCGATCCCTTGAGCGAAACCACGGATGTCGGACCGGTCAATTCCGAGGTCCACATGAAGCGTATCCTGGAGCATTGCGCCGCCGCTGATGCCGATGGAGCGCGCAAGATGCTCGGCGGCGGAAGGCCGGCGGGCAAGCAATTCGAAAAGGGCTATTGGGTCGCCCCGACCGTCTATGCCGACATCACACCAGCGCACCGGCTTTGGCAAAACGAAGTGTTTGGCCCGGTGCTCGCCGTCAGCAAATGGAAGTCCTTCGACCAGGCCGTGGAAATGGCCAATTCCACCGAATACGGGCTGACCGGGGCGATCTGGACCAACGATATCCGCGATGCGCTCCGCATGGCGCGCAAGGTCCGCTCGGGTCATTTGTGGATCAACGGGGCGAGCATGCACTTCCTCGGCGTCCCATTCGGCGGGATGAAAACCAGCGGCGTCGGTCGAGAGGAAGGTCGCGAAGAACTTTACAGCTACACCGAGACGAAAACCATCAACATCATGCTCTGACGGGATCCGCCATGCAGGACAAGACACAGAACCAGACGCCTGAATGGGGCTCCGACGTGATCGCTGAGACGCTGCGCGCGCTCGACATGCGCTATATCGCGCTCAATCCGGGCGCCAGCTATCGCGGCATTCATGACAGCCTGGTCAATTTCACCAGCGACGACCCGGAAATTCTCCTTTGCATCCACGAGGAAGCAGCTGTCGCGATCGCCCACGGCTGGGCCAAGATCACGGGCCGGGCCATGGCCGTCGCTCTTCATTCGAATGTCGGGCTGATGCACGGGTCCATGGGGATCTTCAACGCGTTCTGTGACCGGGTGCCAATGATGGTGATCGGCGCGACGGGACCACTCGATGCTGCCAAGCGGCGGCCTTGGATCGAGTGGATTCATACCGCTCAGGACCAGGGCGCGCTGGTGCGCGATTTCATCAAGTGGGACGATCAACCCGGCAGCGTCGCGGCGGCACGCGAAGCCTTGCTCCAGGGCACAGCGATCGCGGAGACCGCGCCGCGCGGCCCGGTCTACGTCAATATCGATGCGGCGCTTCAGGAAGAAAAGGTCGGGACGGCCCTCGCTCCGATCGATGTACGACGCCGCGGCGCACCCGTGTCGACGGACCCGGCCGCTGAGCTCGTTGCGTCGGCTAAGGCAATGCTTGGAGATGCCAAAAGCATCGTGATGCTGATGGGTCGCATGTCGCGCGATCTCGACGACTGGAACCGCCGCGTCGCGTTGGCCGAGCATCTCGGGGCCCGCGTCATCACCGACTTCAAGACCGGATCCACATTCCCGACAACGCACGCGGCGACCATTGGCAAAGCAGGCTATTTTCCAGATGCCGATGCAAAGGCTGCGCTTGCGGCGGCCGACGTGATCGTCAATTTCGACTGGCTGGATTTCGGCGGAACATTACGGTCGGTCTTCACCGATGGCGTCGTGTCCGCCAAGATCATATCGGCATCGCTCGACAGTTACGCGCATCGCGGCTGGTCGAAGGATGGCGGCGCGCCGTTTCCGGCAGACATCGCCTTCATGAACGAACCGGACCGAGTGATCGCGGCGCTCGCTGCGGCCTTCGGCCTGGCCAGAGCGACCTTGCCTGGCCTTCCGTCACAACCGGAACTGCCGACAGGCGATATCCTGACGCCACAGGACATCGCCGCCCTTCTCCGTTCCAAGCTCGACGCTCACAAGCCCTGCCTCATCCGCGGACCGCTGAGCTGGACAGGAGCGGACTGGCCGGTGGATCATCCGCTCGGGGCGCTTGGCTACGACGGTGGCGGCGGTATCGGCTCGGGCTGCGGCATGGCCGTGGGCGCGGCGCTTGCGCTGCGCGACACCGAAAGCGACCGTCTGCCGTTGGCGGTTCTCGGCGACGGGGATTTCCTGATGAATGCCTCCGCACTCTGGACCGGTATCAACAAGAAGGTTCCGCTTCTCGTCATCGTCCTCAACAACCGGTCGTTCTACAATGACGAGGTGCATCAGGAGACCGTGGCGAAGCACCGTAGCCGTCCTCCTGAAAACAAGCATGTCGGCATCGTGATGAACGACCCGGATATCGACATCAGCGCCATTGCGCGCGGGTTCGGAGCTTTCAGCCCGGGACTGGTTCGTGGCGCGGACGCACTGCTTCGAACGATTGACGAGGCACTTGCCGTCGTTGCGGATGGAGGAACCGCGGTCATCGAGATCGATACGGCGAAAGGCTATGCGCCTTCCATGGTCGGGGCTCTGCGAAGCGGCTCCTGACCCTTCAATCCGCGGGTCAGCTCTTCCATCAGCGATACCTGGAAATGGGAGAGCTGCTTGCCCCTTCGCCTGACGAGATAGACCGGGACGCGCAGTTCCATCCCGGGTGTCATGATCACGCGCAACGTTCCCACATCCAACTCGTCGGATACAGACGAGCGAAACAAAAAGGCAGCGCCGGCGCCGGCGCGAACAGCCTGCTTGATCGATTCGGCGTGCCCGAATTCCATGGCGATATGCTCCCGCTTCACACCGTAGCGCGCGAGGCAATGCTCCTCGATCTCGCGCCGCGGCGTGCCGGATTGCGCGGTGATGAAAGGCAGCTTGGTCAGTTCCGACGAACTGAGATCGTTGCCACCAATCTTGGATTTGCCGGATGCGACGAGAATTAATTCCTCGTCCATGACCTTATCGACGTCGAGCCCCGCAGTCTCGTGGCGCGGATCCAGAATGGTGTAGGCGAAATCACAGTCGCCGATATGGACGGCATCCGTGACGGAAACTGGCGTCGCAATACGGACCGATATCTCTCCCTTCGGATAGATTTCGTGGAATTTCGAAATCAAACCCGGCAGCACATAGGAGCCGAGCGTCATGGATGCCCCGACCGTCGCTTTGCCCACGAAGCCGCGCTGGAAGTCCGCCATTTCCCGTTCCATTTCGCGGGTCCGGCTCACTATTTCACGCGCCCAGCTGTAAACGCGCTGTCCCTCCTCCGTGAGGGTGATCTTGCGTCCGGTCCTGCCCGTCAACGGCGCACCGAACTTCTCGGCGAGCGCTTTCACATGGGCCGAGACCACCGGCTGAGCGATGCCCATGCGTTCGGCGGTGCGCGAGAAGCTGCCGAGTTCAACGACGAGGCAAAAGACCTCGAGCTTGTGAATCGAGATCTGCGAGATCAGTGAACGCATGATAGCTTCCAAGCTATAGTTTGATCGGAACTATATATTCGATACCAGGCAGGCGGCAAGTTTGGCTCTCTTCAGTAGATGGAGGGCCACAAGCATGAACCAGCAAATCACGCGTCAGGGCGACGCAGCAGTTTTGGACGCGACCTTGACCGCTTTGGTCATCGCGAACCGGATTCTCGCGCGAGAGGACGTCATCGACGATTTCGGGCATATCAGCGTCCGCAATCCGCTCAATCCGAATACCTATTTTCTGTCGCGGTCGCGCAGCCCTGCCGTCGTGACCCGCGGCGATATCATGGAATTTACGCTGGACGGCGAACTCGTCGGCGACGATCACCGCCGGCCATATGCCGAGCGTCACATCCATGGCGCAATCTACAAGGATCGCCCGGACGTCAACTCGGTGACACACCACCATGCCCGGTCGGTTCTGCCGTTCACGATGGTCGACATCTCGCTGCGGCCGATGTTTCACATGGCATCGGTCATCGGCAAGGATATCCACACCTGGGACAGCCAGGACGAATTCGGCGACACCAACATGCTCGTCGACAGCATGGAAATGGGCCACTCGCTGGCGCGAACGCTCGCGAACAGCCGCGTTGCGCTCTTGCGTGGCCACGGCTGCATCTGTGCCGCCGCCGACATTCGCTCGGTCATCATGATTTCCATCGCGCTGAAGGATAACGCCGCACTCATCCAGCAGACGAGGCAACTGGGAGAAGTGACGTACCTGACCGATGGCGAGATCGACATGGCCAGCAAGATGCTGCTCAGCGAAATGCCCCTGGCACGCGCCTGGGACTACTGGGTCGGCCGCGCCGGTTTCAGCGGTCTTTAGAGAATGAAGGCCGCTGGATGGGAGATCCGCCGGCCGATCTTGGAAACATGGAGGAGACCAACATGAACTATCACATTCTTTCGGGCGTTTGCTTCGCGGCAGGCCTCACATTGACCGGCCTGGCGCATGCACAGTCGCTCGGCATCGGCGCTGGCACCCAGGGCTCGCAGAATTATGCCGTCAATGCCGGCTTTGCCGAGTTCCTGTCAGAGGAACTGGGTCTGGACGTGCGCGTGCAAGCGTATGGTGGAACGGGCCAATCCATGCCCCTGATTGACGCCGGCCGTCTGGATTTCCAATTGGTACCCAGCCCCGACTTTGCGGCCGCTGTCTTTGGCGATGAACCCTTCGAGGGACGACCGCTCGGAAATCTTCGCGCCATCGGCTCGCTCAGTTCCTCGGCCTACGGCTTCATGGTCCGTGCTGATTCCGACTACCACGACGTTTCCGAAATCGGTGGCCTGACGATCACTTACGGATACGCAGCCCAGCCGACGCTGCGGCTGCAGGTCGACGGCATCCTCGCCGCCGGTGGTCTTTCGATCGACGACATGAGCGCAAGCAACGTGCCTTCGGTCCCGAATGGCGTCGACGATCTGATCGCCGGCAATGCCGACGTAGCCTTCTTCGCGCTGCAGGGCGGAAAGACGCGCGAAGCCGATGCCGCGATCGGCATCCGATGGCTCGCCGTCGAGGAGACACCCGAAGCCGAAGCTGCAATGCAGGAATTCGTGCCGACCTCATACATCAAGGTCGTTCCGGGAGGATCAGCGCCGGGTGTCGAGGAAGACACGCCGATGATGGGATACGATTACGTACTCACGGGCGGCGCCCATCTCGACGACGCGCTCGTGCGTCAGATCGTCGAACTCCTGCACGACAATCCCGACAAGGTCAGAGCCATCCTCAATACCTTTGCCGAGTTCGCGCCCGAGGACATGGCGCCTCAGATCGAGGGGATCGAGTATCACCCGGCAGCGTCCGCTTACTACGAAGAAATCGGGTTGGTGGACTGAGGAACCGACATGTCACTGGAAGAGAGCAACGTGGAAGAGCCGCATCGCGGACCACTTCTCTGGCTGGAGCGATTGAGCGGCACGCTGATCGTGCTGCTGTCGATCGGCTATGCCGGAGATCTACACCGATATCTCGGCGTTTCCGTATACGATGCGCAGCTTCTGGCGGCAGGCCTGACATTGGCACTGACCACCGGCTTCCTGGCAATTGCCAGGACGTCGGTGGGCGGGCTGCTTAAAGTGGCGAGCCTCATCGCCGCCGCCGTAACCCTCGGCGTCGGTTTCTATCTCGCCATCGACTACATCAACATCACTATGGAGGCGCCTTACCTGCCTTTCTGGCTGGTGGCTCTTTCCGGCGCCGTGCTCGCTGCGCTCATGCTCAACGTGGTGCCTTCGGTCGGCATGGGCATCTTCGTCGTGGTCATGCTTTTCATTGCCTACGGCCTGTTCGGACATCTCATGCCCGGCGAGTTTCGCAGCCGCGAGACATTGTTTTCCGAGCTCGCGATCTACCTTGCGACCGACGCAAACGGCATGCTTGGCCAAGCGCTCAAAGTCGCCGTCGTCATCGTCGTGCCGTATCTCTTGTTCGGCAAGCTGCTCTCGGCGTGCGGCGCTGCAAATTTTTTCAATGACGGCGCGCTAGCGCTGATGGGTCGCTTCCGTGGTGGGCCAGCGAAAGTAGCGGTCACCGCCTCTTCGCTTTTCGGCTCGATCTCCGGGAATGCGGTAGGGAACGTTGTCGGAACCGGGGTCGTGACCATTCCGATGATGAAGCGCGCGGGCTTTTCGCCCGCTTATGCCGGTGCGGTAGAAGCGACGGCATCCACCGGCGGACAATTGGTGCCTCCTGTCATGGGCGCAGCCGCCTTCATCATGGCCGACATGATCCAGGTCGACTATGTCGAGATCATGCTGGCCGCGCTGCCTGCCGCGATCCTCTACTACGTCGCGATCTTCATCAACGTGGACCTGAGGGCGGGGAAGCGCAATCTCCTGGCCGTGCCCGCGGATTCGATCCCGAGCGGCTGGGGCGCACTGAAGGCCGGCTGGCATTTCATCATCCCTTTCGCGGTGCTGTTCTACGCGCTCTTCGCTCTCAACATGCGGCCTGAACGGGCGGCAGTGCTGGCGACCGTCGTTCTTCTCGTGCTCAGCTTCGTGATGGGCTACAAAGGCCAGCGCATGCGGGTCCGCGAAATCCTGCCCCTGATTGCCGACACCGGACGATCGGCACTCGACCTGATCATCGTCTGCGCAGCGGCCGGCATCATCATCGGCGTGCTCAACATCTCCGGCCTCGCCTTCAATCTGACAATGAACATCGTCGCAGCCGCCGGCAGCAATGTCATCGTACTCGCCATCATCACGGCGCTGATCAGCGTGGTGCTCGGCATGGGCATGCCGACAGTCGGTGTCTACATTCTGTTGGCGACGCTCGTTGCACCTGCTCTGGTAGAAGTCGGCGTGCCGGTCATCGCGGCGCATCTCTTCGTCTTCTATTTCGGTCTGCTGTCGATGGTGACGCCGCCGGTGGCGCTCGCCTCCTTCGCGGCGGCAAACATCGCAGGCGCATCATCCTGGGCGACGAGCATCGAATCCATGAAGCTTGCCTGGCCGGCCTATATCGTGCCGTTCCTATTCATTTTCACGCCGGCGCTGATCTTCGACGGCACTTGGCTCGAAGTGATCTGGACCTTGGCCACCGCCATCCTCGGCATCTATATGGTGACCGCGGGGATCGTCGGCTTCTTCCGACGGTCGGTCACGCTGGCCGAACGGGGGATGCTGGTTGTGGCGGGCATTCTTGCGCTGCTGCCGGCGAGCATCCTGCCGGGCTTCATCTGGACGGATGTCGTTGGAGTGATCGGCTTCGGAATCCTGTGGGCGATGATACGACCCAAGCAGACGTTGGCAGTCGAAGTGGCCGCACGCTGACGACATGCACATGGCCCGCCCATGATCGGCGGGCAGTCATGTCCGCGCGGTCATGAGTCCAACGAAGGACGCAATCCTCCGTGAATAAATCTCCATGTCCTCTTATTCGATCCGGGACATCGCTCCTCCGATGTCCAGATCGAATTGTTTGGTCACTGATTCAACGGTGATGCTGACGCCGCATCAATTGGTAGATTCAGTCAGAGCACGGCGATGTCGAAGACCCGCTTTGGCGGCCTAGGCGCGCGAATCCTGACGGAGACAGGGGAGCGTTCTTCCGGGATGAATGTGACGCTTCGACGTTGGTGCGATGTCGGTGAGAACCAAATCCCGGGTATGGAAAGTGCCGTTGCAGCCAGCGCGAAGCGACGGTCGCATCAAGGCGTCCGGCAACAGTTGCCGTTGCAACTGGGATCCCGGGGGCAGTCCTAAATTTCTTGAATATTCAAGATGTTATCATCTTGCTGGTGCCCAGAAGAGGACTCGAACCTCCACACCCTTGCGAGTACCAGCACCTGAAGCTGGCGCGTCTACCAATTCCGCCATCTGGGCAACTGGCGCCGATGTAAGGGGCGCAGGTTGCACTGTCAACGGCTTTTCTCGGCAGTACGCAACAAGCGACCGTCTTGATTGAGCGACGATAACATGACTATCATACTCATGTTTTAACGCTGATCGTCGGAGATGGTGCATGTGCGCGAGTTGCAGCGGAGCGGGACGAGACGAGGCGCGCAAGGCCGGGGCTCGGCTGCGGTTGTGGGCGTTCGACGACAATGCGCATTGCCCGGTCATCGGGACCTGCCTGACCCATGAAGATCTCACGCGGATCGCCGCGACGCTTCGGATGGTGTTTCCGAAGGAGGCGCAGGACTATGACACCCACGGCCATTTCGTCCGTGCCGCTACGACCGATACACCGGAAGCGCGGGCCGTTTCGAAACTGCTCGACGACCGACATGCCGGGCTTTTGCGGCGCGTCCGTCGCGAACAGTGCCAGGAAGCATTGCTGAAGCTCTGGGACGAGATGAAAGCCGACGGGCGAATCGCCGGCGGGTTCTGGGCCTTCATGACCTCGTCCAACGTGGGTACCGCGCTGCGCGGCCACATCTTCGGCGAAGTCCACATGCTTTCGCATCTGATGGGCAGTGCCAGCCGCCGTCAGAGCGAGGAAAGCGCACGCCTCAAAGCGGAGCTCGAGGAGTTGCGCATGCGGGCGAGCCGGCAAGAGGCCCATGCACGCCAGACCATCGCGGAGCGCGATGCGCAGATCACCCGGCTGGACGGCGCGCTGGCGGAAGCCCAGCGGGCGCTTGCGGCCAAGACCTCGAATCACCCGACGGAGACGAAGGGGGCCGCTGGCTCCCTGTCACCGGCACGCCGCCAGAAGCTCGAACGGGCGCTCGCGGTCGCCCGTGGCCGCGCACGGGCGGCGGAAACGGAGGTCAAGAATTTAAACACCGCTGCGGCGCAGGCGCGAGGTCGTCCCCTGACGCAGTCGGCCGAGCCGGAAATGCCATCTCCGGCTCAGCCGCAGCTGCGTCCGATGATGCGCCTTCAAGGCCTGAACGTGCTCTATGTCGGCGGGAGAAACGGACAGGCGCACCATCTGAAGGCGCTTGCCGAGACTTTCGGAGCGCATTTCCACCACCACGACGGTGGCCTGGAAGATGCGGTGACGCGGATCGACGACGTGCTGCCTTCGATCGATTGCGTCTTCTGCCCGATCGACTGCGTCAGCCACGATGCCTGCCTGCGCGCCAAGCAGGGCTGCAAGAAGCTCGGCAAATCCTTCGTGCCGCTACGCAGTGCAAGCCGCGCATGCCTCAGACATGCCCTGGTTTCGATGATCGGATCCGACGAAACACCCCACCAATCGGCCATAGACGGGCGGAACCCTACGGAGAACCGGGGCGTTTACGCCTAAAGTCCAGTGCGGCAATGTTGCAGAGCAGCAAAAGCGTGCTAACTTCTTTTTACACAATCGCTGTCATAAAGACTCTAACGAACCGGGATCAGCGGTGCATTGGAGCGGAGGCTCAGGCCGACGCTTCCTTCTAGGGCTGGGTGGAATAGCGGATGGCGGGAAACCGCCAGCGAGCGAGAGCCTGAAACACCTCTGCGGCCGGGTCCTCAACAAGGGCTCTCGCCAATGTTCTATCAGTTCTACGAAATGGGCCATGCGGCGGTCGCGCCTTGGCGCGCTGCGGCGGACGCCATGAAACTCGCCTATCAGAACCCGCTCAATCCGCTGTCGCACACCGCTTTCGGGCGCGCCGTCGCCGGTGGCATGGAAGTGTTCGAGCGCACCACAAGGCGCTACGGCAAGCCGACATTCGGCTTTGAGACCACGCGGCTGAACAGCGGCCCCGTTTCGGTTCACGAGAAGACCGTCTGGTCGCGCCCCTTCTGCAATCTCATTCATTTTGAACGTGCGCTGCCGGCAAACCACCGCGCCGAGCCGAAGATCCTGATCGTCGCGCCGATGTCGGGCCATTATGCGACGCTGCTACGCGGCACCGTGGAAGCGCTGCTGCCCAAGGCCGAGGTTTATATCACCGACTGGATCGACGCCCGGATGGTGCCGGTCACGGAAGGGCATTTCGATCTCGACGACTACATCGATTACGTCATCTCGATGCTGCATGCGCTCGGACCGGATACCCATGTGATGGCGGTCTGCCAGCCATCCGTGCCGGTGCTCGCGGCGGTAGCTCTCATGGAAGCGCGCGGCGATGCCATGGCGCCTTCCTCGATGACCCTGATGGGCGGCCCGATCGACACGCGCCGCAATCCGACAGCCGTCAATCAGCTGGCGCAGGACAAGCCGCTTTCCTGGTTCGCCGACAACGTCGTGATGCAGGTGCCGTGGCCACATCCCGGCTTTGGGCGCGATGTCTATCCCGGCTTCCTGCAGTTGTCGGGCTTCATGTCGATGAACCTCGACAAGCACATGGACGCGCAGAAGGATTTCTTCTGGCACATGGTGCAGAACGATGGCGATTCGGCAGAAAAGCACCGCGAATTCTACGATGAGTATCTCGCCGTGATGGATCTGACCGCCGAATTCTACCTGCAGACGGTCGATGCGGTTTTCATCAAGCATGCGCTGCCGAAGGGCGAGATGATGCACCGCGCCGAGCGGGTGGATTGCAGCGAGATTCGCAACGTGGCGCTCCTCACCATCGAGGGCGAGAACGACGACATCTCCGGCATCGGTCAGACCGAGGCCGCGCAGACGCTTTGCAGCAACATCCCCGATACGATGCGCCACCACTACATGCAGCCGAAGGTCGGCCATTACGGCGTGTTCAACGGCTCGCGCTACAGGGCGGAGATCGCGCCGCGCATTTTGGATTTCATGCGCACCCATTCCGCTGCCAACCGCAAGGCGGCTGCAGCCAAGGCAAAATCGCCTGTACGC
Source organism: Rhizobium sp. EC-SD404 (assembly GCF_902498825.1). Taxonomy (NCBI): domain Bacteria; kingdom Pseudomonadati; phylum Pseudomonadota; class Alphaproteobacteria; order Hyphomicrobiales; family Rhizobiaceae; genus Rhizobium; species Rhizobium sp. EC-SD404. The sequence continues at coordinate 190,440 of NZ_LR701459.1, forward strand.
AAGGTGATCCAGGGCGGCAAGGGCAATTGAGGGAACGTGCTGCTTGACGAAAGTTGGTAGCGTTTGCCGGCACTTAGCGGTTTTGAATAGCGCTCGTTCTTGAACCGCCACAATCTTTTCCCCAACTCGATGTCAAGGGGCGGCAAGGGTGCCGCTCCCCCGCAACGACGAGGAAAGAGATGACCACTTCCCATGTGCATGCCGCTTCGGCCAGCAAGCCGGTAATCCGGCCTGAATGGACGCCCGCGACCATCGCGCTGATGGTGCTCGGTTTCATCGTTTTCTGGCCGCTGGGCCTTGCCATGCTCGCCTACATCATCTGGGGCGACAGGCTTCCGGCACTGAAGCGCGATGTAAACAAGGCGACAGACAGCATGTTTTCGACGTTCTCACGTACAACCGGCACGGCACGCACACCGACCGGCAACGTGGCCTTCGACGACTGGCGCTCCGAGGAACTGAAGCGTCTCGATGAGGAACGCAATCGCCTGGAAGCCATGCGCGATGAGTTCGAGGACTATGCCCGCGAACTGCGCCGCGCAAAAGACCAGGAAGAGTTCGATCGCTTCATGGCTCATCGCCGCACCAAATCCGGCGAACGCAGCGGTCCGACGATCGACGCGGAGTAACCGAGAAGACGGTCGCCTCATTCGGTTCAAGCTTCCCCTGCCCCATCCGATGACAAGACCGTTACACCGCGTCTGCGGCGCCTCGTGAAAGCGAGGCGCCGTTTCTCTTTTGAAGGCTCCACTTTCGGCGAATCATTTAGACTGGGCAGTATGTTCAAGGCGCTTTCCCCATTGTTGCGCGGCCGCAAGACGAAGCCTCGAGAAGCGCTTCGCGAGGTGCGGGTGCATGACCGCGTGCTGCCTCTCGTCATTGCCGAGCATGGGCGCAGCACACGCCTGACATTGCGCATCGAGCCGGGGGGGCGGGCGTTGAAGGTGACCGTGCCGCCGGGCGTCCCGTCGAGCGAGATCGATCGCTTCATCGAGCGCCAGCAAGGTTGGCTGTTGACGCGGCTTGCGCGGTACCCGGTCGGTGCGTCGATCGTCGATGGCGGACAGATCAGCCTGCGTGGCGTTGACCACGTGATCCGCGCGACCGGAAAGGTGCGAGGCCGCACCTCATCCATGGTGGAGAACGGCCAGGCCTTTCTCGATGTCGGAGGTGCGCCCGAACATCTTTCGCGCCGCATCCGCGATTTTCTCAAGAAGGAAGCACGGCAGGATCTGACCGAAGCGGTCGTTCGCCATGCGGGAACGCTGAAAAAGCGCCCCGGAAAGATCACGATCAAGGACACCCGGTCGCGCTGGGGCTCCTGCACATCGGATGGCAATCTCGCCTTTTCCTGGCGCATCGTCATGGCGCCGCCGCATGTCATCGACTATCTCGCGGCCCACGAGGTCGCCCATCTGGCCGAGATGAACCACGGCCCGCGGTTCTGGTCCACCTGCCGCGCGCTCTGTGCCGAAACCGATGCCGCGCGGGCTTGGCTGAAACGGCATGGCACGCTTCTGCATGCGGTCGACTTCGGCACGTGACCGACACCCTGCCGGCCTCGACTCCGGCGCCTTTTCATGGCACCTGACCGCGATGGACATCCAGGTCAAAATCTGTGGCCTTTCCGACGACACCGCGGTCAGGGCAGCCCTTGACGGCGGCGCGAGCCATATCGGCTTCATTTTCTTTCCGCCGAGCCCGCGGCATGTGAGCGTCGAAGCCGCCCGTGCGCTACGCGCGCAGGCCCGCGGCCGAGCGCTTGCTGTCGCCGTCACTGTCGATGCGGACGACGCTCAGTTGGATGAGATCGTTTCCGGCATGGCGCCAGACGTTCTTCAGCTTCACGGCAAGGAGACCCCCGAGCGCGTGCGCGCGGTCAAGGCGCGCTACGGTCTGCCCGTGATCAAGGCCTGCTCGATCCGCGACGCCGGTGACGTCGAAGCAGCACTGGCCTACGGGTCGGTCGCCGACCGGCTGCTCCTCGACGCGAAGGCGCCGGCAGGATCGAAACTGCCGGGCGGCAACGGCGTGAGCTTCGATTGGCGGCTTCTTGCCGCGCTTGACGAAAGCGTCGATTACATGCTTTCCGGTGGCATCACGATCGGCAATGTCGACGATGCGCTGAGCGTGACACATGCCCGCGCGCTCGACGTATCCTCTGGTGTCGAAAGCGCTCCGGGCGTAAAGGACGCTCAACTGATCTCGCAGTTTCTCCGAACGGTCGATGAGCGCGGACATGGCGCGCGCAGTCGTGCTGAGGTCGGGCAAGGGAGTTTCTCATGAACCAGCTTCTGAAGCCGAATTCCTTCCGGGCAGGCCCGGACGAGGACGGTCGTTTCGGCATTTTCGGCGGGCGCTTCGTCGCCGAGACGCTGATGCCTTTGATCCTCGACCTCCAGGACCACTGGACCACCGCAAAGACCGACCCTGCCTTCAAGCAGGAGCTGGAGTGGCTGAACAGCCATTATATCGGTCGTCCGAGTCCGCTCTATTTCGCCGAGCGGATGACGGAAGAACTCGGCGGCGCGAAGATCTACTTCAAGCGCGACGAGCTGAATCACACGGGCAGCCACAAGATCAACAATTGCGTCGGCCAGATTCTGCTCGCCAAGCGGATGGGCAAGACACGCATCATCGCCGAGACCGGTGCTGGCCAGCACGGTGTGGCGACGGCAACGGTTGCCGCACGCTTCAACCTGCCTTGCATTGTCTATATGGGCGCAACCGACATCGAGCGGCAGGCACCGAACGTCTTCCGCATGAAGCTTCTCGGCGCCGAAGTCCGCCCCGTCACGTCGGGCAACGGCACACTCAAGGATGCGATGAACGAGGCGCTGCGTGACTGGGTCACCAATGTTGACAGCACCTATTATCTCATCGGAACCGCGGCCGGCCCGCACCCCTACCCGGAAATGGTGCGCGACTTCCAATCGGTGATCGGGCGCGAGACGCGCGAACAGATGCAAGAGCGCGAAGGTCGCCTTCCCGACATGCTGGTCGCTGCCGTCGGCGGCGGATCGAACGCGATCGGCCTGTTCCACCCGTTCCTCGACGATCCGACGGTTCAGATCGTCGGGGTCGAAGCGGGCGGCAAGGGCCTCGATACAAACGAGCACTGCGCTTCGCTGACGGCCGGTGCGCCGGGCGTGCTGCATGGCAACCGCACCTATCTGCTGCAGGACAATGACGGGCAGATCGAGGAGGGCCATTCGATCTCGGCTGGCCTCGATTATCCCGGCATCGGCCCGGAGCATTCATGGCTGAAGGACAGCGGCCGCGTCGAATATGTCGCCATCACGGACCGTGAGGCGCTGGATGCGTTCCAGTTCCTCACCCGCGTCGAAGGCATTATCCCGGCGCTGGAACCCTCCCACGCGCTGGCCGAGGTGATGAAGCGGGCGCCGAAGATGGACAAGGATCAGATCATCGTCATGAATCTGTGCGGGCGCGGCGACAAGGACGTGTTCACCGCCGCCAAGGCCCTTGGCGTGGAGCTTTGATGCCGGGCATTCTTCGCCCAAACCATCGCCTATAGAAGACACTCGGCGCAGCATTTAGCTGTCGCAAAAAACGGTACCGACGCAATGACCGCACGCATGGACCAACGGTTTGCCGATCTGAAGGCTGAAGGGCGCCCGGCGCTCGTCACCTATTTCATGGGTGGTGATCCGGACTACCAGACTTCGCTCGACATCATGAAGGCGCTGCCGCGCGCCGGTGCGGACATCATCGAGCTCGGCATGCCGTTTTCCGATCCAATGGCGGATGGCCCGGCAATCCAGATGGCCGGACGCCGTGCGCTGGACGCCGGCCAGACGCTGGCGAAGACGATCGACCTCGCCCGCGCCTTCCGCGAAACCGACCAGAAGACGCCGATCGTGCTGATGGGCTACTACAATCCGATCTATCGCTACGGCGTCGAGCGCTTCCTGGACGACGCGCTGGAAGCGGGCATCGACGGGCTGATCGTCGTGGATCTGCCGCCTGAGATGGACGACGAGCTTTGCCTGCCGGCGCTCGCCAAGGACGTCAATTTCATTCGCCTGGCCACGCCGACCACGGATGCCAAGCGCCTCCCGATGGTGCTGCGCAACACCTCCGGTTTCGTCTATTACGTCTCGATGAACGGCATCACCGGCTCGGCCCTGCCCGATCCGTCCGGCATCGGCGAGGCGGTCAACCGCATCAAGGCGCATACCAACCTTCCCGTCTGCGTCGGTTTCGGCGTGAAGACGGCGGAACATGCGCGACGGATCGGCATGGCTGCGGACGGGGTCGTCGTCGGCACGGCGATCGTCAATCAGATTGCGAACACATTGGACGCGCAAGGTCGCGCCGGAGCAGACACCGTCGAAAGCGTCGCCACGCTGGTGCGCGGCCTCTCGACCGGCGTTCGCACCGCGCGTCTGGACGCGGCCGAATAGGCTTCCCATATCGGAAGCGACTTCGAGTAATTTGTCGCGTTTCCGAACGGTGAACCGGTACCCACTTCACCTGGAAGCGCTCTAGAGCAGTTTCGCGTTTCTTCGAATCGCTCAACGGCTCTAAGTTTTTGATTTGTCGCGTTTCCGACGGTGAACCGGTATCCACTTCACCTGGAAGCGCTCTAGACTTCAGGAGCCATTCGCTTGAACTGGATCACCAACTACGTCCGGCCGAAGATCAACTCCATGTTCGGCCGCCGAGAGGTCGCCGAGAACCTCTGGATCAAGTGTCCGGAGACCGGCGAGATGGTCTTCCATAAGGATCTCGAGAGCAATCAGTGGGTCATCCCCTCGTCGGGGTACCACATGAAGATTTCGGCCAAGGCGCGTCTCGGCTATTTCTTCGACGATGGCGCCTATGAGCTCATTCCAGCACCGAAGGTGCCGCAGGATCCGCTCAAATTTCGCGACACCAAGAAGTATGTCGACCGGCTGCGCGAGCACCGAGCGAAGACCGAGCTCGACGACGCGATCGTTGCCGGCATCGGCAAGGTCAGCGGCATCGAGGCGGTTGCTTGCGTGCACGACTTCAACTTCATCGCAGGCTCGCTCGGAGTGGCCGCCGGAGAGGCGATCATCGCCGCCTTCGAAATGGCCGTGAAGCGCCATTGCCCGCTGGTGATGTTCCCGGCATCGGGCGGCGCGCGCATGCAGGAAGGCATCCTGTCGCTGATGCAGCTGCCGCGTACCACTGTTGCGGTGGAAATGCTCAAGGAGGCGGGCCTTCCCTACATCGTCGTTCTGACGAACCCGACGACGGGCGGCGTTTCGGCTTCCTACGCAATGCTCGGCGACGTTCACCTTGCCGAGCCGGGCGCCGAGATCGGTTTTGCCGGCCGCCGCGTCATTCTTCAGACCATTCGCGAGCAGCTGCCGGAAGGCTTCCAGACATCGGAATACCTGCTCGAACACGGCATGGTCGACATGGTCACCCATCGTCACGACATCCCGTCGACGGTCGGACGGCTGCTCCGCATGATGCTCAACCAGCCGGCACTCGAAAAGCCGGAGATCTCAGAGACCGGCAACGGCATCGCGCTCAACGGCACCGGCGGCAGCGACCCGATCGTCCAGATCCTTGACGATCCAGGCACGGCGCGGGCCAAGCCCCCGCTGGTCGATGCGCGCCGTGAGGCAACGCCGGCGGCGAACTGAACCGCCCGCCGGACGCCCGAGGAGTGCATTCATGACGACGGCACCGGTTGAGACCGCAGCTCAAGAAATCGACAAGCTTCTGGCCCTTCACCCGAAGGGCTTCGATCTGTCGCTGGACCGCATCCGCGCGTTGCTCGCCAAGCTCGGCAACCCGCAGGACAGGCTGCCGCCGGTCATCCATATCGCCGGCACCAACGGCAAGGGCTCTGCATCCGCCTTCTGCCGCTCGATCCTGGAGGCCGCCGGGCTTCGCGTCCATGTTCACACGTCGCCGCATCTGGTGCGCTGGCATGAGCGCTACCGCATGGCCGGCCCCATCGGCGAACCCGGCGCGCTGGTCGATGATGCCATACTCGCCGATGCGGTGCGCCGCGTTGCCGAGGCCAATGGCGGTGCGACCATCACGGTCTTCGAGATCCTGACGGCGGTGACCTTCGTCCTCTTCTCCGAACATCCGGCGGATGTGGCGATCATCGAGGTCGGACTCGGTGGACGCTTCGATGCGACCAATGTGATCGCCAAGCCCGCGGTTTCGTTGATCATGCCGATCTCGCTCGATCACCAAGCCTATCTCGGCGACCGCGTGGAACTGATCGCCGCGGAAAAAGCCGGCATCATGAAACGCGGCTGCGCCGTGGTCATCGGACATCAGGAAGAAGATGCGGCACGCGAGACGCTCGTCGCGATTGCCGAGCGGCAGGGCTGCCCGACCACGATCTTCGGGCAGGATTTCTTTGCCCATGAGGAGCATGGCCGGCTCGTCTACCAGGATGAATTCGGCCTGGTCGACCTGCCGCTGCCGCGACTCGTCGGCCGGCATCAATATGCCAATGCCGGGGCCGCCATTCGCGCGGTGAAGGCCGCCGGGTTTCTCGTCGACAACGACGCGATCGAAAAAGGGCTGACAGGCGTCAAATGGGCCGGGCGCATGCAGCGGTTGACCGAGGGCCATCTGCTCGACTCGCTCCCGAAGGGCAGCGAGCTTTGGCTGGACGGCGGACACAATCCCGGTGCCGGCCAAGTGATTGCCGAAGCCTTTGCCACGCTGGAAGAACGCAACCCCCGGCCGCTTTATCTCGTCGTCGGGATGCTTTCGACGAAAGACCCGATCGGTTATTTCAGTGCTTTCAAGGGCCTGGCGAAGTCGGTCTTCACCGTCGCGATCGCCAATTCGGACGCGGCTCTCGATCCGCTGGTGCTCGCCGACGACGCGATCGATGCGGGCCTGACCGCGGAGCCGGTGTCGGACATCGTGGATGCGCTCGACCGTATTGGCAGGCTCGCCGATGGCGAAAACGCGCCGAGGGTTTTGATTGGGGGCTCGCTTTACCTGGTCGGCGAGGCACTCGACCTCAACGGCACGCTTCCGGACTGAACGAACGAAAAATGCCCGGCTCTTTCGAACCGGGCATCGAAGTCTCGAATTTTCCTCAAGATCAGGAAACGGCGCCGGAAATCCAGGAAGACAGAGCCGTCTTCGGCGATGCGCCAACCTTGATGTCGGCGACTTCGCCGCCCTTGAACATGGCGAGCGTCGGAATCGAACGCACGCCGTACTGGGCTGCCAGTTCCGGATTGTCGTCGATGTTCAGCTTGGCGACCTTTACGCGGCCGGCCATCTCATTGGAGATTTCTTCGAGGCTCGGTGCGATCATCTTACAAGGGCCGCACCATTCGGCCCAGAAATCGACCACGACCGGTTCGGCGCTGTCGAGAACCTCGGCCTGGAAATTATTCTTGTCGACTGTGACGGTTGCCATCAAGGCACTCCTTCATCGCGTTTTCGTTGAGCTCAATGTGCGCATCGGCGCGCAAGCTTTCAACGTGCGGTATCTCATTTTGTCGTGAGTTCGGCAATCGCTGCGTCGAGCACGGAGCCCGGAAGGGCGATGATGGACGGCGCCTGGGTGAACACCAACGCTGCAGAGACGGTCCGGCCCGGATAAAGCGGCGCTATCAGGTCGCGATAGAGCGCCATCTGCGCGCGATGGGCAAAGGACACATCCTCGATGCGCTGGATCGCCGGCCGGTTCGTCTTGTAGTCGATGATCAGAACCCGATCGGGCAGCACCACCATGCGGTCGAGCCGGCCTGAAACCACATGGTCGCGCCCGGCGAGACGCACGGTGCCCATGACGGAGACCTCGGCCCTGCTGCCCGGCGCAAAAACCTCGGCGAATTGCGGATCATGCAAAATGGCGAGCGCTTCGGCGGCAAGAGCGCTCGCGGCTTCCTCGTCCAGATGCGGCGCGGCACGCTCGATATAGCGATACGCGGCGGCTTCGCGGTCCTCCGCATCGATCGCCGGCAGCATCTGCAGCATGCGGTGCATCATGCGACCGCGTTCGAGACCTTCGGCGGCCCCTTTTCCGGAGCTGTCCGACCGATCGAAGAGCGGCGAGCGGACGGTGCCGCCGTCGTCAGCGCCGTCGATGATGGCGCTTGCACCGGATGGAACGAGCGGACGCGGCGGCCGAGCCGGCGGCGGCAGGGGCCGCTGCAGCACCACCGGCAGGTCGCGCAAAGAGTGCGACCCGGACAATGTTTTGGTGTCCTTGCTGATCGCAGGCTCCACCTCGCCGCCGAAACTCATCCCGCTCCACTGCTGATCGCCTGCAGAGAATTCGATCTTTTGCGCCTTCTCGCTCTTCGAGAGCGCGCTTGCGACCATCGAATGCCAGTGGGCGCCGCTTGGGGCGTTGATGCCGTGATAACCACACACGACCAGACGGTCGGCCGCCCGGGTCAGTCCGACATAGAGCAAACGGCGATACTCTTCCTCGGCGGAGGCTTCGAGCGACTGCCTTATGGTCCGCGTCAGGCTGTTCTCGTAGTCCTTGCCCGGGACCCAGAGGATCGGCTGCGGCGCCTCGCCGCCCATCTCGCGCAGTTTCGGGACGTGCGTTGCCTGCACCGCCGCGCCGCCGGAATCGACCAGAAACACGATCGGCGCCTCGAGACCCTTCGATGCGTGAACGGTCATGACGCGCACTTCGTCGCGCCCCTGCTCCATCTCCCGCTTGATCTCCGGCGACTGAGCCTCCAGCACGGCAAGAAATGCCTCAAGGCCGGGCAAACCGGTGCGTTCATGGTCGAGCGCGAAGGACAGGAATTCGTCGAGCAGATCCGCGGCTTCGTGGCCGAGCCGCGCGAGGAAATCTGCCCGCACGCCACCAGGACCGAGAAGTTCGGCATAGAAGTCATGGACCGACAGTTCACGCGCAGTCTGCCGCCAATGCTCAAGCCGTGCGAACGCGCGATCGAACGGCGCGACTTGCCGGTTGGCATGCTCGCACAAGGCGTCAAAGACGCCCCGATTGCCGGCACGTTCGTGGCAGAGCGCGAACAGATCGTCTTCCGACAGGCCGAAGAGCGGCGATTTCAGCACTGCTGCCAAGGCCAGGTCGTCATCCGGAAGGACGATCGCTCGACCGAGAGCAATCAGATCCTTCACCGCGATATGATCGGCGAGCTTCAGCCTATCCGCGCCGGCGATCGGCACTGTCGGGCTTTTCTTCAGTTCTCGCGACAGCGCGTTGACGAAGCCGTCGCGCTTGCGGACCAGCACGAGGATGTCGCCGGCCGCGATCGGGCGTGGCCCCTTCTTCGTCATGATCGTCTCGCGCGCGACCCATTGCCGGATCGTGCCAGCCACGCGACGCGCAAGCTGCGCCTTCGGGTCACTTTCAGGCGTGTCGTCGAAGGGGGCAGTCCAATCCTCGTCGTCGAGGCGCTTGTCCTTGCCGATCATCTCCCAGAGATCGACCCGGCCCATATCGCTGCCCCGCGCCGTGCTATGCTTGATCAGCTCGTCATGATCGCCGAGGCCGCGCTTGTGGTCGGCCTCGGCGAAAACGGCGTCTACCGCATCGAGGACATCTGCCGTGGAGCGGAATGACTGACGGAGAGCCACATTCTCGAACTGCCGCGCAGATGCCGTGGCCCTGCTCGCTGCATGACGCCCTTCCTCGCGGAACCGCTCGGGTCGCGCGCCCTGAAAGGAATAGATGGACTGTTTCTCGTCGCCGACGGCGAACAAGGTCCGCGGAACCCGCTGCTGTTCTTCGCCGGCAAAGAATTCCTCAGCCAACCGCCCGACGATCGTCCACTGCCTCGGACTCGTATCCTGGGCCTCGTCCACCAGAATGTGGTCAATGCCCTGGTCCAGCTTGTAATGGACCCACGCGCTCGCGCCCTTTTGGCCGAGAAGCGCCGTCGCGCGCTCGACCAGATCGTCGAAATCCAGCCGCCCGCGCTGGCGCTTCAGCCGCTCGTAGTCGGAAAGCAGCCGCGCTGCCAGCACATGCGCCGCCTTGGTCAGTTCCAGCATGCGCCAGAGCGCCAACCTGTCCTTGACAGCGACGATCTCGGCCGTCGCCTCAGCCAGTAGCTCCTCGATATCGGGGATGGAAGCGACGATGTCCGCGCTCGCGACGTTGCGGGTGGAGCGCGGTGAGCCGTCCTTGGTCAGGAAACACTGGACCAGCGCCGCGTAGCGCTCGGTAGGCGCCTGCTGTGCCGCGGATTTCAAACTCTCGACGAACTTCTTCGGCGAAGCGGCCTTGCCCGATCGGGCGACGCTTTCGAACAGATCGAGCAGACGGGCAGGAAACGCATGGAGCGGCCAGGCGCGTTGGGCGATCGTCTCTTCCGTCTCCTGCGGATCGATCGCGGTGCGCTTGTGCAGTTCCGCATCGATGCCGGCGCCGGCGCGGGCCGCATCGTGGAACCGCCCGATGAGCGTTCGCTGCCGGATCAGACCGTCCAGCAGTTCATCAAGCCCGAACTCGCCGACAGCTTCCAGGATGCGCTGAAAGGCAGCGGCCAGGTCCGCCTCGGTTTCGATCGTCGTTGCGCTCAGGAGGGAGCGTCGGGCCTCGGCAAGAAGCGTGGCGGACTCGCCGTCATCCATCACCTCGAAATGCGCGGCAACGTTGGCTTCCAGCGGAAACTGGTGCAGCAGCGCTTCGCAAAAGGCGTGGATGGTCTGGATCTTCAGTCCACCCGGCGTTTCAAGCGCGCGAGCAAAAAGACGACGGGCCGCGCTCAGCTTGATGGCATCGGGCGTTTGCCCTTCCAGCTTGTGCAACTCCGTTGCCAACGCTTCGTCGGATAACGACGTCCATTTCGACAGGCGTGAGAAAACGCGGTTCGACATCTCCGCCGCCGCTGCTTTGGTGTAGGTGAGGCACAGGATGCCAGAGGGGCGCGCGCCGGCGAGAAGCAGGCGGATCACCCGCTCGGCCAGCACATGCGTCTTTCCCGAGCCGGCATTGGCCGCCACCCAGGCGGAGGCGCGCGGATCGGAGGCGCGCGCCTGCTGCCGCGAGGTCCAATGGAGATCGTAGAGAGTCTCTGGCTCGCTCATGCCTCACCGCCCTCGTCATCGTCGGCGTCGCCATTGGCCCACTCTGCGACACGCGCGAGATGGTCGTACTCGCCCCCGTATTCGCGGGCCTTGGCGGGGATGATGCGTGAAGCGAAGCCACGCCTGCCGATTTGCAGGACCGCTACGAAGCCGGCTAACCGATCGAGCGACTGCATCCCGAGATCGGCCGCGGTCATATGCGTGCCGTCATCCGCGGAATTGGCGCCCCGGCGGTCTTTGCCCTCCAGTTCGTCCACCAGCAACCGGTCGGCGGGCTTAAGGCGCACATATTTCAGCGAGTTCGGCGTTCGTGGCCCGACCCGCTTGAAGCCGCCATCGAGCAGGGCTGCGGCCTCGAGCGGCAATTGCGGGTCGAGAAGAATTCGTGCCTGCTTTCGCGATGGCTCCGTACCCGACTTGAAGTCGATGATGTCGACCGTGCCATCTTCGCGCAGGTCGACGCGGTCGGCGATACCGGACAGCAGGACGCCGGTTTGCCGAACCGGGATTTCAGCGTGCAGCTCCGTATGGCGCTCGGCGATCTCTCCGTTTCGCTGCCTCTCCCAATCCAACCAGTGGCGCGCCACGTGATCGAAGCGCGGGCGCCACAGAACCTCGACGTGATGCGGCAGGCGCTGGGCGGCAAAGCACTCGTCGGCAATGCTTGCCAGCAGCAGATCGGCATCGGGATGATCGATGTCGGGGCAGCGGCTGATGAATGTCTCCAAAACCTCGTGATAGAGCGTTCCCCGCTCGGCCACGCCCGGATCGCGAATGAGCTCGGCCAAGGGGTCGAGACGCAGCACCTTGCGGGCATAGATGGCGTAGGGATCGCGCCGCAGCGTCTTCACTTCGCTGAAGGAGTAGCGCTTGGGCTGGGCTTCCAGGGGCGGACGCGGTTCTGGCCGTGATGCCTGCGGCACTGGATTGCGGCGATCGAGAAGCGCTGCCTGCGCAAGTATCTCCGCTCCGCGGAGGCGCATCGCAGCCGCCTCGGTCTCACCCGCAACCGCAAGCAGCCGTTGCAGCCAGCGCGACGCGACGGTCGGCGCGCCGCCGGAGCGGGTCGATCGGCTGAGAACGACGTTTTCTGCCCCGAGCGCCATCTGGAAATCATGGGCAGCCAGACCGATCCGCCGTTCGGGCGGCTCAAGCCCGATCGACGCCTTCATCGGCCGCGACAGAAACGGATCCTGGCCCGGCCGTTGCGGCCAGGAACCTTCGTTCAAGCCGGCCAGCAGCAGCGTGTCGACATCCTGCAGGCGTGCCTCGAGCGCACCCCAGATGAAGATGCGTGGATGGGCCGTCACGTCCGGTTTCACGACCTCGCCGGCGAGGAACGCGGCTGCAATATCGGCCCAGTCGGTGCCGTCCGCGGAAATCTCGGCTCGTGCCGCGATCAGGTCCGCGAAGAGACCCGCCAGCTTGTTGCCTGCCTCGCCGCCCCAGAGATTGCCGAGTTCGCCCCGGTCATCGGCAGCGACATCTTCGAGGACCCGCGCGGTCAGTTCAGCCCATTGCGCGATGGTTAGCCGTCCGGGGGCGGCATCGGTGCGGCGGCTCGTCAAGAATCGAGCGAAGCGGCCGGCAAGCGGCGCCACCGCCGCTTCGACGCGCCGCGTCATCACGCGGGCGGCAGCGATGTCCTCATCGGAGATCCGCCGTCGCCATGCAGGCTGGTGTCGGCGCTCCGACCGGGTCGCAGCCTCCGCATCCAGCAGCGCCGTCAACGCGGTGACATCGACATCGCCAAGCGTGCCACGCAGGGCGATGCGCTCGAAAATGCTGGCTGCCCGGCGCTTTTCGTCCGGCTCCATGCCGAAGCGGGCGAGCGGATGGCCGAGCAGCGCCGTCAGCGCGACCGGATCTCCCGGTTCCATGACGGTGTCGAGCAAGAGCCGCAGCAACGTGCCCTGAGGCGTCGAGAACAGCGGCAAGCCGCCGGAATCGTTGGCTTCAATTCCGAAACGGCGAAGCTCGATCGATACGCGGCGGGCAAGATTGCGATCCGGGGTGACGAGCGCCACGCGCTGTTTGGGATTTTCCGCCGCCAGCCGCATCGCCACCGCCAGAGCCGTTGCTTCTTCGCGCTCGCCGCCTGCTTCGATGACCGACACGCCTTCGAAGGCGGCAGGATCGATCGCGCCGACCCCATGCCAGTGATCGGTGGCCTGGGCGGGCAGCAGCGCTGTCGAAACCAGTCGGTTCCGCTCGGCAACCCTGTCCGACGTATCGCCGAGCGGCGTCACCATCTCACGCGCTGCGTCGAGGCGGTCGAGGAGACGGCTGAGACCGAATTGCGGATGGGCTGCGACCGCCGGGTCGGACAGCAGCCCGGCCTCTCCTCCGACCAGCGGCCAGATGTCCTCGGCAATGCCGAGATCGAGGCCGGGAAAGATGACAGCGCCCTGCTCCAGCTTCGCAATCGCGGCGATGAGGTCGGCCGTCGCTGGGATCGAACCGGTCGAACCGGCGACGATGACCGGCCCGTCCGGCGGATTTGCGAGCATGCGCGCGATTTCGGCCGACATGGCGGCATTTCGGTGCAGCGCCGGATCGGACCGGCTGAGTTCTTCAAGCCGCGCCGGCCAGAAGCTGCGGGCAATCTTCATGAATTCGAGCGTCAGCTGCCACCAGGTGCCGAAATCTGCCGCTTCCAGAGCATCGAGCGCAGCCCAGTCTCCGCCATGCGTGCCCATGGCATCGATGAGATCGCGCAGATCGCGCGCCAACCAAACCGCATCGGCAGGCGTTGCAGGCACGACCAGCGAATCGAAACGGCCATCGCCGAGTGCCGCCGGCAATGCCGCTTTCCAGCGTTCCACCAGGCTTGCAAGCTCGAGCACCGCCTCGACGGATCCGATCGACGGCGCGAGATCGAGTGTCGCCGGCATCTCGGCCTCGAAGAAGCCGCCATCCTCATCCAGCTCGCCGAGCGCCTTCAAAGTCGGCAGGATGGCGCTGCCCGTTCCGACGACGTCGACGAATTCGGAGCGCAACGACCGCACGGCGCGCCTTGTGGGCAGATAGATCGTCGCCCGCGCCAGCGATAGCGGATCGGTCGGGTCATAGCGAAAACCCGGTACAAGATCGCCCGCGCACAGGCTTTCGGCGAGGATGCGCAGGAACGGCGCACCGGGGGGAATCGTGAAAAGACGCTTCTGCATGGTTGCAGCCATATCAGCGCGTGACGGAAAAATCCGCAATGGCGGCTTCCGCGGCACCGATTGCCTCGGGCGTTCCCACCGTCAACCAGTGACCATTTAGCCGGATTCCATGCAGCCGACCGGCTGCAATGGCCGCATCAAAAAACCGGTTCAGCGAGAAGGGCTCGCGCGGCGCGTCCTGCAACAGCCGCGGATGCAGGATCATGGCACCGCAGTAGATCAGCGGATCGGCCAGCCCTTCGCGGTACCGGGATAGCCGGCCATCGCTCCGCACGACAAAATCGCCGCCGGCCTTTTCGTGACCCGTGCTCTGGCCCGGTTCGGCCAGGAGCATCAGCATGTCCATCGTATCAGGGTCGAAGGCGGACCAGAGGCGAGCGATGTTCGACTCGCCCGCATCCGCCGGCTCGAGCCAGAAACTGTCCGCATTGATAAGGAGAACGGGCGCCGCGCCGAGCAGGTGCGCCGCTTTGACGACACCGCCACCCGAATCCAGCAGGCGCTCCCGTTCATCGGAGATCGTCACCCATGGCATGAGAGGCGCGAGATGCGCTTCCATCTGATCGGCCAGATGATGAACGTTGACGACGACATGGTCGATGCCATCGGCCTTCAGGAGATCGATGAGATAGTCGATCATCGGCCGCCCCGCGACGGGCACGAGCGGCTTCGGCGTGGTCAAAGTCAGCGGGCGAAGGCGCGTGCCGAGCCCGGCTGCGAGGATCATCGCGCGCTTGCCAGCCTTATCCGCCATGTGGCTGTTCCGTCTCGCCCAAGACCCCTGCCCCCTCATACCATGCGCGCAACGGTGCGAGATCGGGGTGGCACAAAGCCTCCGCCAGATAGGCACGCATGCGGGGCAGATGGCGGAGATAACCCGGCTTTCCATCGCGCTGCTTGAGGCGAACGAAAATGCCGAGGATCTTCGAGGCGCGCTGCGCCTGCATCAGGGCCAGCGCCCTTCGAAACGCGGTCTCGTCGAAGGAGCCCAGTGCATGCCGTGCCGCCACATAGGCATCCACCAGCCGATCCGCCATCGGCTTCTCGATAGTGACGCGGGCATCCTGCACGATCGAGGCCACGTCGTAGGCCGTCGGCCCCAGCATAGCGTCCTGGAAATCGATGATGCCCAACCGGTCGACGCCGTCACGGTCCGCGCGCCAGATCAGGTTCGGCGAGTGGTAATCGCGCAGGACGACATGGGTCTCGTTGCCATCGAGCGAGGCGATCGCTTTGCGCCAGAGCGTGATGTAGTCTTCTCGTTCGGTGGCAGACGGTGGCGATCCACGCTCATGCGCCAGATACCAGTCCACCAAAAGCTCGACTTCGATCTGCATTGCTCCGATATCGTAAGCCGGCAAATGATATGTCCCGTTCCCCACAGGCAATGCGGCCGGAAGCGAGGTGGCGTGCAGATGCGCGAGTGCTTCAACGGCGGCAGTGTAGCGTTCTTCGATCGGGGCGCCCGATGCGTCAAGCAATCCTTCGGAGCCAAGATTCTCAACGACGAGAAAACCCTGCTCCAGATCTTCGGCGCGTATTTCGGGCGCACTGAAGCCTTCGCTTTTCAGCCATTTGGCCATGGCAACGAAGGGGCGAACGTCTTCGGCGAGATGTGCGATCCGCGAATAGGGCTTGCCATCCCTGATGACGGGGCCATCGGGCTGAGCGGGTGCATTCATCAGGATGGAAGGCGATGCGCCATGGTCCACCAGGCGCTCATAGGCCCGGCTCGAGGCGTCTCCGAGCAAGAAGCGTCGCTGGATGCCTTCAAAACCCGATGCGTCGAGGAAGGCACGCGCAGCCAGGGTCCGGTCGATGCGCGCGATGACCTGGTCTGGCGCCTGGATACGTACTGTTCGCGCGTCAGCTGTTTTACCTTCCGCGATCGTCAGGCGGACCGCACCTTCCGGAAGCATGTGACCGGCGCGCTCGGGCCACTCGACGAGCACCACGCCGGTTGCGATGGCTTCGTCGAAGCCGAGCTCTGCGAGTTCATCCGGGTCCGTGATCCGGTAAAGATCGAAATGCGCGATCGTCAGGCGCAGCTCGTAGGATTGTACGAGCGTGAAGGTCGGGCTCGGCACGTCGAGATCCGGATCGTCCGCAACCGCGCGGATCAAGGCCCGCGCGAAGGTGGATTTGCCGGCGCCCAGTTCGCCCGATAGCGCGAGCACGTCGCCGGCTCGGAGCATGACCGCCATGTCTTCGGCGAGCCGTTCCGTCGCCTGCTGGTCGGCGAGATGAAGGAGCCTTTCGCCCATGCGCCTGCTTCTCTATTCCGCGGCCACCGTTTCGAGCCGGCTCCCGGCGGGCAGGCGGCAAATGATCGTCGTGCCTCGTCCCTCGACGCTGTCCACCTCGACGCGGCCGTCATGCAGGCTGACGAAGCTGTCGACGATGGAGAGGCCAAGGCCGGCGCCGCGACGGCGGCCGCCCGAACCATGGCTTTCGAACCGCGAAAAGATCGTCTGCAGCATGTGAGCCGGGATGCCGGGGCCCTGGTCGGACACCGAAAAAACGATGTCGCCTGCTTCGCGGCGGCAGCGCAGCTGGATCTGCGAACCCTCGGGCGCGAAATTCGCGGCGTTGCTCAGCAGCTTCGACAGGATCTGGCGAACCCTCTGCCGATCGGCGACAAAGGTGCCCGGATGGGCCGGAGCATCGACGGCGAGCGTCAGATCGCCTTCCTTCAGCCGATCGCTCATCAGGTTCGCCGCCTCGTCGAGAAGTTCGGCAATGTCGATCTCGGTGCGCTCCAGCGTCATGATGCCGGCATCGACCGTGGCAAGATCAAGGATGTCGTTCACGATCATCAAAAGCACGGAGGAGGAGGTCGCGATGTGCTCCACATACTCGGCCTGCTTCGGATTGAGCGGCCCTGTCGTCTCGGTGCGCAGAAGGTCGGCAAAACCGATGATGTTGGTGAGCGGGGTGCGCAACTCATAGGAGACATGCTTGACGAAGTCGTTCTTCAGAGCGTCCGCCTTGCGCAGCGCGTCGTTCTTCTCGGTCAACGCCTTCTCGACGCGAGCGCCGTCCGTCACGTTGACGAAGGTCAGCATGGTCTGCGCGTTTGGCAGCGGCACGACGGCGTAGTCGAGAATCAGGCCGGTCTTCAGATCGAAGCGGCCGGAATAGCTGCGGCGTTCCTCGTCCAGACTGGTGATGATGGCCGAGAAGTTGCGCCAGCCATCGTCTTCCGGATAGGCCGGTTCGCACACGCGGGTGATGGTGCTGATATGCGTTCCGGGCTGCGCCTCGGCTTCGCCGATGCCCCAGAGAACGCGGAAGGCTGGGTTGGAAAGCCTCAGCCGGCCATCGGCACCGAATACGCACACAGCTTCGGCGAGATGATCGATGGTCTCGCCCTGCACCTTGACCAGCGTATTGTAGCGCTGCTCCAGATCAACCTGCTCGGTGAGATTTTCGAAGACCCAGGTGGCGCCGCCTTGTGGGTGTGCCGTCGCAAACACGTTCAGCGTGCGGCCATCGGGCAGGTACCAGAAATTCTGCTGCGGCTCGACACTGTGGTAGACGGCGAGCATCTGGTCCTTCCAGTCGCGCCAGGAGTGCTGCTCCGGCAGCTTTCCGTCAACGCGGAGGCGCTCCAGGAATTCCGCGTTGCCCGGCCGCGTTTCAAGGAAGGGCGTATCGAGCCCGAACAGCTTCTGGA
The DNA here is from genome assembly GCF_902498825.1 of Rhizobium sp. EC-SD404. Taxonomy (NCBI): domain Bacteria; kingdom Pseudomonadati; phylum Pseudomonadota; class Alphaproteobacteria; order Hyphomicrobiales; family Rhizobiaceae; genus Rhizobium; species Rhizobium sp. EC-SD404. The sequence goes on from NZ_LR701459.1 coordinate 208,293, forward strand.
ACGCCTGGTTGTAGAATTGCAGGCGCTGTTCGCGATCGAAGATGGCGACGGCGGTTGCCAGATGGTCCAGCGTCTCGGAATGGCTTCGTAGCGTACGGGCGAGTTCTTCACGCACGGCCTCGACGTCGCTGATGTCGCTTGCCATGCCGGCAACGCCCATCACCGAGCGCGCTTCTACAACGTCGTAGATCGTCCGGTTGCCACGCACCACAGTCGATAGTTTGTCGGCAAACGGGCGATCGGGCGTTGCCGCCATGCGGATGCGCTCGCGCTGGTGGGTGCCAATCAACTCGAGTTCGCGGCGCACCGCATCTTCACCATCCACGGCCTCGACAGCGTGGGCGTAGGCACTGTTGACCCACAAGAGCCGGCCATCGGCCATGCGGACCCAGAAGGGTTGGTCGATCGCATCCAGGACTGTCTGTATGGTTTCCATCGTCGTGGCCAGGCGATCACGCTCGGTCTTCAATGCTGCTAGCTCGGCACGCAGATCGCCAAGGGCGAGGAACCGCACGAAGGCGCGGCCGCCTGAAACCCTGCCTTGCGCCTCAAGCAGCTGGCCGCGCTGTGTCTCGATCACCACGTCGAAGGTTTCGCCGCGGGCGCGCAGAAGATCGACGGCGTTTTCAAGCGACGCGGCGGACTTTGCCTCCAGCCAGCGCCCGAAAGCAAGGAAGGCGGCGCGGGTTTCAGGTGCTCCCGCTTCCGTCGGCAGATCTCCGAGAAGAACGGCGGACTGGTCATCGCCGTCCCAGACGATGATCCGGCGATCCTTGTCGACAATCAATGCGTCGTAGCGATCGATCTGCGTGTTCGCGTCGCCGAGCCGTACCTTGAGTTCGCCGTTCTCGGCTTCGATCTTCGCCTTCTCGCGGATGATCCAGATTGCCGACAAAAGCGCGGCCGAGACCGCGCCTATGACCGTTGCTCCACCGACGACGTCGATCGACGACAGCGCCCATCCGAAGGGAAGCGGAATTGCCTCTGCCGCAAATGCCAGATCCGGCGCCGCGATGATGGCGGAACCTCCGGCAAAAGAGCCGGTCCAGATCGGTTTTCGCAAGAGTTTGCGCGACGCGGCCGGTTGTGCCCCGTCAGCTGCACACCCATGCTCAGGCGCACCCTGTGTCCCGTCAGACCCCGACATTTCGTCGTCCTCTCCGCAGCCCGTTGGACCGGCCTTCCACTGAGATGAAAGAGCCCCATCACGCGGGACCCGTCGCGGCGCCCAGTCGTCCCCGTCAGGCGCGCGCGAATCGTATGGTCGAGGGTACCTTTTCGCTGAATCGCCGGAAAGGCCAAGGCGCCAAAAAGTAAGGCCGCGCCTTCTGCAAGGCGCGGCCTGGATGGGCTTAAGTCTTAAGACTGGAGATCAGTAGCGATAGTGTTCCGGCTTGAACGGTCCGGTCTGCGATACGCCGATGTAGTCGGCCTGTTCCGTCGACAACTCCGAAAGCGACGCGCCAAGCTTGGCCAGATGCAGCTTCGCAACCTTCTCGTCGAGGTGCTTCGGCAGGACGTAGACTTCGTTCTGGTACTGCTCGCCGCGGGCGTAGAGCTCGATCTGCGCCAGGACCTGGTTGGTGAACGAGGCCGACATGACGAAGGACGGGTGACCCGTCGCGTTGCCGAGGTTGAGCAGGCGACCTTCCGAAAGAAGGATCATTCGGCTGCCGCCCGGGAACTCGATCATGTCGACCTGGGGCTTGATGTTGTCCCACTTGAAGTTCTTGAGCGCGGTAACCTGAATTTCGTTGTCGAAATGGCCGATATTGCCGACGATCGCCATGTCCTTCATCTCGCGCATATGCTCGAGACGGATGACATCCTTGTTGCCCGTGGTCGTGATGAAGATGTCTGCCGTCGAGGCAACCTCTTCCAGCGTCACGACCTCGAAGCCGTCCATGGCAGCCTGCAGTGCGCAGATCGGATCGACTTCCGTGACCTTGACGCGAGCGCCGGCGCCCTTGAGCGAGGCAGCCGAACCTTTGCCGACATCGCCATAGCCGCAGACGACGGCGACCTTGCCGGCCATCATCACGTCGGTCGCGCGGCGAATGCCGTCGACCAGCGATTCCTTGCAGCCGTACTTGTTGTCGAATTTCGACTTGGTGACGCTGTCGTTGACGTTGATCGCCGGGAAGGGCAGCAGGCCCTTTTTCTGCAGCTGGTACAGGCGGTTCACGCCGGTGGTGGTCTCTTCGGTGACGCCCTTGATGGCGTCGCGCTGGCGCGCGAAGAAGCCCGGCGTTGCAGCCATGCGCTTCTTGATCTGCGCGAACAGAATTTCTTCTTCTTCGGAGCCCGGGTTCGACAGGACATCTTCGCCGGCTTCGGCGCGGGCGCCGAGCAGGATGTACATGGTCGCGTCGCCACCGTCATCGAGGATCATGTTGGACGTACCGCCATCGGTCCACTGGAAGATGCGGTCGGTGTAGGTCCAATAGTCTTCCAGCGTTTCGCCCTTGACGGCGAAGACCGGAACGCCGGTTGCAGCGATCGCCGCGGCAGCGTGGTCCTGCGTCGAGAAGATATTGCACGATGCCCAGCGGACTTCAGCGCCGAGAGCCGTGAGCGTCTCGATCAGCACCGCCGTCTGGATCGTCATGTGAAGCGAGCCCGTGATGCGGGCACCCTTCAAAGGCTTGGTCTCGCCGAATTCCTCGCGGCAGGCCATCAGGCCCGGCATCTCGGTTTCGGCAATGGTGATTTCCTTGCGGCCATAGGCTGCAAGCGACATGTCGGCGACGAGGAAATCGTCACCCTGGGCGAACTGCGTCTTGATGGCTGTGCTCATCGTCATCTCCGAAAGCGCGTCGAGGGCGAGCAACAATGCTGGCCCGGGACGGCAGAATGGCGTCATGGGCGCCCCATATCAGGGATCGGCGCTACCATCAACTCACATATAAAGATTTCTTTATGTCGTTATGCGATCAATTGGATCAGCATTCTTCGCCGAAGCGGTTGGCAACGAGTTCCGCCAGCGCCTCCAGAGCCTCGGGCGCCTCGGGGCCACTTGCTTCAACCGCGATATGGCAGCCGGGGCTGGCCGCCAGCATCATCAAGCCCATGATCGAGCTTCCACCGACGCTGACGCCGTCCTTGCTGACGACGATCTCGGCGTCGAACCGCTCTACGGTCTGGACGAATTTCGCCGATGCCCGCGCGTGCAGGCCGCGCTTGTTCACGATCGACAGCGTTCGCTTCAACGGCTGGTCGATGGTGCCCATATCATTTGCCACTGAGGATTCGGCTCGCGACATTGATGTATTTCCGGCCCGCATCCTGCGCCTCTTCGAGCGCGCGCTCCATGTTGCCATCGACCCGCACGCCGGCGAGCTTGATCAGCATCGGCAGGTTGACGCCGGCGATGACTTCGATCCGTCCGCCGTCCATCACCGAAATCGAAAGGTTGGAGGGCGTTCCACCGAACATATCGGTCAGAATGATGACGCCCGCCCCATGGTCGACACGGCTGACTGCATCGACGATGTCGAGACGGCGCTGATCCATATCGTCGTCAGGGCCGATACAGACGGTCTCCACCGACGCTTGCGGACCGACAACATGCTCGAGCGCATGCTTGAACTCTTCCGCAAGCTTGCCGTGGGTGACAAGCACCAAACCGATCATCAAATGAGGGCTCCCGTCATTCTTTCATTATCGCGGCACGCATCACATGCCCCGGAGCGTCGGCGCAAATCTTGTCGAGCGAACGCCCGAGTGCAAGCGCAAAAAAGTCACATCGAACCGCTGAATGCCTGATTCGTTGTCTGTTTCGATCCAAATGCGTCCAAAGCTGCCGCAAGGGTTGCAATCGCAACGGCCGGCTCGCCGTATCTGAGAGGAAGGATGGGCAGGGAAATGCCGTCCGCGAACGTCATTCGCGTCTCGTCAGGCACCCGCTCCGCGCTGATTGGCGCCAAAACATGATGCAGAACGGCGCTTTGAATGAACGGCAAAGGGACTATGCCCGTTCCGCGCACCTCGATCAGCCCGGCGATCGGTGCCGGCGTGCTGGCGATGACCCGGCCCGCCCTGACGGTGATCCAGACGCGGTCATCGGCAACCAGCCGCGAGAAAATGCCCTTCGAGGAGCATGCGTGGATGATGGCCAGTGCCAGCGCGCTCTTTCCTGACCCGGAGGAGCCGGTGATCAGGAGGCCGATCTCCCCCACGACGAGTGCCGTTGCATGGACATTGGAGGCGGGGGCGTCCATCGCGCTCAGCGGTGTTCGGCAGGCAGGCGGATCAGGAAGCGGGCGCCCTTGATCGGACCATCCTCGGTGTCACGCATGTTCTCGGCCGTCAGCGAACCGCCATGAACCTCGACGATTTGTCGGCTGATCGACAATCCAAGGCCGGAATTCTGGCCGAAATCCTCACCCGCCGGACGGTCGGTATAAAAACGCTCGAAGATGCGATCGATGTCTTCGGCCTGGATGCCGGGCCCGTTGTCTTCCACCGTGATCCGATACCAGTCGCCCTTGCGGTCGATCGTCACAAGGATTCTGCCATCCTGTTCCGGCACGAAGGACCTTGCGTTCTCGATGAGGTTTGTGACCACCTGTCCGAGCCGCAGATCGTGGCCGTGCACGATTGCAGCGTTGCGCTGGGACGGCTCTAGCTTGACGGCAAGGTCGATGCGGACCGGCTTGGCATTGGCATGGGCATGGCGGGCAAGCTCCACCAATTCGGTCAACAGCTTCACCATATCCACGCGCGACGCGTCCTGGCGCGCGAGTTCGGCATCCAGCCGCGAGGCGTCCGAAATGTCGCTGATCAGGCGATCCAACCGGCGCACGTCATGCTGGATGATTTCAAGGAGACGTTCCTTGTTCTCCGGTGTACGGGCCAAAGGCAGGGTCTCGACGGCGCTGCGCAACGAGGTCAGTGGGTTCTTGAGCTCGTGGCTGACATCGGCGGCAAAGCGCTCGATTGCGTCCATGCGATCGTAAAGCGCGTTCGTCATGTCGCGAAGCGCGACGGACAGGTTGCCGATTTCATCCTGACGATCGGAAAAATCCGGGATTTCCTCGCGTGCCCGCGCCCCGCGCTTGACGCGCACCGCTGCGGCAGACAAGCGGCGCAGCGGATTGCCGATGGTGCTGGCGAGAAGCAGGGACAGGACGATTGAGACGGTAGCCGCGACGGCGAAAATGCGCACGATCGCCAGCCGCTCGGCATGGACGATCTTGTCAATATCGCCGGCCTGCGTGGAGAGCAGCAGAACGCCGAGCACCGCGCGGAACCGCTGCACCGGCACCGCGACGGAAACGATCAGCTCGCCCTGGTCGGTAACGCGCACCACGGCGCCGCGCCCGCCGGTCAGGGCATTGACGACTTCGGGATAGATGGACCCGTCGCCGCCCGGCTCTTCGCGATAGGTCGGTAGGTTGCGCTGCTGCAACATGCGGTTCACGACATTGCCGACGCTGCCGAAAAGGCCTTCCTCCTCCGGCGCGACCGGTGGCAGATCGTAGCGCAGCACCTGGCCGCTCGAATAAAGGTAGCGGGAATCCAGGATGAGGTTCGCTTCGCCGTCATAGATGCGCGCCCGTGTGCGGGTCGGCGAAATCAACCGCCGCAGCACCGGAGCGACGCGTTCCGGATTGATCGGAAAATCGAGATTCTCATCCAGTGAATTGGGCGCAATGCTTTCGCCGGCCTGCAACTCGAGCAGCTTTTCCGGATCGATCGTGATCGAATTGGTTTCGACGGTCGCCGAACCGGCGATCGCGCCAGCGATGATCTCGCCTTGCGTCAAAAGACTTTCAACGCGCGCGTCGATCAGGCCTTCGCGGAACTGATTGAGATAGAGGATGCCGAAGACGAGGACGAGCAGGCCGGCGAGATTCAGGAAGAGAATGCGCCGGGTAAGGCTTGAGAAGACGATGTTGCCGAATAGGCGCCGGATCAGCATGAAAGGCAGACTCAGCGGACGCGGAGCACCGCGGCGCGGCCTTGCGGACGCCCCGGACGGTCTGGAACCGCCTTGCTGCGTTTCAGCGACCATGGCCGGTCGTCTTGCCTTTCATCCTCGCCCTCCGAAACTCAACGATGTCAGGCGGGCGTTTCGCGGAAACGGTAGCCGACACCGTAAAGCGTTTCGATCATGTCGAAACCGTCATCGACCATTTTGAACTTCTTGCGCAAGCGCTTGATGTGGCTGTCGATGGTGCGATCATCCACGTAGACCTGCTCATCATAGGCGGCATCCATCAACGCGTCGCGACTTTTCACAACGCCGGGGCGTTGGGCGAGCGATTGGAGGATGAGAAACTCAGTGACGGTCAGCGTGACGGGCTCGTTCTTCCACGTGCAGGTATGGCGTTCCTGATCCATGATCAGCGAGCCGCGCTCGAGCGTCTTCGAGGTGACCTGCCCAGGCTTTGCGGCGGCCGCGAGCTCGCGGTTGCTGGCTCGGCGCAGAACGGCGCGGACGCGCTCGACAAGAAGCCGCTGAGAAAAGGGCTTGGTGATGAAATCGTCGGCGCCCATCTTCAAGCCGAAAAGCTCGTCGATCTCCTCGTCCTTCGACGTCAGGAAGATGACGGGAATATCGGATTTCTGGCGCAGCCGTCGCAGCAACTCCATGCCGTCCATGCGCGGCATCTTGATATCGAAGATCGCGAGTTGGGGTGGCCGGGCCAACAAACCATCCAGCGCGGATGCCCCATCGGTATAGGTCTCGACGCGGTACCCTTCCGATTCGAGCGCGATCGATACGGAGGTCAGAATGTTCCGGTCATCATCGACAAGAGCGATGGTCTGCATTGGCAAAGTCTCCGTTGACATCCGGCGCGTCCCTTAGGCTGATTTCAGGTTGCTCGAAGCCCCACCCGCCCCGCGGCACGCCGCGCGCCACACACGCGCAGACCAACCGCCTGCGCTACATGGGTATGAAGTAAGAACAAAGTGTGGCACGCCAGCACTGCCATGTCACCCGCACCTTTGCGCACTGCCAAGGCCGCATGGCGGAAGCTGGAGATCCAACACCGGCAATACAACCGATTTAAACTGAAGGCGACATTTTTAAATCGATTAATACTCTGATATTATTGCGAAATTACTGATTCATCGTGTTGCGTTGTCCGAGCGTCGACACTATTGTCCGGCTCCTTTCAATCCGCCCCGCAAGCCAGGAGCAGGTGACATATGAAGCAGATCGGACGGCGCAATCAGGCCATCGACATTGCGACGATCGGGTTTTCCGATGTCGCCAGCGTGCATTACAATTTGCCGGAAGCCGCGCTTTACGAGCAGTCCATCTCCCGTGGAGAGGCCGAGTTGACGGTGCATGGCGCATTGCGGGCTCTGACCGGCCAGCACACGGGGCGCTCCGCCAAAGACAAGTTCATCGTCCGCGACGAGCACACCGATGGCGTCATCTGGTGGGACAACAACAGGGCGATGTCGCGCGATCATTTCGATGCGCTTCACGCCGATTTCCTTGCACACGCCAAGGATATGGATCTCTTCGTCCAGGATCTGGTCGGTGGCGCCGATGCCGAAAACCAGCTGCCGACGCGTGTCGTCACCGAATTCGCCTGGCATTCGCTGTTCATTCGCAACCTGCTGATCCGCCCTGCCGCTGAGACGCTGGACGACTTCCAGCCGAAGCTCACGATCATCGACCTGCCGAGCTTCCAGGCCGATCCAGAGCGGCACGGTTCGCGCTCGAGCACCGTGATTGCCGCCGATCTCACGCGTGGCATCGTGCTCATCGGTGGAACGTCCTATGCGGGCGAAATGAAGAAGTCCGTCTTCACCGTTCTCAACCATCTCCTGCCTGCCAAGGGCGTCATGCCGATGCATTGCTCTGCGAACACCGGTCTGGCCGGCGACGCAGCGATCTTCTTCGGACTTTCCGGAACAGGCAAGACGACGCTTTCGGCCGATCCGGCCCGCGTTCTCGTGGGTGACGACGAGCATGGCTGGGGCGAAAACGGCATCTTCAATTTCGAAGGCGGCTGTTATGCCAAGACGATCCGCCTTTCGCGCGAAGCAGAGCCGGAAATCTACGCGACTACCGAGCGTTTCGGCACGGTTCTGGAAAACGTCGTGCTCGACGAGCAGCGCCGTCCGCAATTCGACGACGGATCGCTGACGGAAAACACCCGCTGCGCCTATCCGCTGCATTTCATTCCGAATGCCAGCTCAACAGGGACGGCTGCGCATCCGAAGAACATCATCATGCTGACGGCGGATGCCTTCGGTGTGCTGCCTCCGATCGCGCGGCTGACACCAGCGCAGGCGATGTATCACTTCCTGTCGGGCTACACTGCCAAGGTTGCAGGCACCGAGAAGGGCGTAACCGAGCCAGAGGCAACGTTCTCGACTTGCTTCGGCGCTCCCTTCATGCCGCGGCACCCCTCCGAATACGGCAATTTGCTGCGTGAGTTGATCTCCCGCCACGGCGTTTCCTGCTGGCTCGTGAATACCGGCTGGACCGGTGGGGCCTACGGAACCGGCTCGCGCATGCCTATCCGGGCAACACGCGCTCTTCTTGCCGCCGCGCTCGACGGCTCGCTCAACGAGGCGAGCTTCCGGACCGATCCGAATTTCGGGTTCGAAGTGCCGCTCGCCGTCCCCGGCGTCGACGCGGCGATCCTCGATCCGCGCCGCACCTGGGCCGATGGCAACGCCTACAACCGGCAGGCGGAGAAGCTCGTTTCCATGTTCATCGCCAATTTCGAGAAGTTCGAAGAGCATGTGGGCGGCGATGTGCTGGGCGCAGCACCCCGGCTTCCCATGGCCGCCGAATAAGTCACGCCACCGATGCATCGGAAGGCCTGCGACCCCGGAACGGTCGCGGGCCTTTGTTTTTCTGTTCGCCGACTTTTCTTTTTGCGAGTCCAAGCGCAAATGGGGACATGGCCAGCGACGACCTCATCATCACACGCGCGATCACCATCAAGGGATGGGAGCTGACGGAGCAGTTCATCACGTCTGCCGGCCCCGGCGGACAGAACGTCAACAAGGTCGCCACCGCGGTTCAATTGCGGTTCAATGCCGCAAACTCCCCCTCGCTCACGGACCGGGTCAAGGAAAACGCGCTGAAGCTCGCCGGGCGCCGCGCGACCAAGGATGGCGACATCGTGCTGGAAGCAAGCCGGTTCCGAACCCAGGAGCGGAACCGGGAGGATGCCCGCGACCGGTTGCGCGAACTCATCGCCAAGGCAGCCGAGCCGCCGCCACCGCCGCGCAAGAAGACCCGGCCGGGGCGCGGCGCCATCGAGCGACGCCTGAAGGCCAAGTCAGAGCGCGGATCGATCAAGAAGATGCGCGGCAAGGTAGATGACTGAGGCATCGTCGGGGCGGGATCGCATTGCGGAAGGTTTCCGATACCTCCCAGCCCACCTCACGATGGACAATCAGCGCGCACTTTTGGAGGATATTCGGCTCGTCGTCGCGCAGGCACCACTCTACGTGCCACGCATGCCGCGCACCGGCAAGGCCCTCAGCGTGCGCATGACGAATTGCGGCGACCTTGGATGGGTGACGGACCAGGCGGGTGGCTACCGCTACCAGCCGCTTCACCCCGCGACCGGGCGACCTTGGCCGGCGATGCCGGGATCACTTCTCGATCTGTGGCGCGATCTCGCCGGCGTCGATTTTCCACCGGAAGCCTGTCTCGTTAATTTCTACGACGCCGATGCCCGGATGGGACTGCACCAGGACAAGGACGAGCAAAATCTCGACGCACCGGTCCTTTCCATTTCGCTCGGTGACGATTGCCGCTTCCGCATCGGCGGAACGGTGCGCGGCGGCTCCACCGCATCGCTTACGCTGAACAGCGGCGATGTCGTCGTCCTCGGCGGACCAGCCCGCCTCGCCTATCACGGCGTCGACCGCATCTACGCGGGCACGTCAACGCTCCTGAAAAACGGCGGGCGGATCAATCTGACGCTGCGGCGGGTGACGCCAATCCAGACCCCTGGAACCGAGAGTTAACGCTTGCGCCTTAATCTCGCGGCGAGACCCAGCGCGAGCCTTCCATGTCGACGATCGAGAGCATACCGACCAAGACGTCTTTGCGGATGCCGGCACGGTTTCTGATAGGCGAGAATGCTCCCGTCCTGCTGATCATCGCCCTGCATGGGGCAGCGGTTCTTGTCGTGCGGGGCTGGATCGGGTTCGAAGGGCTTGCTCACCCGCTCTACTTCAAACAGTGGATCCCTCTCTACCTCGTCATGTGCCCGATCCTCATGATCGCCGGCATCTTGTTCACGATCATCCACCGCACCAATGACTGGCGCGAACGACGACTTCTGCTGCAGGAGGCGACGTCGGCCGATCGTCTCGCAACGTTCACGTCCGGCCTCGTGCTGCTGATGGCGCTCATGCTCTTCATGGGCAGCTTCACGACGTTCAAGACGATGATGCCGACCCTTCGCGGCGGCTTTCTCCACGATCGCGCGCAGGCCGACTGGGATGCCTGGCTGCACTTCGGACATGAGCCTTGGACGCTCCTGCAGGGATGGCTCGCGAGCGACTGGGGCCGTCAGACAATCGAATTCAACTACAACGTCGTCTGGTTTCTGGTTTGCTTTCTGCCGTTGTTCTGGATTGCCGTGTCGCCACGTGCTTCGGCCTTCCGCGCCCGCTACTTCGCCTGTTTCACGCTAAGCTGGATCGTGATCGGCAACCTCCTGGCGCTCGCGTGGATTTCGGCAGGGCCTGCCTTCTACCATCACGTGACCGGCGACACCGAGCGCTTTGCCGGTCTCATGACGTTCATTGCCGGAGGCGAGGGTTCCGCTCATTCGGCCGCGCGGTTCCAGGAATATCTCTGGTCGACTTATACCCGAGGCGAGATGGCGTTTGGGACAGGCATTTCCGCCTTTCCGAGCATGCATGTCGGGCTCGCCGCGTTAAATGCGTTCTTCCTCTTCGACTACAGTCGCAGACTTGGTGCGATTGCCTTCGCCTATCTCGGGCTCGTGCTGGCGAGTTCAGTCTATCTCGGATGGCACTACGCGATCGACGGCTATGTTTCGATCGTCGTCGTTCTCGCGCTGCACATCGCACTTAAAGCGATCGAAGGGCGGCCAGGTAGGATCAAAGTTTCCTGAGCGCCACCTGTTCGATCAAGTGGTTCTCGCCCTTCTTGAGGATCAGGTCGGCGCGGGGGCGGGTGGGCAGGATGTTTTCGCGCAGGTTCTTCAGATTGATGTTCTGCCAGAGGCCTTCCGCGACGGCGCGTGCCGCGTCTTCGGAGATCGTGACGTAGCGGTTGAAGAAGGAATCGGGGTTTTTGAACGCCGTTTCCCGCAGGCGCATGAAGCGTTCCACATACCATTTGTGGATCAGGTCTTCGGACGCATCGATATAGATCGAGAAATCGAAGAAGTCGGAGACGAAGGGAACGATCTTTCCGTCTTCCGGCAATGTGCGCACCTGGAGCACATTGATGCCCTCGAAGATCAGGATGTCCGGGCGGTCGACCGTCTGGAACTCGCCGGGCAGAACGTCATAGGTCAGGTGCGAATACAACGGTGCCTGAACGTTGGGTTGCCCGGCCTTGATGGCCGACAGGAAGCGCAGCACCTGGCCGATGTCGTAGCTTTCTGGAAAGCCTTTGCGATCCATCATGCTGTCGCGCCGAAGCGCCGCGTTGGGATAAAGGAAGCCATCGGTCGTCACCAGGTCGACCTTGGGGCTCGACGGCCAGCGCTTCAAAAGCTCCTGCAGCACGCGGGCCGTGGTCGACTTGCCGACCGCGACCGAGCCGGCGATGCCGATGACGAAGGGCGTCTTGGTCGTGTTGTGCGCGTTGAGAAAGTGCGTGCGCTGCTTGAACAGCAACTGCGTCGCCTCGACATGCGCAGAAAGCAGCCGCGACACGGCCAGATAGATGCGGCTGACTTCGTCGACGTCGATCGGATCGTTGAGGGACCGAAGCCGGCCGATCTCGTCGGCTGTCAACGTCAGCGGCGTGTCGGCCCTGAAACGCGACCATTCCTCGGCGGAGAAGATGCGATAGGGCGAATAGGTGCCCGGCCTGAAATGATCGAGGCCGATATCCTCGCCAAACCCCGTATCGCGCTTCATCGCGGCGCGGCGCTCCCGTCGCGATCGGCCTTCTCCTGAAGGCCGGATTTTCCGGTGCGGCGCTCGAGTTCCGCCATGATCTCGGCGAGCGGAATATCGGCGATCTTCAGGACGACGAGCAGATGGTAGAGCAGATCCGCGCTTTCCCCGACCAGTTCCGCCCGATCCTGGCCGACGGCCGCGATCACGGTTTCAACCGCCTCCTCGCCGAGTTTCTGCGCCGCCTTTTCGCGGCCCTTTAACACCAATCGCGCAGTCCAGGATTCGTCAGGCGAGGCTGCAGCCCGCTCTGCAACGATCGCTTCCAATCGGGAAAGATCGAAACCATTCATACGTCACCGTCCCTGCCCTAAAGGAGCCTAGAGTAATTTCGCTTTTCTTCGAAACGCTCAATCACTCTCAGTTTTTCGTTTGTCGCGTTTCCGAACGGTGAACCGGCATCCATTTCACCTGGAAACGCTCTAATCGAGCCGCACCGCGATACCGGCGGCAGCCATGTGGCGCTTGGCTTCGTCGATGGTAAATGTACCGAAGTGAAAGATCGAGGCGGCGAGCACCGCCGTTGCATGGCCATCGCGGATCCCTTCGACCAGATGGTCGAGCGTTCCCACCCCGCCAGACGCAATGACGGGCGCGCGCACGGCGTCGGCAATGCTTCGGGTCAACGCGATATCGAAGCCGCTCTTGGTGCCATCCCGGTCCATCGAGGTCAGGAGCAGTTCACCAGCGCCGCGATCCACCATGTCGATGGCAAACTCGATCGCGTCAATGCCGGTTTCCTTGCGCCCGCCATGGGTGAAGATCTCCCAGCGCGCATCCTCGCCAGGACCCGAAACCCTCTTGGCGTCGATTGCGACGACGATGCACTGATTGCCGAACTTGTCGGCCGCTTCATTGACGAAGGCGCGGTTGTTCACTGCGGCCGTGTTGATCGAGACCTTGTCGGCGCCAGCCAGCAGCAATTTGCGGATATCGGCGACCGTGCGGACCCCGCCACCGACCGTCAGCGGCATGAAACACTGTTCAGCCGTGCGGGCGACGACGTCGAAGATCGTCTCGCGGTTGTCGGACGAAGCGGTGATATCGAGGAAGCAAAGTTCGTCGGCACCCGCGGCATCATAAGCCTTCGCCGCCTCGACCGGATCACCCGCATCGATCAGATCGACGAAATTGATGCCTTTGACGACACGGCCGTCCTTCACATCCAGGCAAGGAATGACGCGAGACTTGAGGCTCATTTGCCGGATTCCTTAGCCGACTTGAGAACATCGAGGGCTTCGGCCGGATCGAGGCGGCCATCGTAGAGCGCCCGTCCAGTGATCGCGCCTTCGAGCCTAACCGCATCCGGCATCGTCATGCGCACGACATCGGCGATGGAGGCGAGGCCGCCGGATGCGATGACGGGAATGGAGACCGCATCGGCCAATTCCAGCGTGCTGTCCCAGTTGATGCCCGTGAGGATGCCGTCCCGGTCGATGTCGGTGTAGATGATCGCCGCAACGCCGGCGCCTTCGAACTTGCGGGCGAGCTCGATCACGCCGAGCTCCGAGGCTTCCGCCCAGCCTTCAACGGCAACCTTGCCGCCCTTGGCATCGATTCCGACGGCGATCTTGCCGGGGAATCGCTTGCAGGCTTCGATGACCAGCGCGGGATCACGCACGGCAACGGTGCCCAGGATGACGCGGGCGAGCCCCTTGTCCAGCCAGGCGTCAATCTGCTCGATCGTGCGAATGCCGCCGCCGAGCTGCACCGGATTGTCGGTCGCCTCGAGAATGGCTTCCACTGCCGCGCCATTGACGCTCGATCCGGCGAAAGCGCCGTCGAGGTCGACCACATGCAGCCACTCGAAGCCCTGATCCTGGAATGCCCGGGCCTGTGCGGCCGGGTCGGTGTTGTAGACGGTCGCCTGCGCCATATCGCCAAGCTTCAAACGCACGCACTGACCCTCTTTCAGGTCGATGGCTGGAAAAAGGATCATGGGGCCCAACGCAGAAAATTGGCGATGAGAGCGAGACCGAGGGTCTGGCTCTTCTCGGGGTGGAACTGGGTTCCGGCACGGTTGTCGCGCGCGACGATCGCGGTCATCGCGCCACCGTAGTCGGTGGTTGCGACGACATCTTCCGGACGGCTGGCGGCAAGGTGATAGGAATGCACGAAATAGGCGTGCAGCCCGTCGCGCCCGGTCGGGATGCCGTTCAAAAGCGGGTGATCGCCGCGCTGGTCGATGGTGTTCCAGCCGATCTGCGGAATTTTCAGTGCCGGATCGCCTGGACTCATCTCGACGACGTCACCGGCGATCCAGTCGAGACCATGGGTTACGGTCTTTTCGAGCCCGCGCGTCGACATGAGCTGCATGCCGACGCAGATGCCGAGGAATGGCCGTCCGCTGGTAACGACGACTTCGTCCAGTGCCTCGCGCATGCCGTCGACAGCGGCGAGACCGGCGGCGCAATCAGCATAAGCGCCGACACCTGGCAGCACCACGCGGTCTGAGCGCCGGACCATTTCAGGATCGGCCGTCAGATGGATTTCAGCGGCAAGTCCGGCCTCACGGGCTGCACGCTCGAAAGCCTTCGTGGCCGAACGGAGATTGCCGGAGCCATAATCGATGATCGCGACCTGCATGGTCAGCGCACTCCATTCCATTCAAACATGCCGAAGCTTTCCGCGGGCCTTTGAAAGCCAGTTTTCGCGCCGTCGGACCGCATCTCATTCACATCACGCACATCCGGTTCAACGGTGCCGTCGACGGAACCGGTCGCAGCGTGCCTGGTGAAGAACACTTCCTCGGCCTCGTCGAGTGAGAACGCGTCGACCAGCGCTTCCATCCTCCAGCCGCGTGCTTCCAGCTTTGCTGTCCGCAGGCGGTTACCCTCGAGACCAGCGTAGAGCGATGTCGCGACCGAAAACGCAAAACCGGTTGCGAAGGTATCGCCCGTCGCCATCAGCCAGTTGGTGACGGCGGCGACGAGAAAAAAGGCCCCTGTCCAAAGCCACATGCGGTGCCAGAGGAACCAGAAGACCGGGAAGATGAAGGCGAGCGGCGCAAAGCCATCGCGAATGAAGCGCGTCTCGATCCCGTCCGGGTCGCCGCCTGGCGGCGTCATCACCACGAAGGTTTTCATTCGGTCATCTCTCTTCGTCCGAGCGGTCGTCCGCTCAGACGAGAATGCCCTTGGTGGACGGAATGCGATCGGCAGCGCGCGGGTCGATCTCCATCGCGGACCGCAGCACGCGCGCAACCGCCTTGAAGCAAGTCTCCGCGATATGGTGGCTGTTGGCACCCGCAAGATTGGTGACGTGCAGCGTGATGCCTGCATGCTGGCTAAACGCCTGAAAGAACTCGCGCACCAGCTCGGTGTCGAAGCTGCCGATCTTTTCGGTCGGGAACGTGACGTTCCAGACGAGAAACGGGCGGCCGGAGACATCGATCGCAGCGCGGGTGAGAGCTTCGTCCATGGCGAGATCGAGCGAGGCGTAGCGGGTGATGCCCTTGCGGTCGCCGAGCGCCTTGGAAAAAGCCTGGCCGAGCGTGATGCCGGTATCCTCGACGGTGTGGTGATCGTCGATGTGCAGATCGCCCTTAGCACGCACCTCGATATCGCTCATCGAATGGCGCGCAAGCTGGTCCAGCATATGGTCGAAGAATCCGACGCCGGTCTCCATCGAGGCCCGTCCGGTGCCGTCGATGGCGACACTCACCGAGATGTCGGTTTCGTTTGTCTTGCGCGAGATGCTGGCGCTGCGCCGCTCGTTCTCGCCCCTGTCCTTCGATGCCATGCTCAAGCTCCGCCGGGAATATCGGCGCTGCATATCAGGCCACTTGTAAAGAATCCAGAACAGCCGGGCTTCCCGGCCGCCAATTGCAAAGGCTTTGGCGCTTCTTACATAAGCTCTCGAATTCCATTGGCGGCTTACGGCCGATGATCTCCGGACCAGTCGAGCCTATTCTCCCGACGTTCAAGGACTGAATTTTCATGAGCGAGCACGATCCCTACGGCACCATGCATGCAACCACGATCATTACGGTTCGCAAGGGCGGACAGGTGGTCATGGCCGGCGACGGCCAGGTCAGCCTCGGCCAGACCGTCATGAAGGGCAACGCACGCAAGGTGCGCCGGCTCGGAAAAGGCGACGTCATCGCTGGCTTCGCAGGCGCGACCGCCGATGCGTTCACTCTTCTGGAGCGGCTTGAAGCGAAGCTCGAGCAGTATCCGGACCAGCTGATGCGCGCCGCAGTCGAGCTTGCCAAGGATTGGCGCACCGACCGTTACCTGCGCCGGCTGGAGGCGATGATGCTGGTCGCCGACAAGTCGGTCACCTTGGCGATCACCGGCAATGGCGATGTGCTCGAGCCCGAGCACGGCACGATCGCGATCGGATCCGGCGGCAACTACGCTTTTGCAGCGGCACGAGCGCTGATGGACACCGACCTTGGCGCCGAAGAGATCGCGCGCAAGGCGATGGGCATCGCTGCCGATATCTGCGTCTACACCAATGGCAACGTGGTGGTGGAGCTTCTGGACGACGCGGCCTGAGATTTCTCGGCCGCTCGCTTCGCCCCACGCATTGCACAGCACAGGACATACCCTCAATGACCGTTTTTTCTCCGCGCGAGATCGTTTCCGAGCTCGACCGGTTCATCATCGGACAGAACGATGCGAAGCGCGCCGTCGCCATCGCGCTGCGTAACCGCTGGCGCCGCCAGCAGCTCGACGAGAGCCTGCGCGACGAGGTGATGCCGAAGAACATCCTGATGATCGGACCGACCGGCGTCGGCAAGACCGAGATTTCACGCCGCCTGGCAAAGCTCGCCGGCGCACCGTTCATCAAGGTTGAAGCGACGAAATTTACCGAGGTCGGCTATGTCGGCCGCGACGTCGAACAGATCATCCGCGATCTGGTCGAGGTCGGCATCGGCCTTGGACGCGAGCGCAAGCGCCAGGAGGTCAAGGCAAAGGCCCATCTTTCGGCCGAGGATCGGGTTCTCGACGCACTCGTCGGATCGACGGCTTCGCCCGCGACGCGCGATTCCTTCCGCAAGAAACTGCGTGAAGGTACGCTCGACGAGAAGGAAATCGAAATCGAGGTGGCCGACACCGGGTCGGGCATGCCGCTCGATATTCCCGGAATGCCCGGCGCCAATATCGGCGTGCTCAACCTTTCCGACATGCTCGGCAAGGCCATGGGCAAGCGCACGAAAAAGATCAAGACGACCGTCAAGCAGTCCTACCAGCAGCTGATCGAAGACGAGGCCGACAAGCTTATCGACGACGAGCAGATCGCCCGCGAAGCCGTCCGGGCCGTCGAGAATGACGGCATCGTTTTCCTCGACGAGATCGACAAGATCGCCGCCAAGAACGGCGGAATGGGCGCGGGCGTTTCGCGCGAAGGCGTACAGCGCGACCTTCTTCCGTTGGTCGAAGGTACGACCGTCGCCACCAAGTACGGGCCGGTCAAGACCGACCACGTGCTCTTCATCGCGTCCGGCGCCTTCCATGTTTCGAAGCCCTCCGACCTGCTGCCGGAACTCCAGGGACGCCTGCCGATCCGCGTCGAGCTGCAGGCGCTGACGAAGGAAGATTTTCGCCGCATCCTGACGGAAACCGAAGCGAGCCTCATCAAGCAATATGTCGCGCTCATGGGCACGGAGCAGGTCGAACTGACGTTCACGGACGACGCCATCGATGCACTCGCAGGCGTTGCCGTCGATCTCAACGCCAGCGTCGAGAACATCGGCGCCCGGCGGCTGCAGACGGTGATGGAACGCGTGCTCGATACGATCTCGTTCGAGGCGCCCGACCAGTCCGGTGCGACCTATGTGATCGACGCCGAATATGTCCGCAAGCATGTGGGCGATCTGGCGAAGAACACGGACCTGTCGCGCTACGTCCTCTAGGGGCCGACAGGCCATTGTGGCGATTTGGCACCGCGTGGATACTTTCGTTCACGCGGTGCCCTATTCCATGCCTATCTGTCTCGACATCGAGGATGGCTGATCGCTATGCATCGCCTATTCTATGAGGGCTGAAAGCGATGATTCCCGGCGGCTGGACACGTGTCTTCTGCTTGACGGTGGGGCTTCTTGTTGCTGCGCTTCCTGCGCATGCGGCCGGACGTCCGGTGCCTGAAGGAAACCGCTTCGCCGAACAGCCGGCTGTGCCTGGCGCATCGAGCCGCCGGACATCCGGGCTCAACACCACGTTCGAAGCAAAATACAGACGGATCTACGATCTGCTCGCCTCGGACGAAGGGCTTCGCACGAAGATCCGTTCGGCAGGCCGTGCCTATGGCATCGACCCTATCCACATCGTCGGCGCGCTGGTCGGCGAGCATACCTACAATGTCGACGCCTATGACCGGCTCCAGTCCTATTACGTGAAGGCCGTCGCCTATGCCGGCGAGCGCTTCTCCTTCGGCCACGATGGCGAAAACGTGCTCGCCTTCGTCGCCCGAGAGCCTTTCGCGCATTGCGCTGAACTGACCGGCTCCTATGCGCTCTGGTCCTGCCGTGAACGCGTCTGGGACAACGTCTTTCGCGGTCGCACGGTGGATGGCACGCGATACCCGAACGATCGGTTCTCGGCCGTGTTCTTCCAGCCGTTCTTTGCAGGCCAGACTTTCGGTCTCGGGCAGATCAATCCCCTGACAGCGCTGAAAATGTCGGATCGCGTCAACAAGGTCTCGGGCCATCCGAAGCTTCAGGCAGACGACCCGATCGGGGTCTACCAGGCGATCATGGATCCGGACCGGTCGCTGGCCTACATGGCGGCGATTCTCGCCTCGTCGATCGAGGTCTACGGCCGCGTTGCGAATTTCGACATTTCCACCAATCCCGGCATCACGGCCACGCTCTATAATGTCGGCGATCCCGATCTTCGCGCGGCGGTCCTCGCCCGTCGTAACGGTGGCGGGGGCCGGCATCTGCCGGAAGAAAACTATTACGGCTGGCTGGTCAACGATCGTCTCGAGGAACTGCGCACCCTCTTCCCGGAAAGCTGAGCACCTAGAGCAATTTCGCTTTTTGCGAATCGCTCCGATTCCTCTGAGTTTTTGCCGCTTTCCGAACGGTGAACCGGTTTTCGCTTCACATGGAAACGCTTTATGGCTCCACCTGATCAAGCAGCGCGCTCAAGGTGGCCAGTTCCTTTTCGTTCATCTGCGGCAGCAAATGCGCCAGACGGTTTGCGATCTCGGTCTTTTGCTGCGACAAACCACTCGTTTCGAGCTTGATCTTCGGGTCCGACAGATAGGCGAGGCGCTGCAGTTCTTCGGCCTCGTCCCAGATGATGTTGAAGTAGCCGATGACCTTCTGCACGAATTCCCAGCTGGGGCGGCCACGGTGACCGTGTTCCAACGCCGACAGATAGGCGGGAGAGACGCCGATCGCTTCAGCCATCGCACGCTGCGTGATGCAGCGTTCGGTGCGCATCCGCCGCATGGCAGCGCCGAACGGCGTCATGGCGCGGACCTGCGCTTCTTCAGGCGCAGATAGATCGCCCCCTCGCCGCCATGGCCACGCGCGGCCTGTTTGTAGCCGGACACATAGGGCCTGAAATCCGACTGCGTCAGCCAGTGGGGCACGGCACGCTTTAGGGCACCTTCGCTGCCGAACGACGCGCCCTTGCCGGTGATGACGAGGACGTGGCGCAGGTCATCCAGATAGGCCCGGCTGAGAAAGCCGAGCAGACGACCGTGCGCCGCCGATTGATCGAGCCCGTGCAGGTCGATCGTAGCGTCGATCGGCAACCGTCCGCGCGCGATCTTTCGATGCACGGGACGCTCGATCGGGTGCAGCGAAGCGGCTGGCTGTTTCGCCTTGCGGGTCTCGTCGATCGGTGATTCGCGGAACGACGCGGCGAGTGCCTTGCGCATGCCTTCCGTCACCTTGGCAGGCTGAGGCGGTTGCGCATTGGGCGCGGGCGTCTTCGGCGCAAGATCGGCGCTGCTGCCGAGCAGGGTCTCCATGCGACCCGGCATAGGACGCGCGGTCTTCGCTACCTTGTTCCACAGCGCGTTCTCGCCGCGCGTCAGCTTGCGTCCCTTGCTCATAGGCCGAGCCTCGCCACGGCCGGGCGCGGGACGAGGACGTGGAATGTTGCGGAGTGCTTGATGCTTCCCGCCTCACCACCGGCAGAAGCACCAGAGCCCGTGAAGATGTCGGCGCGCGCAGGTCCGATGATGGCCGAACCCGTGTCCTGCCCGATCATCAATCGACAGAAGGGCTTGGGCCCGTTCACATGGGCCAGGCTTCGGGCTTCGATGAAGAAAGGCGTGCCGAACGTATGGGTCTCCCGATCCACGGCGATCGACCGACCCGCCGTCAAAGGCACCTTGGCGGCGCCGATCGGGCCACGCATCGGGTCGATCTCGGGATCTTCCCGGAAGAAGATGAACGACCGGTTCTGCCAGAGGATTTCATCCAGGCGCTCGGGGTTCTCCGCCAAGCACTGCCGGATCGTATCCATCGTCACCGACCGGGCCTCGATCTCGCCAAGGTCGATCAGGACGCGGCCGATCGCCGTGAACGGATGGCCTGACTTGCCGTCGAAGGTGATCCGCGTGACCGACCCATCAGGCTCGATGAGCCGTGCCGAGCCCTGTATATGCGTGAAAAAGACGTCGACGCGGGAACGCGCCCAAGCGATTTCGAGATTCCTGCCCGCCAACGCGCCGCGTTCGATCGATCCACGATCGGCAAATTCATTTAGACCTTCCGGACCCTGCTTCGCCCACGTGATGCCGGCTGACTGAAGATCAGGCGCCTCGCCGGCTTCGAGCTGACGCAGTTCGGAGGGGCGCCTCAGAAAGGGAAAACGGTACTGCGCGTCAGGCGTGCGCGAAACCTCGACCTCGGGCTCGTAATAGCCGGTCAGGAACCCGCTGTTCTCGTCGCCAATCCGGCAGGGCACAAAGTGTTGCTCAAAGAAGCGGCGCGGCTCATCCACATCGTCGGAGAGATGATCGAGTGATGCAATTGCCGGCCTAAAATCTGCGGCATCGATGCCGAGCGTTCCGGTCCGGTAAGGCTTTTCAGAGATCTGCAGATGGAGAGCGCTCGCTCGAAATGCCGAGAGGGCGGCGCGATGATCATCGGCCGCCCACCCTGCGATATCCTCGAAACGGGCCGGATGAAGCACCGCCGGCATGGCGCCGTCAGGCGTCAGCTTCGGTGGCGATGAGCTTCCAGTTGGGGTCGCGCGACCGCGTGTCACGGGCAAAGGTCCAGACATCATTGACCTCACCGACGCTCTCGGCGTCACCGTCGACGACCTTGCCATCCTTGTCATGGGTCACGGAAATGAGCTGGCTGACAAGGCGCAGGGTCACCGCCGACTCCGATCCCTTCAGTTCCGCCTGAACGATCTCAGCCTTTTCGACGCCGACGAAGGACGATTTCACCGTCTCGCCGCGCGATTCGCGCTCGTTGATCGCTGCGACGAAGCCTTCATAAACTTCTCGGGACAAAAGATTCTTGAGCGTCTTGCGATCGCCGTCGGCAAATGCCGCCACGATCATTTCATAAGCGATCTTGGCGCCTTCGACGAACTGCTTGGGGTTGAAGGCAGGATCGGCTGCCGCGATCTCACGCAGACCGGCATTCAGGTCCGTGCCGGGCTTTGCATAGGCATCCACCGCTTCGAAGCCGCCTTCCGGGCGCGGGCTGTCGCGACGGGGCAGGCTGACGACCTTGCCATCGTCTGCGATGTCCGTGCCAACGGGCGCCTTGGCGCCTTCGCGCTTTGCATACGGATCGAATGGCTGGCGCTCATTGCCCGTTCGACGGCCGAGCACACTGCGCAGCTGCAGAAATATGATGACTGCCGCCACGAAAAAGAAAAATGTCACGAAATCAAAGGAGCCCATTGCGCCTGCTGCCGATCGGTGTGTGCCTGCCGACCCCATATAAGGCCCAAGCGGGGATCATTCAAACTCCGTACATTCAAATTGCGACATGGGGCCACCATATTGGGGCCGATTGTTGCGACGGTCGATGTATGAGGCCTGTCGAAACGGTAGTGTATCGGTGTCCACTCAAGGATCAATGGCTGTCACATGGCGTTTTCTCTCGTGCCTTTCATGCTTTTGGCCATGCCGATCGCGGAAATCTCCATGTTCATCCTCGTCGGGAGCCAGATCGGGCTTTTGCCGACGCTTGGACTGATCCTGGTCACCGCGATCATCGGGTCCGTTCTGCTGCGCGTCCAGGGCTTCGGCATCGTGCGCCGTATTTCGGAAGAGGCGCGGGCTGGTCGCGTTCCGGGGCGCGAGCTCATTCACGGCGTGATGATCGTCGTTGCCGGCATTCTCCTGCTGACACCCGGCTTCATCAGCGACACGATCGGCTTCCTGCTGTTCATTCCAGCCGTGCGGGATCTCGGCTGGCGTCTCGTCAAGGATCGGATCGTCGTCGTCGGAGCGGGCATGGCTGCCGGCATGCGGGGGCAAGCAACGCAGCCGGGCGAAGGGCCCCGGCCCCATGCCGGTCAGCCGCGCGGCCGCACCGTCATCGATCTCGACGAGGACGACTACAGCCGGGAGCCGTCGGCGGATTCGCCATGGCGGGACGACACGAACGGTCGTGGCGGCCCTAAAAGCCACTGATTGTGCGCTTTGAGTTGTCACCCGGCGGTTGAAGTGGTAGCCACGCCGGGATTTTTGAGGGCTGCCGTCGGGCAGTTCGACGGACAAACGGGGAAGAACGATGGCCGAGGAAACAAAGAATTCCGAAGGATCCGCAGCACCAGCGGCAGCCGACAAGGCAAATGGCGCGACGCCGACCTTGAACGTGGTTTCGCAGTACATGAAGGACCTGTCCTTCGAAAACCCATCCGCGCCCCGCAATGCGGGCCAGCGCGGCAAGGCGCCGGCCATCAACATCAACGTCAACGTCAACGCCAATCCGCTTTCGGAAACCGAGTATGACGTCGTCCTGACGCTCAACGCGACGGCCAAGGATGGCGAGACCGTCGTCTTCAATGCCGAGCTTGTGTATGGCGGCATCTTCCGGCTGCAGGGCTTTGCCAAGGAGCACATGCTGCCGCTGCTCTTCATCGAGTGCCCGCGCATGCTGTTCCCGTTTGCCCGCCAGATCATTGCGGACGCAACGCGCAACGGCGGCTTCCCGCCGCTGATGATCGACCCGATCGATTTCGCACAGATGTTCCAGCAGCGCATGGCCGCCGAGCGGACCCGCGCCGCGAGCGCGCCGGCACCTCAGGTCAACTGACCGAAACCATGACCAGCTTTCCCCGACCGGCCTGATCGGGGAAAGCTTTCAGAGTCATTCGCGCTTCTTCGAACCGCTCAACGACTCTCTGTTTTTTGGTTGGTCGCGTTCCGAACGGTCCACCGGTTTCCACTTCATCTGGAAACGCTCTAGCGCAAAACGCGCCACAACGCGTTCTTGCCAAGTCGCTCGACCAGGCGTGCATGCGCGGCCTGCTCGAATTCCGTCAGGCGTGGCGGCAGCGGGCGCTCGCGCACCATGACGGAGATGTCGATCTCGACCGATCTCCCTCCACCATTGCTTCCGAACTCGACTTCCAGACCAAGCGCTGTCTGACGGCCGCCGATCATCTCGATATAGACTTCGGCCAGCAGTTCCGCGTCGAGCAGTGCCCCGTGCTTGGTGCGGTGGCCATTGTCGATGTTGTAGCGACGGCAAAGCGCATCCAGCGAGTTCGGGCCCATCGGATGCCGTCGGCGCGCGAGCACCAGCGTATCAAGGATCTGTTCGCGCCCGATGGGACCGATACCGATGCGCTCGAATTCGGCATTGATGAAGCTGATATCGAATGTAGCGTTGTGGGCGATCAGCGTCGCATCGCCGAAGAATTCCTGCAATTCGCCGGCGATCTGAGCGAAAGTCGGCTTATCCGCCAGAAACTCATCGGTGATCCCATGCACCTGCAGCGCATCCGGATGCACCGGACGCCCCTGCGCATTGATGTAGACGTGGAAGCTCCGGCCTGTCGGAAAATGGTCGATGAGCTCGAGGCATCCGATCTCGATGATGCGATCGAGCCTGAAATCCAGGCCGGTCGTTTCCGTATCGAAAATGATCTCGCGCATCACGCTCTCCACCCGCGTCTCATGCGGGTTGTCCAGTCAGTTCAAGGATAATGGCCTCGACCCGCTGCTCCGTCGCGGCCAGGCCTTCGCCGGTCTCGATGATGAAGTCGGCGCGGGCGCGCTTTTCGGCATCGGGCACTTGCCGCGCAAGGATAGAGGCCAATTTCTCCTGCGTCATGCCGGGCCTGGCCAGGACGCGCGCCTTTTGCACATCTTCCGGACAGGACACCACGGCAATGCGATCGACATCGGCATCGCCGCCGCTTTCGAAGAGCAGCGGCACATCGAGAAGCACGAGGGGCTGGCCACTGGCTTTCTGCTCGGCGAGGAAGAGATCCCGCTCGCGGCGCACCAGCGGATGGACGATCGCCTCCAGTTTCTGGAGCGCTTCGCGGTTGCCGAGAACCTTTTGCGCCAACGCGACGCGGTCGATGGTGCCCTTGGCGGTCGTCGTGCCCGGGAAAGCGGCTTCCAGCATCGGCACGGCTTGGCCGGCATAAAGCTCGTGAACGACCGCATCGGAATCGAACACCGGCACGCCGCGGGCGGCGAACATCGCGGCCGTCGTCGACTTACCCATACCGATGGATCCCGTCAGACCCAGCTTGATCAATGCTTTGACTCCAGATCGGCGATCACCAGATCACGGACTTCCATGGTTACCTCGGGGCGCAGTCCAAACCAGCGTTCGAAGCCCGGAACGGCCTGGTGCAGCAGCATGCCAAGCCCATCGACGGTTCGAAGTCCCTGGGCATGCGCCTCTTTCAGAAACGGCGTCATCAGCGGCGCATAGACGATATCGGTGACCACGGCGCCAGGACGCATGGTGGTGAAGTCGATGGCGGGCACTTCCGAACCATCCAGACCCAAAGCGCTCGTGTTGACGAAAAAATCCGCGTTGAGGACGAGCGAGGAGAACTTTTCCATCCCGTGGGCGGCTGCTTTGGGACCGAAAAGGCCAGCGATCTCCCCGGCCCTTTCGACCGTGCGGTTGACGATATCGACCCGATCGAACCCGCGTTCGACCAGCGCGTCGATCACCGCACGGCTTGCGCCGCCGGCGCCGAGAACCACGGCCCGCTCACCGCGATCCCAACCTGGCGCGCGCTGATCGAGATTTGCGAGGAACCCATAGCCATCCGTGTTCGTGAGATGGAGGCGCCCGTTGACGCACCAGAGCGTGTTGCCGGCCCCGAGCCGCGCGACGTTCGGATCGATCTCATCGGCGCCACGCATGGCGGCTTCCTTGTGCGGCATCGTCACGTTGCCGCCAACGAAGCCAGCCTCCCCGCTTCTCAGGCGATCCAGAAATGCGAAGAAATCGTCCGGGGCGATGTCGAGCGCTTCATAGGAACCGGCGATGTCGTGCTTCTTCAGCCAGTGGCCGTGAATGATCGGTGACCGGGAATGCCCTATCGGGTGCCCCACGACGAAGGCGGCAGGCGGCCTTATCATCCGTCGATCGCTCCGACCCGGCGCAGCTCAGCCAGAAGCGGCAGCAATGGCAGGCCGACGATGGTGAAATAATCGCCGTCGATCTTTTCGAAAAGCTGGATGCCCTTGCCCTCGAGCTGGTAGGCGCCGACGCTTTTCAACGCGATATCGCCCACCGATGCCAGATGGCGTCCGATGAATCCGGGATCGAGGCTGCGCATCGTCATGGCCGCGGTCGACATATGACGCCACACAGCTTTGCCGTCTCGGGCAAGCACGATCGCGGAATTCAGGGAATGCGTCTTACCGGAAAGCTTCAGCAGATGGCGTCGCGCGCCTTCCATGTCCTCGGGCTTGTGGAAGACCTCGTCGTCCAGGGACAATGTCTGATCGGAACCGATGACCCAGGCACCCGGCGAGCGCTGGCTGACATCAACCGCCTTCGCTACGGCAAGCACCAGCGCGACATCTTCGGGCGTCGCACCGCTGTCGGCGAGCGGGGCCTCCAGCGCGCGCTCATCGACCTCGGCGGGCACGACATCGAAAGCCACCCCGGCGTTCTGCAGCAACTGTCGGCGAAAGGGGCTCGAAGATGCCAGAATGATGGGTGCAGCCATGGCCGAAGCAATCCTTGCAATTGATCGATGGGTCGAGCGCTAACGTGCCTTGGCGCGCAAGGCAAGAATCGCGGCGGCCGTCTCCTCGATCGACTTTCGGGTCACGTCGATCATCGGCCAGTTCCGGCGTAGGCAGAGAGAGCGGGCGTGCTTCAGTTCCTCGGCAATCGTCGCGCGGTCCGTATAGATCTCCGCATTGTACCCTTGCGCGTTGCCAAGCACGCGGTTTTGCCGGACCTGGGCGATGCGCTCGGTGGAGGCGATGAGCCCGACGATCAGCGGCTTGCGCGCCTGATCGAGCGCCGGTGGCAGCGGATTGCCGGGCACAATGGGAAAATTGGCCGTCTTCACACCGCGATTCGCCAAATAGATGCTGGTCGGCGTTTTCGACGTGCGGCTGATGCCCACGAGGACCACATCGGCTTCCTCGTAATCGGTGATGATCTGACCGTCGTCATGATCCATCGTGTAGTTCAGCGCATCGATGCGGCGAAAATACTCGGCGTTCATCACATGCTGGGCGCCCACACGGCGCCGCGACGGAGATCCCAGATAGGATTGGAACACCGTCATGATGGGTTCGAGCACCGAAACGCTCGGAACGCCCATTTCGCGGCATCTGGTATCGATCATGGTGGACAGGTCCTGATCGACGATCGTGTAGAGCACGATGCCGGGTGCGCCATCGATCGCATCGAGCACCGCGCCCAGCTGCTTGCGGTTCCGGATCAGAGGATAGACGTGCTCGAGAACCTGGGCGTCCTGGAATTGCGCAGACGCCGCGCGGCCGGCCGCCATCAGGGTTTCGCCGGTGGAGTCCGAAATCAGGTGCAGATGAAAGTAGTTTTTCGGCTGGTCCACACGATTCACTGGGGGCTGTTGATGACTGTTGATGACTTTCGGCATTCGGGCCGAGGTGCTCGCAGGCCGGTATGAAAGGCCGACTTGTCCACAATGACCTCTGTGGGGACGGCATTTGACGGTCAATGTCACGCTGCGGGGATTTGCGATACGCGTCAACAGACGATCCACAGCTTAACCAAGATCGGTCCCGAGCCGGACAGATCGCAAAGTGCTGAAATGACTTTGCTTTTTTGGATGTCCGCGTTGCAAAGCCGATCAAGTGATTCCACTGTGCGGCAAAGATGGCTCGGAGGCTTCTTGTGGAGAAGATGTTGACCAAAACTAATCCCTGGAACACACCGACTCTAAGAAGAAGAATCCATTTCAAAGAATCCTTTATTTAAGGAAGAGGAGACGCCGTGACCGACCGAAAGGTGCTGCGCGTTCTGGCAGGAGAGACGATCAGCCCACCGCCGATCTGGCTGATGAGGCAAGCAGGGCGCTATCTTCCGGAGTATCGTGAGACCCGGCTGAAGGCAGGGAGTTTTCTCGATCTCTGCTACACGCCCAAACACGCTGTCGAAGTGACGCTCCAGCCGATCAGGCGATACGCTTTCGATGCTGCGATCCTGTTCTCGGACATCCTCGTCATTCCCGATGCCTTGAAGCGTGGTGTGCGCTTCGAGGAAGGGCGAGGACCGTTGATGGAGCCGATCGATGCCGATGGCATTGCCGCTCTCACCCCGGAAGGCGTGATCGACCATCTCGCTCCCGTGTTCGAAACAGTGCGGCGTCTGAGGGCCGAATTGCCCGCCGAGACGACCCTGCTCGGTTTCTGCGGTGCGCCCTGGACGGTTGCGACCTACATGATCGCGGGGCATGGGACGCCCGACCAGGCACCGGCACGATTGTTCGCCTACCGCGAACCTGCAGCGTTCGCGCGGCTTCTGGACCTCTTGTCAGACATTTCCGCCGACTATCTCTGCGCTCAGATCGAAGCGGGCGCCGACGCGGTGCAGATATTCGATTCCTGGGCAGGCGTTCTGGGAGAAGCCGAATTCGAGGCTTTTGCCGCTCGACCGGTGCGGCGCATCGTCGACAAGGTTCGTGCCCGTCATCCCCAGGCACGGATCATCGCTTTCGCGAAAGGCGCCGGCGCACGGCTGGACGGCTATCGCAAGCGCACAGATGCGGACGCGATCGGCCTCGACTGGTCGGTACCGCTCTCCTTCGCCAAACGGCTTCAGGAGGATGGTCCGGTCCAAGGCAACCTCGATCCGATGCGTGTCGTGGCCGGTGGCAAAGCTCTGGACGAGGGCATCGACGCGATTCTCGATGTTCTCGGCAATGGACCGCTGATCTTCAATCTCGGTCATGGCATCACGCCACAGGCCGATCCTGCGCACGTGACGCAGCTCGTGGAGCGGGTGCGTGGTCGGTCCTGAGGCTGGGGCCGCCGCCGGCGCGAAGGCGCGTCGCAGGGCCTTCTCGGCCATTGCAGCGCTGCTTGTCGGCGTGGTGCTCGTTTTCTGGTGGCGGCCGGCCAATCTCGATCTGTGGATCAAGGCCGTCCACGTCGTGGCGGTGATCTCGTGGATGGCGGGCCTGCTCTATCTGCCGCGGCTTTTCATCTATCACACGGATGCCGAGATCGGCTCAGTCCAGTCGGAAACCTTCAAAGTCATGGAAGGACGGCTGCTGAAGGTGATCATGCGCCCCGCGATGATGATTTCGTGGGTACTGGGCCTGTGGCTCGCCTATTCGAGCTTTGCCTTCTCCGGCGGATGGCTGTGGGCGAAGATCGTTGCGGTCGTCGCTCTGACGGTCATCCATCTTCACTTTTTCAAAGCCTGGAAAGGTTTTGCAGCCGATCGGCGCGTGCACACCGCGCGTTATTGGCGGATGATGAACGAAGGCCCGACGCTGCTGATGATCGTCATCGTCATCCTGGTCATCGTGAAGCCGTTCTGAGCGTCTCAAGCGGTTTTTGAGCAGCCGACCTGCCCCTGAACGGCCGTGCGGCGACAAGCCGCTTGCGTGGCGGCAGGGGAATCGCTATTTTCGCGTCAACTTCTCCTCGGCATCGCGTTGACGTCCCCGGCGACAGGCTCCACGGAGCGCATACGCCTCTTCATTCCCGACGCGCCGCCCCCTCCATCATTCATTTTTCCAGTCATCTCGGATTCTCCATGCAAGAAATGAAGCTGCAAGAGCTCAAGAGCAAATCACCGACCGATCTTCTCGCTTTCGCGGAAACGCACGAAGTCGAGAACGCGAACGTCATGCGCAAGCAGGAACTGATGTTTGCCATCCTGAAAAAGCTTGCGGCGCAGGATGTCGAAATCATCGGTCAGGGTGTGGTCGAGGTTCTGCAGGACGGTTTCGGCTTCTTGCGCTCTGCCAATGCCAATTATCTGCCCGGCCCGGACGACATCTACATTTCGCCATCGCAGCTGCGTCGCTTCGCGCTCAAGACCGGCGATACCGTTGAAGGTCCGATCCGCGGACCCAAGGAAGGCGAGCGTTACTTCGCGCTTCTCAAGGTCAACACAATCAATTTCGAGGATCCCGAAAAGATCCGCCACAAGATCCATTTCGACAATCTGACGCCGCTTTACCCGGACGAGCGCTTCAAGATGGAGCTCGATGTTCCGACCTCCAAGGATCTCTCGCCGCGCGTCATCGATCTCGTCGCGCCGCTCGGCAAGGGTCAGCGCGGACTGATCGTCGCGCCGCCGCGCACGGGTAAGACTGTTCTCCTGCAGAACATCGCGCATTCGATCACGGCAAACCATCCCGAGTGCTACCTCATCGTTCTTCTGATCGACGAGCGGCCGGAGGAAGTGACTGACATGCAGCGCTCGGTGAAGGGCGAAGTCGTCTCGTCGACATTCGACGAACCGGCGACTCGTCACGTGCAGGTTGCCGAAATGGTTATCGAAAAGGCCAAGCGCCTTGTCGAGCACGGTCGTGACGTCGTCATCCTGCTCGATTCGATCACTCGCCTTGGCCGCGCCTACAACACCGTCGTCCCGTCTTCGGGCAAGGTGCTCACGGGCGGCGTGGACGCCAATGCACTTCAGAGGCCGAAGCGCTTCTTCGGTGCGGCGCGCAACATCGAAGAGGGCGGATCCCTGACGATCATCGCAACTGCGCTGATCGACACGGGCAGCCGCATGGACGAGGTGATCTTCGAAGAGTTCAAGGGCACCGGTAACTCGGAAATCGTCCTGGACCGCAAGGTCGCCGACAAGCGCATCTACCCGTCGATGGACATCCTGAAGTCCGGTACGCGCAAGGAAGACCTCCTTGTGTCTCGCCAGGACCTTCAGAAGATCTTCGTGCTCCGGCGCATCCTGGCGCCCATGGGAACAACGGATGCGATCGAGTTCCTGATCGACAAGTTGAAGCAGACCAAGAACAACGCGGACTTCTTCGACTCCATGAACACTTAGTCGGCTGACGTCCGACACTGGCTTTACGCTGTGGAGCGGTAATTGGCCGATCCCACCACGGACACGATCGTAGCTCTTTCGAGCGGCGCACTCCCAGCGGGTGTCGCCGTTCTTCGTGTTTCGGGACCCCATGTTCGATTCGTTCTCGAAACGATGTGCGGTGAGGTGCCGGAACCACGCACAACCGCGTTAAGATCGATTCGGAACCGAAATGGCGAGATGCTCGACAAGGGCCTGGTCATTTACTTTCAGTCTCCAAAATCCTTTACCGGCGAAGACTGTGCCGAATTCCAGGTACATGGCGGCCGCGCTATTGTGGCTGCGCTGCTCTCGGAACTGGCTGGACTGCCGAATATCCGCCTTGCCGAACCGGGCGAGTTCACGCGCAGGGCCTTCGAAAACGGCCGGATGGATCTGACAGAAGCAGAAGGGCTGGCTGATCTGATCGCGGCTCAGACAGAGATGCAGCGCCGCCTCGCCGTGGCGCAAGCCGACGGGGGGTTGACGAGGCTTTATGCCGGTTGGGCGCATCAACTCCTCCATGCCCGCGCGTTGGTGGAAGCTGATCTTGATTTCGCGGATGAGGACGATGTCCCGGGATCCGTCGCCGACCGGGTGTGGAGCGACTTGGAAGCGTTGCGTGATGAGATGGAGCGCCATCTTGCCTACGCGGCAATCGGCGAGCGGATCCGCGACGGCTTCAAGATCGTGATCGTTGGCCCGCCCAATGCAGGAAAGTCCAGTCTTTTGAATGCTTTGGCTTCGAGAGAAGTGGCGATCGTATCTCCGGAGGCAGGGACGACCCGCGATCTCATTTCAGTCGATGTCGATCTTGGCGGGTATGCCGCTAGCATCACCGACACCGCCGGCATCCGAGCGACGGATCATGGAATAGAACGGGAAGGCATCGCCCGTGCGAAGAAAGCTCTGATGAACGCTGATCTCGTTCTCAACCTCTCCGACAATGGCGCCTACATCGATGATGCGCCCGAAAACATCCCGCACATCTATGTAGGGACCAAGTCGGACCTGATTGATAACCGCTCGATCAAGAGCGACATTGCGATCTCTGTCGAGACGGGGCAAGGCGTAGACGGTCTGATCGCCTTGTGCAAATCAAAGCTTTCGGAATTGGCTAATGCCCCATCGATGGCGTTGCCCACGCGGCTTCGGCATCGGCAGCACCTTACCGAATCCCTCGACTACCTGGAGAGGGCTGTCACGGGCCCGGGAATGCCTATAGAATTGCGCTCCGAAGATCTTCGAATGTCTGCCGATGCACTTGGACGTATAACGGGTCGGGTCGACGTGGAAGACGTGCTCGACGTCATCTTCAGCTCGTTTTGTATCGGCAAATGACCGTGACTCACGTGAAACATCTAGGGCTTGCCGTCATGGATCAAACTACTGCTTTCGATGTCGTGGTTATCGGTGGAGGGCATGCCGGTTGCGAAGCAGCGGCCGCTTCCGCCCGCCTCGGTGCCAGCACAGCGCTTCTTACTCTTGCGGCCGACAAGATTGGCGTGATGTCGTGCAACCCAGCCATCGGCGGTCTTGGCAAGGGCCACCTCGTCCGCGAGGTCGACGCACTGGACGGGTTGATGGGCCGCGTGGCCGACCAAGCCGGAATTCAGTTCCGCATGCTGAACCGAAAGAAGGGCCCGGCAGTCCGCGGACCGCGTACGCAGGCGGATCGCAAGCTTTACAGAGAGGGCATGCAGAGTGCGTTGAAGGCGCAACAGAACCTTAGCATCATCGAGGGCGAAGCCGAAGATCTGCTGATCGTCGACGGTGAGGTGGCCGGCGTCACTTTGGCCGATGGCAGTACCATCGATTGCCGATCTATCGTTTTGACAACAGGAACGTTTCTTCGTGGCGTGATTCATATCGGCGACCGACAATTCTCCGCCGGCCGGATGAACGAGAAGCCCTCACTGGGGCTTTCCAAAACGCTGGAGCGGTTCGGCTTTCAGCTTGGCCGTCTAAAGACAGGCACGCCAGCGCGGCTGGATGGACGCACGATCGATTGGGCAGGCATCGATCGCCAGGAAGCCGATGTTCATCCGGTGCCTTTCTCATTCATGACAAACAAGATCACGGTTCCGCAGATCGCCTGTGGTGTGACACGAACGACGCAGCACACACATGACATCATCGCTGCGAACATCCAGCGTTCCGCCATGTACTCCGGCAATATTTCTTCTGTCGGGCCGCGCTACTGCCCATCCGTGGAAGACAAGATCGTTCGATTCGCTGATCGCGATAGCCACCAGATTTTCCTGGAGCCGGAAGGTCTCGATGACCATACGGTCTACCCGAATGGAATATCGACGTCGCTACCGGAGGAAGTCCAAGCGGCTTTCATCGCAACAATTCCCGGTTTGGAGAATGCCACCATTCTGCAGCCCGGTTACGCGATCGAGTACGATCATATCGACCCACGCGAGCTCGAGCAGACGCTTGAGACAAAGCGGGTTCCAGGCTTGTTCCTGGCTGGGCAAATCAACGGCACGACGGGGTACGAGGAAGCAGCGGCGCAGGGACTTGTAGCCGGCCTTAACGCTGCTCGTCGCGCCGGGGGCTCGGATGGCGTGCGGTTCAGTCGCGCTGATTCTTATATCGGTGTTTTGATCGACGATTTGACGACGAGGGGCGTTTCAGAACCCTATCGAATGTTCACATCCCGAGCAGAGTTTCGATTGTCCCTTCGTGCAGATAATGCCGACGTGCGGCTAACGCCTTTGGCGATTGATCTTGGATGCATTTCAATTGAGCGCAAGATGCGCTTCGAGACGTGGACGCTGGATCTGCTGGATGCGCGAAGCCTCTTGAGAAACACTATTCCGAGCCGGGCGGAACTTGAGGTCCTGTCGGTGGCTCCTCGCCGTGATGGAGCGCAAAAGTCGGTTTTCGATCTGTTGTCCCATCCCGATACGTCCATTGCCGAATTCTCAAAGGCCATTCCATCGCTCGGTGAGATACCCGCTAGACTTCATGAGACGCTGGAAATCGAAGCAGTCTACGCCGTATATCTTGAGCGGCAGTCCTCGGCAGCATCCCAGTTGCGTCGAGAGGAAGAGCGCTTGATCCCTGCTGATTTCGATTATTCATCGCTTCCAGGCTTGTCCAACGAACTGAAGCGAAAACTATCCCTCGCTAAGCCTCTGAGCATCGCGCATGCCAATAAGATAGAAGGTATGACACCGGCTGCGATTGCCTTGATCCTATCGAAGCTTAAGCGCCGCTTGACTGCTCAAGAGGTGCTTTCCGCTTGAAGATCGATCATAGGGCATTGGCTGTTTCACGTGAAACAGTGGACAGGCTGGCGATTCTGGTTGACTTGCTCCAGCGCTGGCAGTCGCGCATCAACTTGATTGGTCCGTCCACCGTCGATGACATTTGGGATCGTCACATTGGTGATTCTCTGCACGTGCACCGTGCACAACCAGCTCCGATTCATTGGGCGGATCTAGGATCAGGTGCGGGATTTCCAGGTCTGGTGACTGCGATCTGCTTAGCGAAGCAGGGCGCTGGGCATGTGGATCTCATCGAAAGCAACTCCAAGAAGGCAGCCTTTCTAAGGGCTGCGATTCATGCGACCGGTGCACGCGCGCGCGTTCATCCGGAGCGAATCGAGATTGCCAGCACCAAGATTGCGAAGCCTGATGCCATTTCGGCGCGTGCATTGGCATCCTTGACCGACCTTCTTCATATGACCGAAAGCTGGCTGACAAACGGAACGGTCGCTTATTTTCATAAAGGTCGGGATTATCGGAACGAGGTCGAGGCGGCGCGTGGCGCTTGGCATTTCCATCTGGTAGAACATAAGTCGGACCGAGGCGATGAATCGGTCTTGCTGGAGATCAGTGGCCTCCGTCGCCGCTGAGCGGCATTTGCGGAGATGACATGCTGAATCGGATCATCACCATCGCTAACCAGAAGGGCGGCGTCGGCAAGACGACAACCGCTATCAATCTGGCGACTGCGCTCGCTGCCATAGGCGAGAACGTGCTCGTTATCGACTTGGACCCTCAGGGAAATGCGAGCACCGGGCTTGGAATCGAGCGCAAGGAGCGCCGGCTTTCGAGCTACGACCTCCTTACGAATTCGGCCACGTTGGATGAAATCGTAGTGCCGACCGCAGTGCCGAACCTATCGATCGTGCCGTCCACGATGGACTTGCTTGGGGTCGAGATGGAAATCTCGTCAGCGTCCGATAGGGTTCTCCGCGTCAAGAAAGCCTTGCAGAGCGAAGCAGCGCGCAGATTCAGCTATGTGTTGATCGATTGCCCGCCGTCGCTGAACCTTCTGACGATCAATGCGATGGTTGCCGCTCATTCCATCCTCGTTCCACTGCAATGCGAGTTCTTTGCGCTGGAAGGTCTGAGCCAGTTGCTGGAGACCGTCGGACAAGTCCGGCAGACATTGAATCCAGCGCTCGATATCCAGGGGATCGTTCTCACCATGTACGACGCGCGAAACAATCTCGCGCAACAAGTCGTCGCCGACGTGCGGCAGCATCTGGGCGATAAAGTTTACACGACGCTCATTCCACGCAACGTTCGCGTTTCGGAAGCGCCGTCATACGGTAAGCCGGCTATCATTTATGATCTCAAATGCGCCGGTAGCCAAGCCTATCTTCAGTTGGCCTCCGAGGTCATCCAACGCGAGCGTCGGCGCCGCGCCGCCTGATCGGCTGATTGTCCAAGGAAGACATGATGAGTGAAGACACTTCAAAGAGACGCCTCGGCCGTGGATTGGCAGCGCTGATCGGGGAAATGGATCAGCCGGAAACTTCAGCGCCATCGCGCGCCAAGGCCGACAGTTTCGTACCGATCGAGCATGTGACGCCGAACCCGAACAACCCTCGTCGCCAATTCGATCCGGATGATCTCAAAGATCTTGCCGCATCGATCAGCCAGCATGGTGTCGTGCAGCCCGTCGTCGTGCGTACACGTGGGGCAGGGCGCTACGAGATCATCGCCGGTGAACGACGCTGGCGCGCATCGCAGCAGGCGGGACTCGTCGAGATTCCGGTCATCATTCGCGACGTCGACGACCGCACGGCTCTCGAACTCGCCATCGTCGAAAACGTCCAGCGTGCCGATCTCAATCCGTTGGAAGAAGCGCAGGGATATCAGCAGCTTATCGTCGAACACGGGTATACGCAGAACGATCTCGGAGACATCATCGGCAAGAGCCGGAGCCATGTGGCCAATAGCCTGCGGCTCTTGAAACTGCCTGAAGTGGTTCGATCCATGCTAGCCGGCGGCCAGTTGTCGTCCGGTCATGCCCGTGCCATCGCAGCCACATCAGACCCAACCAAATTTGCCCGTGAGATCGTGAGCAAGGGTCTGTCTGTGCGTGACGCCGAAAGGCTCGCGCAAAAGGATGCCGAGGCCGGTGGTGTCGAGAGTGAGCCGTCCCGCGCGGCTGCATCCAAGGATGCCGACACGCTTGCGCTCGAGCAATCGTTGTCTAACGTGTTGGGACTGAAGGTCGAAGTCAGCCACAAGACCCGCGGCGGCCATATCCGCATCGACTATAAGTCGCTGGATCAGCTGGATGAGCTCTGCCGGCTGCTGGGTGCCAGAAACTAATTTGCCGGCAAACTGACAGATGGGGATTAGGCGCGCTGCGAGCGGGCAGCGCGCGCCGATCGCACAGCCAAAGCGAGAAGAGCCTGCCTCGCGATAGCGTCCTCCAGCGCAGGCCGGCGCCGTGTTTCCAGGATGGCCGCCTGCAAGTGCACAAGAGCCTGCCCGAGAGCATCCATCCGCCAAGCGGCCAACGCCTTTTCCAATGCAGGTTTTCGCCGAAAGTGCACGCGCCGGCCTTGTTCTGCGACCACATTTCCGACCTGCTTGCCGTCCTGCTCGACTGATGCTCGCATTGTCTCAAGTGCCTGGAATTGACGCAGGCAACTTTGCAAGGCCAGGAAGACCGATGTCTTCGAGGCCATGATCCGTCGTAATGATAGATCGAGCCCCTCCACGTCGCCCAGCAACACGGCATCGACGGCCGCGTCGACCGACAGGGCGGAGGCATCACCGATGACCGCCATGACGTCCTCTTCCTGAACGACGTCCTTGCCTTGGGCGTAGAGGGCAAGCTTCTGGATCTCGCCACGCGAGGCGAGGCGATCGCCACCGATCAGGCTGGCGAGGAGCTCACGCGCTGCCGACGTCAAGCGCAGTCCAGCCGACGACATTTCACTGTCGATCAGCTCATTCACGCTGCGCCCTTCGTCGGCGTAACAGGGCACGGCAAGGCCTGCTTTGGCTTCTTCGACGAGTTTTCGAAGACCGGTGCCCTTTTTGAGATCGCCGGCTTCGATGAGAACGAGGCAGTCGTCAGGAGGATTGTTTGCCAGCTCTGCTACGGCTTCCAGCACGCCACGGTCGTTGCCGGCACCCAGAAGTCTGACGAGCCGCAATCCGCCGAAGAGACCGATCGCGCGGGCTTCGTCAACCAGGCGACCAGGATCGGAATTTACCGTGCCGGCGTCGAGCCGGATCGCCGAGAATGGATCGTCAGCATCGACCTTGGTGACGGCCACAAGATTGGCCGCCCGTTCGGCCACCAAGCCACGGTCGGGGCCATAGATCAGCACGATCGGCTGTGGGGGAAGGCCCTTGGCAATCAGACGTTCGAATTCATGCGCCTTGATTTGCGCCACGGGCCGCCTCTGTCGTCAGGAACAGCGCGAGGTCGGCACGCAGACGCTCCGCAAGCTCGCGGGCTGCTCGATTTTCTGCGTCCCGAGCGGCACGCAGATCGGCAAAGCCCTGTTCGAAACGGTCGTAGCTTGTGGTGACCGATTGGCGGCGGAGAGCAACGACGTCGCCGGTTGCCGAATCGGTGATTTCGTATTCCGCGCGCACCGTCAGGTTCTGGCCGGTTGCCCGCCCATCGAGCGGATTACGCAGGATACCGACGTCGGTGCGCGTTACGGTCAGCTCGACCCGGTAGCGTGCGTCGGATGGTTGGCCGGCACCACCATGAAGCAGAAAGATCAGTTCATTGCGGAGTTCCTGCCCGACGCGATCTTCTGCCGCCTCGATGATTATGTCTGCTGCGGGACGCGCGGCCATGTCGTAGCCGGGCGTCGACCGGTCGGCGTAGAGCGGCGTGACCTGGCAAGCGGAAAGGCCGAGGCACAGGGCCCCGGCAGTGAGGCGGAGAACAGGCCGGCCGATCGAGCGGCGGATGTCAGACAACGACATTCACGATCCTCTGGGGAACGATGATGATTTTCCGAGGCTCGTTTCCGGCCATGGCGGCCTGCACGAAATCGAGCGCCAGCACGGCGGCTTTCACGTCATCTTGCGAGGCTTCGCGCGCGATTGTCAAATCGCCACGCTTCTTGCCGTTGATCTGCACAGGCAGCAGGATTTCATCCTCCACGACCAGTGCGGGATCGAAGTTCGGCCATGCCGCCATCGAAACCATGCCTTCGTTTCCGAGCGCGGACCAGCACTCTTCGGCGAGGTGAGGGGTCATCGGTGCAATCAGGTGAACCAGGATTTCGACCGCTTCCCGACAGGCAGCCAAGACGTCGGGTTCAGCGCCTCCCTTGGCAACGGACTGCAACGGGGCCGACAGCGTGTTGGTCAATTCATAGATGCGCGCGACGGCCTTGTTGAAGCCGAGACGTTCCAGATCTTCGCCAACAGCCTTGAGGGCCTTGTGCGCAGCGCGTGAAACATCGAGAGCCGTGCCCGAGGTTCCGGCTGCGGGTGCAATGCCGGAGAGTGCCTCACGGGATTCCTGCACAAGTCTCCAGATGCGCTGCACGAACCGATGCGCACCTTCGACACCGGACTCGGTCCAGATGACATCGCGTTCCGGCGGCGAGTCCGACAGCATGAAGAAGCGTGCCGTATCGGCGCCGAACGAGGCGATGATGTCGTCGGGATCCACGACGTTCTTCTTGGACTTCGACATCTTCTCGATCGAGCCGATCGCCAGAGCTTCGCCGGTCTCGATATGGCTTGCACGGCGGGTGCCTTCGATATCCTCGATACGGACATCCGCAGGGGCTACCCAGCCGGCTTCACCCTTGTAAGTCTCGTGCACGACCATGCCCTGGGTGAACAGGCCCTTGAACGGCTCGTCCAGATCGAGATGGCCTGTTGCCTTCATCGCGCGGGTGAAGAAGCGCGAATAGAGAAGGTGGAGGATCGCATGCTCGATGCCGCCGATATACTGGTCGACGGGCAGCCAGGCATTGGCCGTCTGCGGCTCGGTCGGCGCATCGGCGCGGGGCGCGGTGAAACGTGCGAAATACCAGGATGAATCGACGAAAGTGTCCATCGTGTCCGTTTCGCGACGGGCTGCCGCACCGCATTCGGGGCAGGACACGTGGCGCCATGTGGGATGGCGGTCGAGCGGATTGCCCGGCTTGTCGAAATTGATGTCGTCGGGCAGCTGCACCGGAAGGTCCGTCTTCGGCACCGGCACGACGCCGCACGCTTCGCAGTGGATCACGGGGATCGGGCAACCCCAGTAGCGCTGGCGCGAAATGCCCCAGTCACGCAGGCGGTAGTTCAGCTTGCGCTCCGCCTGCGGCCGGCCATTGATCTCGGTCTCGGCCAGTCGACGCGCGACCTCCTCGAATGCTTCATCGGGCGTCATGCCATCCAGGAAGCGTGAGTTGATCATCACGCCTTCGCCGGTATAGGCGGTCTCGGTGATCTGGAACGATGCGGCGTCCGCATCCTTCGGCATCACCACCGGGGTTACCGGCAGACCGTAGCGATTGGCGAAATCGAGGTCGCGCTGGTCGCCGGACGGGCAGCCGAAGATCGCACCGGAGCCGTAGTCCATCAAAACGAAATTCGCGACATAGACCGGCAGCGTCCAGGACGGGTCGAAGGGATGTTTCACGTGAATCCCTGTCGGGAAGCCCTTCTTCTCCGCAGTCTCAAGCGCAGCCAGCGAGGTGCCGGCGCGACGGCATTCCTCGCAAAAGGCTTCAAGCTCGGGGTTTGACGCGGCAGCCTGGCCCGCGAGCGGGTGGTCAGGCGAGATCGCCATGAAGGACGCGCCAAACAGCGTATCGGGTCGCGTCGTATAGACTTCGAGCTCCCTCGCGCCTGCGGGCGCCGTTGCGGGATCGATCTCCCAGCGAATGACCAGACCTTCGGACTTGCCGATCCAGTTCTTCTGCATGGTCCGGACTTTCTCCGGCCAGCGATCGAGACCATCCAGCGCCGTCAGCAAATCCTCGCTGAAATCGGTAATGCGGAAGAACCACTGCGTCAGTTCGCGTTGTTCGACCAAAGCGCCCGAACGCCAGCCGCGGCCGTCGATCACCTGCTCGTTGGCCAGAACCGTCTGATCGACCGGATCCCAGTTGACCTTGGATTCGCGGCGGTAGACGAGGCCCTTCTCCAGGAAGTCGAGAAAGAGGTGCTGCTGCCGCTGATAGTATTCCACGTCGCAAGTCGCGAATTCGCGGCTCCAGTCGAGCGACAGGCCCATCGATTTCAGCTGGCGCCGCATCGTGTCGATGTTCTGGTAGGTCCACTCTTTGGGGTGGACCTTGTTCTGCATGGCGGCGTTTTCGGCCGGCATGCCGAAGGCGTCCCAGCCCATCGGGTGCAGCACGTTGAAGCCGCGCGCCCTTTTGTAACGGGCAACCACGTCGCCCATGGCGTAGTTGCGCACATGGCCCATGTGGATGCGGCCCGATGGATACGGGAACATCTCGAGGACGTAGTATTTCTCGCCGTCAGCATCATCCTTCGTTTCGAAGACCTGATCTTCGGCCCAGCGCGCCTGCCATTTCGGCTCGGTTTCGCGTGGATTGTATCGTTCGATCGCCATGGCTGCCTTGGAGTTCCGGGACTGTCGGGAGTTCGGTGTGGGCGGACCTTCACCATGAAACCCCATGATCGTCAACCATTCCGGCCGTTCTGCCCGTGCGCGGCGGCATTGCCGTGGTCGGCGCGCCGCGCTAGGTGCTGGTCGCAATCAAGGAGAGCGATGTGAGCGCAGTCGATAATCTGGCCGCCATCAAGCAAAAGATCAGCCGCGCGGAACGCAAGGCGGAGCGATCGCCTGGCGACGTCGAACTCGTTGCTGTCAGCAAGACCTTCGAGGCGGAGGTCATTCGCCCGGTGATCGAGGCCGGCCAGCGGGTCTTCGGCGAAAACCGTGTCCAGGAGGCTCAGGGCAAGTGGCCGGCGCTGCGCGACGGGACACCCGATCTCAAACTGCATCTGATCGGTCCATTACAGTCCAACAAGACTGCAGATGCAGTCGCCCTGTTCGACGTGATCGAGACCGTGGATCGTGAAAAGATCGCCGCGGCCCTGGCTGCGGAATGCGCCAAGCAGAACCGGCAGCTCCAATTCTACGTCCAGGTCAATATCGGCGAGGAAGAGCAGAAGGCGGGTATCTCTCCGATCGAGACGCATGCATTCGTCGAGCGCTGCCGCGACGTCCATAAGCTCGACGTGGTCGGGCTCATGTGCATTCCGCCGGTGGACGAAGCTCCGGGGCCGCATTTCGCGCTGCTGCGAAAGCTGGCGCGGGAAGCCGGGGTTGAGAAGCTTTCAATGGGCATGTCCGCCGATTTCGAGATCGCGATCGGTTTCGGCGCAACGAGCGTGCGTGTCGGTTCGGCGATATTCGGCACCCGTTGACCCCGAAAATCCTGTGATGCCTCCGACACCGTTGCGTGCCATAAACGGGCAACGCGATTGGATTGGGGGAAATCGATGGCTCGTTTGCGGGAAGGTCTGTCGCTTCATGCCCACACGGGCAAGCTGTCGTGAGCGTCGTGTCGGAGCCGGTTTCGGAGCGCAAGCGCAAGCGCGGCATCTATGGCTGGATGGGATTCGACTGGGCGGCGCAGCCATTCTTCACCGTCGTCATCACCTTCATCTTTGGTCCCTATTTCGTTTCGCAGCTGGCTGACGACCCCGTGCGCGGGCAAGCCTGGTGGGGCTACGCGATCGCATTCTCGGGATTGCTGATCGCCGTTCTTTCGCCGGTTCTCGGTGCGATCGCCGACCAGACCGGAGCGCGCAAGCGCTGGATCGCGGCTTTCGCCAGCGTGAAGATCGTTGCTTTGTTCCTGCTGTGGAACGCGGAGCCAGGCTCCGCCCTGATCTATCCGTTCCTGCTGATCGTCATCGCTTCGATCGCCGCGGAATTCTCAATCGTCTTCAACGATGCGATGATCCCGAGCCTCATGACCAATCGGGAGATCGGGCGTTATTCCAATATCGCCTGGGGCCTCGGTTATCTGGGCGGCATGCTCGTTCTCATCTGCGTCGTCGCACTCATGGCGGCGTCCGAGGAAACCGGGCTGACGCTGATCGGCCTGCCGCCGATCTTCGGGCTTGATCCTGCTGCAGGCGAAGCCGCCCGCGCCACCGGTCCGCTTGCCGCTGTCTGGTACCTCGTCTTCATCCTGCCGATGTTTCTGCTGACGCCGGACACGCCGCAAGTCAAACCACTGGGCGGCGCCGTCCGCGACGGCTGGAGCGATCTCAAGGCAACTTGGGGAGAACTGCGCGAGCGCAAGGCGATCCTGAGGTTTCTGGTTGCCCGCATGATCTATCAGGACGGGGTCAACGGGCTCATCGCGCTTGGTGGGACCTTTGCCGCGGCGATGTTTGCGTGGCAGACGACAGAGATCGGCGTTTTCGGCATCATCCTCAACGTCGTCGCGATCTTCGGTTGCCTGGCGGCAAGCCGTCTCGATCGAACGGTCGGTTCGAAGGTGCTGGTGATCATCTCGCTGGTCTGCCTGACGATCGCCTGTATCGGCATCGTCTCGACCGGACCCGGCTTTACGCTTTTCGGCTGGTGGCAGCTCGGGCTGGAGGATTCCGGCGGGCTCTTCGGCACGCCGGCGGAGAAGGCGTACATCTTCTTCGGCCTGCTGATCGGCGTCGCCTTCGGTCCGGTGCAGGCCTCGTCGCGCTCGTTCTTCGCCCGCTCGGTGACGCCCGAGGAAGCAGGGCGCTATTTCGGGCTCTACGCTCTTGCGGGCCGCGCGACGTCTTTCCTTGCACCCTTCACGGTGGCGACCGTCACGGCGCTCAGCGGCTCGGCAAGGCTCGGCATGGCGACGCTGGTCCTGTTTCTCGTGGTTGGGCTCGCGATCCTCGTCGCGACGCCCTATCCCGCCAACAAGCCGGTGCCGCCATCCCGTCCCCTGTGACGGGGGTTAGTGCCGGAAGTGGCGCACACCGGTGAAGACCATGGCGATGCCGGCTTCGTCGGCTGCCGCAATCACATCGTCGTCGCGCATGGAGCCGCCCGGCTGGATCACCGCCGTCGCGCCGGCTTCGATCGCCGTCAGCAGACCATCGGCGAAGGGGAAGAAGGCGTCCGACGCGACCACCGAACCGCGAGTCAGCGGCTCGGGAAGGCCAAGCACTTCGGCGGCATCGATCGCTTTGCGAGCGGCGATGCGCGCGGAATCGACCCGGCTCATCTGACCCGCACCGATGCCGACGGTGGCCCCGTGCCTGGCGTAGACGATCGCATTCGACTTCACGTGCTTGGCCACGCGGAAGGCGAAGCGCAGGTCGGCCAGTTCGGTTTCGCTCGGTGCGCGCTTCGTCACGATCTTGAGGTCCATCTGATCGACAAGCGCATTGTCGCGGTTCTGGACGAGCAGACCACCGGCGACCGAGCGAACCGTCATGCCGGCAGCGGCCGGATCGGCAAGCGCTCCGGTCGTCATGAGCCGTAGGTTCTTCTTTGCCGCGACGATCGCCATCGCTTCCTCCGTGGCCGACGGCGCGATAATGACTTCGGTGAAAATCTCGGTGATCGCGCGGGCAGCTTCCGCATCAAGCTCGGTGTTGAGCGCCACGATGCCGCCGAATGCCGACGTCTGGTCGCAGACGAGCGCCTTTCGGTAGGCTTCCAGCGCTGACGAACCGACGGCCACGCCGCACGGGTTGGCGTGCTTGATGATCGCGCAGGCCGGGCCGGACGAGGCGGCAAACTCGCTGACGAGCTCGAAGGCGGCATCGGTGTCGTTGATGTTGTTATAGGAAAGCGCCTTTCCCTGGTGCAGCGTTGCTGTGGCAACGCCGGGGCGGTGTTCGCCCGTGACGTAGAAGCCTGCCTGCTGATGCGGGTTCTCGCCGTAGCGCATGACGGTCTTCAGCTTGCCGGCAAACGACCGGTGGCGGGGGGCCGGCAGTTCGAGCGCCTCAGCGAACCAGCCCGAGATCGCCGCATCATAAGCGGCCG
The DNA here is from genome assembly GCF_902498825.1 of Rhizobium sp. EC-SD404. Lineage (NCBI taxonomy): Bacteria > Pseudomonadati > Pseudomonadota > Alphaproteobacteria > Hyphomicrobiales > Rhizobiaceae > Rhizobium > Rhizobium sp. EC-SD404. Next base: position 252,001 of record NZ_LR701459.1, read on the forward strand.
TGCGGGCATAGGCCTTGGCTGCGAGTTCCTTGCGGGCGGCAAGCGGCAGCGCGCCGGAGTGCGCCTTCAGGTCTTCAAGAACCGCGGCATAGTCTTCCGGGTCGGTGACGATCGTCACATAGGCATGGTTCTTTGCCGCAGCGCGGATCATGGCAGGACCACCGATGTCGATGTTCTCGACGCTGGTCTCGTAATCGGCGCCCTTCGCGCGCACCTCTTCGAACGGGTAGAGGTTGATCACGGCCAGGTCGATCGGAACGATGCCGTGCGTTGCCATCGCCTCGTTGTGCTCTGCGTCGTCACGGATCGCGAGAAGCCCGCCATGCACGCCGGGATGCAGCGTCTTTACACGGCCATCCATGATTTCCGGAAAGCCGGTGACATCGGATACGTCGCGCACGGGCAGGCCTGCCTCTGCGATCGCACGGGCCGTTCCGCCCGTCGACAGCAGTTCGACGCCGAGGTTCGAAAGCGCGGTCGCGAATTCAATCAGGCCCTGCTTGTCGGAGACCGACAGCAATGCACGACGAATGGTGACGAGGTCCGGCGCCGGAACGCGCTTCGATGAAACGGCCATGTTGATCAATCCCCTTGAAGCCGGAACGCGGGAAGGTCTTCCGGCGAATTCGGGGGTCGCCTAGCACAGCATGGCTCAAGAGGGAACGCTTTGGCGGCAGCCTGCGATTCAAACCAGCCGGGTCAGGGCCCACTGGATTTCAGGGGTCTCGCCCAGGCGCATCGTCACGGTGATCTGGGAGGAGCGTCGCGGCCCGGTGATATCGGCGAGATAGATGCTGTCCTCGACCGCCGGCTTCGTCTCCACACATTCGAACGTCCAGCGTTCGCCGTCCGGCGCCGTCAGGAGAATGTTGCCGCTGGAAGCCTGGTCGATCGAGATCTTCGGATGAATGTGAAACCGCGCCACGGCCACCCGCTTGTCGCTCGGTTCCGGATCCTTGTCGCCGCGTTGGAGAATGCGGTCGCGGCCGACGATCCGAGCGCCGTCCGGCGACAGGCGGATCTCTCTCTCATGGTACAGACCGAAGCGGGCGAGGTAGCCATCGTGCCGGGCAACGAAGCCCTGGTTGCCCGTATCGCTGTCGATCCGTTCCAGCGAGACGGTCCGAATGCCGCCGATCATGATGGGCCCGAGGAAGCGCGACTGCGACTGCCGGCTGGAGGACGTGTCCTGGACAACGACCGTCGAATGGGCAGCAGTCGAGCGCGCCAGCGACTGGAATTCGCGGCTTGCCGAAACGGGCATGCCGGAATTGACGATGAAGCGATTGCGGCCGGACGACATCTCGAAGGCGAGACAGCCCGCATGGGCTCGCGTCGACAGGATGCCGGCCGGTGGGCTGCCCGTGTCGGCGATGACGACTGTGGGGCCGCATTCCAGGCGCTGGTAGCCGAGATGCGGTGCAGCCTTGAACGTCCGGCCTGTGCTCTCGTCATAGCGCAGCACGCAGAGAAGCCGGTCAGCGGAAACCGATGTCGCGCCGTTGAACAGAGCGAGTTCGCCGTTGGAATGGCGAAAGAAGCGCAGAGCCGGAAACATGCGGTCGATCGCGGGGATCAGCTTCTTCGGCAGGGTCTGGCCGAGATTGATGTAGGTCTGGCGCAGCGGCAACAGGTCGCACAGAAGATCGAGCGCCACTTCCGGCGAGCGCGAGATATGCCCGCCGTCAGCGAGGATCTGCCAGTCCAGCTCTACATCGAGGTTCTTGGCGGCCGTGCGGATCGCCGTCGGGCTTGCCGGCATGGCAAGCGTCGCCATCGCCAGGGCGATACGCACCTTCAGCCGCGTCTCGCCATTCGGCGTGGTGGGTGCGATATGGCGCAGATAGCGCACCTGGAACGCGAGGCTCTTCAGGAAGCGCCGATAGAAGCCGTGATCCGATCCCTTAAGGACAACCGTGGAATGCGACATCCAGGCGAGCACGCGCTCGGCCATGATCTCCGGCCGCCAGCCTGCGCCGTCGACCCGGCGGCCATGGATCGCGATCCACTCGTCGACCAGCGCCCGGGCATTGGAGAAGGCAAGTTCGGTGTTGGCGGCGCGCAGATGCCTAAGCCAGCGGAACGAATGCAGCCGCTCGGCGAATTCTTCCGAGGGCAGATCCACGATGAACGGGGAATCGCCGTAGGTTTCGAAGACCTGGCCTGCCAACGGAAAGCGTCCGGCATAGATTTCATCGGCGATATGGCGGTCCGCCATCCGAAGATCGGTCGGCGCAACGATCAGCCGATCGGGGGTCATGCCGGCAAATCGGAACGCGGTCACCCTGCCGAGAGCGACGCGCCTGTAAAAGCGACGCCAGACCTCCTCAGCGTAGAGACGCAGCGAACGCCGCGTGTCTGAAAGTGCCAATGTCAAATGGACCCCGTGACCCTTGCAACAGGCCGCTTTGGCCGAGTGATTCTAATGCATAGCGAGTCTGAGGGGAATTCGTTAAAACAAATGACAAATTCGCTGGAGATCGGTCGATCCAGATCGTCGAATTCAGCGGCGGCGAAGGATGGCGGCGAAAAATCCGTCGAGACCGGACGTTTCCGGCGTATCGCCCTGCATCATGGCAGGCGTCGTGCGGAAGAACCCTTCCGGCGTGATCGCTTCCTCTAGGCCCGGCCAGTCGGATGGATCGACGGCAACAAGCTCTACATCGTCGCGCTTGGCGAGGCAGGCCTTCACCAGCGTCTCGCCTTCGGACGGGTCCAGCGAGCAGTTCGAAAAGACGAGCTTGCCGCCTGGCTTCACGAGACCGATCGCCGCGTCGAGCAGGTCGGCCTGCAGCGATGCGAGCTTGGCGACGTCCTCGGCCGATTTCGTCCAAGGCACGTCCGGATGGCGGCGAATCGTGCCGGTCGACGAGCACGGGGCATCGAGAAGAACCGCATCGAAAGTTCTTTTGCCGGCCGTCTTGCGGAAATCGCCGACGATCGTCTCCACCTGCAAGCCAAGGCGGTCCATGTTCTCGCCAAGGCGGCGCAGGCGATTGGCTGACAGATCGAATGCCGTGACCTTGCCGCCGGCGGCTGCGAGCTGCGCAGTTTTGCCGCCAGGCGCCGCGCACAGATCTGCCACGGCCTGCCCTTCGATGGCGCCGAAGAGCCGAGCGGGTATGGAGGCTGCGGCATCCTGCACCCACCAAACGCCATCCTCGAAGCCTTCGACTGCGGGTATCGCGCCATGGGCTGCCGGCAGCCTGACACTGCCGGTGGCCACGACGATGCCGCCGAGACGTTCGGCCCAGCCGGACGCATCCGATTTGACCGTCAGGTCGAGCGGCGGTGCGAAGCGGTGAGCGTCCAGAATACGCTTTGCATTCTCTTTTCCGTAATGGGCGCGCAGCATTTCGACCAGCCAAGGCGGCCCGCCCGCGGCTTGGTCTTTGACCTGCTCGAGCACGCCTTGCCCTTCGCGCGACAGACGTCGAAGCACGGCGTTGGCGAGGTTTGCAAAGCGGCGGCTGCGCGGGTCGGCATGGGTTTGCTCGACCGCAAGATCGACAGCGGCGCGATCCGGAATATCCAGAAAGAGAATCTGCGTGGCGGCAACGATCAGGATGTGGCGCAGCGAGCGCGCGCCATCGGGAAGCTTGCGATCGACCATAGCATCGATCGCGGCGTCTAGAACGGGCAGGTTGCGGAGCGCCGTCAGAAGGATGGCGCGCACCAGCGCCTGGTCGGCCGGCGGTAAGGCGCGGTAGGTGGCGTTACCGTTTTCGGGATCAAGCAGGCCATCGAGCGAGATCGCCCGGTCGATGACCGCGCCGAGCAACCGTGTGGCGGCCTGGCGCGCTGCGAGTCCGGGCTTCTGGTTCGAAGGATGGATGATCGACGTTTCCTGGCGCCTGCGCGACTGGCCAGCCGGGCCGCCGCTCAAGACCACGGGCCTTTCGACGTCGAGGTAGGTCCGCTATCCCATGGCCCGCGACGGGGGCTTTGCATGGTTGCCTGCGTCGGCGCGCTACCACCCATCTGCTGGTGCAGCTGTTCCAGCGCCGCGATGCGATTCTCCGTCGCCGGGTGGGTCGAGAAAAGACCGTCCATGCGCTGGCCGTTCAAGGGATTGATGATGAACATATGTGCGGTCGCCGGGTTGCGCTCGGCGTCTTCGTTGACGACGCGCTTGGCGCCGCCGGCGATCTTGCGCAGGGCAGATGCGAGCCAGAGCGGGTTGCCGCAAATCTCCGCGCCGCGTTTGTCAGCCGAGTATTCCCGTGTGCGGCTGATCGCCATCTGCACGAGCATTGCCGCGAAGGGAGCAACGATCATCGCGGCGAGGACGCCGATGATACCGAGCGGGTTGTTGCGGTTGTTGCCGAAGAAAAACGCGAAGTTGCCGAGCATGGAGATCGCGCCGGCCAGCGTCGCGGTAATGGTCATGATCAGCGTGTCGCGGTTCTGCACATGGGCAAGCTCATGCGCCATGACTGCGGCTACTTCCTCGTGAGACAGGCTGTTGAGAAGTCCGGTGGTTGCGGCGACAGCCGCGTTTTCGGGGTTGCGGCCCGTGGCGAATGCGTTGGGTTGCGGATTGTCGATTACGTAGACCTTCGGCATCGGCAGGCCGGCGTTTTCGGCGAGCTGAGCCACCATGCCGTAATATTCGGGCGCGGTGCGCTCATCGACCTCGTGCGCGTGGTGCATCCGCAGCACCATCTTGTCGGAGTTCCAATAGGCGAAAAGGTTCATGCCCATCGCGACGACCAGCGCGATCAGCATGCCGTTCGTGCCGCCGATCAGGAGCCCGACGCCCATGAACAGCGCAGTCATGAAGGCGATCAACATCGCGGTACGGACAAAATTCATCGTCATCGGCTCCGTTTGCTGCCGGCGCGCCGGGCTTTTCCCGCGCGTCAGGCGCCTCTATATGTGAGGAGCCGGCCTAGTCACGTCAATATTGCCAGCATGAAAGCCGAATGATGACCGAATCCGCTGAAAATCATCCTCTGCCCGACGGTCAGACCGACACGCAGCAAGAGCGTCCACCGCTCTCGGATGCCGCCAAGCGTGCGCTCGCCGAAGCCGAGGAACGCCGCGCCAAGGCGCGCGCCGCCGAACAGCCGCGCGAAATCGGCGGCCGGGGTGGTCTCGATCCGGCTCGGTTCGGCGACTGGGAAATCGACGGCCGGGCGATCGATTTCTAGGACGCGCGGCGACAATTCAAATTGTCGCGAAAGAATAGACGCCTTGCTAAGCGTTCGGTCGGAAGCATTGGCGCCGTTACATCTCGCTTAACTCTGTTGCTCCAAGGATAGCGTCCGATCACGGGACAGTTGGGCGGTTTCAAGACGGCTTGGCTCCAGGTGATCATGAATCATCTTCGGAGCAGCACCGATGCCGAACTTCCTTACCCAGTATCGCCGTTTTGCCAAAGACGAGACGGGCAACATCGCGATCATGTTCGGCTTGACCGCAGTCGTGCTTCTGACGGCCGGCGGACTTGCCGTCGAGGTATCGCGCGCCATGACAGAGCGCAGCTCCATGGCGAACGCGCTCGATGCGGCGGTGCTTGCAACCGCTCGTTCGATATCGCTCGGGGAGATCACGCAGGACGAGGCAGAGGTTTATCTGAACGGCATGTTCGCGGCGAACCTAAACGTGTCGGCTGAGGACGTCGCCGGTTATCGCATCGAGAACATCCAATTCGATGACGTCACGAAGACGCTGTCTGCCAACGGGGCGCGCGATTTCGACACGATGTTCCGCTTCTTCGGTGAGAACAACGCCCTTACGCTACGGACCAGTTCCGCGGCACTTTACGGCACTACCTATGTCGAGGTGGCGATGACATTCGACGTCACCGGGTCGATGTCGGGTGGACGGCTACGCGATCTCAAAAAGGCAGCAGCAGAGGGCGTGACGCTTCTTTTGGGTGATGACGGGGAAAACGAGACAGTTCGCGTCAGTTCGGTTCCCTATGCCGAGTCTGTGAATGCGGGCAGTCTCGCGCGCTACGTCTTTCCTGACGATGGGGCAGCCAACACGGCGCCACCGCGCCTTACAGACTTCAACACCATGATTGAAAGTGGGCAGCGACCCGCTGGACTTTCCCCTCAAGCGAACCTCTCGGGGTCGGGGCCTGTTGGACCGGACACGTGTGCGACAGAGCGGAAGGGAGAGTATGCGGTTCGGTCCGATGGCCCGGATCGAGCCATGGTGAATCGTGACGATCGCGTTGTATCGTGCCCGAATGTGACGCTGATTCCGCTGACCAACGACGTGGACCAGCTGACGTCATCGATCCAAAGTTTCGCGGCTGATGGGGTCACCGCAGGCCAGATCGGGATTCAGTGGGCCTGGTACATGCTCGCGCCGGAATGGGCAGACTATCTTCCTCAAGATTCCCAGCCACGCGACCCAGCGACCAGTTCGGACACCGTGCGCAAATACGCGATCATCATGACTGATGGCGAGTTCAACACCGCGTTTTCAGGATCAAACCGGCAGCGCCCGCAGGGCCCGCAACAGCGTGAAGCTGCCCGCGCCACCAACCAGGCGCTGGCGCTCTGCGAGGCCATGCGAGACGATGGCATCACCGTGTTTACCATCGGATTTGGTCTCAGCAATGGATCGCGCCCTATGAACATGCTCCGCGATTGCGCAACACCCCAGGATGGCGCCATCCAGTATTTCTACAATGCAACGACAGGTGCCGATCTGACAGCGGCCTACACGGAAATCAGCCGAACCATCCAGTCGCTCCGGCTCGTCCGATAGAACCCAGACAAAAAGAAACCGCCCCGACGATCTGTCGGGGCGGTTCCTAGTGGCGTGACTTGCATCCGCCGCGGTACCGTCGGCCAGCCTATGGTCGGGCCGGCACCGCTTATGTCCTGCCGATCAACGGGAAGGTTGCTCCCCGTGGCGACAATCCACCAAAGCCTCGCGACGGATACCAAAATCACTCGACATCGGATCACCTCCTTTCGTTTCGTTGCACATGAAATGGAATATGGGTCGCTTCCGCCTCCGTGGCAATGGCCCTCATCGAAGGAACCTTTCCCGCGGGTCGCCATTTCGCCGCGGTTGCTTTCCATGGTCCCGCCGGGTCAGACGAAAGCCCGACGCCGGTGCATGGAGTGGCGAACTGAATGAAGAACAAGGTCGAGGACTGGCTGGAGCGGCTTTCGCGTTCGCGCCACGAGAAAACGCTGCTCTTCGGTGCGTCCTTCGCCGAAACGGTCATCGTGCCTATCCCGATCGAGCTCATCCTCGTGCCCTATATGGCGATCCATCGATCGCGCATGTTCTGGCTCGCCACGATCGTCCTTGCCGGATGCCTTGCTGGCGCGCTTTTCGGCTATGTTCTCGGTTATCTCTTCTTCGAGACGGCCGGCCGGTGGGCGATCGAGACATTCGGCTGGCAGGCGGGCTATGCCGAGTTCCTGGATCTTTTCGAACGCCATGGCTTCTGGGCGATCATCGCCGTGGGGATCATCCCCATTCCATTTCAGATCGGGATGCTGACGGCGGGTGCTGCGGGCTATTCGTTGCCGTTGTTCCTGCTGGCGGCGCTGATTGCGCGGGGTGTGCGCTACTATGGTCTCGCGCTCGTCGTCTATCTGGTCGGAGAGCACGTCATGGATGCCTGGCGCCACAACCGACGCGCCTTGCTCGTCGGTTGTGGCATTGCCGCAGGTCTGATGTTAGCCGGCTACTATGGCTACACGCTTTGGTGGTAGCCGGATTCCGAAAAGCCTGACGGATCAGGCCTTCCGGTTTTCACGGTGCTCGATCAGGTCGTCGACGACGGCTGGATCCGCCAGCGTCGAGGTGTCGCCGAGTGCGCCGAAATCGTCCTCGGCGATCTTGCGGAGAATACGGCGCATGATCTTGCCCGAGCGGGTCTTCGGCAGGCCCGGCGCGAACTGGATCTTGTCCGGTGATGCGATCGGGCCGATCTCGTTGCGCACGTGCTTCACGAGATCCTTCTTCAGATCGTCGCTCGGCTCCACGCCACCCATCAGGGTTACGTAGCAATAGATGCCCTGGCCCTTTACGTCGTGCGGATAGCCGACGACGGCCGCTTCGGACACCGATTCATGGGCAACGAGCGCCGATTCCACTTCGGCGGTACCCATGCGGTGGCCGGAGACGTTGATGACGTCGTCGACGCGGCCTGTGATCCAGTAGTATCCGTCGGCATCGCGGCGGCATCCGTCGCCGGTGAAGTACTTGCCCTTGTAGGCGGAGAAATAGGTCTGGATGAAGCGCTCGTGGTCGCCATAGACCGTGCGCATCTGGCCTGGCCACGAATCGGCGATGCAGAGGTTTCCGTCCGTCGCGCCTTCCAGCACCTTGCCCTCGGCATCGACGAGTTCGGGCTTCACGCCGAAGAAGGGCAGGGTCGCCGAACCGGGCTTGAGGTCGATCGCGCCCGGCAGCGGCGTGATGAGAATGCCGCCGGTTTCGGTCTGCCACCAGGTGTCCACGATGGGGCAGCGCTTGTCGCCGACGACGTTGTAGTACCACTCCCAGGCTTCCGGGTTGATCGGCTCGCCGACCGAACCGAGCGTGCGCAGGGACTGGCGCGACGTCTTCGTCACATGGTCGTTGCCGGCGCCCATAAGCGCGCGGATCGCCGTCGGTGCGGTGTAGAAGATGTTGACCTGGTGCTTGTCCACCACTTCCCAGAAGCGGGCAGGCGACGGGTAGTTCGGCACGCCTTCGAACATCAGCGTCGTCGCGCCGTTCGCGAGCGGGCCGTAGACGATGTAGGAATGGCCGGTCACCCAGCCCACGTCCGCAGTGCACCAGTAGATGTCGCCGTCATGGTAGTCGAAGACATATTCGTGGGTCATCGAGGCGTAGACGAGGTAACCGCCCGTGGTGTGCAGGACGCCCTTCGGCTTTCCGGTCGAGCCCGACGTGTAGAGGATGAAGAGCGGGTCTTCCGCGTTCATCTGCTCCGGCTCGCATGTCGCGGACGCTTTGGCGACGGCTTCCTCATAGGCGATGTCGCGGCCTTCGTGCCACGCGACGTCGGCGCCGGTGCGCTTGACGACCAGCACGTTGGCGACGTCCGCGCCCTGCTTCTTGGCGATCTCGATCGCTTTGTCAGTGTTGACCTTGAGCGGCACTTTCTTGCCGCCGCGCAGGCCCTCGTCCGAGGTGATGATGAAGGTCGAGGCGGCGTCGACGATGCGGCCAGCCAGTGCGTCCGGCGAGAAGCCGCCAAAGACGATCGAGTGAACCGCGCCGATACGGGCGCAGGCCAGCATCGCATAGGCCGCTTCCGGGATCATCGGCATGTAGATGGTGACGCGGTCGCCCTTCTCGACGCCGTTGTCCTTCATGACGTTGGAGAGGCGGCAAACGGCGTCATGCAGTTCGCGATAGGTGATCTTCTTGTCGTCGGCCGGGTCGTCGCCTTCCCAGATGATCGCGACCTGATCGCCGCGCTTTTCGAGATGACGATCGATGCAGTTGTAGGAGACGTTGGTCAGGCCGTCTTCGAACCACTTGATGGAGACGTCGCCCTCGAAGCTCGTGTTCTTGACCTTGGTGTAGGGCTTGAACCAGTCGATCCGCTTGCCGTGTTCGGACCAGAACGCTTCAGGATTGTCGATGCTCTCGGCGTACCATTTCTCATAGGTCGACCGGTTGATCTTGGCGCGGGCTTCCGCATCCTGGGTTACTTTGTAGACGGCAGCGGACATGAAAAATCCTCCTTGATCCTCGGTCATGCGATGTGGCGCATGTCTCCCACCGGGTCGGGCATGCCGACCTCTTCCTGGCGGCATTCATAACATCTCAATGACACCCGGCAATTAGACGAAGGGTTTGCGGCTGGATGGCGCAGCAATCGGTCAATTGCAATCGCGGCGGAACGCAGGTATAGACCTGCCCATTCCCGGAAATTGTGGTCAGTACGCCCAATCCCGCGGCGCGTTCCCTGAAAAGAGCGCGGACGATAGAAGGATCACATCCATGGCTCAACAACTGCTCATGCCGAAAGCGACAGCCGTCTGGCTCGTCGACAACACGGCGCTTTCCTTCGACCAGATCGCCCAGTTCTGTAAGATGCACCCGCTGGAAATCAAGGCGATCGCCGATGGCGAATCGCACCAGGGCATCAAGGGTCTCGATCCGGTCCAGACCGGCCAGCTTACCCGCGAAGAAATCGCGAAGGCGGAAGCCGATCCCAACCACAAGCTCAAGCTGGCCGAACCCAAAGTTCGCGTGCCGGAAGCCAAGCGCAAGGGCCCGCGTTACACGCCGGTTTCCAAGCGCCAGGACCGTCCGAACGCGATCTACTGGCTCGTCCGCAACCATCCCGAACTGAAGGATGCGCAGGTTTCGCGCCTCGTCGGCACGACGAAGTCGACGATCGAGCAGATTCGCAACCGGACCCACTGGAACTCGGCCAACCTGACGCCGATGGATCCGGTGACGCTCGGCCTCTGCACGCAGATCGACCTGGATCTCGAGATCGAACGCGCCAACAAGGGCCGTCCGCTGCCGTCAGCGGCTGCCGACGAGACCCTGGCGCCAACGAGCGAGACGGAAAAGCTGGGCTTCGGTGCCGGCAACGATCGCGAGGAAGAAGAGAAGGAAATCGACGCCGAGGCCGTCTTCGCCAAGCTGAAGTCGCTGAAGCGCGAGACCCCGGAAGAAGACGAAGAAGACGATTATCGTCGCTGATCGTCCGTCACGGACCACATGAAAACGCCCGGCCTCGTGCCGGGCGTTTTTCGTTATGGATCAATCTCGCTGAACGGAAACGATCAGTCTTCCTTCGGCGTGACCGTGTAGTTCAGCGGAAGCCGCCCGCCATCCGCGTAGATCGTCTGGCCGGTGATGTAGCTCGCATCGTCGGATGCCAGAAAGGCCGCGACAGAGGCTATTTCGCTCGGTTCGCCAATGCGGCCGAGCGGCGTGCGCGACAGGATGCGCTTCTTGGCTTCCTTGTCGTTGGCCACCGCCGACAACAGATCGGTCATGATCGAGCCTGGGCCGATTGCGTTTGCGCGGATGCCGTAGGGCGCGAGCGAGAGGGCCATGACCTTCGTCAACTGGCTGACGCCACCCTTCGAGATCGAGTAGGGCACCTGGTTTGCGATCGCGAACGTGTCGTTGATCGACGACATGTTGACGATCACGCCGGGCTTTGCGCCTTCCTTGACGCGCTCGACGAAGTGGCGGGCGACGATCTGGCCGCAGAGGAACGCGCCTTTCAGGTTCACGCGCATGACACGGTCGAAATCGGCTTCCTCGATGTCGAGGAAATCGGCCGAATGCACGATGCCGGCATTGTTGACGAGGATGTTGATGTCGTCAAATGCGTCGAGCGTCGCGGCCACGAGATTGTGCACGTCGAGGCGTTCGGCCACGTCGGTCGCGACGAAGCGGATTTCGCCGAGGGCCGACAATTCTTTCTCGGCGGCTTCGCCAGCCTTCTCGTCGATATCGGCGATGACGACTCTGGCGCCGTCTTCAAGGAACCGCTTGGCGATCGCGAGGCCGATGCCCTTTGCGCCGCCGGTAATGATTGCGATTTTGCCTTGCAGGGCCATGCTGTCACTCCTTGATCTTAGAGCAGTTCGCTTTTCTGCGAAACGTTCAGTTGCTCTAAGTTTTTGATTTGTCGCGTTTCCGGACGGTGAACCGGTATCCACTTTACCTGGATACGCTCTAAAGGCGCGGACATTGGACCCGTCACGGCTCTGAGGTCAATTGCCGCTAGCCGTCATTTCCCTCACGAAACGCTTTGCCGACGCGATGCTCCTTCAGCACCGCCGCGATTTCGTCGAGGATCGCCGGATCGTCGATCGTGGCCGGCATCTTCCATTCCTCGCCATCGGCGATCTTCTGAAGCGTGGCGCGCAGGATCTTGCCGGAGCGCGTTTTCGGCAGACGTTTGACCTGGAAGGCGTTCTTGAATGCGGCCACGGGCCCGATCCGGTCGCGCACGACCTTGACGACGCCGGCGGCAATCTCCTCGGGCGATTGCTCGACGCCATTGTTGGTGACGAAGAAACCGACCGGGATCTGGCCCTTCATGTCGTCCGCGATGCCGATGACCGCGCATTCGGCGACATCGGGGTGGGTTGCGATCGCCTCTTCCATGCCGCCTGTCGACAGCCGGTGGCCGGCGACGTTGATGATGTCGTCGGTGCGGGCCATGATGAAGAGGTAGCCGTCCTCATCGATGTAGCCGGCATCGGCGGTCTTGTAGAAGCCCGGGAACTCTTCGAGATAGGCCTTGTGGAAGCGTTCCGGCGCATTCCAGAGGGTCGGCAGGGCACCTGGTGGCAGCGGCAGCTTGACCACGACATTGCCGAGCGTTCCCGGTCCCAGCGGCTTTCCGGCGTCGTCGACGATCTGCACGTCGTAGCCGGGCAGCGGGACGGACGGCGAGCCAAGCTTGACCGGGAGTTGGCCGAGGCCGACCGGATTACCCACCATCGGCCAGCCGCTCTCCGTCTGCCACCAATGGTCGATCACGGGCACGCCGAGCGCCTTTTGCGCCCACTGGATCGTGTCCGGATCGGCGCGCTCGCCGGCAAGAAAGAGCGTGCGGAACTTAGAGAGGTCGTAGCGGCCGACATGGTCCGCCTTCGGATCGTCCTTGCGGATTGCGCGGAAGGCGGTCGGGGCGGTGAAGAGCGCGACGACGCCGTGTTCGGCAATGATGCGCCAGAAGGTGCCCGCATCGGGCGTTCCGACCGGCTTACCTTCGAACAGGATCGTCGTGTTGCCGTGAAGCAGCGGCGCGTAGACGATATAGGAGTGGCCGACGACCCAGCCGATGTCGGAGGCCGCCCAGAAGACCTCGCCCGGCTTCACGCCGTAATGGGCATGCATCGACCAGTGCAGCGCGATCATGTGGCCGCCATTGTCGCGGACGACACCCTTCGGCTGGCCGGTCGTACCGGAGGTATAGAGGATGTAGAGCGGGTCGGTCGCTTCCACCGGCACGCAGGGCACGGGCTCGGCTTTCGCCCGTGCGGTGGCCATCAGGTTTTCATAGTCGAAATCGCGTCCTTCGGTCAGCTCGCAAGTCAGTTCGTCGCGCTGCAAGACAATGCAGCTTTCCGGTTTGACCCGCGCCATGGCGATTGCCGCGTCGAGGAGCGGCTTATAGGCGACGACGCGGCCGGGCTCGAGGCCGCAGGATGCGGTGATGACCAGCTTGGCGGCGCAATCGTCTATCCGCGTCGCCAGTTCGTTGGCCGCAAAGCCGCCAAAGACGACGGAATGGACGAGACCCAGCCTCGCGCAGGCAAGCATCGCGATGACGGCTTCCGGCACCATCGGCATGTAGATGATGACCCGATCGCCTGCCTTGAGGCCGCGGTCGCGGATGACGGCTGAAAGCGCGGTGACCTCGGACAGCATCTCCGCATAGGTGATCGCGCGTTTGCGGTCGGTTATCGGGCTGTCGTAAATCAGCGCGTTCTGGCTGCCCCGGCCGGCGGCAACGTGGCGGTCGAGGCAGTTGTGGCAGGTATTGGTGGTGCCGCCGACGAACCAGCGCCCGTAGGCGCCTGCCTCGGGATCGAACACCTTATCGGGATCGCTGAACCAGTCGATGGCCGTGGCTGCTTCGGCCCAGAAACCCTCAGGGTCGTCCTGCCAGCGCTGATAGACGGCGTGGTAGCTGCTGTTTTCGGTCATATCAATCCTCCCGGGCGCGGGCGTTCCTCCCACCCGCACTCCGCTCAAGGATTAGCGAAGCGAGGAGTCCACCGCAAACCCGACGATGGATCGAGCCGTCATACCCCCGCGGGCGGGCGGCTCTGGGGGGCGACATCCGACAACATGCCTGCCGCCACGGTCAGGCGCGACATGTCGAAGGCGCTGTCCTCGGCCAGTGCCATGATCTGGTCGCGCAGACGCTCGACGCGGATGCGATCGCTCGCAATCCACGCCTCGACAGGATTGCGTTCGTCGGCAAAGCCTGAAATCGCCGCGGTGGTGATCGTGCGCCGTGCCGCGTGAATGGCGTTGAGATTGCGGGCGAGTGCGAGCGTCGCGTAGCGATCCCGATCGTCGATGCGCAAGGCTGCCGCCTCGATGCGGCCGATCCGGAAGATATCGTTGACCGCGAAGAACTGGCGGGAGGCCTTCTTGAGGTCGACGCCGCAGGCGCGCGCAATTTCCTCGATCTCCGGCACCAGCACGAGTGTCTGCAGAAGGGCTAGGTCGCGAGCGAGGTCGGCCGGGGCGCCCGTTTGCTCGAAGCTCTCCCGCTGCCTGGCGGTTTCCTCGCGCAGGAAGGGGGAAAGCGCCTGCTCGATCGTCGGTTTCAGCGCGCGGGCGGCATCGCGGATCGCCGCAACCTTGTCGGCGAGGGGCTGGCTCCGATCCATGCTGCGCAGGATCCGCCCCGTCGTCATGGCGAGCGCAAAGCCGACCGCGGCGTAAAGCGTGTTCTGGTCCCGGCCGTCGATCTTGCCGTCCAGCGCATCGATGCGGTCGTAAAGCGCCTCGAGCTCCAGCCCGTCGCGGGCAATGACGAAAGCGCGCACGACATCGCCCGGCATCGCTCCGCCGATATCGGCGAACATCGACACGAAGGCCGGACCGCCGCGGTTGATCACGGCATTGGCAAGCTCGGTCGCGACGATTTCCTCGTTCAGGCGGTGTCCGGCGATTTCATCTCCGAAATCCCGCTGCATGCGTTTCGGGAAATAGGATTTCAGCGTTGGCATGAAATAGGCATCGGCGGGCAGGCTGCTTGCCATCAGGTCGTCGAAGAGGCCGATCTTCGCATAGGAGAGAAGCACGCCGATTTCAGGCCGCGTCAGCGGCTTGCCGTTGCGCTGGCGCTCTTCGAACAGCTGTCGGTCCGGCAGTGTCTCTACCTTGCGATCGAGCCGACCGGCGCGTTCCATGCCATCCATCAACTCGGCCAGTTGCGGCGAGGCATCGGCACCGGCGCGTTCCTGCAGCGAGATCGCCAGCGACTGCAGATAGTTGTTGCGCAATACCAGCCGGGCGACGTCGTCCGTCATGGAGACCAGCAGGCGGTTGCGCTCAGTGCGGGTCAGTTTCTCCTGCCGCATCGCAGAAGCGAGCGCGATCTTGATGTTGACCTCGACGTCGGAGGAATTGACGCCTGCCGAATTGTCGATGGCGTCGGAGTTGCAGCGGCCACCGGCCAGCGCATAGGCGATGCGGCCGCGCTGGGTGACGCCGAGATTGGCGCCTTCGCCGATCACCTTGGCGCCGACCTCGCCGGCCGTGACGCGGATCGCATCATTGGCGCGGTCGCCGACATCCGCATCGTTTTCCTCGGCGGCCTTCACATAGGTCCCGATGCCGCCGAACCACAGGAGATCGACGGGCACCTTCAGGATCGCCGTCATGATTTCCGGCGGCGAGGCGATGGTGGTCGCAAGGCCAATCGCGCGTGCGGCTTCCGGGGTCAGCTTTACCGACTTCTCGCTGCGGGAAACGATCATGCCGCCCTTGGAGAGACGGGCGCGGTCATAGTCCTGCCAGCTGGAACGCGGCAGGTCGAAGAGGCGCTGGCGTTCCTCGAAGCTTTTTGCGGTGTCCGGATCCGGGTCGATGATGATGTCGCGGTGATCGAAGGCGGCGATCAGACGGATGTGCTTCGACAGCAGCATGCCGTTGCCGAAGACATCGCCCGACATGTCGCCGACGCCGGCGACCGAAAAGGGCGTCGACTGGATGTCGATGTTCATCTCGCGAAAATGACGCTTTGCGGTTTCCCAAGCGCCGCGCGCGGTGATGCCCATTTTCTTGTGGTCGTATCCGGCCGAACCGCCCGACGCGAAGGCGTCGTCGAGCCAGAACCCTCGCTCCTGGCTGATCGCATTGGCCGTATCGGAGAAGGTGGCCGTGCCCTTGTCGGCCGCGACGACGAAATAGGGATCGTCGCCATCGTGGCGAACAACGTCTTTGGGCGGAACGACGGCATCGCCATCGATATTGTCGGTCACCGACAGAAGAGTGCGGATGAAGGTCTTGTAGGCGGACTTGCCCGCTTCGAAGATCGTATTGCGATCGCCCGTCTCGGGCAGGCGTTTGGGGAAGAAACCGCCCTTGGCACCGACCGGCACGATGACGGCGTTCTTCACCTGCTGTGCCTTCACGAGACCGAGCACTTCGGTGCGGTAGTCTTCGGGGCGGTCCGACCAGCGCAAGCCACCGCGGGCCACTGGCCCGAAACGCATATGGACGCCTTCGACCTCCGAGCCGTAGACGAAGATTTCGCGGAACGGTCGCGGCGCGGGAGCGGCATCGAGAGCGCGCGGGTTCACCTTGAAGGCGAGCGTCCGACGTGGCTGACCATCCTCTTCCGTCTGGAAATAGTTGGTGCGCAGCGTCGCCATGATTGCATTTTCGTAGCGTCGCAGGATGCGGTCGTCCTCAAGCCGCGTCACGGCTTCCAGCGCGGCTGCGATCTTCTTGCGCAAGGCCGCCACGTGCCGGTCGCGCTTGTCCAAGGCCACATCGAGCGCGAAGCGTGCTTCAAAGAGCTGGTAGAGCAAGGAGGCGATGTCCGGGTAGCGGCCGAGCGTGCCGGCAATGTAGGTCTGGGAATAGGTGCTGCCGAGTTGGCGCAGATAGCGCGCATAGGCACGCAGCACGACGACGCGGCGCGCATCGAGCCCTGCGCCCAGCACCAGCATGTTGAAGGCGTCGTTGTCGGTTTCGCCATGCCAGGCCTTGAGAAAGGCATTCTCGACCATGTCGAGCCGTTCGTCGGCCGAAGCCTCGGCGCCGCCGGCTGGTTCGAGTTCCATCTCATGCAGCACGACGTCGAATGGTGCGCGATCGTCATTGCGCACGGCAATATCGAAGGTGCGCTCACTGATCACGCGGAAGCCCAGGTTTTCGAGAAGCGGAACGCGCCTCGACAGCGCGACTGCCTCCTGCGCGTGGAAAATCTTGAGCGTCAGCCGGCCAGGGTCGCCTTCCCGGCTCGCCATCAGGTCGATCGCGATCCCGCCGGGCTCGGCGCAGGCGAGGATACGGTCGAGATCGCCAAGCGCCTCGCTCGGGGTGAACCGCTCACGAAACGCCTGCGACACATCGAGAAGGGGCGCGTCCGGCGCCTTTTCCATCGCGAACCGGTCTTCCCAGCGCGTGACGATCGCGCGGATGTCCTGCTCGAGCTTTTCCTGCGCGACACGTGGGGTCTTGCCGCCGCGCCGCCCGACGATGAAATGGACGCGGGCGACATTGCCTTCGGGAAAGGCCGGGTAATAGGCTGATACGTGACCGTCGAAGCGCTCGGCCAGGGCAGCGCCGATGCGTTCGCGCACGTCGGAATCATACTGGTCGCGCGGCACATAGACGATCACGGAAACGAACCGGTCGAACCGGTCGATGCGTGCAAGAACGCGCACGCGAGGACGATCGGAAAGCTCGTTGATCTGGACGCAGTAATCCACCAGCGTATCGACGTCGATCTGGAAAAGATCATCACGCGGGTAGGATTCCAGCGTGTTGAACAGCATCTTGCCGGAATGGCTTTCGGGGTCGAAGCCGAGCTTGTCGACGACCGCCTCGACCTTGGTGCGCAGGAGCGGGATTTCGGTGACCGAGCGGGTGTAGGCGGTGGAGGTGAAGAGCCCCACGATGCGCAACTCGCCGCTGACCTCGCCGGCCTCGTCGAAGAGCTTCACGCCGATATAGTCCATGTAGGCGCGGCGGTGGACCTGCGAGCGGGTGTTGGCCTTGGTGACGATCAGCCAGTCGGGACCTTCCAGAAACGCCACGATTTCAGGAGTGGTCGTGACATGGTCCTTGCCGAGGCGCAGCACACGCATGTCCGGATCGGCCAGAATGCCGATGCCGTCTTCGGCCGCGCGCTCCACTTTCGCCTCGCCGCCATCGGCGGAATAGACGTAGTCGCGCATGCCGAGGAAAGTGAAGTTTCCTTCCCGCAGCCAGTCGAGGAAGGCAAGTGCTTCGCGTCGTTCGTCGGCCCTTGCCGTGGTCTTGGCACGCTTCATCGTCGCCATGGCGCGCTCGAGCTTGTCGAGCATCGGCCGCCAATCGCCGACCGCAGCATGAACCTGGCCGAGGACCTCCCTCAGATTGGCGATCAACCGTTCCGCCTCACTGGTGGAGAGGGCGGGGAGATGCACCTGAATGTGGCTGACGCGCTTGTCTTGCGGGCAGTCGGAAGTGCCTGTCACGAGCTGAATGCGGTCGATGTTTCTCGTGTCGAGGATCGGGTGGACGGCGAGGAACAGCGTGCGATGGCTGGCCGCAACGGCGCCGATCACCGAATCATAGAGGAAGGGCATGTTGCGATCGGTGACGGACAGCACCGAGATGGCCTGGCCTTCGACGCTGAGGCCTTCCGGGTTGGCGATCGTGATTCGCGCGGCGTGGTCTTCGAAAGCCGCGATCTCACTTCGTGCATGGATCGCCATGGCAGCCAGATCCGCATCGGAATAATGCGCGAGATCGTCGCTAGCGGCGCGCCCGTAGAGCACGACCGGATCGACGAAGGGTCGCTCCTGTGCATCGAGGACGAGTTTGATCGCCGCGAGCTTGCGGTCGCGCTTCGGATTCTTGCGGAAGGCCAATTCGAATTCTCCCCAAATTCGTCAGTCGAGCGCGCGCCCTTGTGTTTGGCGGAAGCCTATCAGATGAATTGTGCCGACAAAGTGTGAAGAGATGAAAAAGCGGAGGCTAAAATGGCCGAAACTTCCCAGAAAGTGACCGCACTCGACCTGCCCATGGCGGAACTTGGTCCAGAGACGAAAGCGTTCTTCGAAAAATGCGTCGAGAAGATCGGTTTCGTGCCGAACGTGCTGCTCGCCTATGCCTTCGATGAAAAGAAGCTGCGGCTGTTCGGCGAGTTCTACAACGACCTGATGCTTGGCCCGTCGGGCCTTTCCAAACTCGAGCGCGAGATGATCGCCGTGGCTGTCTCAGCCGTGAACCACTGCCATTACTGCCTCGTCGCGCACGGTGCGGCCGTGCGCCAATTGTCGGGCGATCCTGCCTTCGGCGAAGAGATGGTAACCAATTACCGTGCAGCCATCATGACGGAGAAGCAGAAGGCCATGCTTGATTTTGCCGTGAAGCTGACCGAGATGCCCGACAAGATCGAGGACGCAGACCGCAGTCTCCTGCGCGAAAATGGCTTTTCGGAGCGCGACATCTGGGACATTGCTGCTGTCGCCGGTTTCTTCAACATGTCGAACAGGGTTGCGGCGGCGACCGATATGCGCCCCAATGCCGACTATCACGCGCTCGCGCGCTGAAGCGCGCAAAAGGGGAGCCGTTTCCATGCGAGACGATGACAAGGAACGCCGCCAGGCGAAGCGCGATCTCGATCGTCTCGGCAACGAAGGCGGCATCTTCGGATCGCCTGCCATGCGCAGCAAGGCGCGCTCGGTGCGTGACCATTTCGCAGCCGGCGACGCGGACCAGAACGACCCGATCGAGGTGGCGGCGACGCGGACCGGTCGTATCCTCGCCCTTCTGGCATTCGTGCTGCTTGCTCTCTGGCTCTTCTCCGCCTACGCCTGATTTCCATGCCCAACGACGCCCCAGCCGACCGCAAGGCGGTCATCGTCATTTCAAGCCATGTGGTGCGCGGATCGGTCGGTAACCGAGCCGCGGTGTTTGCGCTTGAATCGCTCGGTCACCCGGTCTGGGCGCTGCCGACGGTGATCCTGCCGTTCCACCCCGGCCACGGACCATCGACGCGCTATCCGGTGGAAGCAGATGCTTTTTCCAGAATGATCGACGATCTGATCGCCTCTCCCTGGCTTGGCGAAGTGGGTGCGGTTCTCTCCGGCTATCTCGGCACAGCGGATCAGGCGCGCCCGATCGCCCGGCTGGTGGAGGCGGTGAAGGCGCGGTCTCCCGATGCCACCTATCTCTGCGACCCGGTGATGGGCGATCTTGGCGGGCTCTACGTACCGGAAGCCACCGCGACAGCGATCCGCGACATCCTGATGCCGCTCGCGACGATTGCCACACCGAACCGCTACGAGCTCGCACACATGGCGGGCGCGACGCTCGACGACAATTCGGCAATCATGGAAGCGGCGCTCTCGCTCGGCCCGAAGCGGGTGCTGGTCACCTCGGCGGTTCCCATGATGGCGGGCGGTATCGGCAATCTGCTTTTGACCGACCGACACGCCTTCCTGGCGGAACATCGCGCAATCGAGCGACCGCCGAACGGGCTCGGCGATCTGCTGGCAGCGGTGTTTCTGTCACGCCTGATGAGCGGTGACGGCGACGAGAAGGCGCTCCAGGCCGCAACGGCATCTGTCTTCGAGGTGCTTGCCCGGACGGTGAAGCGCGGTGCGGACGAACTGACGCTGGAGAGTGACGCCAACTCGCTCATTCGGCCGATGGCGCTCGTGCACACCCGCCGCCTCGTCCATCCGGCCCAGCGACGAAGGCTCTAGAGCAATTTCGCATTTCTTCGAACTGCTCAATCACTCCATGTCTTGATTTGTCGCGTTTCCGAACGGCGAACCGGTTTCCACTTCACCTGGAAACGCTCTAGACCGGCTCGATGGCGGTGCGTTAGAACGCGTTCGTCGTGCCGGACATCGCATTTGAGCAATCGTGTGGATAAGCAAAAATCATGACGCAGTTTCCATCTGAGCTTTTGGGCGGCTACCGCAATTTCATGGCGGGGCGCTATACCGACGAACGCGAACGCTATCGCAAGCTTGCCGAAAGCGGGCAGAAGCCGAAAACGATGGTGGTGGCCTGTTGCGATTCCCGCGCCGCGCCCGAAACCATCTTCGACATGGGTCCGGGCGAACTGTTCGTCGTGCGCAACGTGGCGAACCTTGTTCCGCCCTATACGCCGGACGGCGAGCACCATGGCACCTCGGCTGCGCTGGAATTCGCCGTTCAGGCGCTTAAAATCCGGGAAATTCTCGTGCTCGGACATGGCCGCTGCGGCGGCATCCAGGCGGCGCTCAATCCGGAGAGCGAGCCGCTCTCACCGGGCGACTTCATCGGCAGCTGGATGGGGATGCTGAAGCCGGTCGCCGACGCGATGCTGGGCTATACGACGATGACGGCCGGGGAACGTCAGACGGCGCTCGAGCGCGTCTCGATCCGCAATTCGATCAACAACCTCAGAACCTTCCCGTGCGTGAAGATTCTGGAAGACCAGGGCCGGCTCAAACTGCACGGCGCCTGGTTCGACATTTCATCCGGTGAATTGTGGGTCATGGACCCGCAGACCGGGGATTTCCATCGCCCCGATCGTTGATCGTTCGCCAGCGGCTCAGCCGTCGATCCGCTGGGCGATGATTGCGATTGCCTGCTGGTAGACGGTCGCCGCATTCCAGGCCTCGATGGCGCGGAAATTGGGTTCGCCCTGCTGGTAGCCGGCACCCGGCTGCCAGCCGTGCGAGCGCAGGAAATTGGCAGTCGAAGCGAGCGCGTCGGCACGCGAATTGATCAGGTCGCGACGGCCGTCGCCATCGGCATCTACGGCGTAAAGCACGTAGTTGGACGGCAGGAACTGCGTCTGGCCCAGTTCGCCATGGCCGGCGCCGCGCATCTGGCCGGGCGTCAGCTCGCCGCTCTGCACGATCTGCAGGGCCGCGTAGAGCTCACGCTTGAAGAATTCCGAACGCCGGCAATCGTAGGCGAGCGTTGCGAGCGCGGACATGGCGCTCTGGTCGCCCATGAACTTCCCGAACGCGGTTTCCATGCCCCAGATCGCGATGATCACGCCGGACGGGACGCCGTAGCTGTTCTCGATCGAAGCAAACAGGCTGGCGTTCTGTTCCTTGAGGCGACGCCCTTGGGACACGATCGCGTCGGCGCCGCGCTTCTGCATGAATTCGTCGAGCGAGAGCCGGAAGCTGCGCTGGTTGCGGTCGAGCGAGATCGTCTGCGTGGCATACGAAAGGCCCGAGAACGACGTCTGCAGCGTTTCCGCCTGAATGCCGCTCGCTTGGGCCTCGGCGGCGAACTGGTTCACCCAATTTGAAAATCCGGATGCATCATTGCCGCAGGTCTGTGCATTGGCAGCACCTGCCATCGAGAGAGTAATGACGCTGGCGGCAAGCGCGCCGAAATACCGCTTGAAGAGAACGCGCATGTCTTCGTTTCCTGTTGTGAAAGAATTCTGCCAGAGGGGCGCAGCCGACACAATCGCGAGAGGCAAGCGCCTGCGATGGATGACCCTGTGCGCACGACGCTAATGCAGGAGGGTTAAGAATTTTGTGACGTGGAAAAGCAAATGGGCCCGCGTCAATGCGACGGCGGGCCCATTTCGTTCAGTTCCGTTCAGCTGTCACGCGGCGCGCTGGCGCGGCTTCACCAGACCACGATTGACCAGCAGTTCCGCGATCTGGATCGTGTTCAACGCAGCGCCTTTGCGCAAATTGTCCGAGACGACCCAAATGTTGAGCCCGTAGTCGACGGTCGGATCCTCGCGGATGCGCGAAATGAACGTCGCGTCTTCGCCGGCACACTCATAAGGCGTGATGTAGCCACCGTCTTCGCGCTTATCGATGACCTGGCAGCCCGGCGCGTCGCGCAGGATGTCACGTGCCTGATCGGCCGTCATTTCGCTTTCGAACTCGATGTTGATCGCCTCGGCATGGCCGATGAAGACCGGGACACGCACGGCGGTGCAGGTGACCTTGATCTTCGGATCGAGCATCTTCTTGGTTTCGGCAACGACCTTCCACTCTTCCTTGGTGGAGCCGTCATCCATGAACACGTCGATGTGCGGGATGACGTTGAAGGCGATGCGCTTGGTGAACTTGCGGTTCTCGATCGGGTCGGCGACGAAGACGGCGCGCGACTGGTTGAAGAGCTCGTCCATGCCTTCCTTGCCGGCACCGGAAACCGACTGGTAGGTGGAGACGACGATGCGCTTGATGCGCGCAATGTCGTGCAGCGGCTTCAGAGCGACGACGAGCTGTGCCGTCGAGCAGTTCGGATTGGCGATGATGTTCTTCTTGCGGAAGCCCTCGATCGCATCCGGGTTCACTTCCGGCACGATGAGCGGTACGTCGGCATCGTAGCGCCACGCCGATGAGTTATCGATGACGACGCAACCCTGCGCCCCGATCTTCGGCGAGTATTTCTGCGAGATCGCGCCGCCGGCCGACATGATGCAGATGTCGGTATCGGAGAAATCGTAGTTCTCGAGGTTTTTGACCTTCAGCGTCTTGTCGCCGAACGACACTTCCGTGTTCACCGAACGGCTGGATGCAAGCGCCACGACTTCGCTGACGGGGAACCCGCGCTCGGCGAGGATGTCCAGCATTTCGCGGCCGACGTTGCCGGTGGCTCCGGCTATGGCGATCTTGAAGCTCATGATCAGTCAAATCTCCTGTCTCTTCTTCGGCGTCGGGCGCTAGAGCCCGATCGAACCGACCTGACCGGAAGAGAACGGGCAGGGCGGAATTGGCGAAAGTCCCCACCGAGGTTGCCGAGACGACGGCGTCAAACTTTGAGCGCGCCGATCGCCGTCTCTCATTTGGAGACACGGTTGCTCCGTCGCGCGGGCTGGATGACCTCGGAAAGTGTGTCGTTCTACACCGGTTCGAACAGGAGTCAAATGCGACGGGCCTCGGTTGGACGCGGCGGAAAGCCTCATTCCGACGTGTCCACCGCCTCGCCGACAGCTAACTGAAATCGCTCGAAGCGCTCCAGTTCCTCGTCGATGATCGGCTGGTGGCGTGGCGGATCGCCGGCATCCGTCCAGACCCAATTTTGGATCAGAAGTTTGTTCTGCTGCCGGTCCGCTTTCAGGTCGATCGCAGCCACGATCTCGTCACCACAAAGCACCGGCAGGGCGAAGTAGCCGAGCTTGCGCTTCTCCTTGGTGACATACGCCTCGAACAGATGGTCGTAGCCGAAGAAAGCGGCGGTGCGCTTGCGCTGGATGATCAGGGGATCGAACGGCGAGAGGATGTGCGTTAGTTCGGGCGTCGGCGGCAGTTGCTCGATCGTTTCCGGCTTCGCCCAGTAGGCGGTCTTGGCGGCACCTTCGATGGAAACGCCGACCAGTTTGCGGGCGCGCACCCGCTGCTCGATCTTTTGCGCGACGGCAGCTTTTCGCGGAGCGGCGAGGTAGCAGATCGAGTCGAGGCTGACGATGCCCTGCGCGGTCAGTGCACGGTCGATCAGGTAGTCGACGATTTGATTTTCCGTCGCCGGGCGCGGGGATCGGTCCCAGCCGAAGTGCCGATCCATGAGGTCATAGGTCTTGACCATGCCGGCACGGCCCGCAATCGCCAGCTGGCCGTTGTAGAAACCCCTCTGAAGGGCCTTCTTCGAAGGCTTGCGACTGGCCCAGAGATGTTCCTTCTCGACCGGTTCTTCGTCGATATCGCGGATCGACAATGGCCCTTCACGCCGAACGCGACCGATCGCTTTCTTCAGCTCCGCCGGCGTAACGCTCGATGACCAGCGCACCGGATTGTCCCGGTGGTCCTTCATCGCAGGCAGGAAAAACTTCAGGTCGCGCGTCGGCACGTATGACAGAGCGTGTGTCCAGTATTCGAAGACGGTCTTGTCGATAGACTGAGCGACATTGAGATCGGCGCGCCGATAGGCGGGTATTCGGTTGAAGAGAATATGATGATGGCAGCGTTCGATCACGTTGATCGTGTCGATCTGCACATAGCCGAGATGCTCAACGGCAAGGCGGACGGCTTCGGGTCCCTGTCCAAACGGCGCTGCGACATCGAGCTTCTGTGCGCCGATCCAGACGGCCCGCGCATGGTGCTGCGAAAATTGAACGGGGCGCCGTGCCATCAGGCGTCTTTGTACTCGTTGAAATTGAGCTTGTTGCCGGATGGATCGGTCACCTGCATCAACCAAGTGTTCCACGGCGTGTCGACGATACCCGGCCGCATGTTGGGGTAGTTCTTGGCAGTGATGCGTGCGTGATAGGCGCGAAGGCCGACGATCGGAACGAATATCGCGCTGCCCGGTACGCCGTCGCCATGGTGCTCGCTGATATGCAGCTTCGTCTCGCCGAGAGATATCTGCATGTAAAGCGGTGCGTCCGGCGAGAAGCGGTGTTCCCAATCGACCGTGAAGTCGAGGAAGCCCTGGTAGAAGGCTCGGGTCCGGTCTTCGTCGAAGGATCGCAGAATGGGAATGGCCGGCAGTGACTTTGTCATGCCGGCCATTCTGGTCAGATCGAGCGTCGGATCAAGCGGCCAGAGCTTTGAACTCGGCGAGGATCGCGTCGCCCATTTCGACGGTCGAAACGGTCGGTGCGCCCTTTTCGGCGATGTCCGGCGTACGGATGCCCTTGTCCAGCACGTTGGCGATCGCCTTTTCGAGGCGGTCGGCTTCCGCGATCATCTCGAAGGAGTAACGCAGGCACATGGCGAAGGAGGCGATCATCGCGATCGGGTTCGCCTTGCCCTGGCCGGCGATGTCGGGTGCCGAACCATGCACGGGCTCGTAGAGCGCCTTGCGCTTGCCGGTCTTGCCATCGGGCGCGCCGAGCGACGCGGAGGGCAGCATGCCGAGCGAGCCGGTCAGCATCGCGGCAACGTCGGAGAGCATGTCGCCGAAGAGGTTGTCGGTGACGATGACATCGAACTGCTTGGGCCAGCGAACGAGCTGCATGCCGCCGGCATCGGCCAGCATGTGGGTCAGCTCGACGTCTGAGTGGTGTGCCTTGTGATAGGCCGTAACGACGTCGTTCCACAGCACGCCCGACTTCATGACGTTGCGCTTCTCCATGGAACAGACCTTGTTGTTCCGAGTGCGCGCGAGGTCGAAGGCGACGCCGGCGATGCGTTCGATCTCGTAGGTATCGTAGACCTGCGTGTCGATGGCGCGCTTTTGGCCGTTGCCGAGATCGATGATTTCCTTTGGCTCGCCGAAATAGACGCCGCCGGTGAGTTCGCGGATGATCAGGATGTCGAGGCCCTCGACCACTTCCGGCTTCAGCGAGGACGATTTCGCGAGTGCCGGGTAGCAGATGGCGGGACGCAGATTGGCGAAGAGCTCAAGATCCTTGCGCAGGCGTAGAAGGCCGGCTTCCGGGCGCACGTCATAGGGCACGCTGTCCCACTTGGGACCGCCGACCGCACCGAACAGGACGGCATCCGCTGCCGTTGCCTTCTCCATGTCCGCTTCGGAAATGGCCGCGCCGTGTGCGTCATAGGCGCAGCCACCGACCATGCCTTCGTCGGTCTCGAAGCCAGCGCCGAGTTCATCGTTCATGTAGGCGATGAGCTTGCGGACTTCGTTCATGGCTTCCGGGCCGATGCCGTCGCCTGGCAGAAGGAAAAGGGTGCGGTGCGCCATGAAAGTGGATCTCCTCGAATTGTTGTGAAGCCTTGCTAATCGCACAGGCGTGAGCACGCAAGAGGATCGGTCAAGCTCTGGTGTAAAATCGTCTACAGTTTACAGACCAGAGCCCGTGAAGGCAGCGCCATAAAAAAGGGCCCGCTTGAAGCGGGCCCAAGGTGTGGATGCCTGAGCATCCGACGGGATCGAGACCTGCCCGGCCAGCCGGCCGGGCAGGAAGAGTGTCAGCGAACGAATTCCGGATAGGCTTCGACACCGATTTCAGCCTTGTCGAGACCCATCTGTTCGTCTTCCGGCGAGCAGCGCAGACCCATCACGGCGTTGATGATCATCCAGGCAATGCCCGAGGTGACGATCATGAAGATGGCGACGATGAGGATCGGCACGATCTGGCCGGTCAGCGTTGCATCCGGGTTGGTGAAGAGAACGGCGATGGTGCCCCAGATGCCGGCGAAGAGGTGGACCGGGATGGCGCCGACGACGTCGTCGATCTTCAACTTGTCGAGGAACGGTACGGCGAAGACGACGAGAGCGCCACCGACTGCACCGATCAGGATCGCTGCACCGAGAGACGGCGTCAGCGGCTCGGCCGTGATGGAGACCAGACCGGCAAGCGCGCCGTTCAGGACCATCGTGATATCGACCTTTTTGTAGATGATCTGCGTCAGGATAAGCGCGGCCACGGCACCGCCTGCAGCACCCATGTTGGTGTTGGCGAAGATGCGCGACACGTCGGCGACGTCGGAGACGGAGCCCATGGCGAGCTGCGATGCGCCGTTGAAGCCGAACCAGCCCATCCACAGGATGAACGTGCCGAGCGTGGCGAGCGGCATGTTGGAACCCGGCATCGGGTGAACGCCGCCGTCATACTTGCCCTTGCGTGCGCCGAGGATGATGGCGCCGGTCAGTGCCGCCCAGCCGCCGACCGAGTGGACGACCGTCGAACCTGCGAAGTCGAGGAAGCCGAACTGCGTATCGAGGAAGCCGCCGCCCCACTTCCAGGAAGCCTGGATCGGGTAGAGGAAGGAAGTGAGGATGACCGTGAAAACCAGGAAGGGCCATAGCTTGATGCGTTCGGCGAGCGTGCCCGAGACGATGGACGCGGTCGTGGCGCAGAACATCAGCTGGAAGAAGAAGTCCGAACCGGTCGAGGCGTAGCTGAGGTCATCGGTGGCTTCCGGTGCAACGCCGACAGCTTCGAGAACGGCGACGCCGAAGGCGCCGAGATAGCCACCGGTTTCATCGGTGCCGATGGTCCAGCTGCCCAGCGGGTACATGAGGTTATAGCCGATGAGGTAGTACATGATTGCCGCGATGCCGAAGAGCGCGACGTTCTTCGTCAGCTGCATCGACACGTTCTTGGAACGAACGAGGCCCGCTTCGAGCATGGCGAAACCGGCCGCCATCCAGAAGACGAGAAACCCGCCGATGAGGAACAGCAGCGAGTTGAAGATGAAGACCGTGTGCTCGCCAACGGGGGCGGCAGCTTCGACGAC
The DNA here is from genome assembly GCF_902498825.1 of Rhizobium sp. EC-SD404. Taxonomy (NCBI): domain Bacteria; kingdom Pseudomonadati; phylum Pseudomonadota; class Alphaproteobacteria; order Hyphomicrobiales; family Rhizobiaceae; genus Rhizobium; species Rhizobium sp. EC-SD404. The sequence goes on from NZ_LR701459.1 coordinate 279,723, forward strand.
GGCTTCCGCTGCCGGCTCTGCGTCTTGCGCAAAGGCCGGAAGCGCGATCATGACGGTCGCGAGCGCGGCGGTCCGGAGAATGGAGTGCTTTGAGAATGTCATTGGTTGAGTTGCCCCTTGAACCCTACAGCGCTTCGGCATCGGTTTCGCCGGTGCGGATGCGCACGGCCTGGTCGATTCCGTAGACAAAAATCTTGCCGTCGCCGATCTGACCGGTCTTGGCGGCGGTCGCGATTGCTTCGACGGTGCGGTCCACGAGATCGGCCGCAACGGCGATCTCGATCTTCAGCTTCGGCAGGAAGCTGACGGCATATTCGGTGCCGCGATAGATTTCGGTATGTCCCTTCTGCCGGCCGTAACCCTTCACTTCCGTGACGGTCAGGCCCTGGATGCCGACAGCGGTGAGGGCTTCACGCACCTCGTCCAGCTTGAACGGCTTGATAATGGCCATCACAATTTTCATGCGGTTTTCCCATCTTTGCGGTTCTGGTGGCTCACGGAGCCTCCGAAAACGGCCATCGACTGCAGTGCCCCCACAGCGGTGACTCGCACTGATGGATTCAAGGCCCGTGCCAAGTGACTTTGGATTGTTCAACCCATTGAAATACAGCGCAAAAAAGAGAAGGGGTGGAGATCGTGTGACCTCCACCCCTTCGCGCCCGCCTAATAAATGTGCAAAATTCAAAAATTGACGAAACTTTAATCGTCTCGCCGCCGAATGAGTCCTTCTTGGGCAACCGAGGCGATCAATTGACCATCGCGACTGTAAAGACCGCCTCGCGTCAGGCCTCGGGCGCCCGATGCATTCGGGCTATCCTGCGTGTAGAGCAGCCAGTCGTCGAGGGGGCTCTGGCGGTGAAACCACATGGCGTGATCGAGGCTGGCGACCTGCAGGTTCTTGTCGAAGATCGAATGGCCATGGGCAAAGAGCGACGTGTCGAGAAGCGTCATGTCCGACAGATAGGCGAGCACCGCAGCCTGCAACGCGCGATCGTTCGGCACGGGACCGGTCGCCCTGATCCAGACATCCTGCTTCGGTGCGAGCTTTTCTCTGGAGACATAGTGCACAAGCGAGACCGGCCGGATCTCGATGGGCCGTTCCCGCTCCCAGTAACGGCGGATGTTTTCCGGCGCGCCCTTGAGGAATTGCTCCTTCAGTTCCTTCTCCCCCATCAACTGTTCCGGCGGCGTGATCGCGGGCATGTCGAACTGATGGTCGAAGCCGTCTTCATCCGTCTGGAAGGACGCCGACAGTGAGAAGATCGCCTTGCCGTGCTGGATGGCGACGACGCGTCTCGTGGTGAAGCTCGTGCCATCGCGGATCCGGTCGACTTCATAAATGATCGGGACGGACGGATCGCCGGGGCGCATGAAATAGGCATGGAGGGAATGGACATGGCGCTCGGCGGCGACGGTGCGCTGTGCGGCGACGAGCGCCTGGCCGATCACCTGACCGCCGAATACGCGCTGCCAACCGACCTGCGGGCTGCGTCCGCGGTAAAGATCGTGTTCCAGCCGCTCCAGGTCGAGGATCGACAGCAATTCTTCCATGGCACGTGACAATGAACTCTCCAGGCAAGGCTTAAAACATGGGCCAGATTGCCTATATCCTCTCAATAGGCAAGGGACGCCCCGGCGAAGGCCGGCCAATGCAAAGGGGTACCAACATGTCGCAACCGCACACGCGTGAACGCTTCGATATCGTCGTCGGAGGCGCCGGATATGTCGGCCTGGCAACGGCCGTTGCGATCAAGGCGTCGGCGCCGGAGCTTTCGGTGGTGGTCGTGGACGCGGCGCCGGAAAATGCCTGGCAGCGCGACGAACGGGCCTCGGCGATCGCCGCTGCAGCGAGCCGCATGCTCGATCATCTCGGCATCTGGAGCGCGCTCTCAGAGCATGCCGAGCCGATCCGCGACATGATCGTTACCGATTCGCGCAATGGCGATGAGATCAAGCCTGTCTTCCTGACCTTCGATGGCGAAGTCGAGCCGGGTGAGCCATTCGCGCACATGGTGCCGAACAAGGAATTGGTGAAGGCGCTGCGGGGGCGTGCCAAGGAACTGGGCATCGACGTGAGGCAGGACCTGAAGATCACAGACGCGCGCGAGGAAGCCGATCTCGGCGTGCGTGCCGTTCTCCTGTCGGACGGTGAAACGATCACGGCCCGCCTGGTTGTCGCAGCCGATGGATTGCATTCCGGGCTCCGTGCCATGGCCGGCATCAAGACCGTCAGCTGGAAATACGGCCAGTCGGGCATCGTCACCACGGTGCGGCACGAACGCCCGCACAATGGCCGCGCCGAGGAACATTTCCTTCCGGCCGGGCCGTTCGCAATCCTGCCGTTGAAAGACAACAGATCATCGCTCGTTTGGACCGAGCGCACCGAGGAAGCCGACCGGCTCGTGGCGGAAGACGATTTTGTTTTCGAGGCGGAACTGGAACGCCGCTTCGGCCACAAGCTCGGAACCATCAGTCTCGCCGGCGGACGCCGCGCTTTTCCACTTGGGCTCACGCTGGCGCGCGATTTTGTAGTGTCGCGCATGGCGCTGGTGGGGGACGCGGCGCACGGCATTCATCCAATAGCCGGTCAGGGTCTCAATCTCGGCTTCAAGGATGCGGCCGCACTGGCCGAAACCGTTGTCGAGGCATCGCGCCTCGGTCTCGATATCGGCTCGGTTTCGGTTCTGGAGCGGTACCAGTCGTGGCGTCGCTTCGATACGTTCCAGATGGGCGTGACGACGGACGTCTTGAACCGGCTCTTTTCCAACGACGTGACGCCGCTGCGCATGGCGCGCGATGTCGGCCTCGGCCTGGTCGAGCGGATGCCGAAGCTCAAATCCTTCTTCATCAAGCAGGCAGCTGGACTGTCCGGCGAAGGTGCGCCGCGGCTTCTGCGCGGGCAAGCCATCTGATCCTTCTGGTCAGCCTGGCTGCGCGTGACAGGTCCGAACACGTCATTCCGTCAGCTTGCGTGCCTCGGATACGAGCATGATCGGGATGCCATCGCGGATCGGGTAGGCGAGTGCCGCCTTCTTCGAGATGAGTTCTCCTGCCTGTTCGTCGAGGTCGAGGTTCGACTTGGTCAACGGGCAGACGAGCAATTCGAGGAGTTTGAGGTCGAGCTGCGGCGTCGCGGAATCGTCATCCATGCCTGGCGCCCTCTCTTAACCGATCTTTACTGCAAAACGCCGTCATAGTCGTCGGAAGCGCGGGCAAGTGCAATCTCGGTGATAGCGACCAGCGTGTCGGCCCGCGTCTTCAGGTCCGGAGCTTCGAGTAGCGCCTGCTTTTCCGGCGGCCCGTAAGGCGACATCATCGACATGGAATTGACCAGCGTGGTGTTCGAGGCGCGCTGGACGCTTTGCCAATCCACTTCCAGCTGGTTGGCATCGAGATAGGACTTGAAGCTCGACAGAAGGGCTGCGCGATCGACGCTGTCGGCCGTTTCATCGGGCGCGAGATCGCTCAGGAACGGCGCGATGCGGAACGTGCGATACGGTTTGCGAGAAACGACTTCTTCGATCAGCCGCGTCCGGCAAACGCCGATCAGCGAAACGATGTAGCGTCCGTCTCCGGTTTCGGAAAAGGACACCACGCGGCCTATCGAGCCGACCGAGCACACGCCAGACTGCGTATCCGAGGTCGCTCCAGGGCGCTCGAATTCGGGCTGTACGATCCCGACCAGTCTGTTGGTTGCCATCGCATCGTCGAACATGGCGAGATAGCGCGGCTCGAAAATGTTGAGCGGCATCTGCCCGCCGGGCAGCAGCAGAGCTCCCGTCAGCGGGAACATCGCGACCGATTCCGGCAGATCCTTGTCGGTGCGATAGTGGGCGTTGCCAGCCTGCATGACGTGGAGCGGCCTTTCATTATTCGAGATTAGAGATGTGGCGTTCTGCCACCCGATCTCAAGTGGCTCCCGTCAAAATCGCCCGGCCAGGCCGCATCACGAGAACAGAATGGACGACAGCTTGCGGCGGGCGGCCAGCGTTGCCGGATCGGTCGGGCCCCAGGCCTCGAAAAGCGTCAGCAATTCGCGTCGTCCCCCATCGTCGCGCCAGGTCCGGTCGGCCTTCATGATGGCCAGCAGATGATCGGCGGCTTCGTTGCGCTGACCTCGGATGCTGAGAATCTTTGCGAGGTCGAGACGGGCTTCGAAATCATTGGGGTCGGCTGCGATGCGCGCTTCAAGCAGCGAAGGATCGCCAAGCTTTGCCACTTCGGCCTCGAGGGCCAATCGCGCGAGGATCTTCGCCACGTCCGGATGGGCGCGTGCCTTCTCGTCCAGCGCGCCGAGCAGCTGTTCGGCTTCCTCCGCGCGACCGGCGGCTATCATGCATTCGGCCATGCCTGCCTGAGCGGCGACATTATCCGGCGCATGCTGCATGATGGCGGCGTAGATCTGTGCTGCTCCCTGGATATCACCTTCGTCCAGCCGTTCGCGCGCCTGGTCGAGCGCGGCCTGAATCTGGGCCGCTTCATCGTCCTTGCCGCCGCCGGCACCGACGATCTTGTCGATGAATGCCTTCAACTGGCTTTCCGGCATCGCGCCCATGAAGCCGTCGACCGGCTGGCCATTGACGAAAGCAAACACCGCCGGGATGGACTGGACACCCATCTGGCCGGGGATCGCCGGATGCTCGTCGATGTTCAGCTTGACGAGTTTCACCTTGCCGCCCGCTTCGCGCACGACCTTTTCGAGCGCCGGCGTCAGCTGCTTGCACGGACCGCACCATGGCGCCCAGAAATCGACCAGAACCGGCTGGTTGCGGGATTCCTGCACGACATCGGCCATGAACTTGGCCGTGGTGGTATCCTTGATGAGATCACCGGCGGCATTGGCCGCGGACGCCTGGCTCTGGTCGCCGAAGGTGACGTTCATGGTGGGTTGCCCGCCTTGGCCGGAGGTCAAAAAATTGTTGTCGCTGTCGGTCATCTCTGGGCTCCGGAATGAAAGGCTTGGATCGGGCCTGATCTGCCCGCAAAATCGGCATTCAGTGCGACAGTTTCAAGATCAGGGGCTCGTGGTCGCAGTCCTGCAGGAAACGGATGAGATCGGCGCTGGAGAGCGACGTCGTCGCCTCATTGGACAGGGGATGGGCGTTGACCGTGTCGTTTTCCATCAGTGCCGCGTCCAGAACCACGGTGACGACCCCGTCGTGATCGTTGAGCGCGGCAAGCGAGGTCACCGAACCGGGCTCGACGCCGAGATACTCCATGAGAGCATCGGGCTTGCCGAACGATACGCGGCCGCTTGCGCCGATCAGGCCATGCACCTGCTTCAGGTCCACCTCGGCCGTTTCTTCGAGCACCAGCAGGAAGTAGTGCCCCTTCTTGTCCTTCACAAACAGGTTCTTGGTGTGCGCGCCTGGGATGTCGTCGCGCAGCGCCTGGGCTTCGGCGACGGTGAAGACCGGTGCGTGGCGGCGCGTCTGATGCTCGATCGCCAAGCGATCCAGCCGATCGAACAAACCCCTTTGCGCTTCGGTCCACTCGCTCATCATCCGCCTCCAGCCGCATCATGTCCGTCGTGCTGCTTCATATGGCGACTTGGCGGCAGAGGCAAACGGCGGCAAGGGCTTGTCACGGGGACGTCCTCACCGCGCTGCAAAAATTTTGGACGCACCTCACGATTTTGCCTGTTGCAATATTCGGCGGCTTGCGCCATACAGCGCCGGTCGACGCGCCAAGCGCCTCGGCATCGCGGTCCATCGTTTACCCCGGACTTGCGATTGAGCGGGTGTAGCTCAGGGGTAGAGCACAACCTTGCCAAGGTTGGGGTCGAGCGTTCGAATCGCTTCACCCGCTCCAATTTTCTCCGAAGTTCTATGTCATTGGCCCGCCGGGCATGTCTTTTCGATGCGGCGAATCGCGTTGTTCTTAAACGTATTCGCGGCAGAAAAGCCGGCGCTTTGGATACGCCGGCTTTGTCTTATCGAGGCCGCTCGGTTACTCCGCGACTTCGAGATACTCGCTAACCGGTGGGCAGGAGCACATCAGGTTGCGATCGCCGTAGACATTGTCGACGCGATTGACTGGCGACCAGTATTTGCCGACGCGGAACGAGCCGGGCGGGAAGCAGGCCTGCTCGCGGCTGTAGGGACGGTTCCACTCGCCGACGAGATCTTCCACCGTGTGCGGCGCGTTCTTGAGCGGGTTGTTGTCCCGGTCGAGGCGGCCTTCCTCGATGTCCTTCGCTTCGCGGGCGATGGCGAGCATCGCTTCGCAGAAACGGTCGATCTCGGCCTTCGTTTCCGATTCGGTCGGTTCAACCATCAGAGTGCCTGACACGGGCCAGCTCATGGTCGGAGCGTGGAAGCCGGAATCGATCAGCCGCTTGGCGACATCCTCGACGGTCACGCCGGCCGATTGCTGCAGCGGGCGGGTGTCGATGATGCACTCATGGGCGACGCGACCCGCCTTCGACTTGTAGAGCACGCCGAACGCGCCTTCGAGCCGCTTGGCGATGTAGTTGGCGCTGAGGATCGCGACCTTCGTCGCCTGGGTCAGGCCTTCGCCACCCATCATCAGGCAGTAGCTCCACGAAATCGGCAGGATCGAGGGTGAGCCGAAGGGCGCGGCCGAAACGGGGCCGTGGTCGCCACCGGTCTGCGGATGTCCCGGAAGATAAGGGATCAGATGCGCCTTGACGCCGATCGGACCCATGCCCGGACCACCGCCGCCATGGGGAATGCAGAAGGTCTTGTGCAGGTTGAGGTGGCTCACATCGGCGCCGATATCGCCCGGTCGGGCAAGGCCGACCAGCGCATTGAGGTTGGCGCCGTCGAGATAGACCTGGCCGCCATGCTCGTGGGTGATGGCGCAGATATCACGCACCGTCTCCTCGAAAACGCCATGCGTCGAGGGATAGGTGATCATGCAGGCGGCAAGGTTTTGCGAATGCTGCTCGGCCTTGGCGCGGAAATCCTCCACGTCGATGTCGCCATTGTCGGCGGCCGCGACGACGACGACCTTCATGCCGACCATCTGCGCGGACGCCGGGTTGGTGCCATGCGCCGAGGTCGGGATAAGGCAGACGTCGCGGTGGGCGTTGCCGTTCGCCAGATGATAGGCGCGGATCGTGAGAAGCCCCGCATATTCGCCTTGCGCGCCGGAGTTCGGCTGCATGGAAATCGCGTCATAGCCGGTGATCTGGCAGAGCTTCTTGGACAGGTCGTCGATCAAATGACGGTAGCCGAGCGCCTGATCGGCAGGCACGAAGGGATGCAGTTCAGAAAATTCCGGCCAGGTGATCGGCAGCATTTCCGCCGTTGCATTCAGTTTCATCGTGCAGGAGCCGAGCGGGATCATCGAGCGGTCGAGCGCCAGGTCCCGGTCCGACAGCCGGCGGATGTAGCGCGTCATCTCGCTTTCGGCGCGGTTCATGTGGAAGATCGGATGCGTCATGTAGTCCGACTTGCGCAGGTGCTTGTCCGGAATGCGCCAGCCCGACTTGCCATCCGCCTTCATCTCCCCGCCAAAGGCGCGCCAGACTTTCTCGATGACGCCCGGCCGGGTGCGCTCGTCGAGCGTGATGGCGATGCGATCCTTGCCGAGCGGGCGCAGATTGATGCCGGCTTCGAGCGCGGAGCGGATGATTGCGCCCTGCAGGCGACCGACATCGACGCTGATCGTGTCGAAGAACACGTCCTGGTCGATCGTGTAGCCGATCTTTTCCAGCCCTTCGGCCAGCATCACAGTGCGCTCGTGCACGCGCTGTGCGATCGCCTTGATGCCGAGCGGGCCGTGGAAGACGCCGTACATGGACGCCATCACCGCCAGCAGCACCTGCGCGGTGCAGATGTTGGAGGTCGCCTTTTCGCGGCGGATGTGCTGCTCGCGCGTCTGCAAAGCCAGGCGATAGGCACGGTTGCCGCGGGCATCCACCGAAACGCCCACGAGCCGGCCGGGGATCGACCGCTTGTACTGGTCCTTGACGGCCATATAGGCGGCATGCGGGCCGCCATAGCCCATGGGCACGCCAAAGCGCTGCGTCGAGCCGTAGGCGATGTCGGCGCCCATTTCGCCCGGCGTCTTCAGGAGCGCCAGCGCCAGCGGATCGGCGGCGACGATGGCGATGGCATTTTCGCCGTGCAGCTTCGAAATCACATCGGTGAAATCGCGGACCTGCCCGTTCGTGCCGGGATACTGGAAGATCGCGCCGAACACCTCAGCCGGATCGAGATCGGTCATGGAATCGCCGATGACGACGTCCCAGCCGAGCGGCTCGGCGCGGGTGCGCACGACGGCGATCGTCTGGGGATGGCACTCGGCATCGACGAAGAAGGTCGTCTTCTTCGACTTGGAGACGCGCTCGGCCATGGCCATGGCTTCGGCAGCCGCCGTCGCCTCATCAAGAAGCGATGCATTGGCGACATCCAGGCCCGTCAGATCGCAGACCATCGTCTGGAAGTTGAGCAGCGCCTCCAGCCGGCCCTGGCTGATTTCCGGCTGGTAGGGCGTGTAGGCCGTGTACCAGGCGGGGTTTTCCAGAATGTTGCGCTGGATGACCGGCGGCGTGATGGTGCCGTGGTAACCCTGGCCGAGCAACGAGACCAGGTTGCGGTTCATGTTGGCGGTTTCGCGCAGCCGGTCCAGCGCCTCGCGCTCGGTCATCGGCGCGCCCCAGGCGAGCGGCTCGGCCTGGCGGATCGCCTTCGGGACCGTTTCGTCGATCAGGGCATCGAGGCTTTCCGCCCCCACGACCTTCAGCATCTCGGCCATTTCTTCGGGTGAGGGGCCGATATGGCGTCGGTTGGCGAAATCGTAAGGCTGGTAGTCGGTGCGCTTGAACGTCATGGCGTTTTATCCAATCAGCTTTTCGTAGGCGTCCTGGTCGAGCAGGCTGTCGGCGGCGGACGGATCGGCAAGCTTCAGCTTGAACATCCAGCCGGCGCCGGTCGGGTCGGAATTGACGAGAGACGGATCGTCGACGATCGCCTGGTTCACCTCGGTGATTTCGCCGGCGAGCGGCGCATAGACTTCGGATGCTGCCTTGACCGATTCGACGGTTGCGGCATCGCCGCCCTTTTCGAAGCTGGCGCCGACATCCGGCAGTTCCACGAAAACGAGATCGCCGAGCTGCTCGGCGGCGTGTTTGGTGATGCCGACGGTGGCGGTATCACCTTCGATCTTCAGCCATTCGTGGTCTTCGGTGAATTTCAACATGGTGCTGTTCCCTGGATGCTCGGTGTTATCGTTTGTAGGTTTGGGTGACGAAGGGCAGGGGCGAGATGACGACCGGAAGGCGCTTGCCGCGCACTTCGGCATAAAGCTTCGTGCCGGCATTGCTCGTCTCGGTCGGAACGAGCCCCATGGCGATCGGACCGTCGACGCTCGGGCCAAAACCGCCTGAGGTAACGCGGCCGATCGGCGCGCCGCCTTCTGCCTCGGCAAAGAGCGGAGCTCCATCGCGCACGGGGGCGCGGCCTTCGGGTTTCAGGCCAACACGGCGGCGCGATGCGCCTTCGTCCAGCTGCATCAGGATGATGTCGGCGCCCGGAAAGCCGCCTGCGCGCTCGCCGCCGGTGCGGCGCGGTTTCTGGATAGCCCATTCGAGGCTCGCCTCGACGGGGGTCGTCTCCTTGGTGATGTCGTTGCCATAGAGGCAAAGCCCGGCTTCGAGCCGCAGCGAATCGCGGGCGCCGAGACCGATCCAGGCGACGTCGTCATGGTCGAGCAGGCGCTGGGCCAAGACGGGCGCATCGGAGGCAGCGACGGAGATCTCGAAGCCGTCCTCGCCCGTGTAGCCGGACCTCGAGACGATGGCGGAAATTCCGGCAAGGTTCGCATCGCGCACATCCATGAACACCATGTCGGCGACGGCCGGATCGAGCGTAGCCAGGACGTCCGCGGCTTTCGGACCCTGGAGTGCGAGCAGGGCACGGTCGTCACGCACGCGCATCTCGCAGCTGTCAGCGAGGTGACGCTCAAGATGGGCGATGTCGGCCGCCTTGCAGGCTGCGTTGACGACGAGGAAGAGATGATCGCCGCGATTGGCCACCATCAGATCGTCGAGGATGCCGCCATTCTCGTCGGTGAACAGCGCGTAACGCTGACGGCCGGGTTTCAATGCGAGGATCGAGACGGGGACCAGCGTTTCAAGCGCACGCATCGCGCTTTCGACCGCGCCGTCCTTAGGGTGAAGTTCGACCTGGCCCATGTGGGACACGTCGAAAAGACCCGCCTTCTGGCGCGTGTGGAGATGCTCGCGCATGACGCCGGTGGCATATTGAACTGGCATGTCGTAGCCAGCGAAGGGGACCATGCGCGCGCCGGCGGCCACATGCATCGCGTGAAGCGGGGTCTTCAAAAGGGGTGCTGCTGCGTCGCCCAAGCGTCATCTCCGGACTGCGCCGGAAGCCCGTGACCCCGAAAAAGGGCGGCAAGGCTCATACGACCGGCGTCGGTTCAACACGAAGGCGGAATGCCTTCGAAACGACGCCCCCTCTGTCCCTTTGCCTGAGATTGTTATCCCTTCGGCGGACGCTTGAGTGAGCGCCTCTCTCCAGAGTCTGTCGGTACCCGATGGTCCTTTTGCCTGAGAGTTTCCGGGGGCGATTGCTCCTTCGGCACCGGTGCTCCCAAGCAGGGTCCGGCTTCTCCCATCGAGTGGCCGCACGTTATGCGAAACCGACGCAAATGCAAGAGCGGATGACGCAAACGGGCGGGCGATCCGCGATCGCCCGCCCGCAGTATTTTTCAAGCTTGCCGCTTCGTCGGTCGTTCAGGCTGCGCGGCGCTGTGTGCTGCGTGCCGGTGCGTCGATGACGAACTGGGCGACGAGCTCGCGCAGCGCTTCGGCCTCGCCGGCCAGCGTATGCGTCGCGGCGGTGGTTTCCTCCACCATCGCTGCGTTCTGCTGGGTCATCTGGTCCATGTGATTGACGGCGTGGTTGATCTCGCCGAGACCCGCCGACTGTTCGCGGGCGGCCGTCGCGATGGTCGCCACTGCGGCGTTGACCTGGACGACATGCTGCTCGATCTCGCTCAGCGCATCGCCGGTCGCACGCACCAGCTTGACGCCGGCCCCCACTTCCGTGCCGGAGCGGTTGATCAGTTCCTTGATCTCCTTGGCCGCGCCGCTTGCACGCCCTGCCAGATCGCGGACTTCCTGGGCGACCACGGCAAAGCCGCGGCCTGCATCACCGGCACGGGCGGCCTCGACACCGGCATTGAGCGCCAGAAGGTTGGTCTGGAAGGCGATCTCGTCGATGACGCCGATGATGCGGGCGATCTGGCCCGAAGCATCCTCGATACGGGCCATGGCCGAGATCGCGTCCTCGACCACGATGCGGGAGCGTTCCGCGCCGGCCTTGGCTTCATCGGCCATGCGGCGGGCGTTGTCGGCTTGCGTTGACGAGTTGCGCACCGTCGCAGTGATTTCCTCGAGCGCCGCTGCGGTTTCTTCCAGCGATGCGGCCTGCTGCTCGGTGCGGCGCGACAGGTCATCCGTGCCGGCCCGCATCTCGGCCGACGCGCTGCTGATCGAGTGGGCGTTCTCCCGCACCATTTCGAGCGTTTCGCTGAGCTTGTGCATGGAGCTGTTGAAGTGGAGACGCAGGCTTTCGAGGCTTGCGACGAATGGCTCGTCGATGCGCACAGAGACGTCGCCCTCTGCAAGACGGGCAAGCCCCTCGCCGAGCGCGTCGACGGCAATCTGCGTCACCCGGGCATCCTCTGCCTTGATGCGCTCGCGTTCCATGCGGCTTGCCTCGCGCTCCGCACGGGTGCCTTCCGCATCCGCCTCCATGCGCGCCTTCTCGATCGCGTTTTCGCGGAAGACGCCAAGCGCGCGGGCCAGCTGGCCGAGCTCGTCGCTGCGGCCGTCATGGGCAATCGTCACGTCGAGCTTGCCATCGGCAAGGTCACGCGTCGCGCCGATCAGGCTGGTCAACGGACGGGCGATACCGCGAGATATGACGAAGAAGCCGATGAGGCCGGCCATGACGAGCACGGCTGCGCCGAGGGTCATGAGAAGATAGCCGCGGGCCTGCAGGCTTTCGGCGAGCGCGGTCGAGTCGGCCGCAATTGCAGCACGTCGTGTGTCCACGACCTGCGCGATCAGGCCGTTCATCGCCACGGTGTCGGTGAAGACCGTATCCACGATCGTGCCGACCTCCTGCGTGATGCCAAGTTGCTGTCCGCGCAGCGCGATCAGGCCATTGGTGCTGTCGGCGAAGGTCTGCAGCTGCGGCAATTGTCCAGCGTCATCCGAGTAACCCGTCGCCTGCATCTTGGTGCCGAGCGTCAGGAACAGGCCGAGCGCGCGATCCTGGAGTGCGCGGATCGCTTCCGGATCGTTCGTCAGCGCGCCTTGAACGATGAGCGCGGTGAATTCGCGCAGCGTCGAGATCATCTCCAGCGTCTCTTTGAGCTGCTTCACCTGGTTGTCGACCAGCTCCGTGATGGTCGCGGTGCTGCGTTCGACGGCCCGCTCGCCGCCGATCGTCAGGTCGAACAGCATGTCGTCGACGGCGTCGATCAATGCGAGGTCGACAGAGTGTCCGACATCGATGAGCTGGGACATGAAGCGGCGAGTCTCAGGCGAACCGCTTGCGAAGAGCGGGTCGCGGCGCATGGTGCGCGCAGCCGTCGGCATGTCGGCCAGCATGGCAAGCTCGGCTTCGATCGGCGGCAGATTGCCCGATGCCTGCAATTGCTCGATGAGGAGCTTCAGGCGATCCGAAGCTGCGATCATGCGATCGTCGAAAGTGCGGGCGAGCGCTCCGTCTTCCGTCAGAAGGTAGCCCGACGTCGCCGCGCTGGTGGACCCGGCTTCGATGCGCAGGCTGAGCAGGCGGCGGAACGTCTGCATGTCGTCGTTGAGGATGCCACCGATGACGTCGCTGGCTTCCACTGCAGCGGACTCGCCGTCGAAGATCAGCGTGTAATAGGCATCGTCGGCAAGCGGCTGAAGCGCCAGCGCAAGGCTGTCATGGAGCGCGAACAGTTCGACGAGGCGCCGGTCGCGTTCCTCGCGGATGACGATGTTCTGACGCGTCAGGCCGTCGAGCTCGTCGAGATTTGCTTCGAAAGCATGTGCGCGCTCGCGCAGCTCGACGACCGCGGGCGCGCTGTCGGCGGAACTGCCCTGGGCCTCCGCGCTCGAGATCAGAGTGCCGAAGGCGGCGGTCAGTCTCTCGAAAGCTTCGGTGCGCTCGGCCTCTTCTTCGGCATTGATGAGTTGCGACGAAGCAATGGTCACGTCGGTGCTGAAGGTGGCAAGCTCGCCGGCGCTGATGACCTGCGGAACCTGCTCTTCGTTGAAGCGCTTGAATTCCGATTGCGCGCCCTGGAACGACACGACAGCAATGCCGATGGCCACCACCGTGAGCACCGAAATGCCGGCGACCGCTGCCGTCAGCTTGCCACGCACGCCTAGCCCGCCGCGCCGCGTTGCGCCGGTTGAAACTGCCTTGGTCTCGTTACGAGTTGCCATGATTTTGGGTCCTGATGGAGTGTCGGGCAAAGCGATCAGCTTTGTGGGCCGGCGAGCGGGCGAAACGCACCGTCAGGGCCGATTTCGGTCAAGAAGACGTCGTCCAGCCCCTGGTTGTCGTCGGGGCCGAACTGCAGCGTGAGGCCATCCATCTCGAAGCTGCCGCGCTGGTGGATGCCGTTCAAAAACGCTTCGCGTGTCGGCTCGGGACCTGCTTCCTCGATCGCCATCGCAGCGAGGCGCCCGGTGATATAGCCTTCCAGGCTGACGAAGCTCGGCTTCGCTTCGCCATTCACCTCGGCAAGCGCTGCCTGGTAGGCTGCGACCAGCGGGTTGGCGTCGTCCCACGGGAAAGGAACGACCTGCGAGACGATGACGCCTTCCCCTTCACCCTCCAGCGCGGAAGCGAGTGCATCCGAGCCGACGAAGGAGATGTTGACGAATGTCGGATCGAAGTCGATGGAGCGGGCGACCTTCACGAATTCCGCGATCGGCAGATAGGCGCCGACCATCACGACGGCCTGTGCGTTGGCCTTGCGCAACTCCAGCAGCGCAGCCTTCACGGCCGTCGTGTTGCGCTGGTAGGTGCCGCGCGCCACAAGCTCCATCTCGCGGCGTTCCAGGGCGGCGACCGCGCCGCTCAGGCCCGCACGACCGAAGGCGTCATCCTGGTAGAGTATGGCGATGCGCTTCAGCTTGCGCTCATCGACGAGAAGCTTCATCCAGGTTTCGGTCTCGGCGTCGTAGGACGCGCGGATGTTGACCACGTTGGCGAGCTTCGGATCGCGCAGGAAGCCGGCGCCGGTAAAGGCGCCGATGAACGGGACGTTGGTTTCCATGGCGATCGGCTGCGTCGCTGCCGACGTCGGCGTTCCGACCGGACCGATCAGACCGAAGACCTTGTCCTGGCCGATGAGGCGCCGGACTTCTTCAATGGATCGTGCCGGTTCGTACTGGTCGTCGCGGCTGATCAGTTCGAGCTGTCGCCCATGGACGCCGCCGGCCGTGTTGATTTCGTGAAATGCCGCCTGGATGCCGAGTTGCATACCGAGCCCGAGCGCACTGGCCGGGCCTTCCAGCGGAGCCGCCTGACCGAATAGGATGCGGTCGGCGAACACGCCGTTTTCGCTCGTTCTTGGCGATGCTTCCTGCGCGAAAGCGGTCGTCGATGCGAGCAGCGCTGTCGAAATGAAGGCTGCAATGGTTCGTGCGCCGCGAAGGCGCCGTGCATGCGACATGAGATTCCCCGAGGATAGCGTGTGTGCAGCATCCCGGGCACGCCGGAGTATCGGCCAACAATCATGTATTCGGAGAGCCCATACCGTCCGAAGCCGACCGGGCTATTGAATGAAATGCATCCTAAAAAAGAATAAACGCGCTACCCATGAATTGATGTCGGTCAATTTACCCGCGAAACGAGCATCTTCGGTCTCGCAGTTCGGGTCCTGTGAGCGGTCCGACGGCGCGCTTTGCCTCTCGCACTACCTGATGCAATCGCCTATATGGCCCCAAAGAAAGGGCACCGATGGCGGAAATGGACCAAACGAACGACTGGACGAGGGCTTATGCGCCTTCGCTTGCGGAATTCGAGTCACTGGCACGCGAAGCCTTCGCACGCCTGCCCGACGAGTTCCGTGCGTTGACCGGCGACGTGATCATCCGGCTGGACGACTTTCCGTCTGACGAAATCTTCGAAGACATGGCCCTCGAAACGCCGTTCGACCTGCTCGGCCTGTTCGAAGGGCGAGGTGTCGGTGAGCGTTTCTCGCTGGAAACCGGTGAGTTCCCCAATCGCATCACGCTCTACCGTCGTCCCATTCTCGATTATTGGGCGGAGAACGAAGAGACCCTCGGCGATATCATCGCACATGTCCTCATCCACGAGATCGGCCACCATTTCGGGTTGAGCGACGACGACATGGAACGGATCGAAGAAACGGTCGACTGACCGGTCGACCCGAAGCCCGCCGTTATTGTTCGCCGAGCTTCATCTCCGGAACGTAGTCGACGCCTTTGACTTCCTTGTAGACGGCCTGCGCGCACTTCATGGTCTTCGTTTCCGCGTCGAAGGCGTAGGCCGGCGAGCCGCTCAGGAGCCAACCCTTGTTCAGCGCCGCCGTCACCTTGTGGCAGAAGCTTGCATCGTCCGGTCCGGTCAGCAGTCGATAGAGTTTCATGTCCGTGCTCCCTTGCGCTCGTTGATTGCGCTGGCCTTGGTCAGCAGGCGTTGCGCATCGATGAGATGCAGCCGTTCCACCATCCGGCCGTCGATTTCAATGACGCCCCTAGTCGCGTTTTCTGGCTGATCGAACGCGGCGACGATGCGTTCCGCATCCTGCCGCTCCTGCGCGCCGATGCCGAAGGCGTCGTTGGCGGCTTCGATCTGGGCCGGATGGATCAGCGTCTTGCCGTCGAAACCCATGTCGCGACCCTGGCGGCACTCGTCGGCGAAACCTTCTGAATCGCGGAAGTCATTGTAGACGCCGTCGACTACATCGAGGCCGAAGGCGCGCGCGGCGAGCAGGATCTGCATCAGCCAAGGCACGAGATACGGCCGGCCCGGGGTCCCACGGACGCCGGTGTCCTTCGCGATATCGTTCGGCCCGACGACGAAGCAGTCGAGCCGCGATCCATACGTTCTGGCCGCAGCGGCAACATGGCCGGCGTTCATGATGCCTTTCGGCGTCTCGATCATGGCCCAGAGGCGCATCGTCTCCGCTGCGTCGGTCTGATCGAGCGCGGAAGCGGCCGTTTGGATGGCTGCCGGATCCTCGACCTTGGGAAGCAGGATCGCGTCGACACCGCCTGCGCGCGCTGCCAGCAGATCTTCGGTTCCCCACCGCGTCTCGAGCCCGTTGATGCGAACGATGCGTTCGCGGCCCTGCAGATCCAGATCGCGCAGCACCTGCCGCAAATTCTCGCGCGCCCCATCCTTCTGATCGGGCGCGATGGAATCCTCCAGATCGAAGATCACGACGTCGAAGGCGAGCGACGGCAGCTTGGCGATGGCACGCTCATTGACCGCCGGCACATAGAGAACGCTTCGACGCGGACGGACGGGACGGGACGGCGGCTGTTCGGCGGATGAGCGATTTGACATGGCGCTGTTTTGCCTTTCAGGCTGCAGCCACGCAAGAGCTTGAGCGAGCACCCGTGATTCTTCCGACGAGCACTTCCACTTCCTCCCGCTTCGACGTCGTCGTCGCAGGCGGCGCGATCATGGGCAGCATGGTAGCGCTCTTCCTGCGGGAAGAGGGTTTTACCGGTTCGATCGCCATCGTCGAGCCAGACCCCACCTATTCGAAGGCTTCCACGACCCTGTCGGCCGCTTCGATCCGCCAGCAATTCTCCGAGCCGGAGAACATCGCGTTGTCGCTGTTCGGGCTGGACTTCATCCGTGGCCTCGTCGATCGCTTCGGGGCCGATGCCGATGTGGGGCTGACGGAGAACGGGTATCTCATTCTCGCAAGCGCCGAGGGTCAGGCGCAGATCGAAGCCAACCATGCCGTTCAGATGGCAGCTGGTGCCGATATAGCCCTGCTGCATTCGGCCGAGCTTGCTGCGCAGTTCGATTGGCTGAACACGGAAGGCCTCGCGGCCGGAGGCTTCGGGCGGAGCGGTGAGGGCTGGTTCGATGCGCATCGCTTGCTGGCGGTCATCCGCGGGGAGTTGCGGCGCCGCAATGTCACCTTTCTGCAAGCGCGGGTCGTCGGGATCGATGTGCAGGATGGCCGCGTGCAGACCTGCCGCCTGGACGACGGGTCGGTGCTCTCTTGTGGAACGCTGGTGAACGCAGCCGGTCCGTCGGCCGGCCGGGTTGCAGCTTTTGCCGGCATCGATCTTCCGGTGGAGCCGCGCAAGCGCACCGTGTTCGTTTTTTCAGCACGCACGATGTTGCCAGCCATGCCGCTGACCGTCGATCCGAGCGGTGTCTATGTTCGGCCGGAAGGAAGCCTCTTCATCACCGGTACGACGCCGCCCGGCGACAAGACTGCCGAGGCCGACGATTTCGAGCCGGATTATCATTTGTTCGACGAGATCATCTGGCCGGTGCTCGCCCATCGCATTCCGGCGTTCGAGGCGATCCGGTTCGAGCGTGCATGGGCAGGTCACTACGAATACAACACACTCGACCAGAATGCGGTGATCGGCCCGCATCCCGAGATCGCGAATCTCCATTTCATCAACGGGTTCTCGGGGCATGGCCTGCAACAGGCGCCGGCGGCCGGCCGGGCGGTCGCCGAAATGATCGTGCATGGTGCATACCGCACCATCGACTGCAGCGCTTTCGGGTTCGGCCGCATCCCGCAGGGCCGGCCGTTTCTGGAGCGCAATGTCATATGACATGTTCGTGAGCCCAACTGCCATTGAAGCGCCTTGATTGCACCTCCACATTGGGAGTGTTGAAACAGGATACCCAATTGATGGACACGCTGCGCAACGCGATCCAAACCGTCATCGGCCTCACCCTGGCCGTTGCATCCTTCGCCATCATGGCCGCTCTCGGTCTCGCCTTCGTCGGCATCGTGCTGGTCGTTGGCCTCAGCGCCGCTCTCGCACTCAAGGTTTTTGGTTCCAACCAGAACCGCCCGGCGATGGCGCGGACGCAGGATGCCCGTCGCAATCGCGAGCCGCGCATCTGGAACGACGGCCGCGGGACGATCATCGACCAATAAGCCTTCGGTACTTCGAGGTTCTCTCCTTCGAGGCGCTAGCGACGTCAAACCTCTTCATTTTCCGGCCGGGCTTTGCTAAAGCGGGCCGGAATTGAAGCGGAGATCAATCCTTTGGAAAAGTTCGACAAGCTCACCGGTGTCGCGGCGCCCCTGCCGATCGTCAATATCGACACCGACATGATCATTCCGAAGGACTATCTGAAGACCATTAAGCGCACCGGTCTCGGCGTCGGCCTATTCTCGGAAATGCGCTATCTGGAAGACGGGTCCGAGAACCCGGACTTCGTCCTCAACAAGCCCGCCTACCGAAATTCGAAGATTCTCGTTGCTGGCGACAATTTCGGCTGCGGTTCGTCGCGCGAGCATGCGCCGTGGGCGCTTGCCGATTTCGGCATCCGCTGCATCATTTCCACGAGCTTTGCTGACATTTTCTACAACAACAGCTTCAAGAACGGCATTTTGCCGATCGTCGTGTCCAAGGATGACCTCGAAAAGCTGATTGACGATGCCGAGCGCGGCTCCAACGCGACACTGACGATCGATCTGGAAGCACAGGAAATCCGTGGCCCGGATGGTGGCGTCATCCGCTTCGAGCTGGATTCGTTCAAGAAGCATTGCCTGCTCAACGGACTCGACGACATCGGCCTGACGATGGAGCGCGCGTCGGCGATCTCCGGCTACGAGACCAAGCTCGCCGAAACCCGTCCCTGGGCCTGAACAATGATGCGGCCCATTGGTGTCGATGCGGAAGAGGTCACGCGGTGACGCCTTTCGTCCCGCGCTGGGCCGCGCCCATCCTGTTTGCCGTCGTGGTCACCTGCATCATGACGTGCATCGTTTCCGGTATCTCCACCGTCTCGGCGGTGGGGTTGTCGGACCCAAGGCTCGGAGCCCTCTGGTTTCAGGCTTGGATACCCTCCTGGCTGGTCGCAGCCCCGATCATGACCGTCGTCGCGCCGCTCGTCAGGGGCGCCATCCAGCGCATGACGCTCTAGAGCTTCAGACACGCTCCCTCTCGCTTCCACACCTCAGTTAAGTGGCCATTAACCATGGCGCGGCTAGTGTTTGCCCGTAATTTGCGCCAATTGCGGCGCGCAATGCGGGTGTGGCATGCGACGAGCAATCGAAGTTGAAAACGGCAGTTTCGGCGGACGCGGACGTGAGAAACCGGGCTACAGCCAACTGGCTGCCCGGCAGAATCAGCGATCGATCTTTCGCATTCCGCCGCTTCTGAAGACACCGCTGCGCATCACCGGCGCGCTGACGATCGTCGCTCTCCTCGCATTCGCGGTAGGCGCATTGGCGACCTGGAACGTCAACGATCCGAGCTTCTCCTACGCCCATGGCGGGCGGCCCACCAATGCGCTCGGCTTTGCGGGTGCCGCGTTCGCCGATCTCGGCATGCAGTTCTTCGGTCTCGGCGCAGTCTTTGCGATGATAGCGCCCGTCTTCTGGGCGATCTTCCTGTTTCGTGGCGTGCCGCTCGTTCCGATCTTCCGCCGCATGATCGCTTGGATCTTCGGCGCGGCTCTCTTCTCCGCAGTGCTGGCCTGCATCACCCCGCCGGCACACTGGCCGCTGCCCACGGGTATTGGCGGCGTTTTCGGCGATATGGTGCTGCGGGTGCCCGCGTCTCTCATCGGCGGCTTTCCGTCCGGCATCTATTCGGTGCTGGTCGGGCTGGTGCTGATCGGCCCTGCAGTCTGGTTGTCGATGTATGCCGCAGTGCTCGTCGATCGCCGCGACGTCTTCGAGGCCGACGACCAGGAAGACTTCGTCGAGGCCGACGAAGAGGATGAGGACGATTTCGAGCCGGAAAGCGGCCGCCTGCTCGCGCTCGGAGCGATGGCACACTGGTGGTACTCGATGCGGGCGACCGCGCGCCGGATCAGCGGCGGTCGGATCGGGAAGGACCGCGGTCGCGACGAGTTCGAAGAGCCCTACGATTTCAACGACGACACCTTCGTCACCCTGGATGGCCGGCGCGAGCCGGAGATGACCGCGCGGGTCGCGACCGTTTCGGCCCGCCGTGCGGAACCTTCGATCGAATTCGATGACGCCATCGATGACGAAGACGCGCTCGATTTCGCCCCCGGTGTTCGCCGTGCCCCGGCACGTCCCGTGGAACCCGCATTCGATGATCCGATGCTCGGCAACGAGCGCGATGATCTGGATGACGATGTCGATCTCGACGACGGGATGATCGAGCCGGACTGGGCGCCTGCGGCTGCGCCGCAGCGCCAGCCGGCCCGACCCGTAGCGGAAGCGCCGGTGGCCCGTGCGGCTGTTCCTGTCCAAAAAGTTCGCAAACCGGTCAAGATCGACCGGGAAGCTCTGGCGAATTCGGGCGACGACGGTTTCGATCTGCCGTCGCTCGAGCTTTTGAATGAGGCGCAGAACCTCGGACGCGACGCGAGCCTCTCCGACGAGATCCTCGAACAGAACGCACGGATGTTGGAGGGCGTGCTGGAGGATTTCGGCGTCAAGGGCGAGATCATCCAGGTGAAGCCTGGCCCTGTCGTGACACTCTACGAGCTGGAGCCGGCGCCCGGCATCAAATCCTCCCGCGTCATCGGCCTTGCCGACGATATCGCCCGCTCGATGAGCGCGATCGCCGCCCGCGTGGCCGTCGTGCCCGGACGTAACGCGATCGGCATCGAACTGCCGAACGCCCGGCGCGAGACGGTCTATCTGCGCGAAATCATCGCCAGCCGCGATTTCGAACAATCCAAGGCGAAACTCGCGCTTGCGCTCGGCAAGTCGATCAATGGCGATGCCGTGGTCGTGGACATCGCCAAGATGCCGCACGTGCTCGTCGCCGGTACCACCGGTTCGGGCAAGTCGGTCGCCATCAACACGATGATCCTGTCGATCGTCTACCGCATGTCGCCGGAGAAGTGCCGGTTGATCATGATCGACCCCAAGATGCTCGAGCTTTCCGTCTATGACGGGATTCCGCATCTGCTGACGCCGGTGGTCACCGATCCGAAGAAGGCCGTCGTCGCGCTCAAATGGACCGTCCGGGAGATGGAAGAGCGCTACAAGAAGATGTCGAAGATCGGTGTGCGCAACATCGATGGCTTCAACCAGCGCGTCGAGCAGGCTTTGAAGAAGGGCGACATCATCTCGCGCACCGTCCAGACTGGCTTCGACCGGGAAACCGGCGAGGCCGTCTACGAGACGGAAGAGTTCGCGATGGAGGCGATGCCCTATATCGTCGTCATCATCGACGAGATGGCCGACCTGATGATGGTCGCCGGCAAGGAGATCGAAGGCGCGGTGCAGCGGCTGGCGCAGATGGCCCGTGCCGCCGGCATCCACGTGATCATGGCGACGCAGCGTCCGTCTGTCGACGTCATCACCGGCACGATCAAGGCGAACTTCCCGACCCGTATCTCCTTCCAGGTCACGTCCAAGATCGACAGCCGCACCATTCTGGGCGAGCAGGGCGCCGAACAGCTGCTCGGTATGGGCGACATGCTCTACATGGCCGGCGGTGGCCGCATCCAGCGCGTCCACGGACCCTTCGTATCGGACGAGGAGGTCGAGGACGTCGTCGCGCACCTGAAGGCGCAGGGCGTACCCGAATATCTCGACGCGATCACTGAAGACGACGAGGACGGCGAAGGCGGTCCCGGCGGGGGTGGTCCGGCAGGAACCTCCAATCTCGAAGGTTCCGACGACCCCTACGATCAGGCCGTCGCGGTCGTGCTCAGAGACGGCAAGGTTTCGACCTCCTATATTCAGCGTCGACTGGGCATCGGCTACAACCGCGCCGCATCGCTGATCGAACGTATGGAAAAGGAAGGGGTGATCGGTCCAGCAAACCATGCCGGAAAACGCGAGATTCTGGTCCCGACCGAGGACGACATCTCGGGTCGGTGACGACGCTTCGACCTTCGGCGGGTGCGGCATTCTCGACGCGCGCGGAACCGACATAGTGGCGCCGCAGTTGACTGTGAAAAAACGCTTCGTAGGAGAAGACGATGACCAAAAGACTCGAAGCAGGATCGAACTCCGCTGCCGGATCGCGGCGCACTTTTCTGAAGGGTGCAGCCGGACTGTTGGCGATGGCGCTGGTGGCCATGCCTATCGCAGCAGCCATCCCCACTCCGGCAGCTGCGCAGAGCAACGAAATCGCCCAGCAGATCGCGAACCATTTCGCGTCCATCAGAACGATGACGGGCGACTTCGTTCAGTTCGGCCCGCGCGGCGAACAGACCGGCGGAACCTTCCACATCGCCCGTCCCGGCAAGATGCGGTTCAATTACCAGGAGCCTTCGCCGATCCGCGTGATCTCGGACGGCGATTCTGTCGTGATCGGCAACCAGAAGCTCGGCACCTGGGACGTCTATCCGCTGAACAGGACGCCGCTGGCGCTTCTCCTGTCGGAAAGCATCGATCTTTCGGCCTCGAACGTCGAATCGGTCAACCAGCAGCCGGACCTGATCACAATCGTCATGTCGGACAGCTCCATGTTCGGCAATTCGAAGATCACCATGATGTTCGATCCCAATACCTATGATCTGAAGCAGTGGACGATGCTCGACGCCCAGAACAAGGAAACGACGGTGATGATCATGAACGTCCAGACGGGCGTCGAGTTCGCCGCCAATGTCTTCGACGTGCCTTATGACGAATTGCGCGGGCGAGGCACGCAGCGCTGAGTTCTGCTTGCGCCATTTGAGCGCTGATCAAGCTTCCGCCATTGCCTCTTAGGCAAGCTGCACGATACATCCCCGGCATTCATCTGCCGGGGATTTCTCTTTGTCGTTTTCGATCGCCACGTGGAACATCAATTCCGTTCGCCTCCGCCTTCCGCTCGTCGAAGCATTTCTCGAAAGCCATCGGCCGGATGTGTTGTGTCTGCAGGAGACCAAGTGTCCGAACGATGCCTTTCCGTTCAAGCGTCTGCGCAAGCTCGGCTACGAGCACATCCTCGCGCACGGGCAGAAGGGCTATCACGGCGTCGCCACGCTCTCGCGCAATCCGATCCTTGCCGAAGAGCGGATGGATTTTGGCGATGTCGGCCATGCCCGTCATGCGTCCTGCGTTATCGCGGCGGGCGCCAAGCGGATACGAATCCACAATTTCTACGTTCCGGCGGGCGGCGACGAGCCGGATCCCGAGATCAATCCGAAATTCGCCCATAAGCTCGCTTATCTCGCGGAGCTGAAACTGGTGCATGCCGAGCGGGAGCGGAGCGAAGGCATATCGTCCATCCTGGTCGGTGACCTCAACATCGCGCCTTTGGAAACCGATGTGTGGTCGCACAAGCAATTGCTGCGCGTCGTCAGCCATACGCCGATCGAAACCGAAGGTTTGCTGCTGGCCCAAAGCTCGGGTGCATGGACGGATCTGATGCGGGTGCATATTCCGCCTGAGGAGAAGATCTTCACCTGGTGGAGTTATCGCGCAAAGGATTGGGGGGCATCCGATCGCGGGCGCAGGCTGGATCACATCTGGTCATCGGCCGATCTTGTCGAGAACCTCACACGGATCGATGTGCTGCGGGAGGCCCGCGGCTGGGAGCGGCCGTCCGATCACGTTCCGGTCATCGCCCATTTCGACCTCTAGACAACCGCTCGAGTTGCGCTCTACGGGCACCAACCACCGGACCCGCTCGTTCAACACCCGTCGGGACAACATCGAAGGCGCATTCATTTGAGCGAGGCAGGGCACGAAGATCGAGCGGAGGCGGATGGAGAAGACTGTGGCACGCTCGCCATGGACGATGACAATCCGCTGCAATCGGTCGTCTCCTGCGTCCGCGCGGCTGGCGGTGGCGACTTCGTTTCGATCGCGGACATTGTCTCCGCCCTCGGTCGGGCATCCTTCGCGCCGCTGTTGCTCGTGCCCGGTCTTATCATCATCAGCCCTCTCAGCGGCATTCCCGGCCTCTCGTCGATCGGTGGGTTCATTATTGCTCTGATCTCGATGCAGATGGCGCTGCAGCGCAGCCATGTCTGGCTGCCGCGATGGATTCTGAAGCGCGAGGTCGGACGCGATCGGCTAAACCGGGCTCTGGACTTCATGGAGAAGCCAGTCCGATTTGCCGACAAGTTCACGCGCCCACGTCTGCAACTGCTGGTCCAGCCGCCGCTCGCGCTGATCCCGCAGTTCCTGTGTGTCGCCTGCGGCGCGGCGATGCCGTTCTTCGAGCTCGTGCCGTTCTCTTCATCGCTGCTGGCGACGGCCGTTACGCTGTTTGCCACGGCACTGGTAACACGGGACGGGCTCTTGGCGCTTTTTGGCTATATCGTTCTGGGAGGTGGTGGTTCGGCCCTGTTCTTCTTCGTCGGCAACGCCGTGGACGCGATGTGAATTCGTCCCTTATTTAAGCGACAGCGCAACATCGAGGCGGCCCATGCGTTATCCCTCCAACCAAGGAGGCCTATAAAATGAACGATTCCGACAAGACGAAGAACCCCGCCAAGGAAAGCCTGGAAGAAGAGCGCAAGCACCAGGATACCGACGACAATCTGGAAGAGGGTCTGGAAGATACGTTCCCTGCCAGCGACCCGGTCTCGGCCACGCAGCCGAAGAAGCACAAGGGCAATGGCGACACGTAAGATCGCCTGATCCTCACAAAAAAAGGGCCTCCGTCTGGAGGCCCTTTTTCATTGAATGCCGGGCGGTTTAGCCGGCGTCTTTGTCTACCGGACGAGGGTCGACTTCCGGATCGGCGCTTTCATCCGGATCAGCGCCTTCATCGATCCCATCTTCGCCTTCGGCATCGTCCTCTTCGTCGAGCTGGCCCGAGCCGCCGACGGGATCGGGCAGTTCTTCGACGTGAAAACCGTCGACGCCGGCCGGCAAATCTTCCAGCTCCTCGTCGGCATAGGGGCGATTGCCCTGCAGGCGGCTTTCCTCGTTGCCGGGCTCGTCGCTATAGGGCCAGCCGTCGTCGATATTGCGTTCGGTGTAAGCCTTGTAATCTTCCTTGCGCGTGGTGGGTTCGCGCTCGCCTTCGGGTCGATCGGACATGCTCGTCTCCATGGTCATCTTCATGGATAGGAAACGCGGAGCTCGGTCGTTTGTTCAGCCGGTCCGGGTAGCTAGCCGCCGAGGCGCGGCGACAGGGCGCTCAGTTCTTCGATCAGGCGTTGAAGATTGGCCTCGATGCGGCGCTGCATGATGGTGCCGAGCTCGGGATATTCCTCGATCATGCGATTGAACAGCGGGCGCGTGATGCGGATCACCTCGGACGATTCCGCCGCGACGGCCGTGGTCTTCCGCTCGGTGAGCGAAATCAGCGCCAATTCGCCGAGAAGCGTGCCGGGCTTGGCCGCGCCGAGCTTGATCGTCCGGCCCTGAGGATCGGTGCGCTCGAGATCGAATGTGCCGCTCGCCACCGCATAGGCGCAGTCGGCCGCAGCACCTTGCCGAAAAAGCACCTGCCCGGCGGGAATGCGGCGCCGTTCGGCGCCAAACGCGACAAGGCGCAATTGTTCATCGCTCAGGTCGCCGAAAATCGGCACGTCGCCAAGAAGCGAAATATCGTCTTTCAGGGACATGAAGCGATGCTCGTCCTTGCGCGCATCACGGTACGATCTTGTATCCGCCGCTCTCCGTCACCAGGATTTCGGCGTTGGATGGATCGCGCTCGATCTTCTGCCGCAGGCGGTACACATGGGTTTCCAGCGTGTGGGTGGTCACGCCGGAATTGTAGCCCCACACTTCTTCCAGCAGGACGTCGCGGGTGACCACCTTCTGGTCCGCACGGTAGAGGTATCGGATGATCGCCGATTCCTTTTCCGTCAGGCGGATCTTGCCGCCGCTCTCATCGGTCAGGAGCTTCTGGCTCGGCTTGAACGTGTAGGGACCGACGGTGAAGGTCGCATCTTCGCTCTGCTCGTGCTGGCGCAATTGCGCGCGGATCCGTGCAAGAAGTACCGCGAAGCGGAACGGCTTGATGACATAGTCGTTGGCGCCGGATTCAAGTCCGAGGATCGTATCGGAATCGGTGTCGTGACCGGTCAGCATGATGATGGGGGACTTGAAGCCACCCTTTCTCAGAAGCTTGACCGCCTCGCGGCCATCCATGTCCGGCAGCCCGACATCCATGATCAGAAGGTCGACCGACGCGCTACGGGCGGTCTGGACGCCTTTGGTCGCCGTCGGCTCTTCCAGCAAATCGAATTCTTCGCAGAGCGCGAGTTGCTCCTTCAAGGTCTCGCGCAGATCCGTATCATCATCGACGATCAGGATGGTGCGAGAGGTCATGGGGCAACTCCTGTGTTCGGTTTGCGCATCAGCGCGTAAAGCCGAATGTTTAGGCGCTTTGCCTTCGTCGTCAAAGTGGTAAATGTGATCGCCGATCCGCCAAGCCCCCGGGACACCGCAAATTGATCGGTCCGTTATCACCATCCGTCATCACCGTGCGCCGCAAGCCGGGCCACGATAGCCGGGGCCTTTTGTCGGTCGGCGGCGGCATCGGCTTCGACGTGGCGCTCGGCAAAGGCGGCATATCGGCCTTCAAGCGCGAAGGCGATGGCGCCACGCCGCGGACCGAAATGGCAGTGCTTCATGGCTATTGGCGCGCCGACAAAGGGCCGCGTCCCGAGACGGCTTTGCCCATGCGGCCTATTCGCCACGATGCCGGCTGGTGCGACGCGCCTTGGCATGCCGCTTATAACCGTCCTGTCAGGCTGCCGTTTCCGCAAAGCGCCGAAACGATGTGGCGGACGGACGATCTCTACGACATCGTCCTCGTGCTCGATTGGAACATCGGTCGGCGCCAGGCGGGCCGCGGCAGCGCCATCTTCATGCATCTCGCGCGTCCGGGTTATCTGCCGACGGAAGGCTGCATCGCGCTGAAGCGTCGCGACATGCTGCGATTGATACAGTTCGTATCTTCGTTCACGCGCGTTGCGGTGATCGGCTGAACCTTTAAGCCGTCGCGCGGAAGCGATAGACGCTCGTGCGCTTCACCTCGGAATCCTCGAGCGCCGTCAGAACTGGCACATCGTAGGTGGCGAGCTTCTCGAGATGATCAACCGGTTTGTAGCTGCGGCCGGGATCGCCCACGAACACGGTAGCGCCACGCGCCGCGAGGGCTTCGAACCAGGGCAGGATCGCTTGCGTCATCGCCCGGTCGTAGAAGACGTCGCCGGCGAGGACGACATCCCAGCCCTCGTCCAGACCGACCAACTCACGCGACGTGGTCTCCATTGTGAGATGGTTGAGCGTGGCGTTGAGCTTGCAGGCGCTGAGCGCCCACTTGTCGGTATCGACGGCCAGGACTTGGTGCGCACCCGCTTTCAGCGCCGCGATCGCGACGATGCCCGAGCCAGTCGCAAAATCCAGCACGGTCTTGCCGGCGACGCATTCCGGATGGTCGAGGATGTAGCGCGCGAGCCCCTGGCCGCCGGCCCAGGCAAAGGCCCAGAATGGCGGCGGCAGACCAATGGCGCCGAGCTCTTCCTCGGTCTTCAGCCACAGATCATGGGCTTCCGTGGCCAGATGCAGCGCGATCTCCGGCACATGGGGCGGGCGTGTCACGCTGGTGTTTTCGCGGATGAAGCGCTCGGCGATCAAGTCGGGATCGGCCGCGTTTTCCATTCAGCGCGGCGGCTTGTCGAGCCCGCCCATGCAGCAGACTTCCAGATATTCGTCTTCCGTCACCGGCTGTACCGAAAGGCGCATCGACGTCACCAACGACATCTCGGCGAGCTTCGGATTGGCCTTCACATCCTTCAGGGTGACCGGCTTCGGCATATCGCGGACGGCGCGGATGTCGACGCATTCCCAGCGAGGATCGTCGATCGTCGTGTCCGGATGGATCTCGCTGCAGACCTCGACGATGCCGACGACTTCCAGGCCTTCATTGGAATGATAGAAGAAGCCTTTGTCGCCGATCTTCATGGCGCGCATGTTGTTGCGTGCCTGATAGTTGCGGATGCCGTCCCACTGCTCGCCCTTGTCGCCTCGGGCCTTCTGCATGTCCCACGACCATTTGAACGGCTCGGACTTGAACAGCCAGTATGCCACGGTCAGCGCGCCTCCGGCGGGTTGAACGTCCAGTTCCACGGAGAAACCTCTACGGTTTCGAAGAGGCCGGCCTTGGCATAGGGGTCAGAAGCCGCGACCGTCTCGGCCTCGGCGAGGTCGGCGCATTCGAAAATCAGAAGGCTGCCGAACGGCTTGCCGTCTTCACCGAGCAGGGGCCCCGCGATTTTCAGGACGCCGTTCGCATTCAACGCATTGAGATGCTCGACATGGGCGGGACGCGTATCCAGGCGCAATTGCAAGGAGCCAGGCTTGTCCCGGCAGATGGCGGCGAAATACATCGGCTTACTCGCTATCGTTGACGATCGGGCTTGAGTGCCGCGCTAATTCGCCCGGGGGGAACGATCCGTCAAGTCTTCGGCCACTTGGTCGGAAGTTGCGTCCTCGCTGCGAAGCGGGCGGCGCATTAGGTGCTCCATGGCTTGGCCTACGGTCAGCCGTCCCTCGATGACATCCGAAACGGCGTTTGCGATCGGCAGTTCGATACCGGCCTGGCGGGCGAGATCGCAGGCGACTGCAGCCGTGAAGGCCCCTTCCGTCAGGGGCTGGCCGGGTTGGGAGAGGTCTTTCGGAGGCACTCCTTGTCCGATGGCGCGTCCGAAGCGGAAATTGCGCGACTGTTCGCTGGTGGCCGTCAGCACCAGATCGCCGAGGCCCGAAAGACCTGCGATTGTTTCCGCCTTGCCACCGAAGGCAGCCGCAAACCGCGTCATTTCGGCCAGACCGCGGGCGATGAGCGCAGCGCGGGCGGATTGGCCGAGTGCGGCGCCATCGACGATGCCGGCTGCGATGGCAAGCACGTTCTTCAGCGCGCCGCCGATCTCTACACCAGCAACATCGCCGCTCGCATACAGCCTGAAACTGTCGCCGGACAGCGCGGCAGACGTCGCCTCGGCCCTCGCGCGATCTGCGGAAGCCAAAGTCATTGCGGTGGGCAGGCCGTTTGCCATGTCGGCCGCAAAGCCGGGGCCGGAGAGAACCGAGATCGGCAGGCCGGGTGCCGCTTCGGCGGCCACCTCTGAAAGGAAACGATGCGATGCGCGCTCGATGCCCTTGGCGCAGATGACGAGTTCGCATTCCGAACCGACATGCGGGCGCAGAGCCCGGATCATCTCGCCCTGCGCTTGAGCCGGCACGGCAACGAGGATGCGGTGGACGCCGGCAAGAGCGGTCAGGTCGTTCTGCAGCTCGATACGCTCAGGAAGGGGGATGCCCGGCAGAAAACGCGCGTTGGTTCGCGTCTCGCGCATTTCCGTGACCTGCGCTGCATTGCGCGCATAAAGCACGAGCGGTTCGGATCGGCTGCGCGCAAGCGTACAGGCAAGCGCCGTTCCGAAAGCGCCGGCACCGACGATGGCGAGATCCGGCGCGCTCACGCCTTCGCCCCGCGGCGACCGGAGCCGATGCGGACCTCGGCGCTCTCGTCGAGTGG
The DNA here is from genome assembly GCF_902498825.1 of Rhizobium sp. EC-SD404. NCBI lineage: Bacteria > Pseudomonadati > Pseudomonadota > Alphaproteobacteria > Hyphomicrobiales > Rhizobiaceae > Rhizobium > Rhizobium sp. EC-SD404. The sequence goes on from NZ_LR701459.1 coordinate 309,283, forward strand.
CCAGCGCGAGCGCGGCGCGACCTCGGCCGTATCTGCCGGCAAGCCCAGCGCCATCCGTTCGGCTCCGGCCCAGGCGATCATTGCCGCATTGTCGGTACAGAGCTCAATCGGCGCTGCGATGAGACGAAATCCATGGCGGTCGGTCAGCGAAGCGAGCGCGGTTCGGATCGCGCGGTTTGCCGCAACGCCACCGGCAACCACCATTGCGGGTGTATCGATCTCAGGGAAATCCGCACGAAACCGGGAGAGGCCGCGCGAGAGGCGTTCCTCCAGCGTGTCCGTCACGGCTTTTTGAAACGAGGCGCAAAGATCGGCGACGTCCTGCTCCGAGAGCGGAGCATGTTTGGCGGCCTGCTGGCGCACGGCTGTCTTCAGACCGGAAAAGGAAAAATCGAGCCGCTCTTCGCCGCGCATCGGCCGCGGCAGGTCGAAGCGAAGCGGATTGCCCGTCGCTGCGCGCCGCTCCACCTCAGGCCCGCCGGGATAGGCAAGGCCGAGGAGCTTTGCCGTCTTGTCGAATGCTTCACCCAGCGCATCGTCGATCGTGGTGGCGAGCCTTCGGTAGTCGCCGACACCGGCCACGACCAGTAGCTGCGTGTGCCCGCCGGAAACGAGCAGCAGCAGATAGGGGTCCCTGATCCCGTCGGTCAGGCGTGCCGTCAGTGCGTGGCCTTCGAGATGATTGACGGCAAAGAGCGGCTTGCCTGTCGCCGCGGCGATCGCCTTCCCGGTCATCAGCCCGACGATCAGTCCGCCGATTAGGCCCGGACCGCTGGTGGCCGCAACCGCGTCGACGTCATCGAGGGTCGTCTTCGCCCGAGCGAGCGCTTCCGAAATGATGCCGTCCAGCGCCTCGACATGGGCTCGTGCCGCGATTTCCGGCACGACACCGCCGAAGGGCGCGTGCTCGTCGAGCTGGCTCAGGACGACGTTGGACAGGATGTCACCCGATCCATCAGGATTGCGGCGAACGAGCGAGGCCGCAGTTTCGTCGCAGCTCGTTTCGATGCCGAGGACAAGAATGGAATTTGGCATGATGGGGCTTCGTCGACTGTGACCTGGCGATTGCAGGGGCCCGCAATCCCGTTTACCTGTCGTGCGGTAACATGGACGGAGAGGCATGCGAAAGAGACAATACCGCATCGGTACGCGTGGCGGCCCGCTCGCGCTCAAGCAGGCGCATGAACTCAAGGGTCGCCTGATGGCGGCACATGGACTTGACGAAGACTGTTTCGAGATCGTCGTTCTTTCGACGAAGGGCGACCGCATCACCGATCGGCCGCTCTCCGAAATCGGCGGCAAGGGTCTCTTTACGCTGGAGCTCGAAGAGCAACTCTCCGACGGCAGGCTCGATCTCGCCGTACACTCCTCCAAGGACATGGCGACGAAGCTGCCGGATGGGCTTTATCTTTCTGCGTTCCTCGAGCGCGAAGATGTGCGCGACGCCGTGATCGGCCGCACCGCACCTTCGATAGAGGCTCTCCCGGAAGGCGCGATCGTCGGGTCTTCATCGCTGCGGCGTCAGGCGCTCATCCGCCGGCTCAGGCCCGATCTCAACGTAATCACCTATCGCGGTCTCGTCGAAACCCGGCTTCGCAAGCTGGCTGAAGGCCAGGTGGATGCGACGTTGCTGGCATTCGCCGGGCTCAAGCGGCTCGGCATGGAAGAAGTCGTCACGCATCTTCTCGACGTCGATAGCTTTCCGCCAGCGCCGGGCCAGGGAGCGATCTGCGTCGAAAGCCGGATCGGCGATGGCGACGTCGCGCAGCTTGTGGAGCCGGTCGATCACGCTGCGACGCATGCAGCGCTGCTGTGCGAGCGGGCTTTCCTGAAGGAACTCGATGGCTCCTGCCGCACGCCGATTGCCGGTCTTGCGCAGCTCGTCGATGGCACGCTGACATTTTCCGGCATGATCCTGAGGCCCGATGGCAGCGAAGCGCACGACATCAGCGCAGAGGGCGATCCAGTGAACGCCGTCCACATCGGTATGCAGGCCGGGCGCACTGTCCGCGAGCGCGCCGGAGCGGATTTTTTCGCCGACTGGACCTGAAGCCTTGCGCGTCATCGTCACCCGTCCGGAGCCTGGTCTGTCACGCACGATGGCCCGGCTCGGTGCGGAGGGCTACGATGCAGTTGCATTGCCGCTGACACGCGCCAAGTCGCTCGGTGACGGCGTGAAAGCCGTGCAGGAGATGCACCCCGACGTCTATGTCGCGACGAGTGCCGCCGCTCTCGATGCTGCGGCCGATAACCTCGATCTCACCTTGCCGATCTGGACCGTCGGGCCGGCAACCGCGCAGCGTGCCCGAAAGGCCGGGTTCGCCGATGTCCGGCAAGGGCCGGGCGAAGGGCAGGGGCTTGCGCGCGCCATCATCGAAACGGAAGTGCCTGACCTCAGGCTCCTCTATCTCGCCGGTCGGGAACGCACCGCTGGGTTCGAAGACATATTGAAAGCTGCGGGGAGGGCGATCGATGTCGTGGAAGTCTACGATGTCGAACAGATCGACCATGGCGCAGACCTGATCGCCAACACATTCACGGGCAATCCGGCGGTGATGCTCTATTCGGGAGGGGCGGCGCGCGCGCTTGCCGACCAGGTGCTTCATGAGACCGCGATTATTGCTGTGTGCATGAGCGAAAACGTCGCGGCCTCATTGCCCGAAAATTGGCTGGCGACGTGCGTCGTGGCCGAGGCTCCGAACGAGGATGGAATGCTCGCTGCTCTGGCCCGGATTCGGAACCAACGCAGATAAATGCCGTTTATGCATTTCAGTCTCCCCCTTGTCCGTTCTATGATCGGCCTCTTATTTTAGTGACCGATGAGGATTGCCTATGGCCAAGCCCGTGCAGCGCCGCCGCTCCGCCAAATCTGCCGATCAAGTTTCCGGTGTCGACACGACGCCGGCAGGTGCGCGAGCACCCGCCGAAACCGCAATTGTGCGTTCGGCGGAGCATGTGAAGGCGATCGATCTTCAGCGATCCCCATCGGCCAAGGCCGCACGATCGTCAATTCCGACTTCCGCAGCCACATCGGCCGCTGCCCCTGCGACGTCTGCGGCGTCGAGCGCCGGTGCGACAGCCAAGCCATCGCAGCCCAATCCATCGGCTTCATCGCAAGCAACCCGACCGAGTGTTTCGACAGCTCCAGCTGCCGCTGCACAGCATAAGTCGGGCGGCGGTGCCATGGGGCACGGCATCGCGGCCGTTATCGGCGGCCTTGTGGTGCTTGCCGGCCTGGGTGCCTATCAGCTGATGGCTCCGAACGAGGTCGCGGACAGCGGGCAGGCTGACACGGTCGCCTCGCTCGAAGCGCAGATCGCCGAACTGCGCGACAGCGTCGCCGCCATGACGGAAGCAGCCGGCAACGGCGAGCCGGTGGAGGATACCGCGTTGCGCGATGAGCTCACGGCGCTCGGTGAGCGGATCGCTTCGATCGAGTCTGCCGCGACCGACGATATTTCGGCCGATACGGCGGCGGCCAATACCGCTGCGCTCGATGAATTGAGGGCAGCTCTTGCTTCGGAGCAGGAAGCCCGGGATAGCCTGTCGAGCGAGATCGCGAGCCGGCTTGACGCCATCGAAGCCGATGTGGCCGATACGTCGGCTGAAGAGCGTGCAGCACTTGCCTTCGCTGCGGCATCGCTGAAGAGCGCGATCGACCGTGGTGGATCCTTCTCCGCCGAACTCGACGCATTCGCCGGCATCGCGCAGGACAATCAGGCGGCAGAGAGCCTGAGGCCTTTCGCCGATTCAGGTCTGCCGACGCGCACGGCGCTCGCCGAGCAATTTCCGGATGTGGCACGCGCAATGCTCGTGGCGATCAATGTCGGCTCGGAAGATGCCGGTGTTCTCGATCGTCTCATGTCCAGCGCGCTGTCGGTCGTGACCGTGCGGCCGACAGGCAATGTCGAAGGCGGAACGCCCGTGGCCCGGATTGCTCGGATGGAAGCGCGTATCAGCGAGGGTGATCTTGCCGCAGCGCTGACCGAGTGGGAAGCGTTGCCGGAACTCGCAAAGGCTGTTTCGCAAGATTATATCGCACAATTGCGCGGTCGCGCCGAGGCCGATGAGATCACCGATGCCGCCCTCGCCTCGGCTTCGGAAGCGATCTCCGCCGAAACCAACTAAGTCCGCGTGCCAAAAATAAACGTCGGGAGCCGTCCATGATCCGCATCTTGTTCTTCGTCGCTGTCATCCTGGCGCTTGGCCTGTGCTTCGCCTGGCTTGCGGATCGTCCAGGTGAGATGATCCTGATCTGGCAGGGCCAGCGCGTGGAAATGTCGCTGATTGCCGGCATCACCGGCTTTTTCCTGGCGCTTGCCGCGATCGTCTTCCTGCTGTGGCTGGTGCGCACGCTGTTCTCCTCACCGCACCGCGTCAGCCGCTACATGCAGAACCGTCGGCGCGATACGGGCTACAACGCCCTGTCGCGTGGCCTCATCGCGGCTGGCGCCGGCGATGCAGCACTCGCAAAGCGGATGAGCCGTCGCACTCGCACGCTGATCGATGCCGACAAGGAGCCGCTGATCCACGTGCTCGAGGCCCAGACCTACATGATCGAAGGTCGCCACGACGATGCGCGGGCGAAATTCGAAGCGATGTCGGAGAAGCCGGAGACGCGGGCGCTCGGCCTGCGCGGCCTCTATCTCGAGGCTCGGCGCCTCGGCGCATCCGAAGCCGCTCAGCAATTCGCCGAGCGTGCGGTCGAGAAAGATCCGCAGCTTTCCTGGGCAGGCCAGGCAGCGCTCGAATACCGGACCAAGGACGGACAGTGGGACGACGCGATCCGGCTGCTCGACAAGCAGCGCCAAGCTCGCACGATCGAAAAGAGCGAAGCGGACCGCAAGCGCGCGGTTCTGCTGACCGCGCGCGCCATGAACGAGCTGGAATCCGATCCGCGGCGTGCTGCATCGGATGCGCAGGAAGCGTTGCGCCTCGCACCAACGCTCGTGCCCGCCGCCGTCGTCGCGGCAAAAGCGCTCTTCCGCCAAAATGATCTGCGGCGCGGTTCGCGCATTTTGGAAAAAGCCTGGAAGCACAGCCCGCATCCGGAAGTCGGCGCGACCTATGTTCGCGCGCGCATCGGCGATTCGGTGCAGGATCGCCTGAAGCGTGCCCGCAAGCTTGAGGCATTGAAGCCCAATCATCTGGAGTCGCTGACCTTGGTTGGGCGCGCTGCGCTCGATGCACATGATCATACGCTCGCCCGCCAACGCGCCGAGGCAGCCCTGCGCATCTCTCCGCGCGAAGGGCTCTATCTGTTGCTCGCCGATATCGAAGAGGCCGATACGGGCGACCAGGGACGCGTTCGCCATTGGATGGCTCAGGCCCTGCGCGCACCGCGCGACCCATCCTGGACCGCAGACGGTTACGTCTCGGAGCAATGGGCGCCGTTGTCTCCGGTCACGGGCAAGCTCGATGCGTTCGTCTGGAAGGTCCCGGTCGAGCAGTTGTCGGGTCCCGAGCTCGAGGCGCAGCCTTATTCGGTAAAGGATGCCGAGCACGCCATTCAGACCGTTCCGCCGGTCGCCAAGCCGGAGCCGACGCCGCCGGCCCAGCCGCCGCGTACGACGGTTGAAACGAAGCCCGTGGCGGCGACCGAAGCCAAGGCGTCGGCAGCACCTGCAGCGAGCAAGTCGGAAGTCACTCCGCAGTCCACGCATCCCGTCAGGGAAGAGGCTGGTGTCGACACCCGGTCGTCAGAGAGCGCCGAAAAGAAGCCATCCGCTGCCGTCAACGCCTCGGACGAGCGCGGCGCTGTCGTCATCCCGCTGCAGTCGACCAAGGATACGGCGACCAAGGATACGGCGACCAAGCGTGACGACGTGGCCCCTGCCGCACCGGTTGCCGGCACCGTGAAGGAACAGCCCGCGGCGGATCAGAAGACCGCAGGGCCCACACCGTGGTTTCGTCGCAAGCCGGTGGTGACAGAGCCGCTCGATCGTGCCGTCGATACGTCGACCTCCGAAGACAAGCCGGCACCGCGCAGCGACGTCCAGGCGGCTGTCCCTGCACCTCAGGACAAGCCACAAGCGGCGGCCCAAGCGCCGCAGGCGGCCCCGAGGCCAGTCATCGTCGAGAGTGCATCAACGACACACGGCGCGGCAGAATCGGCCAGCACGCCGGCTCCGGTGTCACCACACCGCCCGCGCGTTGTAGAGCGGACTGATCCAGCGCGCACTGATCCGGCAAAGTCGGAAAAGGAGCGTGAAGAGCGCTTCCTGACGCAGCGGATCGACGATCCCGGTGTCCGTCGAAACGAAAACTCCGAAGAGCGTGGCAAATCGCAGTCTTCGCGCTTCCGTCTGTTCTGAGAGGCCTCACTCTAGGGCTGCCCATCAAACAGGCGCGTCACTGTGACGCGCCTGCAACAGTCGATGCATTGCGCGACTCAATTTGATCTGTAGTTATTGGGGCCATGCTCGAGCGTCTCCAAAAACTGTTCCAATCCGTCACCCATAGTGACCGCACCTCGCATCACTTGACGCGGGACGATCCACGCGTGGCTGCGGCGGCGTTGTTCTTTCACGTGGTCGATGCGGATGGCGATATCCAGCCGGGAGAACGCAAGAAGCTTCGCGACGTCGTCGCCGCGGCCTACGATCTCAAGGGCAGTGAGTTGGATGCCGTGCTCAAGGCGGGCGAGAAGGCAGACGATGAAGCTGTCGATCTCTATGCATTCACCAGCGTGCTCAAACGGTCGCTGGATGAAGAGCAGAGGGTCAATTTCGTAGAGCTCCTTTGGGAAGTGGTTTACGCCGACGGCGAGCGCCACGAATTGGAGGAGAATGTCGTCTGGCGCATCGCCGAACTTCTCGGGGTGTCGACCAGACAGCGTGTGTGGGCCAGACAACGCGTGGAAGGCGAGCAGGATTGATGAACTTCATGTCTGGACGACAGGGTTTTGGAGAGAGGGGATTTAATCCCGCACCGCGCATCCTCGTCGTGCTGCACCAGGAACGATCGAGCCCGGGACGGGTAGGTCTGATGCTGCAGCAGGCTGGATTTGCGCTGGATATCCGCCGTCCGGTCCTGGGCGATCCGCTTCCCGATACGCTCGAGCGCCATGTGGGCGCGATCATTTTCGGTGGCCCGATGAGCGCCAATGACGAAGATGAAGGCATTCGGCGAGAGATCGACTGGCTGAAGGTGCCGCTGTCGGAGAACAAGCCGTATCTCGGCATCTGCCTCGGCGCGCAGTTGCTGGTGCGCCATCTCGGCGGCAAGGTCGAGGCGCATCCCGATGGCCTGACCGAAATCGGCTGGTATCCGTTACGGCCGACGCCCGAGGGTGCGGCGCTGATGAACTGGCCGTCGATGGTCTACCATTTTCACCGGGAAGGCTTCGATCTGCCACGCGATGCGACGCTTCTCGCAACCGCCGACGATTACGAAAATCAGGCCTTCCGCTTCGGGGAGAATGCGTGGGGCGTCCAGTTCCACGGAGAGCTGACCCAGGCCATGATGCATCGCTGGGTGGTCCACGGGGCACAGCGCTTCGAATTGCCCGGTGCGCAGCAGGGGCGCGACCATCTTCACGGCCGCATGATCCATGACGGGCCGCTGCGTGCATGGCTGGCGGAGTTCCTGGCGATGATCTTCATGCGCCGGCTCGACCGCGAAATGGACGCCATGGCGGCCCGCCACGGCTGAACGCCATTCGGTGCGGCAGCAGGCGCACTTGCCGGGAAAGATGGGAGTGGCTACATCTCGGCCAGCCCGTAACGGAGAGTGAGAATGATAGCCGTCTTCCAGACCATCGATCTGGCTTTGAGCATCTACACCTGGATCATCATCGGCAGCGCCATCTTCTCGTGGCTCTATGCGTTCAACGTGGTCAATTCCAACAACCGCTTCGTCGCGATGGTGGCAGAATTTCTCTACAAGGCGACCGAGCCGGCGCTTCGGCCCCTGCGGCGCATCCTGCCAAATCTCGGTGGCCTGGACATCTCGCCGATCGTCCTGCTGCTCATCATCTTCTTCATCCGCTCCTTCATGTGGAACACGATCGCTCCGGCGCTCGTATAAGCAGATCATCGACACCGGTTCGGCCGGTGCGTGACCGAAACGAAAAGGGCCGCCGCATCCTGGATGCGGCGGCCCTTTCGCGTTCATACGTCGGGACGGAGATTACTTCCGGCCGCGCTCGATGGCTTCGGTGATATAGCGGCGTGCCGCATCGGCGCCCTGCCAATCTTCCACGCGAACCCATTTGCCGGGTTCCAGATCCTTGTAGTGCTCGAAGAAGTGCTGGATCTGCTGCAGGGTGATTTCCGGCAGGTCGGTGTGATTGAACACTTTCTCGTACCGCTTGGTCAGCGCCGAGACCGGAACGGCAATGATCTTTTCGTCCCTGCCGGAATTGTCTTCCATCAAGAGCACGCCGATCGGGCGCACATTGATGACGCAGCCCGGGATGAGAGGGCGCGTGTTGCAGACGAGCACGTCGATCGGGTCGCCGTCTTCCGACAGGGTGTGCGGCACGAAACCGTAATTGCCCGGATAGGTCATCGGCGTATGCAGGAAGCGATCGACGACCAGTGTCCCGGATTCCTTGTCCATCTCGTACTTGATCGGCTGCCCGCCAACGGGAACTTCGATGATGACGTTGACGTCTTCAGGCGGATTGTGGCCGATTGAGATGGCATCGATGCGCATGGGAACTCTCATGTTGGAGGGAGAACTTTGCCGGGGAAATACCGACAATCACGCGCCAAAGCAACTGTGGCCGCCCGCCCACGCCGTGTCAGGCTTGAGGGAGTGCGACGCTATCGCGCTGAAAGTGCCGTGTGAGCCGACCTCAAAAAGGCGGGCAGAAGCTAAGCCCAGATGAAAGCAATCTTGCCGAGGCGCTTTCCGTCGAAGGTTTCGGTGCCTTCGGCCACGTCGCGTCCGCCACTCTGGCGGTAGAACTGCACGGCGCGGTCGTTGTCCTCGAGCGTCCAGACGACGACGCCGCGGCAGCCGAGCGACGACAGAAGCCGTCGTGCTTCGGTGAAGAGACGCTTGCCCAGGCCGATGCCCTGATATTCCGGGCGCAGATACAGCTCATAGATCTCGCCTTCCTGCGGCAGGGCAGGGGCGCGGTTCAGGCCAAGCGTCGCATACCCTGCGACGGTGCCGCCAACATCGAGCACGAGAATGCTGGTCGACCCATTGATGGCGCGCGTCCACCATTTCACGTTGCGGCGTTCCATCATGGCCCGCAGCGTCTTGAAGGGAATCAGGCCGGAATAGGCATGCGCCCACGCAGCGCGGTGCGTTTCGGCAATCGCCTGCGCGTCGTCGGGCAACGCGGGACGGACATCGATGGAAAGCGTCTTCATGGCACGAATCCTACCGCTTCGGATTCCGCCGACGAAGCGCCTCGGGGAGCAGATGGGCCCTCGCCCACAGCTCATTTGGTCCGACAACCCGAAACAAGTTTAACGCTTCGTTAACGTTTTCGGCAAGAGAGGCCGATGTCCGGTTTTGACGCTTCGAGTTGAATCGAAACGGCACAACGGCCAACATGAAACAGAAAGGGCGGGGATGCGATCGTTCGCATCCCCGCCCTGATTCGCGGCCAATTCCGATGAGGCTTAAGCGGCGCCGGCGGCCGAACGCGACTTCTCGAAGCGCTTGCGCTCGTTGGAGTCGAGATACATCTTGCGAAGGCGGATCGACTTCGGCGTGACCTCGACGAGCTCGTCGTCCTGGATCCAGGAAAGGGCGCGGTCGAGCGTCATCTTGATGGGCGGCGTCAGCTTCACCGCTTCGTCCTTGCCGGACGCGCGCATGTTGGTGAGCTTCTTGCCCTTCAGGACGTTCACTTCCAGATCGTTGTCGCGGGTGTGAATGCCGATGATCATGCCTGCATAGACCTTTTCGCCGGCGTCGATGATCATCGGACCTCGGTCTTCCAGGTTGAACATCGCGTAGGCGACGGATTCACCGGCTTCATTGGCGAGAAGCACGCCCTGAACGCGGCCGGCGATCTCACCCTTGTAGGCCTGATAGGAGTGGAACAGCCGGTTCATGATGGCTGTGCCACGGGTATCCGTCAAAAGCTCCGACTGGTAGCCGATCAGGCCACGCGTCGGCGCATGGAAGACGAGACGAACGCGGTTGCCGCCCGACGGGCGCAGTTCGACCATCTCGGCTTTGCGCTCCGACATCTTCTGGACGACGATGCCCGAATGCTCCTCGTCGACGTCGATGACGACTTCTTCGACTGGCTCCAGCATCTGGCCATTCTCGCCCTTCTGCATCACCACGCGAGGACGCGACACGGCAAGTTCGAAGCCTTCGCGGCGCATGGTCTCGATCAGAACGGCAAGCTGCAATTCGCCACGGCCGGAGACGTAGAAGGAATCCTTGCCCTCGGCTTCCTCGATCTTCAGAGCGACGTTGCCTTCGGCTTCCTTGAACAGGCGATCGCGGATGACGCGGCTCGTGACCTTGTCGCCTTCGGTGCCGGCAAGCGGGCTGTCATTGACGATGAAAGACATGGTGACCGTCGGCGGATCGATTGGCTGTGCCTGCAGCGGTTCGTTGACGGCCGGGTCGCAGAACGTATCGGCGACGGTGCCCTTCGACAGGCCGGCGATGGCGACGATGTCGCCTGCCTTGGCTTCTTCGATGGGCTGGCGCTCGATGCCGCGGAACGCGAGGATTTTCGAAATACGGCCGGTCTCGACAGTCTTGCCGTCGGCAGCCAGCACCTTGACGGCCTGGTTCGGCTTGATGGAGCCGGAATGGATGCGACCGGTGATGATGCGGCCGAGGAAGGGGTTCGCTTCAAGCAGCGTGCCGATCATGCGGAACGGGCCTTCGCCGACCGTCGGCGCGGGCACATGCTCCATGACGAGATCGAGAAGCGGTGCGAGGCCTTGGTCTGACGGACCTTCCGGCGCGGTGTTCATCCAGCCGCCGCGGCCCGAACCGTAAAGAATGGGGAAATCGAGCTGCTCGTCATTAGCGTCGAGCGCTGCGAAGAGGTCGAAGACCTCGTTCACGACTTCTTCCGGGCGGCCATCGGGACGGTCGATCTTGTTGATCGCAACGATCGGGCGAAGGCCGACCTTGAGCGCCTTGCCGACGACGAACTTCGTCTGCGGCATCGGGCCTTCCGCGGCATCGACCAGAACGATCGCGCCATCCACCATCGACAGGATACGCTCGACCTCGCCGCCGAAGTCGGCGTGGCCCGGCGTGTCGACGATGTTGATGCGATGACCCTTCCATTCGATCGAGGTCGCCTTGGCCAGGATCGTGATGCCACGTTCCTTTTCCAGGTCGTTCGAATCCATCATGCGCTCGGCTGTGCGCTGGTTCTCACGGAAGGAGCCGGATTGCTTGAGGAGCTCGTCGACGAGCGTGGTCTTGCCATGGTCGACGTGTGCGATGATCGCGATATTGCGCATGGTCATGGGAATGTCTCGGAATTGTGGGGCGCATGGGATATGAGCGCCAGCCTTCATTTGGCGCGCTCATACATGGTTTTTCGCAAGCGCGAAAGGGGCGCGCGCCGATCAGCGTGCTGCCCCGGTCGAGATCAGGCCGCGTCGGAGGCCAGCCCGCGCTTCCTGAGAAGGGCCTCAGGCGTCGGCAGACGACCGCGGAAGGCCGTGTAGGTTTCTTCGGGATCCACCGCGCCGCCGGCCGAATAGACATGCGTGCGCAGGCGCTGCGCCATCGAGGCATCGAACGCGTCGCCGGTTTCTTCGAAAGCCGAGAAGGCATCGGCATCGAGTACTTCCGACCACATGTAGGAGTAATAGCCGGCGGAATAGCCGTCGCCCGAGAAGATGTGCAGGAAATGCGGGCTGCGGTGGCGCATCTCGATGGCAACCGGCTTGCCGATGGCCTGCAGGCTTGCCGCTTCGAACGCGGCAGGGTCGTCGACGTCCGCGGCCGTGTGGTAGGCCATGTCGATCAATGCGGATGCCGTGTATTCCACCGTCGCAAAGCCTGCGTTGAACCGCGCCGCCGCCAGGACCTTGTCCAAGAGCTGCTGCGGGATCGGCTCACCGGTGCGGTAGTGGACGGCGTGTTTGCGTAGAATCTCCGGCACGGTCAGCCAGTGCTCGTAAAGCTGCGAGGGAAGTTCGACGAAGTCGCGTGATACCGACGTTCCCGACACGGAAGGGTAGGTCACGTCCGACAGCAGCCCGTGAAGCGCGTGGCCGAATTCGTGGAACAGCGTGCGCGCATCGTCCAGCGAGAGAAGGGCAGGCGAACCTTCGCGCGGCTTGGCGAAGTTCATGACGTTGTAGATCAGTGGCAGCTGCCCGCCATCCAGCCGGTGCTGGCTTGCAAAGGCGCTCATCCAGGCGCCGGAACGCTTCGAGGACCGTGCGAAATAATCGGCCAGGAAGATACCGATCGTGTTGCCCGAGCGATCCTTGACGGCAAAGGTCCGAACGTCCGGGTGGTAGGCCTTCACACCCTCCAGAAGCTCGAAGTCCAGATCAAAGAGCCGGCCGGCGACATCGAAAGCGGCCTCGGCGATGCGGTCGAGCTGGAAATAAGGCTTCAGCTCCTCTTCGGTGAAATCGAAGCGCTGGCGCCGCAGCTTCTCGGCGTAGTGGCGCCAGTCCCACGGTGCGATGGGTTCGTTGTTGCCTTCGGCAGCCGCGATGTCGGCAAGCGCCGCCTCCTCATCTGCTGCGCGGCGAACGGCCGGCTCCCAAACCGTCTGCAGCAAGGTGTTCACCGCATCGGGGTTCTTCGCCATCGTGTCTTCGAGCTTGTAGGCGGCGAAATTCTCGTAGCCGAGCAGCTTTGCCTTTTCAGCCCGGAGCTTGAGAATTTCGGCGATCAGCGGACGGTTGTCGGTCTCGCCCGGATTCTCGCCGCGCGCGGTCCAGGCCTTGAACGCCGTTTCGCGGAGATCGCGTCGTTCCGAGAAGGTCAGGAACGGCTCGATGATCGAGCGCGACAGCGTAACGACAAAGCGCCCATCGGCGCCACGATCGCTCGCCGCCGATGCCATGGCGTCGCGCACGAAGTCCGGGAGGCCGGCTAGATCGGTCTCGTCGAGAAGCATGTGCCAGGACTGCTCGTCGGCCAGCACGTTCTGGCCGAAACGCGCACCGAGCGTCGCCAGGCGTTCGTTGATCGAGGCGAGGCGCGTCTGCTCGTCGCCCTCCAGATTTGCGCCGGAACGCACGAAGCCCTTCCAGCTCCGCTCCAACACGCGGAACTGTTCGGTGCTCAAATCCAGCGTCGATGCGTTCTGGAAAAGGGTATCGATGCGCTGGAACAGCGGCTTGTTCATCGCAATGCGCGAATAATGCCGCGACAATTGCGGAGCGATCTCGCGCTCGAGTTCCTGAATGGCCGGGTTGGTGTGGGCGCCGGCGCGGTTGAAGAAGAGCGCCGAAACCCGCGACAGGCCTTTGCCGGCCAATTCCAGCGCCTCGATCGTGTTTTCAAAGGTCGGCGCTGCTTCCGACTGCGCGATTGCCTGGATTTCCGCGTCATGCGCCATCAGGGCCGCTTCGAAGGCGGGGCGGAAATCGTCGTCCTGGATCGCTCCGAAATTGGGAAGCCCGAAAGATCCGGACCAGTCGGAGATGCGGTCGTAGGCGATCGATGAAGCGGCGGTCATGCGTCTATCCAGCTTTGAGAAGGTGTTGATCAGCGATGTAATGATGATGTGATCGGAAGCAAGCGGCGAGCGTCTTGCGAAAGCGCATGGAGGATAATAAGTAAGGCTTACTTTATTGCAGGAAAAGTCCCATGTCACGCACGGTCGATCCAGATTCCCTCGGCTTCGTCATCACCGATGTCGGCCGTCTTCTGCGGGCGGCGGTCGAAAAACGCATTGTCGTCAACGGCACGGACATCACGCCGGGAGAAGCCCGAGCTTTGATCCACATTGCCGCGCTCGATGGTGGACGCCAGACCGTGCTGGCCGAACGTCTCGGCGTCGAGCCGATGACCGTTTCCGGCTATGTCGACAGGCTGGAGCAGCGTGGCCTGGTGGAACGCCGGGTGGACCCGAGCGACCGCCGCGCGCGCCTGGTCTATGCAACGGATGCCGCCGATCAGGTGATCGATGAAGCGCGGGCTGTCGCCGGATCGGTGCTCGGTGCCGCCATGGAAGGCGTGGCGCCTGCCGATAGGGCCGTATTCGAAACCGTTCTTCGCAGCATGAGAGGGTCGCTTCAGGCCATGCTCGGCTGCGATCGTTCTTCGAACGGGCAGGCCGCATGACCGACACCGTCGAACCCACCTCGAAACGGCCGCTGCCCCAGCCCGGGCGCATGTCGGAGCGGCGCACGAGCCTCATTTCCGCATTGCTGGTGGCAATCGGGCCCGTCTCGATGGCGCTCTACACGCCGGCGATGCCGGAGCTGGTCCAGGCCTTCGACAGTTCGAATGCTGCCATCAAGACCACGCTGACTGTCTACTTCGCCGGCTTCGCCGTTGCCCAGCTCGCCGCCGGGCCGCTTGCCGACGCCTTCGGCAGGCGCAAGACAACGCTCGGCTTCCTCTTCGTCTATCTGATCGGTGGCGTGCTTGCGGCTCTGTCGCAGACCGTCGAGACGCTGCTCGTTGCCCGCCTGATTCAGGGCGTCGGGGCTGCCGTCGGCGTCACGGTCGCCCGCGCCATCGTTCGCGACCAGTTCGCGGGCGAGCAGGCAGCGCGGATCATGAACATGGTCGGCATCATTCTCGCCATCGCGCCGGCCATGTCGCCGGCGATCGGCGGCGTCACTCTCAGTCTGGCCGGTTGGCACGCGATTTTCATGTTGATGGTGGGCTTTGGCGTGGTGTCGGCGATCATCGTCTGGTTCGCCATGCGCGAGACGGTCATTCCGAGTACCGCGCTGGCGCGGCCGGCCATGGTGATGCGCGCCTATCGCACCGTGCTCGGCAGTTCCGAATTTCTCTTCGCAAGCCTGACCTGCGGCTTTGCCGTCGGCGCGCTCTATGCGCAGGCAACCATCCTTCCTTTCGTGCTGATCGACAGGGTAGGGCTGACGCCGACCCAGTTCGGCCTGTCGATGTTGATGCAGTCGGGCTCGTTCTTCCTGGGCTCGCTCGTCGTTCGGTATTTGATGCGGGGCAGGAAGGCCGAAGCGCTCGTGCTGCCCGGCCTCGGCTTCATCGCCGGCGGTGCGCTGCTTTTGATCGCCCTGCTGCTGATTGCCGGGGCATCATTCTTCACGATCATGGTGCCGGTCGGCCTCGCCGCATTCGGCATCGCCTTCGTCATGCCGCACATGCAGGTTGCGGGGCTCGTTCCTTTCCCACACATCGCGGGTTCCGCATCGGCGATGATGGGCTTCATCCAGATGGGCTCAGGGCTGCTCGGCGGTTCCATCGCGGCGCTGATCGGCGATCCGGTGCTCGGGATCGGTGTCGTGGTTCCGGCCATGGCAGCGGTGGCCGTCGTCTCCTACGCAGCCTACCGGCGTACCCGGCGGCGGGTGCTGGCAAGGACTGTCGATCCGCAACCGATGGAACATCCAGCGCCGGCTGAGTGAGTCTTTCAGATGGCGTCGAAGGCCGGGTGGTAAGCGACGTTACCGGCCGGTGCGGACCCGGAAAACACGATGCGCTGAAAATATTCCGGCGGGACGTCGCCATACATGAGTGCTGTGTCGCTGCTGAAACCATAGCGACCGTAATAGCCAGGATCGCCGAGCACGACGCAGCCCGCCGCGCCTAAGGCCCTCACTTGGCGCAGGCCATCCTCGACCAGAGCGCGACCGATTCCGCGGCCTTGCCGGTCGGGATGCACCGAGATCGGTCCGAGGCCGTACCAGTCCGGTTGTTCGGGATCGATTGTCACGGCCGAGAAGGCGACATGGCCGACGATGCGTCCGGCTTCGACCGCGACCAGGGATATGACCAACGCCCCGGCATCGCGCAGAGCAGCGACGATCGCCGCCTCCGTGCCGGAGGTGTGCGGCGCACCTTCGAACGCGGCGGTCGTCAGCGCGTCGATCGCGCTCGCATCCCCGGCTGTTTCCGGCCTCAGTTCGAAGGTCATGCCCTATTTCGCAGCGCGATTGCGTGCTGCGAGCGTCCGCAGGCGCAGCGCGTTCAGGCGGATGAAGCCAGCGGCGTCCTTCTGGTCGTAGGCGCCACGGTCGTCCTCGAAGGTGACGAGCGCGTCCGAGTAGAGCGACTTGGGAGACGAACGGCCGGTGACCATGACGTTGCCCTTGTAAAGCTTCAGGGTCACTTCGCCTTCCACATGCTCCTGGCTCCGATCGATTGCCGCCTGCAGCATTTCGCGCTCGGGCGAGAACCAGAAGCCGTAATAGATGAGTTCCGCATAGCGTGGCATCAGCTCGTCCTTGAGATGCGCCGCGCCACGGTCGAGCGTGATGCTTTCGATCGCACGGTGGGCCGCCAGAAGGATCGTGCCGCCGGGGGTTTCGTAGATGCCGCGCGACTTCATGCCGACGAAACGGTTCTCGACGAGATCGAGACGGCCGATGCCGTTGTCGCGGCCGTAATCGTTGAGCTTGGCCAGAAGCGTTGCCGGCGACAGGCGCTCGCCATTGATCGAGACGGCATCGCCGCGCTCGAAGCCTACGGTGATGATCGTGGCCTTGTCGGGAGCAGCTTCCGGGGAAATCGTGCGCATATGCACATATTCGGGGGCCTCGACGGCCGGGTCTTCCAGCACCTTGCCCTCGGACGAGGAGTGCAGAAGGTTCGCATCGACCGAGAACGGGGCTTCGCCCTTCTTGTCCTTGGCGACCGGGATCTGGTGCTGCTCGGCGAAATTCAGAAGATCCGTGCGGCTCTTGAAGGCCCAGTCGCGCCAGGGCGCAATGATCTTGATGTCCGGGTTCAGCGCATAGGCGGAGAGCTCGAAGCGGACCTGGTCATTGCCCTTGCCGGTCGCGCCATGGGCGATCGCGTCGGCGCCGGTCTTTTCGGCGATCTCGACAAGGTGCTTGGAGATCAGCGGCCGGGCAATCGACGTGCCGAGGAGATAGACGCCTTCGTAGACGGCGTTCGCGCGGAACATCGGGAAGACGAAATCGCGCACGAACTCCTCGCGCACGTCCTCGATGAAGATTTCCTTGATGCCGAGCATCTCGGCTTTCTTGCGCGCCGGCTCAAGCTCTTCGCCCTGGCCGAGATCGGCCGTGAAGGTAACCACTTCGGCGCCAAGTTCGGTCTGCAGCCATTTCAGGATGATCGAGGTGTCGAGGCCGCCGGAATAGGCGAGAACGACTTTCTTGACGTCTTTCAGAGCGCTCATGGAATTTCCGCTTCGGAGAGATTGGCAGGGGGTCGAATGTGGCGCGCACTTTATTCAGAACGCGCCTCGACACAAGCCATCGGGGTCGCGTGACGTGGCGAATCGGGTGGCGGAAGGCCGGTTTCGGCGTTAGGGAACGCGCATCACGCTCAAATCCAGGACCGACCGTAATGTCCATCGTTCCCGACTGGCCGACGCTGGCAGCATTTTCTGCTGCCTCGATCTTTCTTGCGATCACGCCCGGACCGGACATGACGCTCTTCATCAGCCGAGCGCTTTCCGATGGAAGGCGGGCCGGTATTGCCTGCATCGCGGGCGCTATGACCGGATGCCTGGTCCACACGACACTCGTCGCGCTCGGCCTGTCGGCGCTGATCGTGGCGTCGCCGACGGCGTTTCTCGTACTGAAGATCGTGGGGGCCGGCTATCTGCTCTATCTCGCCATCCAGGCGCTGCGCCACGGGTCCACGCTCACCGTCGAAACCGGGCCGGTGCGCAAGCGGACATTCTTCAGCAATTGGGCCGTGGGGCTCGGGGTGAACCTGCTCAATCCGAAGGTCGCGCTGTTCTTCATGACGTTCCTGCCGCAATTCGTGTCGGTTCAGGATCCGAATGTCGCGGGCAAGCTGTTCTTCCTTGGCTTTCTGTTCGTCGTGCTGTCGCTCCCGATCGTCGTTGCGATCGTCCTCGGCGCCGAGCGCTTGGCCGACTGGCTGAAGCGAAATACGAAAGTGATGCGGGCCGTCGACTATGGTTTTGCCGGGATATTTTCGGCCTTCGCCATCAAGGTGCTGCTGACACAGGGCCGCTAGAGCAATTTCGCGTTTCCGAACGGTGAACCGGTTTCCACCGTACCTTGGAAACGCTTTAGGCGGATCTACTCCATGCTCGGCCCTGCAGCCTCGCGTTCCATGCGCCGCCGCTTGATCTGGCGGGGAAGCCATCCGCCGGCGTGACGACCCGCGATGAGCCAGTAGGCCACGCCACCCAGCATGCCGGACACGATGATGACGGCGACGAAGCTGATCGAGGGGTTGCTGTCCTGCTGCGGATTGAGGAGCAGGAAGGCCAGGCAGAGCGCGGCGACCACGCCACCAGACAGGCAGTAGAACAGCCAGCCGCGGCGGCGCTGCATCTCCGAATAGAGCGCGATGAACATCGCCGGTATCAAGGATGCGTATGCGACGAGGCCGGCAACGGTGAGCACGCCGATCAGGACGCTGATCCAGGTGCCGTCGCCGGTGATGTTGCGAACGTCCTCGGGCGTCACCGCCCGCGTCAGGAAGGCGAGCGTGGCGCCGGTGACGATGCACGCGACGAAGAATGCGAAGGCCATCATCAGCAGACGCAGAAAGAACAGGAAGAAGCGGTTCACCCCGTTTGCCTCACTCGGCGCCGTGTCCGGCGATCATCATGGATTCCAGAGCCAGTCTTTCCGATTTACGCAGCCGCTCCGATTCGGATTTCAGCTGACCGCAGGCGGCGAGAATGTCGCGGCCGCGCGGCGTGCGGATCGGGGATGCATAGCCCGCATGATTGACGAAGTCGGCAAAGCGCTCGATCTGCTCCCAGTCGGAACATTCGTAGGAGCTGCCCGGCCATGGATTGAACGGTATCAGGTTGATCTTGGCCGGAATGCCCTTCAGCAGCTTTACCAGATCGCGGGCGTCTTCCAGGCTGTCGTTGACGCCCTTCAGCATCACATATTCGAAGGTTATGCGGCGTGCGTTGGAGAGGCCCGGATAGTCGCGGCATGCCTGCAGCAAATCCTTGAGCGGATACTTCTTGTTGATCGGGACGAGCTCGTCGCGCAGATCGTCGCGTACGGCATGCAGCGAAATCGCCAGCATGACGCCGATTTCTTCGCCCGCACGACGGATCTCCGGCACGACGCCCGAGGTCGACAGCGTGATGCGGCGCCTGGAGATCGAAAGTCCTTCGCCGTCCGAGGCGATCAGCAGTGCCTGCTTCACGTTCTCGAAATTGTAGAGCGGTTCGCCCATGCCCATCATCACGATGTTTGAAACCTTGCGGCCCTCGCTCGGCACCATCGTGCCCGGTGCCGCTTCTACATCGGGGAAATCGCCCAGGCGATGGCGGGCAAGGATCAGCTGCGACAGGATCTCGCCGGATGTGAGGTTGCGCACGAGCTTCTGCGTGCCAGTGTGGCAGAAGGAACAGGTGAGCGTGCAGCCGACCTGGCTCGAAACGCAGAGCGTGCCGCGGCCTTCTTCCGGGATATAGACCGTTTCCACTTCGACGGGCCGGCCGGCGCCGCGTGACGGAAAACGCAGCAGCCATTTGCGGGTGCCGTCGTTGGAAATCTGCTCGTCGGCGATTTCGGGCCAACCGATGGTGAAGTTGGCCTTCAGGAGCGCGCGCATTTCCTTCGAAATGTTCGACATGCGGTCGAAATCGTTGACGCCGCGCATGTAGAGCCAATGCCAGAGCTGGCTGACACGCATGCGCACCTGCTTCTGGGGAACGCCGACATTGGCGAGCGCCTCACCGACCGCTTCTCGCGACAGGCCGACGAGATCGATCGGTTCGGCACGCACAGGCGCGCGCTGAGCCAGCTGTTCGCGCTGAGCTGGATCGCTGAGTTCGAGTGTCAAAGCCATGTCAATCTGCCGCTTTCCAATGCGAAGCGCCCCCGCAGATCAAGACTGCGGCGGCGCATTTTTAGCTTTAGCGATGTCGTTGGCGGGCCATGTATCACACATGGGCCGGATCGTCACCCTTGGACACTCAAAGGCCCAAGGGTAGCGCGTCCATCAATTGCAGTTCTGGATTTCGTTCAACGCCGCGGTGACGCCGGAGAGCGAATAGGAATAGTTTGTCTCGGTTCCGCGTCCCGAAACGGCCTGAACCGTCATGGAGGTGCCGCCGCGCATAGCGGTCACCAAGGCCGGCTCTTCCGCCGCATTCTCGACCCAGGCGGAATTACCACGTGAGAACAGCGTGAAGGCTCGACCGTCGACCGTAACGTTGACCTTCGAGGCATCCTGCAGCGGATATCCCATCATGGCCTGAGGTTCGTAGGAGACGTTCTGTCCCGGGCGCTGGGAAACGAGGAAGAAGTTTTCGCCGTGGTTTACGGAGCTTGGTTCCGAACTCGTCGGCACGGACAGGATGTAGCACACCTTCCCGTTGCCGCTGTCGTAGGAATAGGCGCCCCAAGCATTGAACTGATTCATGCGTGTGGGTGATTGGGCGTAGGCGGTCGCCGTTGTCGCCGCCGTGAGCGCGAGTGCGGTGAGAAGTGTCTTCACGAACATGTTATCCTGCCGGTTGCCTGATCAGAATTGACGAAGCGTCGTCCGCCGCAACGCCATTTGGCGGGCAAACAACACCGCTTCGGTTTAATTTTACTTAATCGCGGTTACCAAACTGTAACCCGCCGGTTTTTACCCGCGATCCCATGCTTCCTTCACGAATTCGCCGGGGACATGAAGAGGCCGGCAGCCACACTCTGCCCACCAGTTTCACTCATCGGCGGAAGGCCCGCCGATCCCAGCGGAAACGATGGCGCGACTATGCGGCAAAGAATTCGGCAACAGTTTGACCTTTGCAAAAAGCTGTGTACCTGTCTGGGCTTGGTGCCGGTCCGCAGACTTCAACGATCCCGCACCGCGTAAATCAGGACGACGCCCACGAATGACTGTCGAGTTGAATGAGCGCTTTGCCCGGCTCGCCCGAGCCGTAGCCTTCGAGCGCGACAAGACGGCGTTCGCAGAACTCTTCGACTATTTCGCTCCCCGTATCAAATCCTACCTGCTGCGCCTGAACATGCAGCCGCAGGAGGCCGAGGAACTGGCTCAGGAAGTGATGATCGTCCTGTGGCACAAGGCCGGTCTTTTCGATTCGACCAAGTCGTCGCTCGCCACATGGCTCTTTCGTGTCGCCCGAAACCGTCGAATCGATGCGCTGCGTCGGGATCGCGGTAAGGACCTCGACGCTGAGGACCCGTCTCTTTTGCCGAGTGCGCCGGAGCCGCCTGATCTTCTGATGGATGCGGAGCAACGCGACGAGCGAGTGCGCCGCGCGATGAGCGTGCTGCCGACGGAACAGCTCGAACTGGTCCGACTGGCCTTCTTCATCGGCCTGTCCCACAGCCAGATCGCGGAAGAGACCGGATTGCCGCTTGGCACGGTCAAATCTCGGATCAGGCTGGCTTTCGGGCGGCTGAAAAAGGCGCTCGAAGACGATCCGCGGATCGATACGGACGAGTGACGTCTAAAAATTCGTCGTTCAGAAGGTCGATGCCGTCCCTGACGCGTCGGGCTCTTTTCCGAGCGTTTCGCGGGCTGCGGCATAGTGCGCTTCGGTCATGTGGCTGCGCACTGCGGTGATCGCGGCGGCGAGAACCGCCAGATCGTCGCCGAAGCCGATGATGGCGATGAAATCCGGTACGAAATCGAACGGCAGCACGAAATAGGCGAGCGCAGCCAGCAGCGTTCCGCGAACGCGGGTCGGCGTCTTCGGGTCAAGGGCGCAATAATAGGCGGCGACCAGATCTTCGATGAACGGCACATGTTGGGCCGCGCGCCGCAGGGTTTCGAAGAACTTGGCGCGGACGCGGCTTTCCTGCTCGTGCTGGCCCTGCGTGTCTTCGACCGTCAAAATGTCGGCGATCTTCTTGTCGTCCATAGCCGTCATGCCTCTTCCAACTTCCAACCGCCTCAACAGATCGTGCCCTGAAGCGGGCTCTTCAAGTCTCCGTCAGGCGGCGATGGTGTCCATGAAATGCGCCAGTTGAATGTCCAGCCGGCTCACTCCGCCCACATCGTGGGTCCGAAGCGTCACGTCCACGTTCTTGTACACATTCGACCATTCGGGATGATGATTCATCGATTCAGCCTTCAGCGCGACGCGGCTCATGAAGCCGAACGCCTCGTTGAAATCGGCAAAGACAAAGCGCCGTTCCATCGCGTCGCCCGATGACGACAGCGTCCACTGGGGCAAGCCCGCCAACGCTTCGCGCAAGGCGTCTTCGCCTATCTTCTCGACAGTCATGATCGGTCCAACCTTCCGAGTTTCCGGCTCAGGCGAATG
This sequence comes from Rhizobium sp. EC-SD404, assembly GCF_902498825.1. Taxonomy (NCBI): domain Bacteria; kingdom Pseudomonadati; phylum Pseudomonadota; class Alphaproteobacteria; order Hyphomicrobiales; family Rhizobiaceae; genus Rhizobium; species Rhizobium sp. EC-SD404. The sequence goes on from NZ_LR701459.1 coordinate 331,556, forward strand.
CTAGAGCGGACTGTAATAGGCGCTCGGCAAAAGACTGCCGATGCCCGCCGACGCGTTCGTCTCGTCGAGAGGAAACGCTTCTTCCGTCACATAGGGTCCGCCGCCGACCGAATCACGCGACGACATCAGGACGAAGCGGGTGACTGTGAATGCCGGCGTGTGGAAATCGCCGCGACCTTGAAGGTAGCGCACGACGTCGCTTTCTCTCGCCGTCTTGATCCGTGCCAAAGTCACGTGCGGCTTGAACTTGCGCGGATCGGCCGGCAGGCGCAACCGCTGACACACCCGTTCGATTTCGCCTTGAAGGGCCATAAGTTCGGTTGTCGGCGTGACGCCCGCCCAGATGGAATGAGGTTTCTTGGCACCGAAGGACCCGATGCCTTGGAGCCGCACCGGAAATTCGGTGCGGCGGATGCGGTCGAAGGCGTTGACGATCTCGTCGGCCGTGGGACCATCCACGTCACCGATGAAGCGAAGCGTGATGTGGTAATTTTCCACGTCGATCCATCGCGCGCCGGGAAGCCCGCCGCGTAAGAGGGAAAGCGACATGGTGGTGTCACGCGGGAGTTCGAGGGCAGCGAACAGTCTCGGCATGGAGATCTCCCCGAATCGAAAGGCACTCTCAGCGAATCATGCGGCGAAGCCGTCGACAATCCCTAAATCTTCGGCGTCCACTCTTGCCTTATTGAGGTTTGAACGCGCGCCTCAGGCGTCTGGTTTCAACCGCTGCAGCAATTCTTCCGCTGCAGGAATGAACCGTTCGACCATTACGTCGATGCCGTCTTCGTTCGGGTGGATGCCATCATCGAGATTGAGCGCGGCATCGGCCGCGACGCCATCCAGGAAGAAGGGGTAGAAAACGAGATCGTGCTTGGCGGCAAGGCTTTCAAAAAGGCCATTGAAGCGCTCGGCAAAGTCGGCTCCCATATTCGGCGATGCCATCATGCCCGCGAGCAGCACTTCGATGTCGCGCGCCTTGAGACGAGTTATCATCTCATCGATGTTCGCCTCGGTGCGGGCCGGGTCGATGCCGCGCAGCATGTCGTTGGCGCCGAGTTCCAGAATGACCGCATCCGTACCGTCCGGCACCGACCAATCGAGCCGCGACAGACCCGCCGAACTCGTATCGCCCGATACGCCGGCGTTCGCGATCACGACATCGTGTCCGCGTTCCTTAAGCGCCGCTTCGAGCCGAACGGGAAACGCATAGGCCGCGTCGAGCTGGTAACCGGCCATCAGACTGTCGCCGAAGCCCACGATCTGCAGCGTTTCGGCCCGGGATGCGGTCACGCTTGCCATCAAGGAGACACAGATTGCGAGGAGGAAAGCGGAAAGCCGTTTAACATTCATTGCACCGTTCCTAAATCTCTTTGCGGCCCTGTCGCGTAGACGCCGGGGCAGCCGCCATTTCCGGACATATAGGAAGCTTCCGTCTTGACCCAACACATCATCGATCTCGCCGACGCCGATCTCACCCTCGGAAACGGCGCTTCGTCGGTTCATGTCATGAAGCGGATGTCCCTCAAGATCACTGCCGGAGAATCTGTCGGGATCGTCGGTCCTTCGGGATCTGGAAAATCGACCTTGCTGATGGTTCTGGCGGGACTGGAAAAGATCGACAGCGGTGCGATCACGATCGCAGGTGCCGAGCTGCACACGATGAACGAGGATGCGGTTGCCGATTTTCGGGGCCGGCATATCGGCATCGTGTTCCAGTCCTTTCACCTCATTCCCAACATGACCGCGCTCGAAAACGTGGCGGTGCCGCTGGAACTTGCCGGCCGAAACGATGCGTTCGAGGTGGCGGAGCGGGAGCTTCGGGCCGTCGGTCTCGGCGAGCGTCTGTCGCACCATCCCGGCGAAATGTCGGGCGGCGAACAACAGCGTGTGGCGATCGCACGGGCGCTCGCCCCGTCGCCGGCCGTTCTGATCGCGGACGAGCCGACGGGAAACCTGGATGCCGAAACCGGCCGGCAGATCGCCGACCTTCTCTTCGCAAAGCAGGCCGAGCGCGGCACCACGCTGCTGCTCGTGACCCATGATCCCCAGCTTGCCGCGCGCTGCAACCGGCAGATCAAGGTGCGCTCCGGCGAGATCGTCGATGACGGTCTTGGTCAGGCACAGCCGGTTGCCCAGGCGCGCGGAGCCTATGCATGAGCCAGGCGACAACCAGCCGGGCGGCTTCGAGCCAGAATTTCAAGTTGGCCTTCCGTTTGGTGCTGCGCGAAATGCGCGGCGGCCTGTCGGGCTTCTACATCTTCCTCGCCTGCATCGTGCTCGGAACCGCGGCGATCGCGGGCGTCAATTCGGTGTCGCGGTCGATTACCGAGGCAATCGCGGCCGAAGGCCAGGCCATTCTCGCGGGTGACATTCGCTTCGAGATCGACAACCGACCGGCGACCGGCGACGATCTCGCCTTCGTCGAAGGCCTCGGCGATGTGGCGCAATCCGTCAATCTGCGTTCCATGGCCAGGCTCGAGGATGGCAGCGACCAGTCGCTCGTCGAAGTAAAGGCGGTGGACGAACTCTATCCGCTCTATGGAGCCCTCGTCACCGAGCCGGCGCTCGATTTCGATGCGCGGCATGGTCTTATCGACGGCGCTTACGGCGCGGTCGTCGCGCCGGTGCTTCTCGAACGCATGGGGCTTGCCGTCGGCGATCGCCTAACGCTCGGCAGCGAAACGTTCGAGGTGCGCGCCTCGTTGACCAACGAGCCCGATCTTCTGTCCGAAGGTTTCGCGTTCGCACCGCGTTTTCTCGTTTCGGTCGAAGCGCTCGAAGCGGCCGGGCTTCTCCAGCTCGGCAGCCTTGTCGAATATGTCTACAAGGTCCGCCTGCCGGAGCCGGCGACCTACGACCAGCTGCAGGCTATTCGCGACGAAGCGCGTGCGGACTATACGGATGCCGGCTGGGCGGTGCGTACGAGCGCCAACGCAGCGCCGCAGCTGACTGAAAACATCGAGCGCTTTTCGCAGTTCCTCACGCTCGTCGGCCTGACGGCGCTTGTCGTCGGCGGCGTCGGCGTGGCCAATGCCGTGCGGGCCTTCATGGATTCCAAGCGCGGCGTCATCGCCACCTTCAAGTGTCTCGGTGCGTCCAGCCGCTTCGTAGTCATGGTCTATCTGGTTCAGATCGGCATCGTGGCGCTCATCGGCGTTGCGATCGGCATCGTGATCGGCGCGATCGTGCCGTTCATCGCCGCGGCGTTTCTCGCCGATCTTCTTCCGATCGGCAGTGGTGTGTCGTTGCATCCTGGCGCGCTGGCTCTCGCTGCCGCATTCGGCCTTCTGACGGCACTGGCCTTCGCGATCCTGCCGCTCGGACGCGCGCAGGACGTGCCGGCAACGGCGCTGTTCCGCAGCCAGGGTTTCGACGGCGCCGGCTGGCCTGCCAAGCGCTACCTCGCGGCAACCGCCGTCACCATGGCGGTGCTGGCGGCGCTGGCGATCCTCACATCGTTCGATCGCTTCATCGCAATTATCTTCCTGGCTGCGATCGCATTCTCTTTCGTGGTTCTCCGCTCGGTCGCGGTGCTCATCCAGTGGGCGGCGAGGCGCAGCCCGCGGGTCAATTCCGCAGCGCTTCGGCTTGCAATCGGCAACATCCACCGGCCGGGCGCTTTGACGCCGTCGGTCGTCCTGTCGCTTGGGCTTGGTCTGGCGCTGCTCGTGACCCTGGCGCTGATCGACGGCAATCTGCGGCGCGAACTTGCCGGCAATCTGCCTGAGCGGGCGCCGAATTTCTTTTTCGTCGACATCCAGTCGAGCGAGATCGACCAGTTCAGGGAGATCGTCTCCGCCGCCGCGCCGGAAGGCGACGTCGACGCGGTCCCGATGCTGCGTGGACGGATCGTCGGAATCAATGGCGAGGTGCCGAACCCCGAAGATTACGCCGAGGGTCGCTGGGTTCTTCGCGGCGATCGCGGCATCACATACGCGCCTACGCTTCCTGCCGGCACGACGCTGACGGAAGGAGAATGGTGGGGCGAAGATTATGACGGTCCCCCGCTCGTCTCGTTTTCGGCCGAAGAGGCAGGCGAACTCGGACTTGGGATCGGCGACGCGATCACCGTCAACGTGCTCGGCCGCGAAGTGACAGCCGAGATCGCCAATCTGCGCGAGATCGAGTGGGAGTCGCTGTCGATCAACTTCATCATGGTCTTTTCGCCCAACACGTTTGCCGGAGCACCGCATGCCTGGCTGGCGACGCTGACCGATCCGAGCCTCGACGCGCCTGCGGAAGGGCAGATCCTGCGCGAAGTGACGAACGCGTTGCCGACTGTCACGAGCGTGCGGGTCAAGGACGCGATCGACGTGGTCGATCGTCTGGTGGAGCAGTTGGCCGTCGCGATCCGCGCTGCCGCGGCCGTGGCGCTCATTGCGTCGATCCTGGTGCTTTCGGGTGCGCTTGCTGCCGGAAACCGGGCACGGACGCACGATGCTGTGGTGCTGAAGACGCTTGGTGCGACGCGCAGCACGCTGATCCGCGCGTTTTCCTACGAGTATCTGATCCTCGGACTGGCAACGGCGATCTTCGCGCTTTTCGCCGGCGGGGTGGCCGCTTGGTACATCGTCTCGCGCATCATGACGCTGCCGTCGAGCTTCCTGCCGGACGTGGCGATATCGACGCTCGTGATCGCGATCGTGGTGACTGTCGGGATAGGGCTTGCCGGCACATGGCGGGTTCTCGGCCAAAAAGCGGCGCCGATCCTCCGCAATCTTTAACGTTCGACACACTGCGCGACTATTGGGCGCAGGAGGTTAGCGTTGCTGTCGCGGAAATCGGGGCCAGGCCCGGGGCCGGGGGTCTTGCTCTTGTCTCTGGGAAACCTCATATTATCCACAGGCATGCTGGAGCCCCGCAGCGGCGCCTGGGTTGGTCGATGACACGACCCGACACCGTTTCACTTCCGGGGCTTTGAAAGAGGAAACTATGGCTGACCTTCGTAACTACCAGACCCGCGCGGCCCCGGCCGGGACGCAGGCCGGTGCTGCGATCGACCAGGGCCTGCGCAGCTACATGCTGCGCGTCTACAATCTGATGGCTCTTGGACTGGCGATCACGGGTGTAGCTGCCTATGCGACATTCGCACTGGCACAGAGCAATCCCGCGTTCGCGCAACTCATGTACGCCAGCCCGTTGCGCTGGGTCGTGATGCTGGCCCCGCTGGCACTCGTCTTCTTCCTGAGCTTCCGCATTCAGAACATGAGCGTCGGTGCGGCGCAGACGACGTTCTGGATCTATTCGGCCGTCATGGGCCTGTCGCTTTCGTCGATCTTCCTGGTCTTCACGGGCCAGAGCATCGTGCAGACGTTCTTCATCACCGCCGCCTCGTTCGGCGCGCTGTCGCTTTACGGCTACACGACGAAGCGTGATCTGTCGGGCATGGGTTCGTTCCTGTTCATGGGCTTGATCGGTCTGGTCATCGCCATGGTCGTGAACATCTTCCTTGCCTCGAGCGCTCTGCAGTTCGCGATCTCGGCAATTGGCGTCCTGATCTTCGCAGGCCTGACGGCTTACGATACGCAGGAAATCAAGACGATGTACTATGAAGGCGACACAAGCGATGCCGCCGGCCGCAAGGCCATCATGGGCGCGCTTCGCCTGTATCTCGACTTCATCAACATGTTCATGTTCCTGCTGCAGTTCATGGGCAACCGCGAATAAGCAGAACACGGATAGATGGTTTGAAAGGGCGGCCTTCGGGTCGCCCTTTTTCGTTGAAGTATCGCCGTCGTGAGCGCTGGCATCGGCCCCGAAGCTGCGCTATCTGGCGAGCGACACCGCACTCAATGGTCCTTGCCCCATGTCCTTCTCGATCCGTCCCGCCACGCCCGCCGATCTCGATGCGATCACCGCGATCTATCGCGAGAATGTGGAGAACGGCACCGCGACCTATGAACTCGAGGCACCGGATCAGGCTGAGATGCAGCGCCGATTCTCGACGATCACGGGCAAGGGATATCCTTATCTCGCGGCAGAGAGCGCCGAGGGCGTTCTGATCGGCTACGCCTATGCGTCCGCTTTCAGGGATCGGCCGGCCTATTCCTGGCTTGTGGAGGATTCCATCTATCTCGCGCCCGAGGCCCGCGGCCAGGGCCTGGGGAAGGCGTTGCTGGAGGACTTGCTTATTCGGACAGAGACGCTCGGATTCCGGCAGATGGTTGCGGTGATCGGTGGCGCCCACCCGGCATCGGTCGGAGTCCACCGTTCATGTGGCTTCGACATGATCGGCACGATGCCGGGCACCGGTTTCAAATTCGGCCGCTGGCTCGACACCGTGATCATGCAAAAGGCGCTGGGCGAGGGCAAGGAAACGCCGGCGGAACTGACGCGCTATCCAGGAACGCTCGCGAACGGCATCGCCGGCCGCTAGCTTCTCACTCCACCCTATGGATCAGCCGCGGACGAGCTTGGGTTTCTTGTCCAGCACGCGCAGCACGGTTTCCAACTCATGTCCCCTTTTGAGGATCGTACCGTTTGCTGCCACCACGCTGAATGCGCCTTGGCGACGGGCATTGCGCGGGCATTTCTCGATTCTGTAAAGCGGCACCTCGCTGGTGCGCCGGAATGCGGAGAAAACGGCCTTGTCGCGCAGGTGGTCGAGCGCGTAGTCCCGCCACTCGCCTGCAGCGACCATGCGGCCGTACAGTCTCAGGATCGTATCGAGTTCGCGTCGATGGAACGTGACGGGAAGAGGATCGGTACCGCTCTTGTAGTCCGTCATATGGACGATAGTTGCGCCCTGATCTGGGACGTGATCCGTCATCGGGTCTCCTGGGATTTCCGACCTTGGCCATGACAAGCGTGTGACAGTTTGCCAGCGCATTGCCAAAATGCAAGGAAAAGAAAGCGTTAACAGGCCGATCACGAAAGGCGACGGACAGCCGCACCAAGTGAACCAAAACGGGGTTTTGAGCAGCTTTTGGCCGCAATTGAGCCGCAACGCCGCCCGATTTGGAGACGAGATTGTCATCGTTGCCTCAGACGGCTCGGTCCGGTGACTTTCGAATTCAAAGCCCCCCAGCCCCTCGAAACCGCTGGGCCGAGCCAACTCTCCGAAGCAATTTTCGAAAAGGTCGCTACGGCGGCCTTTTTTTATGGCTGGCGCCTAGTCGGACCGGCAATCATTTGGTTGTCGCCTAGGATTTGATGAGCGCAGCCCCGATAATGGCTCCCGGCGCGCGGTCGTCGACCATCCTCTGCAGCAGGATCGCGCCGTTTCGATTGTCCCAATCGTCGATCATCATATCCGGAAGCGTGATACGCTCGGCGTCCCCCTTCCATACTCCCACGATCTGAACTTCGCGCACGCTGTTCACATAGGTGTAGCTTGCGCCGTCATTCTCACCGGCTTCGATCGGTACGATGTTCTCGCGGTCGAATACGACCAGCATCACATGGGCCTTTCCCTCGCCTTCGCCGACATCGATGACGAGTGTGTCGTCGTCGTGGGCGACGTCGACATCGACGACGAGGCCACGGCCGTCTCGCTCCATGGCCGAGAGGGTGGTGTCGATATGGCCGCGTGAGGCGCCATTGACGTGGTCACGGCCATTGAGGACGGCCTGGGGGGTGTAGACGCTCTTGCGTTCGAAGGTCGTCGCATAGGCCTTCTGGCGGGCCGTGTTCTCGGGTGAGGCGAGCGTGTCCTTCCAGCCGAGATAGTTCCAGTAGTCGACGTGGTAGGCGAGTGCGATCACGTTGCCCTCAGCCGCCAGATCCGCAAGCACGGCGTCGGCCGGTGGGCAGGAGGAGCACCCCTGGCTGGTGAACAGCTCGACGACGCCCTCGGGTTTCTCTTGGGCCTGTGCGAGCGACTCGGGAAACGACGCTTGGCCCAAGGCGAGGGACGCCAGGACCAATGCGCGCGCAATTTCTGATCTGACCATCATCAACTTGACCATTCTGGCGCACGCCATGGCGCATGTCGCCCGGTTCTGAAGCGTCCGGGCTTCCCAATGCGCTCTCCAATCCAGAAAAACGCTACAGGCCGTGCGGATCAAGAAAAAGTCACGTTCGAGTGACGCGCGCGCCCCGAATTCTGCATCCGGGGCGCACTTTGATGTCGAAGCTTGAGGCCGCATCAAACGGCCTCAAGAGATATCAGGCAGCCAGGTCGCGCAGAACGGTCTGCAGAATGCCGCCATTTTCCATGTAAGTGACCTCATCGAGCGTCTCGACGCGGCTGATGATCGTGACGTCCTTGACCGTTCCATCGCCATAGGTGATGCGGGCGGTCTTGGTCTCACGGGGCTTCAGCTTGGTCAGGCCTTCGATGGTCACAGTTTCGTCACCACGCAGGTTGAGGCTTGCCCAGCTCGTGCCCTCTTCGAGAACGAACGGGATCACGCCCATGCCCACGAGGTTGGCGCGGTGGATGCGTTCGAAGCTCTGCGCGATTACGGCGCGTACGCCGAGAAGCACAGTGCCCTTTGCAGCCCAGTCGCGCGACGAGCCGTTGCCGTATTCGGCGCCGGCGAAGATGACGAGCGGAACGCCCTCTTCTTTGTAACGCATGGCGGCGTCGAAGATCGACATCTCTTCCTTCGACGGGTAGTGGATCGTGTATCCACCTTCCTTGCCGTTCGGGCCCATCATGTGGTTGCGCAGACGGATGTTGGCGAAGGTGCCGCGCATCATGATCTCGTGGTTGCCACGACGCGTGCCGTACTGGTTGAAGTCGGCAGCACCGACGCCACGCTCCATGAGGTAGGCACCCGCAGGAGATGCCGCCTTGATCGAACCGGCCGGCGAGATGTGGTCGGTCGTGATCTTGTCGCCGAGCAGGCCGATGACGCGCGCGCCGACGATATCGGTCGTGCCGCCTGCGCCCTTGCCCATTCCAACGAAGTAAGGCGGGTTCTGCACGTAGGTCGATGAATCGTCCCAGGTGTAGGTGTCGCCAGCCGGAACCTGGACGTTCTGCCAGTTCTCGTCGCCACGGAATACGTCGGCATACTTGCTCTCGTAAACGTCGCGCGTGACGTATTTCAGGATGAATTCCTGAATTTCCTTCGAGGTCGGCCAGATGTCGCGCAGATAGACCGGCTGACCGTCGGAGCCTTCGCCGATCGGCTCGGTGGTCAGGTCCTTCTTCACCGTACCGGCAAGTGCGTAGGCAACGACCAGCGGCGGCGAGGCGAGGTAGTTCGCCTGGACGTCCGGAGAGATGCGGCCTTCGAAGTTGCGGTTGCCCGACAGGACGCCAGCGGCGATGAGGCCTTTTTCGTTGATCGTCTTCGACACCGGAGCCGGCAGCGGGCCGGAATTGCCGATGCAGGTCGTGCAGCCGAAGCCGACGAGGTTGAAGCCGAGAGCGTCGAGGTCCTTCTGGAGACCGGCCTTTTCGAGGTAACCGGCAACGACTTGGCTTCCGGGAGCGAGCGAGGTCTTCACCCATGGCTTGGTCTTCAGACCGAGCGCGACGGCCTTGCGTGCGAGGAGGCCGGCACCGATCAGAACCGAGGGGTTCGACGTGTTGGTGCAGGACGTGATGGCGGCAATGGCGACATCGCCGTGGCCGAGATCGTAGTCCTCGCCTTCGACGGCATAGCGCACGTCGATCTGGCCGGGCTTCTTGTACTCTTCTGCAAGCGACGTTTCGAAGCCGGATGCGATGCCTTCCAGCGGGATGCGGCCTTCAGGACGCTTCGGGCCGGCCATGGAGGGCACGACGGTGCCGAGGTCGAGTTCGAGCGTGTCGGTGAAGACCGGATCGGCCGAACCGGCCTCGCGCCACATGCCCTGCGCCTTGGAATAGGCTTCGACGAGCGCGATGCGATCACGGTCGCGGCCCGAAACGGTGAGGTAGTTGATCGTTTCGGAATCGACCGGGAAGAAGCCGCAGGTCGCGCCGTATTCCGGGCCCATGTTGCCGATGGTCGCGCGGTCGGCGAGCGTCATGTTGTCGAGGCCGGGGCCGAAGAATTCGACGAACTTGGCGACGACGCCCTTCTTGCGCAGCATCTGGACGACGGTGAGCACGAGGTCGGTGGCGGTGACGCCTTCCTTGAGCGCGCCCGTGACCTTGAAGCCGATGACTTCCGGCAGGAGCATGGAGATCGGCTGGCCGAGCATGGCAGCTTCGGCTTCGATGCCGCCGACGCCCCAACCGAGAACGCCGAGACCATTGATCATGGTCGTGTGGCTGTCGGTGCCGACGCAGGTGTCCGGATAAGCGACGGTTTCGCCGTCCTCATCCTTCGTCCAGACGGTCTGGCCGAGATATTCGAGGTTCACCTGGTGGCAGATGCCGGTGCCGGGCGGAACGACGCGGAAGTTCTGGAAGGCCTGCTGGCCCCATTTCAGGAAGCGGTAGCGCTCGCCGTTGCGCTCGTATTCCTTCTCAACGTTGTTCGCGAAGGCCTGCGGCGTGCCGAATTCGTCGACGATGACCGAGTGGTCGATGACGAGGTCGACGGGAACGAGCGGGTTGATCTTCTGCGGGTCGCCACCGAGCGATGCCATGGCGTCGCGCATGGCTGCGAGGTCGACGACGGCGGGAACGCCGGTGAAGTCCTGCATGAGCACGCGGGCCGGGCGGTATGCGATCTCGCTGCCGCCGGTGCCCTTGTCGTCGAGCCATTTGCTGACATTGAGGATGTCGTTCTTGGTGACCGAACGGCCATCTTCATTACGCAGAAGATTTTCGAGAACGACCTTCATCGAGAAAGGCAGGCGCGAAACGCCTTCGAGGCCGTTGGCCTCGGCCTTGGTGAGATCGAAATAGACATAGTCTTTGTCGCCCACCTTGAGAGTGGAGCGGCAATTGAAGCTGTCGAGCGATTTGGACAAGTGAAACCCCGTCTTCGTCTGATCAGCCGAAGCTGCCGGGCGAACGCCTATGCGCTTGATCCCGTGAGGGATGCGCGAGGATGCGGGTACGGTCATTTCCGCTGTCCGCCCGTGATCGTGAATGCCTTTTTGGCAGATCATGTTCGGCGCATGGATGGTGATCACGCCGACCGCTGGCGTGGTTGCAGGCCTTATAGATAATTTCTATGAAGGGTGCCAGTGCATCGGGGCAAAATGCGAAGGTTTTCGCAGCGTCGCTGCAAGCTGCCCTCACGGGCAATTTCGCCCAGGGGAAACGCATGCGGCTGATCGCCGACAGACTGACGGCAAGCCGGGGAAGCGAACCGATCTTCGCCGACCTGTCGCTGACGGTCGAGACGGGCGAAGCACTGATCGTCACGGGTCCGAACGGTATCGGCAAGTCCACGCTTCTGCGGGTCATCGCGGGATTGCTCAAGGCCGATTCGGGAACCGTGACGCTGGATGGCGGCCCTGAGGAAGCGGAGACGCTTGCCGAGGCCTGCCATTACCTCGGGCATCGCAACGGCATGAAGCGCGAACTGACGGTAGCCGAGAACCTGAGCTTCTGGCAGCGCTTCATGGCTGCTCCGGCTCTGGCCGTCGAAGAGGCGGCCGATGCCGTGGGGCTCGCAACGGTCCTGTCGCTGCCCTACGGATATTTGTCGGCAGGCCAGCAGCGCCGGATCGCGATGGCGCGGCTTCTCGTCTCGCATCGGCCGATCTGGATCCTCGATGAGCCGACCGCCGCGCTGGACGTCGCTTCGGAAGCGCGATTCGGCGGCATGGTCGAGGCCCATCTGCGCACGGGAGGTCTCGCCCTCATCGCCACCCACCAGCCGCTCGCGATTTCGACGCAGCGCGAATTCGCCATGACGGCCGGCCTGTCGGTGAGCGTATGAGAGCGCTAATCCTGCGCGACATCCGGCTCGGCATACGTGCCGGTGGCGGGGCGCTCATCGGGGTGCTGTTCTTCCTCACTGTGATTGCCGTGGTGCCCTTCGGCGTCGGACCGGATCTCAACCTTCTTGCCCGAATTGGGCCTGCGATGCTGTGGATCGGCGCGCTGCTCGCCTCGCTTCTCGGTCTGGATCGGCTGTTCCAGGCCGACCGAGAGGATGGCGCGCTTGATATCCTGCTGATGCAGGAGCATCCGCTGATCCTCACGGTCTTCGCCAAGTGCCTGGCGCACTGGATCGCAACCGGCCTGCCGCTGGTGCTGGCTGCACCGCTGCTTGCGCTCTTCATGAATGTCGAGCCGCTGGCGATCGGGGCTGCGACCCTTACGCTCGCCGTCGGCACGCCGGCTATCACCTTCATCGGGGCTGTCGGAGCGGCTGTCGCCGTGTCGCTGCCCCGGGGCGGGCTTCTCGTCTCCATCCTCGTCCTGCCACTGACGGTACCCGTGCTCGTTTTCGGGGTGAGCGCCATCTATGCGGCGGTGGAAGAGCCGGCGCCTTTCATGCCGCCTTTCCTCATTCTTGCTGCGATCACGTTGTTCTTTGCCGTGCTCGGGCCCCTTGCCGCCGCTGCGGCATTGCGCGCATCAACCGACTGAGCCGGGCGCGTTGCTGCCTGTCACGATCCGCGATATGAGTTTCAGGAATGAGCGACACGAGCCTATCCATCGGACGCATCGGCGATCTGGCGAACCCCACCCGGTTTCTTGCCCTGGCGGGGCGATTGTTGCCATGGCTCGTGGCCCTGACGGTTATTTCGTTCGCCGTCGGGCTTTGGATGAGCTTCCAGGCGCCTGAGGATTATCAGCAAGGTGCCACCATCCGCATCATGTTCGTCCACGTGCCTTCGGCCTGGCTTGCGATGATGTGCTACACGGTGATGGCTGCCTCGGCGATCGGCACGCTCGTCTGGCGTCACCCGCTTGCGGATGTCTCGGCGCGCGCCGCAGCACCGATCGGCGCTGCTTTCACCGTTCTGGCGCTCATCACCGGTTCGCTCTGGGGCAAGCCCATGTGGGGCACCTGGTGGGTGTGGGATGCGCGGCTGACATCGGTTTTCGTGCTGCTTCTCATGTATCTCGGGCTGATCGCCCTGCAGCGGGCGATGGACGATCCGACGAAGTCGGCGCGGCTCTCGGCGATCCTGATCCTCGTCGGTTTCATCAACATTCCGATCATCAAGTTCTCGGTCGACTGGTGGAACACCTTGCACCAGCCGGCGAGCGTGGTTCGGCTCGACGGACCGACGATCCACCCGTCGATGCTGTACCCACTGCTGGTCATGGCGGTCGCCTTTACGCTGCTCTTCTTCACGCTGCATATGGCTGCCATGCGCAACGAGATCTGGCGCCGGCGGGTCGCGGCACTGCGCCGCCAAGTGGCACGGCAGGCGGCCTGAGGCGGGATCATGCAGTATTTCGGATTTATCTTCGCGTCCTACGCCATCACCGCCCTCGTGCTTGGCGCCTTGGTCGTGTGGGTCATCATGGACCATCGCGGGCGTCGGGCAGAGCTATCGGCGCTTGAAGCGCAAGGCATTCGCAGGCGCTCCGAACGCGCGGGTGACAGCGACCGATGAGCGAAGCCCCGATCGAGGAGCGCGACGAGGCTGCAGGTCCGGCCAAGCGCAACAATGGACGGGCGCGACTGATCGCGCTGCTGCCTCTCATCATCTTCGGTGCATTGGCGGCGGTTTTTCTGGGCCAGCTTCTGTCGGGCCGCGACGCATCGGTCATCCCGTCCGCCCTGGTCGGCCAACCGGCGCCTGTGCTCGAACTGCCGGCACTGTCTGGGCTCACCCGCGACGGAACGCCGGTGCCTGCACTGACGAATGCCGCGATGGACGGGCAACTGACCCTCGTCAACGTCTGGGCATCCTGGTGCGTGCCGTGCCGGCAGGAACACCCGCTCCTGATGGAGCTTGCCGCGCAGGAAGATGTTCAGGTGGTGGGGATCAACTACAAGGACCAGAACGAAAACGCGATCCGCTTCCTCGGCGAGCTCGGCAATCCCTATGATGCCGTCGGCGTGGACGACAACGGACGCACGGCGATCGACTGGGGCGTTTATGGCGTGCCCGAGAGCTATCTGGTCGGGCCAGACGGCACGATCCTCTACAAGAAGGTCGGCCCGTTCTCTCCGGAAACCTATCTGACCGAGCTGTTGCCGGCGATCGAAGCGGCGCGCCAATAAGCCCGATCAGCCCTCGGTCGGCTTCTCCATTGCCTTCTCGGCCGCCTCTTCCTTCGGCTCCAGGGAATGACGCATGATCAGGGGCATCTGCGCCATGGTGAAGGCGATGGTGATCGGCATCGTTCCCCAGACCTTGAAAGCGACCCAGAAGTCAGTCGAGAAGGCGCGCCAGACGACTTCGTTGAGGACCGCGAGGAATAGAAAGAACACGCCCCAGCGAAGCGTGAGCTTGCGCCAGCCTTCGCTGTCGAGCTTGAAGGCGCTGTCGAAGACGTAGCCGAGCAGCGACTTTCCGAAATACAATCCGCCGAGCAGGATCGCCCCGAACATCGTGTTCACGATGGTCGGCTTCATCTTGATGAAGGTCTCGTTCTGCAGATAGAGCGTCAGCGCGCCGAAGATGAAGACCACGACACCGGAGATCAGCGGCATCATCGGCACGGTGCGCAGCAACAGCCAGGACACGATCAGCGACAGGGCTGTCGCGACCATGAAGAGCCCGGTCGCGATGAAGATCGGATCGCCGAGATCGGCCAGCATCGGAAACGTGGATGCCAGCCAGTCGCCGCGCGAATTGGCGAAGAAGAAGACGAGCAGGGGGCCAAGCTCGAGCACGAGCTTGAGGAGCGGGTGCGGCTCGGCCTTCTTGGCCGGTGCCACGGGTTCGATCGGTTCGACGCTCATGCGGGCCTCTTTGATCCTGCTGTTCTCGGTTTGCTGTCTGCACGTCCAAGGCGACGCATTCGTGGCAGCCGACGCATTCTATTTCAGCGGTGTTCCCGCAATCGCTGCCGCAAATTCGCGTGCTTCGAACGGCTCGAGATCGTCGATACCTTCCCCGACGCCGATGAAATAGACAGGCAATTTGTGCTTGGCGGCGATGGCAACGAGGATGCCGCCGCGGGCCGAGCCATCAAGCTTCGTCATGACGAGGCCGTTGACGCCTGCGACGTTCTTGAAGATTTCGACCTGGTTCAGCGCATTTTGGCCGGTCGTCGCATCGAGCGTCTGTAGCACGGTGTGCGGCGCGTCCGGGTCGAGCTTGCCGAGCACGCGCACCACCTTTTCCAGTTCCGCCATCAGCTCCGTCTTGTTTTGCAGACGGCCCGCCGTATCGACGATGACGACGTCAGAGCCGTTGGCTTTCGCCTTTTCGAAGGCGTCGTAGGCGAGGCCGGCAGCGTCGGCGCCAAGCTTGGAGGAGATGACGGTCGAGCCCGTGCGCTCGCCCCAGATCTTCAGCTGCTCGATGGCGGCAGCGCGGAAGGTGTCGCCGGCGGCGAGCGTGACTTTCAGGCCACCGCGCGTCAACTTGGAGGCGAGCTTGCCGATCGTCGTCGTCTTGCCGGTGCCGTTGACGCCGACCACGAGAATGACATGCGGCTTATGGTCGAGATTGAGTTCGAGCGGCCTTGCGACGGGCGCCAGCACCTTTTCGATCTCACTTGCCATGATCTTGGCGACGTCGGCGGAATCGACGCTCTTGCCGTAACGGCCGGAGGCGAGCGTGTCGGTGACGCGCATGGCGGTTTCGATGCCGAGATCGGCGCGGATCAGCACGTCCTCCAGATCCTGCAGCGTGTCCTCGTCCAGCTTCCGCTTGGTGAAGATCGAGGTGATCTGGTCGGTCAGCTGCGCCGAGGTGCGCGAGAGGCCCTGGCGCAGGCGCTGGAACCAGGAAAGCTTCTGAGGCGGCGCAATGTCGGTCAGTTCGGTCGATGGCGCAGAGCCACGCGAAATGCGGATGCCGCCTTCGACGGTCGGCAGAGGTGCCGGGTCGGTGTCGATGCCATCGGCGGTCGCGGTCGATTCGTCGGCTAAGGAAACGGGCTGGGTATCCTCTTCCGGCTCGTAAGCTTCCAGGTCTGTCGAGGCCTCGCCTGCCGTCTCGATGGTTTCGGCGATGGGCTCGGGCGTCTCGATCGGCTCTGCCGCGGCATCTGTATGCAGCGTCTCTGGCGTGAAGGCGGGCGCGCCGTCGATGACGGGTGCCACGGGTGCTTCCACGGGCTCCCGGCGGATCAGCGTGACCGCTGCCACGCTTTCTGCTGTGGGTATGGCCTTCGGCGCAGCGGGTTCTTCGGTTGGAGCGAGCGGGGCAAGCGTTTCCGGAAGCGCGGCCGCTTCGGCCGGCTTTTCCTCTTCCTTCGTGCGACCGAAGGAGAACATGCGCTTCACGAAGCCTAAGGCCATAATCTGTCTTTCAGTCCCTTAGGGGTTCGGATGGTCACGCGGCCGAGCGGTGTCGGATGTCGGCGCTGAGGATGCCGTCATCATGGCCGACGATCTCGACGCCGATCAATGTTCCCTGCTGGCCGAGATGTTCGGGAAAGGATGTCAGAGCGAAGTTCTCGGTGCGGCCGAGGCCGGGCTTTTCGATCAGAAGCGTCTGCCGCGTGCCGATGAGCGACGTCAGATGCGCGCGGTGGGCTTCGGCACCCTTTGCCCGAAGTCGGCGGGCGCGCTCCTTGATGAGCGAACGGTCGAGCTGCGGCATGCGGGCGGCCGGCGTGCCCTCGCGCGGGCTATAGGGAAACACGTGGAGGTGCGAGAGGCCACAGACGTCGACGATCGACAGCGCGTTCTCAAACATCTCCTCGGTCTCGGTCGGAAAACCGGCAATGATGTCGGCGCCAAAGGCGATGTCGGGGCGCAGTCGGCGCACGTCCTCGCAGAAGCGGATCGCGTCGTCGCGCAGATGGCGCCGCTTCATCCGCTTCAGGATCATGTCGTCGCCGTGCTGCAGGGAAAGATGCAGATGCGGCATGAAGCGCGGCTCGTCCGCGATCAGCTGCATCAGATGCTCGTCAGCCTCGATGCTGTCGATCGACGACAGGCGGATGCGGGCGAGATCCGGCACCTGGGCGAGGATGGTCCGCACCAGCTTGCCGAGCGAGGGCTGGCCCGGCAGGTCGGCGCCGTAACTCGTCGCATCGACGCCGGTGATCACCACTTCGATATAGCCGTTGTCGACGAGCCGGCGGACCTGGTCGACAACGGCGCCCATGGGCACCGAGCGCGAGTTGCCGCGGCCGTAGGGGATGATGCAGAAGGTGCAGCGGTGGTCGCAGCCGTTCTGCACCTGAACGAAGGCGCGGGCACGGCCTTCGATCGCGTCGACCATCTGCGGCGCGGTTTCCTTCACCGCCATGATGTCGTTGACGCGCACCTTTGCTTCGGCCGAGACGCCGAAATCGGGCAGCTTGCGGTAGCTCGCCGCCTTCAGCTTCTCCTCGTTGCCGAGAACCACGTCCACTTCGTCCATGCCGGCGAAGGTCGCCGC
The DNA here is from genome assembly GCF_902498825.1 of Rhizobium sp. EC-SD404. NCBI lineage: Bacteria > Pseudomonadati > Pseudomonadota > Alphaproteobacteria > Hyphomicrobiales > Rhizobiaceae > Rhizobium > Rhizobium sp. EC-SD404. The sequence goes on from NZ_LR701459.1 coordinate 348,806, forward strand.
CTCGGTCTGGGCGGCGCAGCCTGTCACGATGATGCGCGCATGGGGGTTGTCGCGCCGCGCCTTGCGGATCGCCTGCTTGGCCTGGCGCACGGCTTCGGACGTCACGGCGCAGGTGTTGACGAGCACGGCGTTGTTGAGGCCGGCCGTCTCGGCCTCGCGCCGCATGATCTCGGACTCGTACGTGTTCAGCCGACAACCGAAGGTGAGGATATCGACGCCGCTCATTGGGCGGCCTCGCTCTGCTCGGCGTCACGTCTAAAGGTCCCGGTCCTGGGATCGAGCGTACCGGAGAATTCCCATTCGGCCGGGCCGGTCATCATCACATGGTTGTTTTGAAGCCACTCGATGACGAGCGGGCCGCCTGGGACATGCACCGTCACGGTTCGGTCGGTCATGCGCTTGCGGATAGCGGAAACGGCTGCGGCACAGGCGGCAGAACCGCAGGCGCGCGTCAGCCCGGCACCGCGTTCCCAGGTGCGCAGGGTCATCTCGCTGCGCGACGTCACCTGCGCGATCGAGATATTGGCGCGTTCCGGAAAAAGCGGGTGATGCTCGAGGATCGGGCCGAAACGATCGAGCTCGTAGCCCCAGACATCGTCGTCGACCCAAAAAATCGCATGGGGATTGCCCATGGAGGCGACCGAGGGCGAATGCAGGACCGGCGCGTCGATCGGGCCGATCTGCAGCTCGATCATGCGCGTGTCGCGGAATTCCTCAGAGAGCGGGATTTTCTGCCAGTCGAAGATCGGCTCGCCCATGTCGACGGAGATCAGCCCGTCCTCGTGCTCCTGTGCCGTCAGGATGCCTGCGATGGTCTGGAAGGTGAAGAGCGACTTGCCGGTTTCGGCGCTGAGCGCCTGGACGACACAGCGCATGCCGTTGCCGCAGGCCTGCGCTTCGGAGCCGTCGCAATTGAGGATGCGCACATAGGCGTCGGTCAGGTCGCGCTTGGGATCGTGGATCGCCATGATCTGGTCGAAACGCGTTGCTGGATCGGCGGCAAGCGCGATGGCGGCCTCGGGCAATACCTGATCGTCGCGGCCGCGCATGTCGACCACGAGGATCTGGTTGCCCAGTCCATTCATCTTGGCGAAGGGAACGCCGGCGTTCATCGTCTCATCAAGCCTTGTCACTTGCCGGCTTATATGGCCGAAACGGCCTGAGATTACCAGTGCGCGAGGCTCAAGCCTGTCCTGACGGGACGTCCCACACTTCGCCGGGCCGCATCGGGCGGAACCGCTCGCGCGAGATCGACCGCGCGTCGAGTGCCGCGTGGAGCGCGACCACCGGATCCTCGATGCCTTCATTGGTGAGCCGGAAGGTGCCCCAATGGTGGCCGGCGACGTGGGCGGAACGGGAGAGCAGCATGCCTTCCACCGCTTCCTCAGGGTTCTGGTGTTGGCCCTGCATGAACCAGCGCGGCTCATAGGCGCCGAAAGGCAGGATCGCGAGGCGGAAGCCGTCGTATTTTTCCGCTGCCGCGCGGTAGTTGATGCCCGAATGAAAGCCGGTATCGCCGACATGATAGATGCGGCCGCCCGGCGTTTCCACGACGAAGGCCGCCCAGAGCGCCATGCGCCGGTCGCGCGTGCCCCGCGCCGACCAGTGATGCGCAGGCTCCAGGCGAACATTGATGCCCGGTGCGACCTCGACGCCTTCTCCCCAGTCGTGAACCGCGATCCATGCATCGGCCACGCGTTCGCGCACGATCGCATCATTGCCGAGCGGGGTGACGATCAAGGGCCGATGGACGGCGTGAAGGGCCGCAAGCGTATCGAGATCGAGATGGTCGTAGTGGTTGTGCGACAGCAGAACGACATCGATCGGCGGAAGGACGTCGAGGGCGATGCCGGGCTGGTTGATGCGGCGGGGGCCGGCGAAGGAAACCGGGCTTGCGCGTTCCGACCATACGGGATCGGTCAGGATGTTGAGGCCCGCCGTCTGGATCAGCATCGTCGCGTGACCGACCATTGTGACGCGAAGGTCGGAACCGCCGACGCGCTCATCCGGCCGGGCAGGCGGGAAAGGGCTGTCGAACGTCTCGGGCCAGGGCGTCTTCGTCTCGCCTAACTGCCATTTCAGCAGATCGATGAAGGAGCCCGGTTCCTGGCCCTCCGGATTGAAGAAGTAGGTTCCGTCGAAATGATCGCTGACGGGGCCATCGTAATAGGGATTGGCCGAGGCGCGGCGCACACCGAACAGGCCGAAGGCAGCTGCCATGGCGGTTAATCCTGCTGCGGAGAGAAAATGTCGACGTTTCATGCGACGGATATAGGGGCTCGCATGGGAAGCGTCGACCACACGGCCTAGGCCATTGTTCCGATCACAGGAAGTTTATGAGCACATCCTAAGGTGCAGTTGTCCCAGTGCAACGCCGTTGCTAGTTTGATTTGCCATGCAGACACGCTTCGATAAGCAAGACCGGCTTTACCAGGTCATACGCCTCATCCGGCCGGTTCATCTCAACATCCAGCGCACACTCGAAGCGCAACTGGACGGCACCGGCATTTCGGTGGCGCAGCGCGACGTGATGGAAGTGCTGCATGGCTGCGGGCCGATCACCGTGCCCACCGCGACGCGCATGCTCGGCATGAAACGGCAATTCGTGCAGCGCACGATGACCGACCTGATCGAGCTCGGCATGGTCGAGCGGAGACGTTCCAGCCGGCAGAGCCGAGCCTATCTCTGCAAGCTGACGGAGCAAGGCGAGCGCCTGTTCGAGACGGTGCACCAGCGCGAGATGGCATTGCTGCGCCAGCGCCTCGGCGACATCAACATCACCGAGGTCATCGTCGCATTGCGCGTCATGGCCCGTGTCGCCGCCGCCTATGAGGCTGCCGCGGCCGACACGCTGACCATGAGCACCATTGCCAAGCTGCCGGACCATAAGGCGGCGCTGGACGCTGCCGACAGCTCCGCTGTCTGACACGGCGCGAGAGGCTTGCCGCGACAGCGGCTCGGAAAATGTGTTCTTCCGGTTTTGCTTGAATTTCTGATTGAAATCGTCGCACGATGAGGACGATGAGATCGCTTAGGGGTCGTCTAATCGCCGTCTGGCTGCTTCTGCTCGCTGCGGCGGTGGCGATAGCAGTGGTTTTCGTCGCCTTTTATCGTCAGACGATCGAAGTGCAGTTGGCCCGCGCGGAAGATGCAATGTTCGTGGCGTGCGCCGAGATGGGCGAATAATATTCCAGCATGTTGGCTTCTCGACCCGAGATCGAGGTCGTCACGCCCGCCTTGCGGTCGGACCTGACATCGATCGTGGTGGCCGAGCTTGCACGCGTCCAGGGAATGGAAGGCGGCTTCTGGAGCGCTGCCGAGGGCTCGCTCGCCTACGCATACCCGACCTATGCGGGAACTGGCCCGAAAACGGACGTGCCGGCCGCGGAGTTGTCGACGATCGCCGAAACCAACCGCCAAGCGCGCGTCGATGCAGAACCGGTCGTGGTCAGCTTGCCGAACCCGTCACAGATTCTTCTGCTTGCCGCCTGCCCGATGGCTGGACCGTTGCCGGCGATAACCGCATGGACGATGACGCGTGTTCATTCGGCGGGCAGCGCCGCTTACCAAACCTTGCTGGTCGGGCTTGGATTGCTTGCCGGCGTAATGATTTTGTCCGCCATTCTACTGGGTCGTGTCATTTGGACATGGTCGAGGCGGATTGCCTCACTTGAGAAGGCGCTGGCGGAGGAACGCGATACGGGTGATCTGCCGGTACTGCCGGAAACAGGCGAATACGAGCTTGACCGCTTGGTCGGCACGCTCAACCGAGCCCGCAACAGATTGGCCGATGCCCGCGACCGAGCCGCCACGGCCGAGCGTTATGCGGTCGCTGGGCGGCTCGCCGCCGGCATGGCCCACGAAATACGCAATCCGATCGCGGCGATGCGGCTGAAAGCTGAAAATGGCCTCGCAGCCGCCGACGTCTCGCGAAAAGATGTCGCGTTCGACGCCATCGTGCAGCAGATCGCAAGGCTCGACGCGCTCTTGCGCGACCTCCTGTCGATGACTCAGCGCGGAGAACCGCGCCGCGCTTCCGTCGAGATCACGGCCATCATCCAGCGTTGCATCGAGGCAGTCGGCGTCCGAGCGGAAGCTCAGGGCATTCGGCTGACGACCCGCGTTTCGCCTTCTCTATCAAACGGGGCGGTCGCCCAGCTGGATGCCGACCAGATCGTGAGCGGACTGGAGAACCTTTTGGTCAATGCCATCCAGCATACGCCTGCCGGTCGCGCGATCTGGATCGAAGCGCTCGATCGCGGCGGCAAACTGCTTTTCGTCGTCGGCAACGACGGCGCGCGCGTCGATCCCGCCTTGCGGGAAAAGCTGTTCGAGCCATTCGTCACCGGCCGGCTTGACGGCACGGGTCTCGGGCTCGCCATCGTGCGTGAAATTGCGTTGGCACATGGGGGCACCGTGGTTCTGGCGGCGGTGGAAGACCCTGTGCTCTTTGAACTGGAGCTGCCATGGATCGGGCGACAATACTGATCGTCGATGACGACGCGGCCCTGCGCGAAGGGCTCGTGGAAACGGTCGTCGGTCTCGGTCATGCAGCGATCGGCGTCGACAACGGAGAAGCGGCATTGGCAGCGCTTGCGGTTTCGGCAACCGTTGTCCGGGCAGTGCTTCTGGATATGCGCATGCCCGGTCAACTGGACGGGATTGAGACACTGCGAAGGATCCAAGCCTTGGCCTCGCCCCCGCCGGTGACGGTGCTGACAGCTTTCGCAAGCGCTGAAAACACGATCGAGGCCATGCGCCTTGGCGCGTTCGACCATCTGACCAAGCCGATCGGCCGGGCCGATCTCGCCCATCTCCTCACGCGCATGATCTCGCAACCGGCATCGATGCCACGTCCGACGGTCGAAGATGCGGAGGAGGAAAGCTTCATCAGCGTCAGCGACGCCATGCATCGGGTGCAAAAGCTCATCGGGTTGTCCGCCGCGAGTGACGCGACGGTTCTTGTGCTGGGCGAGACGGGGACGGGCAAGGAGATGATCGCCCGCGCTTTGCATCGCCATGCGCCTGCTCGGCGCGAGCGGCCCTTCGTGGCGATCAATGCAGCGGCAATTCCAGTCGACCTGCTGGAGAGTGAACTTTTCGGCCACGTTAAAGGCGCCTTTACCGGTGCGGTCGCCGACCGCCCGGGTGCCTTTCGCGATGCCGATGGCGGTACGCTTCTACTCGACGAAATCGGCGACATGCCACTTTCAACCCAGGCCAAGTTGTTGCGGGTTCTGCAAGATGGCATCGTCACCCCAGTAGGTGGGCGGCCGCAACGGGTCGATGTCCGTCTGGTCGCCGCCACCCACCGCGACTTGCCTCAGTTGGTCGATTCAGGCGCGTTTCGTGCCGATCTCTATTACCGCCTGAACGTGGTGCCGATCGTCCTGCCGCCGCTCAGGGAGCGGCTGGCCGATATCGTGCCGCTTGCCGAGTATTTTCTTGCACGGGCCGCCCGCGGCGGCATGCGCAAGCACCTGACTCCAGCGGCTGCCGCGCGGCTCCTTGCGCATCCGTTTCCAGGCAATGTGCGCGAACTGCGCAACGTTCTGGAGCGCGCGATGGTTCTGGGGCAGGGCACCACGATCGACGCGACGGAACTCGTACTGGATGCGCCGGGAACAAAGTCCGTCGTAGGGCCGGAATGGCTGAGCGGCGATCTCGCCGGGGCGATCGAACGGCTTGAGATCGCGATGATCCGCAAGGCTTTAAGTGAAGCCCAGGGCAATCGCTCTGCTGCGGCGCGCACTCTTGGGATCCACCGCCAGCAGCTCTACGCCAAGATGGCGCGCTATGGCATCGAACAGAGCGAACCGTCCGGTTGAAGGACAGGCGCTGTCATCATGCTTGACAGTTCTTCCAGTCGCCAGGCGATTTACCGTTGCTGCATCGGCGATGCCGCTCTGGCACGGACTTTGCTCATTCAAATCTGGGTGATTGGATGATTGACGGCCCGCGGAAGCCTTCGATCGGCGGTCCAAACTTCCTATCGGCCCGCATCTCGTCGTTGGGCGCTGGTCCGACGGCAAATGTCACCACGTGCGCAGCTCGCACGCAACCGGAAGGATCGACGGCAATGCGGATGCAGATTCGGGACGCAGCGTTGATGAGCGAAAACACCGGCACCGCCATGTCAGCATTCCTCCGGGTCGACCCGCATCCCGATGGCTCATGCCGCTACCAGGCGGGTTTCATTGACGCGGATGGCAATATTTGCGGTGAGGTCGTTCCGTTGTCGCAGGAATGCGTCGAAAGCGCCGTTTTCGCTCACCAGGAATTCACGGTCATGACCGATACGCGTGGAGATGTCTCGCCATGTCCGATGAAAGCCTCCGAGGGCGTGCTGGAGCTGATGTTCGCCGAAGGCCGGCTGGCGATGAGGCCGGTTGACGAAATGATCCGGGAGGCACTGGAACTTGCCTTCAACGAGCCGCCGGAAGAATTGCTGCAGGATCTGGCCCTGTTGCGGCGACGTCTGCAGGACAGCCTCGCCCATGTGGATGATGCGATCACCGACTGTCTGTCGCGCTCGGGCACGGAGCAGTCGGGGCGGCACTGACAGGGGCAGTGCAGGGCAAGACTTGACTTTCGCAGCCATATCCTGTTGAAGCGGCGCAATTCCATGCGACGAGCGTAAGCTTCGAAGCCGCCGACCGGGACCCGTCAAGGTATAAAGAGAGCCCGGAGGTCAACACCCGACAGCGCGATGCGCCCTCGGGTGCTTTCGTGCTTTGGCTTGCATTCGGGTGCGGACATAACGACCTTCGAGGCTTCCCTGTTTCGATGGTTCCGAGGACTGAGCAATGTTCGATAATCTCCAGGATCGCCTGGGCTTCATTCTGAACGGCCTGACAGGCCGTGGCGCGCTGTCCGACAAGGATGTCCAGGCAGCGTTGCGCGAGGTGCGCCGTGCGCTTCTGGAAGCCGACGTAGCGCTGGAAGTGGCGCGCGATTTTATCGATCGTGTCCGCGAGAAGGCCGTCGGCGCCGAGATCGTCAAGTCGATCAAGCCTGGCCAGATGGTCGTCAAGATCGTGCATGACGAGCTGGTCGCCATGCTCGGCTCCGAAGGCGTCACGCTCGATCTCAATGCGCCCGCACCCGTCGTCATCATGATGGTCGGCCTTCAGGGTTCGGGCAAGACGACCACATCGGGCAAGATCGCCAGCCGGTTGACGAAGCGGGACAAGAAGAAGGTCCTGATGGCGTCGCTCGACACGCGTCGCCCGGCCGCCCAGGAGCAGCTGAAGCAGCTCGGCGAGCAGACCGGCGTCGACACGTTGCCGATCATTCCGGGCCAGTCGCCGACCGATATCGCATCGCGTGCAGTCCAGGCGGCCCGTCTCGGCGGCCATGACGTCGTCATCCTCGATACCGCCGGCCGCACGCATATCGACGAGCCGCTGATGGTCGAGATGGCGACCATCAAGACCAAGGCCAACCCGCATGAAATCCTGCTGGTCGCCGATGCGCTGACCGGTCAGGACGCCGTCAATCTGGCACGCAACTTCGACGAGCGCGTCGGCATCACCGGCCTCGTGCTGACCCGCATGGACGGCGATGGCCGCGGCGGTGCTGCACTTTCCATGCGTGCCGTCACCGGCAAGCCGATCAAGCTGATCGGTGTCGGCGAAAAGATGGACGCGCTGGAGGAATTCCACCCCCGCCGTGTCGCCGACCGCATTCTCGGCATGGGCGACATCGTCTCGCTGGTCGAGCGCGCTGCCGAAACCATCGACCAGGAAAAAGCCCAGGCGATGGCCGACCGGATGAAGGCCGGCAAATTCGACCTGAACGACCTTTCCGATCAGCTCAAGCAGATGTCCAAGATGGGCGGCATGGGCGGCATCATGGGCATGATGCCAGGCATGGGGAAGATGAAAGACCAGATGGCTGCCGCCGGGTTTGACGACAAGATCTTCGGTCGCCAGCAGGCGATCATCTCGTCGATGACCCCGACTGAGCGCGCCAATCCCGATATTTTGAAGCACAGCCGCAAGAAGCGCATCGCGGCCGGCTCCGGCACCAACGCCGCCGACATCAACAAGCTTCTCAAAATGCATCGCCAGATGGCGGACATGATGAAAGCCATGGGCGGCAAGGGCAAGAAGGCCGGCATCTTCGGCAAGATGATGGGCGGCCTCGGTGGCGGCATGGGCGGTGGTCTCGGCGGTCCAGGCGGCATGATGGGCGGCGGAATGCCCGACCTTTCCAAGATGGACCCGAAGCAGCTCGAAGCCCTGCAGAAGCAGGCCGAAGCCGCCGGTCTCGGCAAGGGCATGGGCGGCATGGGTGGAATGGGCGGTGGCGGACTGCCCGGGCTTGGCGGCCCGCGTCTGCCCGGCCTCGGCGGGCTCCCGGGCCTGCCCGGACGGAAGAAGTGAGGGGAGCGGCATGAGCGAGCCAAGCGCGATCGAACAGCTGAAGGGACTGCGCAAGTCCATCGACAACATCGATGCGGCGTTGATCCACGTGCTTGCCGAGCGCTTTCGCTGCACGCAGGCGGTCGGTGTGTTGAAGGCAACGCACGGCCTTCCGGCCTCTGATCCGAACCGCGAGAGCCAGCAGATCGAACGCTTGCGCAGCCTGGCGCGCGATGCCGAGCTCGATCCGGATTTCGCAGAGAAATTCCTGAATTTCATCATTCAGGAGGTCATCCGCCACCACGAGGCAATCGCTGCTTCGGCCAATGGCGCGGTGACGGAGAATTCCGCTCCCTCCGGAGCGGCCTGAAACCTAAGACTTTTAACCAAACCTCTTCGCCGCAGACGCGGCAGCCACGATCGCAAGGAGTATTTGACATGGCACTGAAGATTCGTCTCGCCCGCGGCGGCGCAAAGAAGCGCCCCTATTACCACATCGTCATTGCCGACGTGCGCTCACCGCGCGACGGCCGCTTCATCGAGAAGGTCGGCCGCTGGGATCCGATGCTGTCGAAGGAAGAAGGCGCCCGCGTTCAGCTGAACGAAGACCGCATCAAGCATTGGCTCGATCACGGTGCGCTGCCGACCGACCGCGTGCTGCGCTTCCTGGACGAGGCCGGCGTTTCCAAGCGTGAGGCCCGCAACAACCCGGACAAGGCGAAGCCCGGCAAGAAGGCCCAGGAGCGTCTGGCCGAGAAGAAGCAGAAGGAAGACGAAGCAGCCGCCAAGGCAGCCGAGGCTGAAGCTGCAAAGAACGCTCCGGCTGAAGAAGCCGCTGCGGAATAAGGCTTTCGCCGATCTTCGAGACTTTGAACGGGCGGCCAATCGGCCGCCCGTTCGTGTATGATGAGGCAATGCTTATGAGGGACGGCGGCGACATGAAATCCAAGCAGATGCTGCTGATGGCACGGATCGGCGGGGCGCACGGCATCAAGGGCGAAGTGCGGGCGCAGGCCTTCACCGGGGACCCGTCCGCAGTCGGAGATTACGGGCCGCTGACTGCCGCCGACGGCCGGACATTCGAAATCCTCAAGGCAAAGCCCTCCAAGAACATCGTGCTGTTGACGATCAAAGGGGTTTCGGACCGCAATGCCGCCGAGGCGCTAAACGGGCTGGAGCTCTTCATCGACCGCGACACGCTGCCGGATGATGCGCTCGACGATGGCGAGGTCTATCAGGACGATCTAATCGGTCTTGCGGTGAAAGACGCTGAAGGCACGGCCCATGGCTCCATCATCGCCGTGCATGATTTCGGCGCCGGCATCGTGCTGGAGATCAAGCCGGATCGTGGTCCGAGCGTCATGATCCCGTTTTCGGAGGCTGCCGTCCCCGAACTTGACGTCGATGCCGGCTGGCTGCTGGTCGATCCGATCGCCGCAGGCCTCGTCGACGATGGCGAGGGCGAGCGCAGTGAGGAGGAAGCCGCCTCACGCGCAAATCCAGGCAGCCGCAGACGGCGTCCGCCGAAGGACACGGGAGCGGACTGATGGCGTTTCGCGCCAGCATCCTCACGCTGTACCCCGACATGTTTCCCGGCCATCTCGGCACGTCTCTCGCGGGCCGGGCGCTCGAGCGCGGCGACTGGAGCCTCGACACGGTCCAGATCCGCGATTTTGCCGAGGATCGGCACCGGACCGTCGATGACACACCGGCCGGTGGTGGCGCCGGCATGGTGCTGAGGGCCGACATTTTGGCGCGCGCCATCGACCATGCGTCTCCCGCGAGCGACCCGCGACCGCGCCTGCTCATGAGCCCGCGCGGCGAGGTGTTGCGACAACCGATGGTGCGGGAATTGGCCGAGGGCCCCGGTGTCGTCATCGTCTGCGGTCGGTTCGAGGGCGTGGACCAGCGGGTGATCGAGGCGCGCGGCTTACGCGAAGTCTCGATCGGCGACTATATTCTTTCGGGCGGAGAGCCTGCGGCGCTCGTTCTTCTCGATGCGATCGTCCGGCTGCTGCCGGGGGTGATGGGCAATGCCCTTTCCGGCCAATCCGAAAGCTTCGAAGACGGACTTCTCGAGTATCCGCATTATACGCGCCCGCAGCTCTTCGAAGACCGTTCGATCCCCGAGGTGCTGACATCAGGCGACCATGGCGCAGTCGCGCGGTGGCGCAGGGCGGAGGCTCAGAAACTGACCGAGACCCGTCGGCCGGACCTCCTCGCGGAGAAAAAATTCCACGGCGAATGATGACATCTGCCGCCGCTTGGTGTAACGACCCGGCGCGAAGGGTAATATCTCTTCGCGACAATCAAGCAAAGAACCGTGCATCGCTTCCGCCGCAAGGCACACGACCCGGCGTCCTGTCACAAAGGGTCAAACAAGCGCTCTGGCTGTTTCAGAAGAACGAAAGGTCATCATCATGGATATCATCCGTGAACTGGAAGCCGAGCAGGCAGCCAAGATCGAAGCGACACGCAAGCTTCCCGAATTTTCCCCCGGCGACACGGTCCGCGTCATGGTGCGCGTGACTGAAGGTACGCGTACACGCGTGCAGGCCTATGAAGGCGTCGTCATCGCCCGCTCCGGCGGCGGCATCCATGAGAACTTCACGGTTCGCAAGATTTCCTATGGCGAAGGCGTCGAGCGCGTATTCCCGGTCTATTCGCCGCTGGTCGAAGCCGTCGAAGTCGTGCGCCGCGGCAAGGTCCGTCGCGCGAAGCTGTACTACCTGCGCGATCGTCGCGGCAAGTCGGCCCGTATCGTCGAGAACACCGGCACGCGCGCCCGCAAGCTGAATGATGCCGAGCGCCAGTCCGCTGCCGACGAAAAGGCACGTCTGGAAGCTGAAAAGGTTGCTGCAGCCGAGGCTCTGGCCAAGGAAAAGGCCGCCGAAGACGCAGCAAAGAACGACGCAGCTGCTGCTTCCGAATAAGCCTTCGTTAGAAACAATCGGATTTCGAAAATGGCGGCCATTGGTCGCCATTTTCATATGGACGTCGCAGCGCGGATGGCGGTTGCTTGCTTCGCAGCTTGCCGCCGCTAGGATGGGCCAACCGATCGCCTCAGGAGCCCGACCATGATCCGTTCCACACTGCTTGGCAGTCTCGCCGCCATCGCCACCGTTCTGGCCCTGCCGAATATGGCCGTGGCCCAGGAACTGCCAGATCTCGGTGGCCGCGAGATCGTGGTCGTCACCGAAAACGCCTATCCGCCGCTGCAGTTCGTCGACCCGATGTCGGGCGATGCGATCGGTTGGGAATATGACGCCGTGGCGGAGATCGCCACGCGGCTCAACCTGACGGTGACGTACCAGAACACCAGTTGGGACGCGATGATCCAGGCCGTCTCGGACGGCCAGTACGATATGGGCATGACGGGCATCACGATCACCGAGGAGCGCGCGCAGCTCGTCGATTACTCCGATCCCTACATGCGCTCCGAGATGTTCATGCTGGTGCGGGCGGATGAAGACCGCTTCACGGACGCTGCCGGCTTCACGGCGTTCGAGGACGGGCTCGTCGGCGCCCAGGCGGGCACGACCCCATTCTATGTCGCGGTCTACAACGTTCTCGACGGCAACGAACAGAACCCGCGCATCCGGCTGTTCGAAACGTTCGGCGCTTCCGTGCAGGCGCTGAACACGGGTGACGTCGATCTCGTGCTGACCGACGGGACTGCGGGCCGCGGTTACGTGAATGCGTCCAACGGTGCGCTGAAGCTGATCGGCGACCCGCTCGGCACCGAAGATTTCGGCTTCATCTTCCCGAAGGGCTCCGATCTCGTCGCGCCGATCAATGCCGCGATCGCGTCGATGCGTGCCGACGGCACGCTGGAGGCGCTGACGACCAAATGGTTCCTCGATTACGAATTGGGCAACTGACACTTGCCGCATCGTTGGAGTAACGGCCTGAGCGACGGGCAGGGCGCTGCCTGATGGCCCATGGTGGTGCGCCGGCGGGCGACAAGGACTTCCCTTACTGGCTGATCGCAGCGGGTGCGCTCGCCATCGGCATTGCGGTGCTGATCGCATCGAACGATCTCTACGCCCAGGTGCTGACGATCGTCTCGCGGGGTCTCTGGATCACCATCTTCGTGACGATCGTGGCGTTTGCGCTGGCGACGCTGCTCGGTCTCGGGCTTGCGCTCATGGCGCTGTCGGGATCGGTCGCGCTGCGTCAGATTGCACGGTTCTATGTCGAGATCATCCGCGGCGTGCCGGTACTCGTCCTGCTGTTCTACATCGCCTTTGTAGGCGCGCCGGCTTTCGTCGTCGCCTGGAACGCCGTCGCCACGCCACTGCGCGAAGCCGGGCTCGTCGATGAACTGCTGGTTCGGGACGTCTCGCTGCTCTGGCGGGCCATCATCGCGCTGACGATCGGCTACTCGGCCTTCATCGCGGAAGTCTTCCGGGCCGGGATCCAGTCGGTCGATCCCGGCCAGGTGGAGGCGGCAAAGGCGCTGGGCCTCAGTCGTTGGCACCGGTTCCGGCTGATCATCCTGCCGCAGGCGATCCGCACCATCTTGCCGCCGCTTGGCAACGACTTCGTCGCGATGGTCAAGGATTCCTCGCTCGTCTCCGTGCTCGGGGTCGCCGACCTGACGCAGATGGGCAAGGTCTACGCGTCGGGGTCGTTTCGCTTTTTCGAAACCTATTCGATCGTCGCCTATCTCTATCTGCTGCTGACGGTCGGCCTTTCGATCGGTCTGAGGGCGCTCGAGCGGCGGTTGCGCCGTTCGACGGGGCAGCCGGAGGATCGACGGGGTGGATGGCGCCCGAAGCTCCACTGATTGCCTCTCTGCTCGAAGATTGGTATGAGCGGCGCATGAATTTCGACCGATCCGAGACGACAGAGCATCTGCGTGGGAAAATGCGTTTTCCGACGACGCTCAGCTTTGCGCCTCTGCATGATCACAAGCGCCTGCCGGGCCGCTTTCACGCGCGGTTGACCGGCGCCGATGGCAGCGATCTCGGCTGATCCAAGCCGCCGCCTGCTTCATGGCGAATGCCGCCCATTGCCCTTTTCAGTTTTGACGGATGAACACCATGTCCAAGCCCACGACGCTTTACGACAAGATCTGGAACGACCATCTGGTCGACGAACAGCCTGATGGCACTTGCCTGCTCTATATCGATCGCCACCTCGTCCATGAAGTGACGAGCCCGCAGGCTTTCGAGGGTCTGCGCCTGACCGGCCGCAAGGTGCGCCAGCCGGAAAAGACGCTCGCCGTCGTCGACCACAACGTTCCGACCACGCCGGACCGCGCGCTCGGCATCAAGAACGAGGAAAGCCGCATCCAGGTGGAGGCGCTTGCCAAGAACGCTGCCGATTTCGGCGTCGAGTACTATGATGCCGCCGATATCCGGCAGGGCATCGTGCACATCGTCGGTCCGGAACAGGGCTTCACGTTGCCCGGCACGACGATCGTCTGCGGCGACAGCCACACCTCGACCCACGGCGCCTTCGGAGCGCTTGCGCACGGTATCGGCACGTCGGAAGTCGAGCACGTGCTGGCCACCCAGACGCTGATCCAGAAGAAGGCGAAGAACATGCTGGTGCGCGTCGACGGGCAGCTGCCCGAAGGCGTGACGGCGAAAGACATCATCCTCGCCATCATCGGCGAGATCGGCACCGCTGGCGGCACCGGCCACGTCATCGAGTTCGCCGGCGAAGCGATCCGCGCGCTCTCGATGGAAGGCCGCATGACCGTCTGCAACATGACGATCGAAGGCGGCGCCCGCGCCGGCCTCATCGCGCCGGACGAGAAGACCTTCGCCTATATCAAGGACCGTCCGCGCTCTCCCAAGGGCATGGCGTGGGACATGGCACTGGACTACTGGAAGTCGCTCAAGACCGATGAAGGCGCGCATTTCGATCGCGTCGTCACGCTCGATGCAGCCAGCCTGCCGCCGATCGTGTCATGGGGTTCGTCGCCTGAAGACGTCATCTCGGTGAGCGGTGCGGTACCGAACCCGGATGAGATCGAGGACGAGAACAAGCGTATCTCCAAGTGGCGCGCGCTCGAGTATATGGGCCTGAAGCCGGGAACCAAGATCACCGACATCACGCTCGACCGCGTCTTCATCGGATCGTGCACCAATGGCCGGATCGAGGATCTGCGCGCCGCCGCGAAGGTCGTGGAAGGCCGGAAGGTCGCCAGCACGGTGGAAGCCATGGTCGTGCCGGGTTCGGGCCTCGTCAAGCAGCAGGCCGAGCAGGAAGGCCTCGACAAGATTTTCCTGGATGCCGGCTTCGAGTGGCGCGAGCCCGGTTGCTCCATGTGCCTTGCCATGAACGACGACCGGCTGAAGCCCGGCGAGCGGTGCGCCTCCACGTCCAACCGCAACTTCGAAGGCCGTCAGGGCTTCAAGGGCCGGACGCACCTCGTGTCGCCGGCCATGGCTGCTGCGGCTGCCGTCGCGGGCCATTTCGTCGACATTCGCGAGTGGCACTGAATTTTTATCCGCGACCCGTTCTGGGACGGGTCGCGGATGTTGGCGTTTACCTGGCCTTAGCCTAACGGGCGTAAGCTCCGCCCCATTCACTCGGGGAATGAGTTTTTGGGCGCGTCTCTACTTTTGGCCATCAACGTGGCGCTCGGCGTCGCCATCATGGTCTCGTTTCTTGCCTTCGGGCTGTTCGACCGTAATCAGAAACCGGCGCTCTGGTGGTTTGGGGCTTGTGTCGCGGGCGTCGCGTCGGGGCTGATCGAATATTCGATGCCATCGGTCGAATATACGGCGATCGCCCGCCTCGCGATCTTCACCTGTTTCGCGATCTGCCTGGCATGCGTATCGATCGGGCTCTGGCTGCGCTATCTGCGTCGGATCCCCGTCGTGCCGATCACCATCGTGCTCGTTGTGGCAATCGTCAGCTACATTCTCATTTCGGAATTGCCGCGCAGTTCGCTTCTTCGCGCCTTCATCTATCAGGGCTCCTATAGCGCCATCGCTCTTGTCGGCGTGTTCGCCGTCTGGAAGGGCATGGATCGCAGTGCGCTCGATCGCACCCTTTTTTCGGTCCTGCTGATCTTTGCGCTGAACTTCCTGATGAAGCCACCGATCATGGTTCTTCTGGGCGGCAATGGCGGCGTCGCGCAAGACTATCTCTCGACCGATTATGCGATGGTCAGCCAGACGATGATGGCGATCGTGACCATTCTGACCGCCTTTGCGCTCGGACTGCGGACGATGGCCGATATCCTGGGCACCATCCAGAAGCGTTCCGACATCGATCGCCTCTCGGGCGCATTGACCCGTGATGCGTTTCATCGGGAGGTTTCCCGCAGCCTGTGGCAATCGGACCGGGAACGCACGCCGAAGGCGCTCATTTTGTGCGATCTTGATCATTTCAAGTCGGTCAACGACACGTTCGGTCATCAGGTTGGCGATCTTGTCATCGCCCAGTTCGGCGCGCTGCTGGAAAGCTTCCGGCGGCCTGGCGATGTCGTCGGACGCATCGGAGGCGAAGAGTTCTGCGTTCTCCTGCCGCGCTGCGACGAGGGAACCGCACGGCTTTTCGCGGAACAATTGCGGTCGACCTTCGAAACGCTGGATGCGACAGGCGGGCGTTCCGTTCATCGCTGCACCGCGAGTTTCGGCGTTACCGAGATGCGGCCGGGAGAGGCATTCGAGGCAGCATTCTCACGCGCCGACAAGGCTCTTTACGAAGCAAAGAGCGCCGGGCGCAACTGTGTACGCTCCGCCCGACCGGACATCGACGGCCAGGATGCAGCCGCTCAAAACGCCATCGAGCAACATGAGGTGCCGAAGCGGCGCAGCTTCGCCGTCGGTGGCCGGATGCGGCGCTGATCAGGGGTCGATCGCTTCGGCGGTGGCCGTTGCGGTGACCATCTCGTATTCCAGCAGTTCTTCCGGGCTCAGATAGTAGAGCCGGTCGGGTGGGGTATCCAAGGCATGGAGCCAGAAGCCCTGGTCGATGCCCATGGCCGACAGGTGGCGGCTGACGCGGGCGGTCACGTTCTGGGCGCGCGACATCGCCTCGGCGGAAGATACAGCGCCATCGCTGACGCCATAGACCTGATGCACGCCGATAACGGCTTCAGGTCCGGCGCTCCGCTCCACACCGCCTGCCATGACGAGCGGACAGGACGAGGCGCAGAGATCGCCGCTTTCGACTCGTGTCGAGAACCCGTTGTCGCGAATGATCTGAGAAATCCGTAGCGCATCGTCGACCGAGCCGCCGGGCGAATTGAGCACGATCGTCGTCACATACTCGCCCCGGGCGTCGATTTCCGTCTCGAAGCGAGCGGCTGCTCCCGGATCGATCGCTCCTTGCAACCGCAGCACGCCGCCGCCGATCAGGTCGAAGCTCGCGGCATTCTTCAGGATGTCCGGCTCGGTGGTGATCTGGTGCGGCGGGGCCGGTGCCTCTCCGTCGCTGAGCGCGGGCGGGAGCATCGTTTCCAGCGAACCGGGCGAGGCCGGCGCTTCCGGTATGCCATTGCGCAGTTCGCCGAGATCGAGCGCGAGAACGACGACCGAACCGAGCAGGATGAGCCGAAACGCCCAGCCCAGCACCATGCCGTCATCCAGCCTATCGGCAAGGGAAAGCCGCGGCTTGTCCGACGGCGGCGCGCCGCCGGCATCATTGCTGTTGGCCGGATCGAGATCTTTTTCAGGGAGTTGCACGCTCAGGCGCGCGGGCGCTGCCATGGCGTCAGCTGCCTTCCTTGCGGGTGCGGGGATTTCCGGCATGAACGATCGGCATGATCTTGTCGCTCACCCGAGACGGCGCTTCGGATTGGGTCTCAGAGCGCTCCGTCGTATCCCTTGCGGCGGCTGGCGCGGGCACATCCTCCTGCCGATCCGCTTCCGGTTCGGGTGCCGGCGGAATGGCCGCGAGCGCGCGATGGACTTCCATGGCGGCGATCAGATCCGCCGCACTCACGCGCTCGGCGTAGGGCAGGCGTCGTTCCGCATCGCGCAGCACGGAATGGGCAACCGCGAGCATGAGAACGAGCACGGATGGCAGCAGGTCGATAGAAATCGCGCCGGCCCAGCTCGGGATGAAATCACCGGCATAACGAAGCACCGCCTCTGCGCTCGACATCGGCACGAACCGGCGTTCCTGCACCGGCTCGCGCGCGAGGATGTCGTCCGCTGCCTGGGACAGAACAAGCGACTGCGCCGCGACCGATTCCTGGATCGACCCCATCACCCGGTCCTGGCGGTCGACGAGGCCGAGATCCTGCCCGTCGGCGATCGGCGCGATGAAGCCGAGCGACAAATCCTCGGCAGCGCGTTTGACCGATGGCGCAACGGAGGTCTGCTCCATGGCGGCGATGACACCGGCGAGCATGACGGCATTTTCAGCGAAAGAATCGGCGCGTGGCTCGATGGTTCCGCTGGCCGAAACGAGCGAGCGCATGGAAGCGAGATGCTGCTGGCCGGTCTCGAACAGCGTTTGGGCTTCGTCGCGCGATGCGGTGATGCTGCCTTCGAGTTCGCCGAGCTGGCTCGACATCTGGCTGAGAAGCTGCACGACACTGCCCGAACCGGAGGTGCCGGTGAGCGCACCGCTATCCTGCTCCTGCTCGGCAAGCCGGCCAAACCGTTCCGAGGCCAGTTGGATGTCGGGCAATAGGCTCTGGGCGGCGAGCGCGTTCTCATGGGCGCGGTCGAGGTCGGCCGTATAATCCTGCAACGTCACGGCAAGGTGCTGCTCGAGTGCCGCCGAACCGGCAAGGGCGGCAGCGTTCAACCATGACGACATGGCGATGATCATGACGCTGCCGAGTGCCATGATGCCGAGAAGCGCGGCGCGTGCGGACGCTCCGGCCACGTGCGGGAAGAGCCGCATCAAATAGGTCCAGAAGGCGTAGATGCCGACGGACACGGCAGCGGAGTAGATGATCGCGGCGAAGAAGACGATGGTCGCCGTGCCGTCGAGGATGCCCCTGACACCGAGATAGGTGTAGACGCCGCTTGCGAGGGCCAAAGTGGCAAGCGCGAATCGCGACATCGTCTCGAGCTTACCGAGAGCATCCCTCAAGTGAGTGACAGTGGCACCTGACATCTTTTCCAACCCCGACGACAATTCGCGCTCAGTTTCGGCCGAAACGGGACGAATTCAAGGCCACTTCGCAACGAGGAAAAGGCTGCTCATCACGGTTTAGTCAGCGCGGAGAGCTGCCAGATGCATCACTGCGGCCGGATCACGCATACACCGGCCTCGTCGGCGCAGGCCGAATTGCCGCTGGCCGGGTTCACGACCTTCGGGCCGGACGGGTTGCGAACGACATTGTCCGTGTCCGACGCGAAGCCGTCATTGCGGTCGATATAGAAATAGTTGCCGTTTCCGCGGTCACGCGATCCGGAGATATTTCCGGTGTAGGTGCCGCCGCTGGTGGACGGGCCCGAGGCTGCGCGACGATCGATGGTGACGCCACTCGTGTTGCGGTTGGGACGATCTCGGTCACGCCATCGACCGTGATGGCCACGGTCGCGATCCCTGTTCCAGCGTCCGCGATCATCGCCCCGGTCGCGCTTGTGGTCATAATGCACGCGGCCGCTCGCGCCGTTCGGCAGATTCGGATTTGCCTGCGCAAACGCGATCGTCGCGGGCATTGCTGCAAATGCGAGAAACGCTGCCGCTGCCGCTGACAGAATTCGCAAACGCTGAGACATGTCGAACTCCTAAAACTCGGCCACCCAAAACCCTTTGAAGAGCTGAAGATGGCTTCGACAGGGCATAATGTCACGCACAGCACGCCGATTTGTTGCAATATCGTTAAGAGGACAACCGGCGCCTTACCTCTCCGGTCAAGTGTTGACAATTTGTAGGCGGTTTCAATCGATTTACCGCAAGCCTCTGATTTTCCGAGCTTTCGCGTCGCCCTATTTCGACCAAAGTGGACAAAACGCGCTTTGACGCGCTGCACATAACAGATTAAAACGCTTCCAAACTTTCAAGGAGCCGCTTCCCGCTTCGGCCTTCCGCGCCGAGGGAAACGTCATGAGGTCATAATGGCAAGCGCGACAGGAACGAAGCGAGAGCGCCCGCTTTCGCCGCATCTCACGATCTATCGACCGTATCCAACGATGGTGATGTCTATCGTTCACCGCATCACCGGCGGCGCGCTTTACGTGGGCACCTTCTTCGTTGCGTGGTGGCTTGTCGCCGCCGCATCGGGTGAAGCCTATTTCAACTGGGTAAATGGCATACTGGGTTCGGTCCTCGGCCTCATCGTGCTGTTCGGCTATACCTGGGTGCTCGTTCACCACATGGCAGGCGGCATCCGCCACCTCGTATGGGACACCGGCAGGGGTCTCGAGAAAGAGACTGCGACCACCTTCGCCTGGGTCACGCTCGCCGCATCCGCATCGTTCACCGTGATCATCTGGATCGCGGTCTTCATCGTTCGCTAGGAGGCGTCCATGTCCTTGCGCACCCCACTCAGCCGCGTTCGCGGCCTCGGTTCCGCCCGCGAAGGCACGGAGCATTTCTGGCGCCAGCGCCTCACGGCCGTCGCCAACATTCCGCTGCTCATCTTTTTCGTCGTCTTTCTCGTCGCTCATGCCGGGGCTCCCTACGAGGAAGTGACGGCGTCGTTGTCCAATCCGATCGCCGCCGTCCTCATGGGTATGGTCCTGGTGTCCGCACTTATTCACATGCGCATCGGTATGCAGGTGATCATCGAGGACTATATCCACGGCGAAGGCGCCAAGGTGGCGCTGCTGATGCTCAACACATTCTTCACCGTCCTGGTCGGCGCACTGTCGATCTTCGCGGTTCTCAAGCTCGGCTTTGGAGGCTGAACGCTCAATGGGTCAGACAAACGGACATGCGGCACCGGGCCAGAACGGCCGTGCCTATGAATTCGTCGATCACGCATTCGACGTCGTCGTCGTCGGTGCCGGCGGCGCCGGATTGCGTGCAACGCTCGGCATGGCGGAGCAGGGACTGAAGACAGCCTGCATCACCAAGGTGTTTCCGACGCGCTCGCACACGGTTGCGGCGCAGGGCGGCATAGCTGCCAGCTTGCGCAACATGACGCCGGACAGCTGGCAGTGGCACATGTACGACACCGTCAAGGGCTCCGACTGGCTCGGCGACGTGGACGCCATGCAGTATCTCGCCATGGAAGCGCCGAAAGCGGTCTATGAGCTCGAGCATTACGGCGTGCCGTTCTCGCGCACGGAAGACGGCCGCATCTACCAGCGCCCGTTCGGCGGACACATGCAGAATTTCGGCGAAGGCCCGCCCGTGCAGCGCACCTGTGCCGCGGCCGACCGTACCGGCCACGCCATTCTGCACACGCTTTATGGCCAGTCGCTGAAGAACAACGCCGAGTTCTTCATCGAGTATTTCGCCATCGACCTGATCATGTCGGACGATGGCCAGTGCACCGGCGTCATCGCCTGGAACCTGGACGACGGCACGATCCACCGCTTTGCGGCCAAGATGGTCGTGCTCGCCACCGGTGGCTACGGCCGCTCCTATTTCTCCGCCACCTCGGCCCACACCTGCACCGGTGACGGCAACGGGATGATCGCGCGCGCCGGCCTGCCGCTGCAGGACATGGAGTTCGTGCAGTTCCACCCGACCGGCATCTACGGCGCGGGCTGCCTCATCACCGAGGGCGCACGCGGCGAAGGCGGCTATCTGGTCAATGGCGAAGGCGAACGCTTCATGGAGCGCTATGCCCCATCGGCCAAGGACCTTGCCTCGCGCGACGTCGTCTCGCGTTGCATGACGATGGAGATCCGTGAAGGCCGCGGCGTCGGCAAGAACAAGGATCACATCTACCTGCATCTCGACCATCTGGATCCGGCCGTTCTTCACGAACGCCTGCCTGGCATCTCGGAAAGCGCGAAGATCTTCGCCGGTGTCGATGTGACCAAGGAGCCCATCCCGGTTCTGCCGACCGTTCACTACAATATGGGCGGCATTCCCACGAACTATTGGGGCGAGGTGCTGAACGCCAATTCGGAGAACCCGGGACGTCTGGCGCCCGGTCTCATGGCTGTCGGCGAAGCCGGCTGCGCGTCGGTCCATGGCGCGAACCGTCTCGGCTCGAACTCGCTGATCGACCTCGTCGTCTTCGGTCGCGCCGCCGCGATCCGCGCCGGCCAGATCATCGACCGCGACAGCGCGATCCCGTCGATCAACGAAGCGCAATCCGAGCGCATCATGGAGCGTTTCGACAAGCTGCGTCACGCCAACGGCTCCTCGCCGACGGCAGAGGTGCGCGGCACGATGCAGCGCATCATGCAGGAAGACGCAGCCGTTTTCCGCACGCAGGAATCGCTGGAATCCGGCTGCAAGCGCATGAGCCAGCTCTGGGGCGCCCTCGGCGACCTGAAGGTCACCGACCGTTCGATGATCTGGAATTCCGATCTCGTCGAAACGCTCGAGCTCGAAAACCTCATGGCCTGCTCGATCACGACGGTCTACGGCGCGGAAGCCCGCAAGGAAAGCCGTGGCGCTCATGCCCGTGAAGACTTCAAGGACGGCCCGCTCGGCGGCCGCGACGACGACAACTGGCGCAAGCACACGCTTGCCTGGGTCGACGACAGCGGTGGCGTCAAACTCGACTATCGCCCCGTGCACACGGAGCTGATTGCCGAAGGCATCTCGATGGAGAAGATCGCACCGAAGGCGCGCGTCTACTGATCAGGAAGAACCAATATGGTTGAACTCGCACTCCCCAAGAACTCGCAGATTTCCGAAGGCAAGACCTGGCCGAAGCCGGCGGGCGCCGAGAACCTCCGCGAGTACAAGGTCTATCGCTGGTCGCCGGACGACGATGCCAATCCCCGGATCGACACGTATTTCGTCGATGTCGACGATTGCGGTCCGATGGTGCTCGACGGGCTTCTGTGGATCAAGAACAAGATCGATCCGACGCTGACGCTGCGCCGCTCCTGCCGCGAAGGCATTTGCGGCTCGTGCGCGATGAACATCGATGGCACGAACACGCTCGCCTGCACGAAGGGCGCCGACGACATCAACGGTGCCGTCAAGATCTATCCGCTGCCGCATCTGCCGGTGGTCAAGGATCTCGTGCCCGATCTGACGACCTTCTATGCCCAGCACCGGTCGATCGAGCCCTGGTTGAAGACGGTTTCGCCAACGCCCGCCAAGGAATGGAAGCAGAGCAAGGACGACCGGGCAAAGCTCGATGGTCTTTACGAATGCATCCTTTGCGCCTGCTGCTCGACCTCGTGCCCGAGCTACTGGTGGAACGGCGACCGCTATCTCGGCCCCGCCGTGCTCCTGCAGGCCTATCGCTGGCTGATCGACAGCCGCGACGAGGCTACCGGGGAGCGTCTGGACGACCTGGAAGATCCGTTCCGTCTCTACCGTTGCCACACGATCATGAACTGCGCTCAGACCTGCCCGAAGGGCCTGAACCCGGCGAAGGCCATTGCGGAAATCAAGAAAATGATGGTCGAGCGGAGGGTCTAGCAACCCTTGAGGGTTCTGACACTCAACAGGGGCCGATCGCGGATCAATCTATCGATCGAGCCTATCCTCGAAAAGCGCGGCGTCGAGTTTCGTCACGTCGCGCTCGACGAGGTGGAGCGCCCGAGCGGCGGAAAGACCGCGCAAAAAGTCCAGAGCTACTTTTCGCGCGCGGCCATCCGGCACGTCAGTCAAGCGATCGAGGAGTTTCGCCCCGACCTCGTGCATGTGATGGCCGGTCGATCGACTGCGCTGCTGGCCGTGCAGGCGATGCGACCGCGCCCCGACATTCCCATCGTGCTCTATCATGGGGCGATCGGCGGGCTGAACGTGTTCAGCCCGATCGAATGGGCGACCTATTTCAATACCCGCATCGCCAAGATCGCCGTGCCGTCGCATGCACTGGTCAACAACTGGCTCGGGCGGCCCTTGCTCGGCAGGCTGATCGGAGCAGACCGGCTTTCGGTGCTGCCGCACCCCGTCGAGGTGCCGGAACTGCTTGGCGATGCAGAACGCTCGAAGCTGCGCGCTGCCTTCGGGCTGAAGCCGCATGACATCGTCATCGGCTCCGTCTGCAGCATCAGGCCTGTCAAAAATTTGGAATTCCTGGCACGCGTCGTGCGCGATCTCGGGGCGCCCTACAAGCTTTTGATCATCGGGGGCGGTGACGCCGGCGAGATAGAGGCGCTGGAACAGATCGGCGGCGACAGCATCGACGTGGCAGGCTTTCGCCCAGGCGCGGCCAAGCTGATGCCGATATTCGATATCTATGCGACGCCAACGCGTCCGGCGGGTGAATCCTTCGGCTTGGCACCTGCGGAAGCCATGGCTGCCGGCGTGCCGGTCCTGACGATGAATTTCGGGGGGACGGCCGAGATCGTCGAACACGGTGTATCCGGGTTCTCGCTCGCGGCCGATCCCGCCGACTGGGCTGCGGCCATCGCTCAGCTGCAGGACCCGGACGTCAGGCACCGCATGGGCGAAGCGGCGCGGGAACGGATCGAGCAGCGCTTTTCGCCTAGCGTCATCGCGGATGTCTGCGAGGATTTGTACAGGCTGGTGGCGTCCCAAAGTTCCAAGCATGCATGAAGACGCCGTCGGCGACCTAGCCGACGGCTTCTTCATCATTCAGCTCAGCATAACAGGTAGATCAGGCGAGTTTGGCGTCGAGCGTGACCTTGATGGCACCGTAGGCCTTGGAGACCGGGCAGGTGTCTTTTGCCTGCTTGGCAAGCCTTTGAAAGTCATCTTCGCTGATGCCGGGAACGCTGCCAACCAGAGTCAGCACGCTTTCCGTGATCTCGAAACCACCACCTTCAGCTTCCTGCACGTTCACGACGGCCTTGGCATCCAGCTTGTCGGCCGGCGTGCCGTTCTCGGCGAGAAAGTGCGAGAGCTGCATCGCGAAGCAGCCGGCATGGGCAGCTGCCATCAGTTCTTCGGGATTGGTACCAGACTTGCCTTCTTCGTCCTGGAAGCGGCCCTTGAACGAGTAGGGGGTCTTGGAGAAGACGCCACTCTGGGTATCGAGGGTGCCTTTGCCATCGACGAGCGCACCTTGCCAGATGGCGTTTGCGTGCCTTTTCATTCCAATCACCTCTTTGTTGGGGAAATCCGTTTCAGAAACGATCGTGTGGCGGTGCGGTTCCGACCCCTTCATCACACGCTCGTGCAAAGCGTTGAATTGCAAAGCGCGATCGGGGGACTAGTTTGAATGCCATGGTCGAAGGAGGATTTCCCATGCGCTTGCCCATCAATGCCGCCATGTTGCTCGCCGGTGCAGCCACCGCCATCCTGTTTGCAGGCGGCGCGTCTCAAGCGCAGGAGCAAGCCAAGGCCATCTTTGCCGGCGGCTGCTTCTGGTGCGTGGAATCCGATTTCGACAAGGTCGCAGGCGTAACCTCGACCGTCTCGGGCTATATCGGCGGCTCCACTGAAAATCCGACTTACGAGAATCACACGGCGGATGGCCACCGCGAGGCGGTGGAGATCACTTACGATCCCTCCGAGACAGACTTCGAGACGTTGTTGGCAACGTTCTGGCGCACGGTCGACCCGACCGACGACGGCGGCCAGTTCTGTGACCGCGGCTTCAGCTACACGACGGCAATCTATGCGGTCGACAGCGAGCAGGCAGCATCGGCCGAGCAATCCAAGGCTGAAGCCCAAACGGCACTGGGTGAAAACATTGTGACCGAGGTGGTCGAGGGCCAGACCTTCTGGCCAGCGGAAGACTATCACCAGGATTATTACGTCAAGAATCCGGTCCGCTATAACTACTACCGACGCGCTTGCGGCCGCGATGTACGCTTGCTCCAGCTCTGGGGCAATGAGGCCATGCAGGGTGTCATGGCCAAGAACTGAACACCAACTGTACCATTTTGTTGCAAAATGCGCACAGGGTCGCTGCTTCTCGTGCCCGCACTTCTTGCAAAATGGACCTTTGATCCCTCTTATGGGTTGCGAAGGGCAGAGGGTCGGTTAAAGGCCCCGCGCGTAGGCGTTGCAAGGAGACCATGAATGCGCATTTCCATCGCCGTCACGATCGCAATGGCTGGTCTGGCGATCGCCGGCTGTCAGCGGACATCACCCGGACCGATGCCACAGCAGCAGGTCGCGACGTTGCCGCCGCCGCTAAACCCGGCGCCGCTCGGAGGCGTACAGTCGAACCAGTTGCCGCCGCCGTCGGCAAGTGATTTCCCGACGGCACCGGCTTCCACGGCAACCGATCCTGCCGCTGCCAATCAGGCTTTCGAGACTGCAGCCGCTTCGGCGCCCGCGGTGTCGCGCGAAGCTCTGCTCGGCACGTGGCAGACTGCCGTCAATGGCGGCAATTGCCAGCTGGCGCTTTCCCTCACCCAGTGGACCGGCGGCTACCGGGCAGCGTCGCTGCGTTGCCCGGGTGAAGCGGCAAACATCGCTTCCTGGGATGTTTCCGGCAACCAGGTCGTGCTCAACGACCGGGACGGCAACAACGTCGCACGGCTCTACCAGGCCGGCGGCCAGAACTATCAGGGGACGCTCACCTCGGGCGGCTCGATCACGCTCTCGCGCTGATTGGTGCGCCGGCCCCCGCTCCAGGGTGGCCGGCGGATTGCCCTCTCGGTTTGGCTGAATGGATACCAGAACATATGTGAGCGTCACCGAGCGTTATGAAGCGCTCTGCGATGCCGGTCGGATCGAACGCGACGCGCGGCAGGAGAAGCTGGCGCGGGCGCTGGACCGTGTCCTGACCGAAGTGCGGGAAAAACGGGTTTCGACGAAATCCAGTGCGCTCGGCTGGTTGTTCGCCAAGCGCCGGCCCGTGCAGGACTACCCCAGAGGCCTCTACGTCTTCGGCGGCGTCGGTCGCGGCAAGACCATGATGATGGATCTCTTCCTGTCAACGCTGCCGGTCCGGCGCAAGCGGCGGGTCCATTTTCACGATTTCATGTCTGACGTGCATGGCCGGATCCAGGCGCACCGAACTGCCCTGAAGCGCGGTGAGGTCAAGGAAGACGATCCGATCCCGCCCGTGGCCCGTGCCATCCACGAGGAGGCCTGGGTTCTCTGCTTCGACGAATTTTCGGTCACCGACATCGCGGATGCGATGATCCTGGCGCGGCTGTTCGAGCAATTGTTCAAGCTCGGCACCGTGCTGGTGACGACGTCGAACGTCCACCCGGACAATCTTTACCGCGAAGGTCTCAATCGCGACCTCTTCCTGCCTTTCGTCGACCTTTTGAAGACACGGGTCGAGCTGTTCGATCTGGATGGCGACACGGACTATCGGCTGCTCAAGCTGACGCGCCGGCCGGTCTACATGACGCCGCTCGATGCGAATGCCGACGAGATGTTCGATCAGGCATGGACGGAGCAGGTGGAGGGGCTGACCGTCAAGCCAGAGAAGATCAAGCATCGTGGTCGGGAAATTCTGGTGCCGGCCGCAGCCAACGGTGCTGCCCGGTTCAGCTTCGACGACCTGTGCCGAAATCCGCTCGGGGCGTCGGATTATCGCGCCATCGCCGACCGATACGAAACGATCTTCGTCAGCCACGTGCCGGTACTCAAGCGTGCGGAGCGCAATGAAGCCAAGCGGTTCATCATGCTGATCGACACGCTCTACGACATGAAGGCGCGGCTGGTGGTGTCGGCTGCGGCCGAGCCGGATGCACTCTATGCCGCAAAGGATGGCACGGAAGGCTTCGAGTTCGCGCGCACGGCGTCACGCCTGATCGAGATGCAAAGCGTGGATTATCTCAAGGAAAGTCGGGAAAGGCATCGCCCAGCCGCTTAAAATACTTACGTTTACGTAAATCGCTGAGTATATAACCGTTTGAAATCGTTGACGGTCAAAGTTTTGGTTGCCATTTTTGGCTCAGCCGTCTATCCCCGGGCGACTTTTCTGGGGAGTTTCAAGGCTCCTCTATGGCTCCATAGACAGGGGATATCCATACATGGCGCGTAACAAGATCGCTCTCATTGGTTCCGGCATGATCGGCGGCACGCTTGCCCATCTGATCGGCCTCAAGGAACTCGGGGACGTCGTGTTGTTCGACATCGCCGAAGGCACGCCGCAGGGCAAGGCGCTCGACATCGCCGAAAGCTCTCCGGTCGATGGCTTCGACGTCAGGCTCAAGGGCGCGAACGATTATTCTGCGATCGAAGGTGCCGATGTGTGCATCGTCACCGCAGGCGTGCCGCGCAAGCCAGGCATGAGCCGCGACGACCTTCTGGAAATCAACCTCAAGGTCATGGAGCAGGTCGGCGCAGGCATCGCGAAATACGCGCCCGACGCATTCGTCATCTGCATCACCAACCCGCTGGACGCGATGGTCTGGGCGCTGCAGAAGTTCTCCGGCATGCCGAAGAACAAGGTCGTCGGCATGGCCGGCGTTCTGGACAGCTCGCGCTTCCGCCACTTCCTCGCCGAGGAGTTCAAGGTTTCGGTCGAAGACGTCACGGCATTCGTGCTGGGCGGCCACGGCGACACGATGGTGCCGCTTGCACGCTACTCCACCGTTGCCGGCATTCCGCTGACGGACCTTGTCGAAATGGGTTGGGTCACCAAGGATCGGCTGGAAGAAATCATCCAGCGCACCCGTGATGGCGGCGCCGAGATCGTCGGCCTTCTGAAGACCGGCTCGGCCTACTACGCGCCGGCTGCATCCGCGATCGTGATGGCGGAATCCTACCTCAAGGACAAGAAGCGCGTTCTGCCTTGCGCGGCGTATCTGTCCGGTCAGTACGGCGTCAACGACATGTATGTCGGCGTGCCGACTGTCATAGGCGCCGAGGGTATCGAGCGTATCATCGAGATCGAGCTGAATTCCGCCGAGCAGAAGGCCTTCGACAAGTCCGTCGAATCCGTTGCCGGCCTGTGTGAAGCCTGCCGCAAGATCGCCCCTTCTCTCGCTTGATCCGGCTTTCGTCCGATCTGGCAACCTGAAACCACAGGAACCAACCCATGAATATCCACGAGTATCAGGCCAAGCGCCTTCTCGGCACTTTCGGTGCGCCGATCGCCGAAGGGGTCGCCGTCTACTCCCCTGAGCAGGCGGAAGAATGGGCAGCAAAGCTTCCCGGACCGCTCTATGTGGTGAAGAGCCAGATCCATGCCGGCGGTCGCGGCAAGGGCAAGTTCAAGGAACTCGGCCCTGACGCGAAAGGCGGCGTTCGCCTGGCGAAGTCCACGGAAGAAGTCGTCGCCTTCGCCAAGGAAATGCTCGGCAACACGCTGGTGACGAAGCAGACCGGCCCTGCCGGCAAGGTCGTCAATCGTCTCTACATCGAAGATGGCGCCGACATCGAACGCGAGCTTTATCTCTCGATCCTGGTCGACCGTTCGGTCGGCCGCCCGGCTTTTGTGGTTTCCACCGAAGGCGGCATGGACATCGAGGCCGTCGCCGAAGAAACGCCGGAGAAGATCGTCAACGTCGCGATCGATCCCGAGCAGGGCGTGACGGACGCAGACTCCGCAAAGCTGTGCGATGCGCTGGAGTTGAAGGACGAAGCACGTGCCGATGGCATGACGCTCTTCCCGATCCTCTACAAGGCGTTCATGGAGAAGGACATGAGCCTTCTCGAGGTGAACCCGCTCATCGTCATGACGAACGGCCGCCTGCGCGTGCTGGACGCCAAGGTGTCCTTCGACGGCAATGCGCTCTTCCGCCACGACGACATCCGCGAGTTGCGCGATGAGACCGAGGAAGACGCCAAGGAAATCGAGGCCTCCAAATGGGACCTCGCCTATGTGGCGCTCGACGGCAACATCGGCTGCATGGTCAATGGCGCCGGTCTCGCAATGGCGACGATGGACATCATCAAGCTTTACGGCAAAGAGCCGGCTAACTTCTGCGACGTCGGTGGCGGCGCAGGCAAGGAGAAGGTCGCGGCTGCCTTCAAGATCATCACCGCCGATCCGAAAGTCGACGGCATCCTCGTCAACATCTTCGGCGGCATCATGAAGTGCGACGTCATCGCCGAAGGCGTGGTTGCTGCGGTTCAGGAAGTTGGCCTCAAGGTGCCGCTCGTCGTGCGCCTCGAAGGCACCAATGTCGAGCTTGGCAAGAAAATCCTCAACGAGTCCGGACTGGCCATCACGGCTGCCGACGATCTCGACGACGCGGCGAAGAAGATCGTCGCTGCGGTCAACGGATAACGGATTGAAGGATCAGGATTGATGTCCATTCTCGTCAACAAAGACACGAAGGTCCTCGTTCAGGGCCTGACCGGCAAGACCGGCACGTTCCACACCGAACAGGCGCTCGCCTACCACGACACCAAGATGGTCGGCGGTATCCACCCCAAGAAGGGTGGTGAAACCTGGACCGGCGCCGTGAACGGCGCTTCGCGCGACCTGCCGATCTTCGCCTCGGTCGCTGAAGGCAAGGAGCGCACCGGCGCCAACGCATCGGTCATCTACGTTCCGCCGGCAGGCGCCGCGGACGCGATCATCGAGGCGATCGACGCCGAAATCCCGCTGATCATCTGCATCACGGAAGGCATTCCGGTTTCCGACATGGTGAAGGTGAAGGCGCGGCTCGACCGTTCGTCGTCCCGCCTCATCGGCCCGAATTGCCCCGGCGTTCTCACGCCGGAAGAATGCAAGATCGGCATCATGCCGGGCTCCATCTTCAAGAAGGGTTCCGTCGGCATCCTGTCACGCTCGGGCACGCTGACCTATGAAGCCGTGTTCCAGACGTCGAACGAAGGCCTCGGCCAGACGACCGCCGTCGGCATCGGCGGCGACCCGGTCAAGGGCACCGAATTCATTGACATGCTTGAGATGTTCCTCGCCGACGACGCGACGGAATCCATCATCATGATCGGCGAAATCGGCGGTTCGGCCGAAGAAGAAGCCGCCCAGTTCCTGAAGGACGAAGCAGCCAAGGGCCGCAAGAAGCCGATGGTCGGCTTCATCGCCGGCCGTACGGCGCCTCCCGGACGCACGATGGGCCATGCCGGCGCCGTGATTTCAGGCGGCAAGGGCGGAGCTGAAGACAAGATCGCTGCCATGGAATCGGCCGGCATCCGCGTTTCGCCGTCGCCGGCGCAGCTTGGCAAGACGCTGGTCGAAGTCCTCAAGGGCTGACTTTTGCCGAAGGGCGTCCGGGTTCATTGGAAATCCGGGCACCCGCCCCGCGACGGGCACATTCGTCGCACAGAACGGGGCCGCGTGCCGAGCGCGCGGCAACACCCGAATCAATGAAGGAGGCGGAGCGATCCTCCGCAGGCACCGATGGCCAGGCAAGACGCCAACGAATTCTTTCAGTCCACGTCGTTCCTCTATGGCGCGAATGCCGCCTATATCGAGGAGCTCTATGCCCGCTACCAGGATGATCCGGCCAGCGTGGATGGCGAGTGGCAGGCCTTTTTCGGTGCGCTGAAAGACGAGCCGGATACGGCGCGTAAGGCAGCGGACGGCGCTTCCTGGAAGCAGAAGAACTGGCCGATCCACGCCAATGGCGAACTGGTTTCCGCCATGGACGGCGACTGGGGCCGCGTCGAGACGCATTTCGAGAAGAAGATCGCGACCAAGGCTTCCGCCGCCGCGGCTGTACCTGCCGCTGCCGGCCAGCAGGCGCAAATGACCAGCGAGGAAGTGCTGCGCGCGACGCGTGATTCGGTTCGCGCCATCATGATGATCCGCGCTTATCGCATGCGCGGCCACCTCCATGCCAAGCTCGATCCGCTGGGCATCGCGGAAGAGAACGAGGATTACAACGAGCTGTCGCCGGAGGCCTATGGCTTCACCGACGCCGACATGGATCGCAAGATCTTCCTCGATAACGTCCTTGGCCTCGAATACGCGACCGTGCGCGAGATGCTCGACATCCTGAAGCGCACCTACTGCTCCACGATCGGCGTGGAATTCATGCACATCTCCAATCCGGAAGAAAAGTCCTGGATCCAGGCCCGCATCGAGGGGCCGGACAAGGGTGTCGACTTCACGCCCAACGGCAAGCGCGCCATTCTGCAGAAGCTGATCGAGGCGGAAGGCTTCGAGCAGTTCATCGACGTGAAGTACAAGGGCACGAAGCGTTTCGGCCTCGATGGCGGCGAAGCGCTGATCCCGGCGCTCGAGCAGATCATCAAGCGCGGCGGTCAGCTCGGCCTCAAGGAAATCGTTCTCGGCATGCCGCACCGCGGGCGCCTCAATGTGCTCAGCCAGGTGATGGCGAAGCCGCACCGTGCGATCTTCCACGAGTTCAAGGGCGGGTCGTTCACGCCGGAGGATGTCGAGGGTTCGGGCGACGTCAAATACCACCTCGGTGCATCTTCGGACCGGGAGTTCGATGGCAACAAGGTCCACCTGTCGCTGACAGCCAACCCGTCGCACCTGGAAATCGTCAACCCGGTCGTCATGGGCAAGGCGCGCGCCAAGCAGGATATTCTTTCCGGCTCGCCGCGCGACGAGATCGTGCCGCTGGAGACGCGGGCTCAGGTTCTGCCGCTGCTGCTGCACGGCGATGCGGCCTTCGCGGGCCAGGGCGTCGTTGCCGAATGCTTCGGCCTGTCGGGTCTTCGCGGACACCGCGTTGCCGGTACGCTGCATTTCATCGTCAACAACCAGATCGGCTTCACGACCAATCCGCGCTTTTCGCGCTCGTCGCCCTATCCTTCCGACGTGGCGAAGATGATCGAGGCGCCGATCCTGCACGTGAACGGCGACGATCCGGAAGCCGTCGTCTACGCCGCGAAGATCGCGGCTGAATTCCGCATGACGTTCCACAAGCCGGTCGTCATCGACATGTTCTGCTACCGCCGCTTCGGCCACAACGAAGGCGACGAGCCGGCGTTCACGCAGCCGAAGATGTACAAGAAGATCCGCAGCCACGAGACCGTGGTGCAGATTTATTCCAAGAAGCTGATCGAGGAAGGCCACATCGATCTCGGCACGTTCGAGAAGATGAAGGCCGACTGGCGCGCGCATCTGGAACAGGAATTCGAGAGCGGCCAGTCCTACAAGCCGAACAAGGCCGACTGGCTGGACGGCGTGTGGTCGGGCATGCGCGTTGCCGACAATCAGGACGAGCAGCGTCGCGGCAAGACCGCCGTTCCGATGAAAACGCTGAAGGATATCGGCCGGAAGCTGTGCGAAGTGCCGGAAGGCTTCGAGACGCATCGCACGATCCAGCGCTTCCTCGCCAACCGCGCCCAGATGATCGAGAGCGGCGAAGGTATCGACTGGGCCACCGGCGAAGCGCTTGCCTTCGGCTCGCTTCTTCTAGACGGCCACCCGGTCCGGCTCTCCGGCCAGGATGTGGAGCGCGGCACCTTCTCGCAACGTCATTCGGTTCTCTACGACCAGCAGAGCGAAGACCGCCATATCTCGCTGAACAATCTCGCCAAGGGCCAGCAGCTCTACGAAGTCATCAACTCGATGCTTTCGGAAGAAGCGGTGCTCGGGTTCGAATATGGCTACTCGCTGTCGGAGCCCAATGCGCTGACGCTTTGGGAAGCGCAATTCGGCGATTTCGCCAACGGCGCGCAGGTCATCTTCGACCAGTTCATCTCGTCGGGCGAGCGTAAGTGGTTGCGCATGTCGGGCCTCGTCTGCCTTCTGCCGCACGGCTACGAAGGCCAGGGTCCCGAGCACTCCTCGGCCCGTCTGGAGCGCTGGCTGCAGATGTGCGCGGAAGACAACATGCAGGTCGCGAATTGCTCGACGCCGGCTAACTATTTCCACATCCTGCGCCGGCAGATGAAGCGCGACTTCCGCAAGCCGCTGATCATGATGACGCCGAAGTCGCTGCTGCGCCACAAGCGTGCGGTGTCGACGCTGTCGGAACTGTCGGGCGACACGTCCTTCCACCGCTTGTTGTGGGATGATGCGGAAGTTCTGAAGAACGAAAAGATCAAGCTCCAGAAGGACAGCAAGATCCGTCGCGTCGTCATGTGCTCCGGCAAGGTCTATTACGATCTTTACGAAGAGCGCGAGTCCCGCGGCATCGACGACATCTACCTTCTGCGCCTGGAGCAGCTCTATCCGTTCCCGGCCAAGGCGCTCATCAACGAGCTGTCGCGCTTCCGCGGTGCCGAAATGGTGTGGTGCCAGGAAGAGCCCAAGAACATGGGCGCCTGGGCCTTCATCGATCCCTATCTCGAGTGGGTGCTCGCGCATATCGACGCGAAGTACCAGCGCGTGCGCTACACCGGCCGTCCGGCTGCCGCTTCGCCGGCAACGGGCCTTATGTCCAAGCATAAGGCGCAGCTCGGCGCCTTCCTCGAAGATGCGCTCGGCGACTAGCCGGGCGTGATCCGTCTTTCATCTCGACCCCCTACCGAACGGAAAAGCTGACAGCCATGGCCACCGAAATCCGCGTCCCGACATTGGGCGAATCCGTATCCGAAGCCACGATCGGCACCTGGTTCAAGAAGGTGGGTGATACGATCAACGCCGACGAGCCGCTGGTTGAGCTTGAGACCGACAAGGTGACGGTCGAAGTGCCGGCACCGGCTTCCGGCACGCTGACGGAAATCCTTGCCCAGACGGGCGACACCGTGGAGGTCAACGCGCTTCTCGGCCAGATCGGTGCCGGATCGGGCGCGGCGCCTGCCAAGACGGAAGAGCCCAAGGCGGAAGCGCCGAAGCCAGCCGAAGCGAAGCCGGCTGAAGCCAAGCCTGCTGCCGAGCCTGCCGCGAAGTCCGGCGACATGCCGCCCGCACCTTCTGCGGCCAAGATGATGGCTGAAAAGAACGTTTCGGCCGATCAGGTTTCGGGCAGCGGCAAGCGCGGCCAGGTCCTTAAGGGCGACGTGATCGACGCCATCAACAAGGGTGGCTCAGCCGCACCGGCTGCAGAAGCACCGAAGGCACCGCGTCCTGCTTCCAGCGAAGCCGACGAGTCGCGCGAAGAGCGCGTGAAGATGACGCGCTTGCGCCAGACGATCGCCAAGCGCCTCAAGGATGCGCAGAACACCGCTGCCATGCTGACCACCTATAACGAGGTGGACATGACGGCGGTCATGGACCTGCGCAAGAAGTACAAGGATCTCTTCGAGAAGAAGCACGGCGTGAAGCTCGGCTTCATGGGCTTCTTCACCAAGGCCGTGACGCACGCCCTGAAGGAGATCCCTTCGGTCAACGCCGAGATCGATGGCAACGACATCGTCTTCAAGAATTTCTGCCACATCGGCGTCGCCGTCGGCACCGAGAAGGGCCTCGTCGTGCCGGTCGTGCGCGATGCGGACCAGATGTCGATCGCCGAAATCGAGCAGGAAATCGGCCGTCTCGGCGTTGCGGCTCGCGACGGCAAGCTCGGCATGGCCGACATGCAGGGCGGCACCTTCACCATTTCGAATGGCGGCGTCTACGGTTCGCTGATGTCCTCGCCGATCCTAAACGCGCCGCAGTCGGGCATCCTCGGCATGCACAAGATCCAGGAGCGTCCGGTCGCGATCGGCGGTCAGGTCGTCATCC
This sequence comes from Rhizobium sp. EC-SD404, assembly GCF_902498825.1. Taxonomy (NCBI): domain Bacteria; kingdom Pseudomonadati; phylum Pseudomonadota; class Alphaproteobacteria; order Hyphomicrobiales; family Rhizobiaceae; genus Rhizobium; species Rhizobium sp. EC-SD404. Next base: position 383,507 of record NZ_LR701459.1, read on the forward strand.
GTCCGATGATGTATCTGGCGCTTTCCTACGATCACCGCATCGTCGACGGCAAGGAAGCCGTCACCTTCCTGGTGCGCGTCAAGGAAAGCCTCGAAGATCCGGAGCGTCTCGTTCTCGACCTCTAGGATCGAGCGGGACGGCGCCGCCGCGCATGCAGATGTGACGCGGCGGCCGCGTTCCGGACGGACAGGAAGGGCAGCGCAATGAACGGCAAGTCCCCGTCACTGCTCGTCACCGGCGGAAGCCGTGGCATCGGCGCTGCCGTCTGTCGTCTTGCTGGCTCACGTGGCTACCGCGTTGCGGTCAACTACGTTTCCGATGAACAGGCGGCTAAAAGCGTGGTCGCCGACATCAAGGCGGCGGGTGGAGAAGCTTTCGCGGTAGCCGGTGATGTCGGCCGCGAAGCAGACATTCTCGCGATTTTCGGAGAGGTCGATCGTCGCTTCGGCCGACTTGATGCGCTGGTGAACAATGCCGGCGTCGTCGACCGCATGGCGCGGGTCGACGAGATCAGTCTCGATCGGCTGGAGCGTATGTTCCGCATCAATGTGACAGGCAGCTTCCTCTGCGCTCGCGAAGCGGTCAGGCGCATGTCGACGCGGCATGGCGGACAGGGCGGGGCGATCGTCAATCTGTCGTCGGCCGCTGCACGTCTCGGCTCGCCCGGCTGGTACGTCGACTACGCAGCGTCGAAAGCCGCGATCGAGACCATGACGAAGGGTCTAGCGCTCGAGGTCGCTGCCGAAAAGATCCGCGTCAATGCCGTTCGTCCCGGCATCATCGACACGGAAATCCATGCTTCGGGCGGCGAGCCCGACCGCGTTGCCCAGGTGCGTGACGGTCTTCCGATGAAGCGCGAAGGCACCGCCGACGAGGTGGCGCGCGGCATTCTCTGGCTGCTTTCGGACGAAGCCTCGTACACGACGGGTACCGTCCTCGATATCACCGGTGGTCGCTGAACGCGGACCGCCGGCCTCAATAAACGAAAGGATTTCATTCAATGGCTTACGATGTCGTCGTCATCGGTTCTGGACCGGGTGGATATGTCTGCGCCGTAAAGGCCGCGCAGCTTGGTCTCAAGACCGCGATCGTGGAGAAGCGCCCGACGCTTGGCGGCACCTGCCTGAACATCGGCTGCATCCCCTCCAAGGCGATGCTGCACGCTTCTGAAGTGTTCCATCAGGCGGGCCACACCCATGCCGAGCTCGGCGTCGAGGTCGGAACACCGACGCTGAACCTGCCGGCGATGATGGCGCACAAGGATGCGGTCGTTAAGGCCAATGTCGATGGCGTCTCCTTCCTGATGAAGAAGAACAAGATCGACGTCCTCGTCGGCACCGGCAAGGTGCTTGGCGAAGGCAAGCTGTCGGTGACGACGGATGGCGGCGAAACGCAGGAAATCGAGGCCAAGAACATCGTCATCGCGACCGGCTCGGACGTTGCAGGCATCCCGGGCGTCGACGTCGCCTTCGACGAGAAGGTGATCGTGTCCTCGACCGGCGCGCTGGAACTGGAGAAGGTGCCCGGTCACCTGGTGGTTGTCGGGGGCGGCGTCATCGGACTCGAACTCGGCTCGGTCTGGGCGCGTCTCGGCGCCAAGGTCACCGTGGTCGAGTATCTCGATTCGATCCTCGGCGGCATGGATGGCGAGATCTCCAAGCAGTTCCAGCGCATGCTGGCCAAGCAGGGCCTCGACTTCAAGCTCGGCCAGAAGGTGACGGCCGTCACGCGCAAGGATGCGGGGGCTTCCGTCACGTTCGAGCCAGCCAAGGGCGGCGAGGCGCAGACGGTCGACGCAGACATCGTGCTCGTGGCAACCGGACGCCGGCCTTATACGGAAGGGCTCGGTCTGGAGGATGCAGGCGTCGTCATGGAGAAGGGTGGTCGCGTGAAGATCGATGCGCACTTTCAGACTTCGGTTCCAGGCGTCTATGCAATCGGCGACGTGGTCGCGGGCCCGATGCTTGCCCACAAGGCCGAGGACGAAGGCGTGGCCGTGGCCGAGATCATTGCCGGCCAGGCCGGCCATGTGAACTACGAGGTTATTCCGAGCGTCGTCTACACCCAGCCGGAAGTTGCCTCCATCGGCCGCACCGAAGAGCAGCTGAAGGCCGACGGCGTCGGCTACAAGGCGGGCAAGTTCCCCTTCACCGCAAACGGCCGTGCCCGCGCGATGCTGGCCACAGAAGGCTTCGTCAAGATCCTCGCGGACAAGGATACCGACCGGGTGCTCGGCGTGCACATCGTGGGTGCCGGTGCGGGTGATCTCATCCACGAGGCAGCCGTGCTGATGGAATTCGGCGGATCGGCGGAAGATCTGGCGCGCACCTGCCATGCGCACCCGACCTTGTCGGAAGCGGTCAAGGAAGCTGCCCTCGCGACCTTCTTCAAGCCCATCCATATGTAAGCAGATCGGAAGCGGCGTCTTCCATAAGACGCCGCTTCCTCACCTGTACGGGTGATTGTTCCCGTACGCGCTCTGTCGTCTCTCTTGTCCCGCAACGCGTGCGCCGAACCTGAAACAGGCGGCGCGCGCCTCAACATATGGGCTGGGGACGACAGACAATGACCATGAAAATTCTGCCGATGCTGGCGCTGGTGCCAGTACTGGCTCTAGCAGGCTGTGGCGGTTCGACCACCACCGGATCGATCGGGCCTGGCGGCGGTGCCGGCGGCGCGCCGGGCGGTGGCGGTGCAGGTGGTGGCTCAGGTGGCGACGCCGGTGGAGGTGGGTCGGGCGGCGGAACCGGCAGTGCGATCCGCGGCGTTTCGACGAAGTTTTCGCGCGCGCAGCAGCCGATCCCGACACCGGTGCCGATTTACGAGCAGGGCAAGTTCGCCTACGTGCCGACCGGCGATCTCGTGACCTCGACCGCTCCGATCGAAGGCACGGCAGACCTGACGACGGCGAAACAGGACGATGGCTCGATCACGGTCACGACCGGCGGTCTCTACCGCGATGGCTCAGCCGTTCCAGGCGTCACGGCCAATGCGCAATATCCGGCACGCGGAACGTCGACGACCAATGCGCAGCAATCCGAGTTCATCGGAAACGTCGGTGCGTCCGTCGCCGATGTGATGGTCACCTATTACGACCACGACCAGAACGGCAGCGACGAGTTCTTCACGATCGATCATCACCAGGACCGGGTGAACATCACCCAGCCAATCGACACGATCAGCATCTTCTACGGCGGCGACTTCGCACCGGCTTCAGCCGTTTCGGGCCGCACCGGAACGGCGACGTTCACCGCGACGGATACCGGCAATGCCGACAAGGGGGCGGCCTATGTGCGGGTGGCGACCGGCACGGGTATTTCCAACAGCCAGGTCGATTATGGCGGCGACGTGCGCATGGTGGCGGATTTCGGTGCCGGGACAGTCGATGGCGAGATCACCAACCTACGGCGCTTCGGCAACCAGCAAGCAGCGGACTTCTCGCTGCGGCTGGATGGCTCGCAGATCAACGGTCAGCATTTCGACGGCGGGTCGGTGACCATGCTGCAGGGCGCGACACCGGTGGCAAGCTTCACCGATTCCGCGGTGACAGGCTCGTTCCTCGGCCAGAACGCGGATGCCGTGGGTGGTGTCTTCCAGGCCAACGGAACGCGCGGCGGCCAGGACGTGTATCTCGGCGGCCAGTTCATCGCGCAGGAGGGTCAGACGACCAACTGAGCTTTCGACGGAATGGCTGGGGGCGGCGGCTGATCGGCCGCCGTCTCAATCGGCGCGTTCGACCGAATAGCCGGCGTCGCGCAGGAGTTCGATCACGCCTTCGTCCCCCGGAAGGTGCAAGGCACCGACCGCGATGAACGCGCGGCCGCCATCGAGAAAGGGTTCGGCGCGCTCGGCCATGATGCGATTGCGGGCAAGGACGATCCGCTCTTCGAAATCGGCGTAGCCCTGCGCGTCTCTTTCATGACCCTCAGGAGCGGCTTCGCGCAGCATCGGCATGATCATGCCGGTGTCGCCTGCAACGTAGAGGTCCGTCATCGTCGCCGTCACGTCCTCCAGTAGGGGGCCTAGCGAAAGCGTTTCGACCAGACCGCGCACGTGAAATTCGAGCGACAGGCTGGCCATGGCGTCCAGTTGCTCGGCGATGGTTTCGAGCCCATCGACCGCCTTGCCATCCTCGAGCGCCTGTTCGGCCAGCATCTGGTCGAGGAAGGCCGCACCTTCGGCTTTTCGGGCGTGTTCGCAGGCCGGAAGCGCAATGAGACCGGCGATCATCCAAGGCTTCATGTGCACGAGAGCGTCGACGGGCAGACCAAGCTCATCGAGCCGGGCTTCGACCAGAGCGAAGTCTTCGTCGCTCATCACCGAACGAAGCGTACGCCCATCGGTGAACATCGTCAGCTCGGGTCGGGCAATCAGCGCTGCCTGGGCAACGGCAGGGTCGAGGATTTCGTCGGTTTCGATGACGACCGTTTCCGATGCGTCCAGCGCTTGGCTCACGGTATCGGTCAGTTCCGTCACACGCGGGTCGGCGACATGCATCGTGCCGAGAAGATAAGAAGCAACGCCCTCGTCGTTCTCGACGCGCCACAAAAGCCCTTCGCCATTGGGCGTTGCAGCCGCCTCTTCCAGCAAGGCCGGCAGGCGCGGGTCGTCCTCGACGCGCATCCGGTCGATGAGGTTCTCGCCGCCGCATGCGGCGATCTGTTCCTGCGCATCGGCGCGGTCCAGCGTTCCCAGCACGAAGAGCAGGCTCAGCGCCATGATGAGGTGTATCAATCCGAGAAGCCCGATGACGCCGCGCGCCAAATGCTCTTCCGTGGCGGTTTTCATGCGTGCGATCACGAGACATCCCGAGGCTGTTGATCGCTCTGCGATAACACCCGGCCGCGCAAGAAATCGTTAATGCCACTCCCTTCTGGCGTTTCCGGACAGTGAACCGGTGCCCACTTCTCCTGGCAACGCTCTAGGCGCGCGGATGGGCTGCCCGGTAGGCGGCAAGGAGCCGGGCGCTGTCGACGCCGGTATAGATCTGGGTGGTGGATAGACTCGCGTGCCCGAGCAGCTCCTGGATGGTCCTGAGGTCGCCACCGCCGGCCAAAAGGTGGGTTGCGAAGGAGTGGCGCAGCGCATGAGGCGTCGCCGTGTCGGGAAGCCCGAGCGCCGATCGCATCTTGCGCATTTCCTTCTGGATGATCGCCGCATGCAGAACGCCGCCCCGCGCGCCGCGAAAGAGCGGTTCCGGCGCCGCCAGATGATAGGGACAGAGTTTTCGGTATTCGGCGATCGCCTGTCGGGTGACGTCCATCAGCGGGACGAGCCGGGTCTTGCCGCCCTTGCCTTCAATGCGCAACGTGGTCGTGGTCGGGCCGACCGACGCAGGTGTCAGCGCAAGCGCTTCCGAGATTCGAAGACCGCAGCCGTAGAGAAGCGTCAGCAGCGCGGCGTTGCGGGCTGCGATCCAGGGTTCGTCGGACATCTGGCCGTCGAGGTTCGCGACGGCCACGGCCTGCTCCTCCGACAGCGGCTTCGGCAGGCTGCGTCCGGTCTTGGGTGCGCGCACGTGGCGGGCGCCTGCTGCGTTCACAAGGCCTTCCCGCTCCAGATGGCGCAGGAACGAGCGGACGCCTGCGAGTCCGCGTCCAAGCGTGCGCGCCCCGGCCCCATCGCGGCGACGACTGCCGAGAAAGGCGCGCAGATCGGTGGGACGCAAATCTGCGAGATCGCGCAACGAGGGAGTGGAACCTACGTGCCGGTTCATGAATTGGAGGAATTGCCGCAGATCACGCTCATAGGCATCGAGCGTGTTCGCCGAAAGACGCCGCTGCATGCTCAGGCCATCAAGCCACCGCTGACGCTGCATCATCACATCCGGCGCGGCTGGGAGCAGGTCGGTTGTCACGATTCGTTACGCTCGCGAAATGTCATTTGATATCCGGTGGCTTTCCTCGAAGCCTCCGCGACAATGGTTATATAAGGGTTACGATGCTAGGTAGTGCTGTCGGAAAAGCGGCTGTCATGCTGTCTTTACAAGAGCATGCGATGTCCGGTTGGACGCGATAACGGGGACGTTTATGGTGCAGAAGCGCGATATTCACGGCGTGGTTGATGCCATTGCACTGTTGTCCCAAGGCCGTCCCGGGCACATCGTCGATGAACTCATCGCCGAACGTGGACAGCGTCTCGTCAATAATCCGCTCTGGCCGGTCATGCGGCCGTTTCTCTACAGTGTGCTTCACTACGGCACCGCGCTGCAATTCGCCGACGCTGTTGCCAACATGCCGGGCTTCCAGGCGTTCGAGTATGCCAGCTCCCGGCTGAACCTGAATGTAGAAGTGAAGCGCGGAGAGCGCATCCCCGAAAAGGGCGGCTTCATCATGGTCTCCAACCACCCGACGGGGATCGCGGACGGCATTGCCGTCTTCGATCTTTTGAAAAACCGCCGTCCCGACATGATGTTCTTCGCCAATCGCGACGCGATTCGCGTGAATCCTCGCTTCGTCGAGATGGTCATTCCGGTCGAATGGCGCGAGGAACACAAGAGCAAGTTGAAGGCGCGCGAAACGTTGCAGCTGACGACGCGCGCCGTGAAGGAAGAGAAGGCCACGGTTCTGTTTCCGTCGGGACGCATCGCCTATTGGGCGAACGGCAGGCTCAACGAACGGCCATGGAAGTCGTCGGCGATCTCGCTGTCGCGCAAATACGGCCTACCGATCCTGCCGGTCCACATGACGGCACGCAATTCCGGCCTGTTCTACTGGCTGTCGAAATGGTCGACCGAGCTGCGCGACATGACGGTCTTTCACGAGCTTCTCAACAAGAAGAGCCAGACTTTCGAATTCACCATCGGTGAATTGCTGCAGCCGGACCAACTCGAGGGAGATCCGGCGGCTGTCACCAAGGCGCTCGAGTATCACTCCGTCTTCGGTCTGAAAGCGGATCCGGACCGCGCGTTTCGCGTCCAGTTCTGATCGGTTTTCGCTGCCGATCGATCCCTTCAAGTGAGAATTGCTTTTTGCGGGCTTCGGCTTGAAAATCCGCCACGCTGCGAATGCCGCGGCCAAGGGAGGGATCAATCAGGCCGATGCGCATTCTGCTGGTCGAAGACAACCGCGATCTCGGCGAAGCGGTGGAGGGACGTCTCAAGCGCTCCGGCCATTCGGTCGACTGGGTGCGGGACGGGGAAGCGGCGCTCGCTTTTGCCCGCGACGCGTCGTTCGACGCCATCGTTCTCGATCTCATGCTGCCGGAGCGAGACGGAATTTCGGTGATCTCGGCGCTGAGGAGCGGCGGCGACGATACGCCGGTGCTCGTCGTGACGGCACGCTCGGAAATCGACGACCGCGTCAGCCTTCTCGACATGGGTGCCGACGACTATCTCGTCAAACCATTCGACCTGCGTGAGCTGGAAGCGCGGTTGCGCGCACTCATGCGTCGGCCGGCGGGACATTCCAGCAGCCGAATGGTGCTCGGCGATTTGGTGATGGAGACCGCGGCGCACAGCGTAAGCGTCGCGGGCGTGCCGGTCGAGATCGGCCGACGAGAGTTTCGACTGCTGGAGATTCTGATCTCGCGCGCCGGCCAGGTGGTCGCGAAGGAGCGACTGATGCAGCAGCTGTTTTCGATCGACGAGGATGTCGCGGTCAATGCGCTTGAGCTCTATGTGTCGCGCCTGCGCCGCAAGATCGAGAATTCCGGTGTGTCGATCCTGACCGTGCGTGGCATCGGCTACCTTGCAAGGGCCGATGCAGAGGTTCGGCCCGCCGATGCGCGCTGACAGCTTCTCGATCCGCCGACGGATCACCGCCCTTGCAGCAATCCTTCTCGTCGCCGCAGCTCTGATCCTGCTCGTCTTCATCAGGGATTATGCCGAGCGCGCTTCCGATCGCGCCTTTGACCGGTTGCTCGCAGCCTCGGCGCTCACCATCGCCGGCGCGGTGCAGATCGAGGACGGCGACGTCACGGTGGAGCTTCCCTATGCGTCCTTTGCAATGGTTTCGGGCGACGACCGCGTCTTTTATTCGGTGCGTGCGCCGGATGGGTCGCTGGTCACCGGCTATGACGATCTTGCTGCCGATATGCCGCTTGCGGAAACGCTCGATGCGGAGTTCGACGATGTGCGTTACGGCGGCGAGGTGGTGCGGGTCGCAAGTGTCGGCCGCCTGATCTCGACGGCGGACGGGACCGGCTGGGTGACGATCCGGGTCGCCGAAACGCAAGGCGCGCGCGAAACGCTGTCGCGCGAGATCGTCAACAATGCGCTGGTGCCGCTGCTGGTCCTGACCCTGCTGGCTGCATGGCTCGTCTGGTATCTCATCCGGCGCACCTTCGCACCGCTGCTCACGCTGGAGCGCGAATTGCGCGCCCGCTCGCCCGACGATCTCTCGCCGGTGGACATTCCCGTACCGGTGGAAGTGCGCCACGTGGTCGGCGCGCTGAACGAGTTCATGGCACGGCTGAACCAGTCGATGGTGCGCCTCAGCGAGCTGGTGGCGGAGGCGGCCCACCAGGTGCGAACGCCGCTGGCGTCGCTCCGCGCCCAAGCCGAGGTGGCCATGGACGAGACCGATCCGGATGCCATGCGTGCCCGGGTCGAGCGGATCCATCAGGGCGCCGTGCAGTCGAGCCAGCTCGTCACCCAATTGCTGATGGATGCGACCGTATCGCATCGCCTGGACCTCAGGGACGTGCAGGTGACAGTGATCGGTGCGCTGGTCAACGAGGTGGCGCAGCGGCTCGATCCGGACCAATTGATGCGCATCGGCGTCGAGATGAAACCCGACGTCGCGGACATCGGTTTTCCCGCCGATCGCGTGGTGATGCGCGAGATGCTGAAGAACGTCGTCGACAACGCGCTCGCCTATTCGCAGGGCGATGTGACCATCCGCGTGGAACGCGCAAGAGAAGAGAACGGCGACGTGCTGAAACTGTCCGTCCTCGATAAGGGGCCCGGTATTCCCGATGCGGAGAAGGACACTGTCGTGGAGCGTTTTCGTCGGGGTGCGAGCGCCGGAAATCAGCCGGGTTCGGGGCTGGGGTTGGCGATCGTGCGCCGCGTGGCCGAGGCCCATCGCGGGCGTCTGACGCTGAGGGACCGCGCCGGGGGCGGGCTCGTTGCCGAAATCTGCCTGCCGCTTTCCGGGCGCGGAAGCGATCGCCGTGAAGGTCGCGCCGGACGAGGGGCCATCCCTGCGGCGATCGCGCTTCTGGTCGGCGCTTGCCTTCTTCCGTCGCACGAAGCGGCCGCCGAGCCTCTGGTCTTTCCCGCTAGAGCCGCGGAAAAGGCATCGCTGACGATCGTGGGGACGACGGATACGCGACTCTTTACGCTGTTCGTGGAGGCCTTTCAGGAGCGCTACCCAAACGTCACCGTCCGCTACGACGAGACCGACACGCTTTTGATGTACGAGAACTATCTCGCCGGGCAACTCGATCCTCCGGCAGATCTGATGATCAGCTCATCGTCCGATCTCCAGGTCAAGCTCGCCAATGACGGGCACGCGTCGCGGCATGATTCGGCCGTTTCGTCGATGCCGGATTGGGCCACGTGGCGCAACGAGGTCTTCGGCTTTACCTTCGAACCGGCGGTGATCGTCTACAATCCTGACTTGATCTCTCAGGACGAAGCGCCACGCACGCATCTGGCCCTTGCGGAGTTTCTGGAAAGCAATATCGGTCGCCTGACGGGAAAGGTCGCAACCTACGACATCGCAACGAGCGGGGTTGGTTATCTGCTCGCGGTTCAGGACCAGCTGATCTCATCGCAGTTCTGGCGCCTTGCTTCGGCGTTCGGCCGGACGGGCGCCGTGCTCAGCGGGTCGAGCCCCGATATTCTCGACCGGGTCGATGCCGGCGAACTGGCGATCGCTTACAACGTGCTGGGCTCCTACGCCTTCGCGCGGCAGGCGGAGGGGGCGAATATCCAAATCATCGTGCCCGACGATTACGTGCTGGTGCTGACTCGAAGCGCGGTGATCGCACGCGATGCGCCGAATGCGGAAACAGCGAGGCTCTTTCTCGACTTCCTCCTCTCCGACGCGGGCCAAGCGGTGGCAGCGGGACCGACGGCGCTCGGTGCCGTCAGGGACGGCGTGCGTGGGCTCTGGACCGCGGCGAACATCACCGAGATGGGGCGAGGCGCGGTGCAGCCGATTGCGCTCGGCCCGGCGCTCATGGTCGCGCTGGACCAGCAGCGGCGTGCCCGCTTTCTGGAAACCTGGCGCGGGATCGTCTCGCCTCCCTGACGATTTGGCTTGAGGACCGGCCTGAGCTTCGACCCGAGAAATGGCTGACAGGTGGACGACAGGTTGGCGTGTTAACTTTTGTCGTGATCGGGTCTGGGAGGGCCTCAACGATCCTTGGGAGGAGGTTGCTCAGCACCCCGCCCGTCTGACGGTTTCATTGCCCTTCCAGCCGTTCGAAGCGACGCCGCATGGCGTCCGAAACAGAACATTTGGGAGGTCATCTTGAAGAAAACCATTTTCGCTGCTGCTTTCGCGGCACTGCTCACCAGCACATCCGCTTTCGCGCAGATGGACGAACTGAAGATCATGGCGCCTGCGGCGCCCGGCGGCGGCTGGGACCAAACGGCCCGCTCGATCCAGTCGGTCATGCAGGCTGAGGGCCTCGCCTCCAACATCCAGGTCGAGAATGTCGCCGGCGCCGGCGGCACGATCGGTCTCCAGCAGTTCGTCAACCGCTCCGCAGGCGACCCGACGGCAACGATCGTCGGCGGCTACGTCATGGTTGGCGCCATCATCGCCAATGCCGCTCCGGTCACGCTCGAAGAAGTCACGCCGATCGCCCGCCTCACGGGTGAATATGTCGTGGTCATAGCACCGGCCGATAGCGAAATCGACAATGCCGAAGACCTCGCCGAAGCCATGCAGGCCGACCCCGGCTCCGTCACTTGGGGCGGTGGCTCCGCCGGCGGCGTCGACCACATCGCGGCCGGTCTCTTCGCCCAGGCAGCCGATGTCGACCCGCGCGCCTTGAATTACATCCCGTTCTCCGGTGGCGGCGAAGCGCTTGCGGCCATTCTCGGCGGCCAGGTCACGGTTGGCATTTCCGGCTACAGCGAGTTCGCATCGCAGATCGAAGCCGGCGAAGTGAAGGTGATCGCGATCACCGCTCCGGAGCGTCAGGACTATGTCGACGCGCCGACTTTTGCCGAACAGGGCTTCGACCTCGATGTCCAGAACTGGCGCATGATCGCAGCCGCTCCGGACATTTCGGATGAAGAGCGTCAGGCACTGACGGATACAATCCGGACGATGTCGGAATCCGAAGCCTGGGCCACCGAACTCGAAACGCGCGGCTGGGTGAACACCTATCTCGATGGCGAAGAGTTCCAGACCTACCTGAACCAGGAGATCGAGGCGACCACCGCCATCCTCTCCGACCTCGGCATCAGCCAGTAAGATGGCGACGCACGAACAGGGCGGGGCCGGCACACGCCGGCCCGACGAGGCGGCCCGTCGCAAGTTCGACCTCGGTGGATTGGCGATCGCAATCGGGCTGTTTCTGTTCTCGGCCCTGATCGCGCTCGATGCGTCCTCCTATCCCGAACGGCGCAGTTATGCGCAGATCGGGCCGGAGATATTTCCTTACATCGTTGCTATCGGCATCGCCGTTTTCGGCGCCCTTACGTTCGTGATGGCGCGGCGCGGCGACTTTCCCGACCGGGAAGCCTTGAATTGGGTTCCGGTGATCTGGATCATCGGGGCACTCGCCGGCATGACCGCGCTGCTCTATGCGGGCGCCGGTTTCATCATCGCGTCGGGGGTGCTGTTCGGTGGTGCCGCGCGCGGTTTCGGCCGCAAGCCGGTGATCCTGACGGTGTTCGTCGGGGTGGTGATCTCCGCGCTGCTCTACGTGCTCTTCCGCCAGGGCCTTGGCCTGTCGCTGCCGGCCGGGCTGATCGAGCCGTATCTCAACGCGCTGTTTCGTTAGAGTTGGCGTTTCCGTCTTTGCAGAATTGCAGCGCGCCGCACGAAGCCTTTGACTTTCAGGCTTGAGCCGGTGGTCGCTGCCCAAACGAGAGTATTCCGACGGTCATGGATACGTTCGCGCTTCTTTTCGATGGTCTGCTCATCGCAGCACAGCCCGCCAATCTCGGCTTTGCGCTGCTCGGCGTGCTGCTTGGCACGGCTGTCGGCGTCCTGCCCGGTCTTGGACCGGCGCTGACCGTTGCACTTCTGCTTCCCGTCTCGCTGTCCTTCGGGGCAACGGGCTCCATGATCATGTTCGCCGGCATCTACTACGGCGGCATGTATGGCGGGGCGATTTCCTCGATCCTCCTGAATACCCCCGGCGAGACCGCGTCGATCATGACGGCGCTCGAGGGGAACAAGATGGCGAAGGACGGTCGTGGCGGCAAAGCGCTCGGCGCTGCGGCGATCGGCTCCTTCTTCGGCGGCACCTGCGCGACGCTCGGCCTTGCGATCATCGCACCGCTGATGGTCAAGGTGGCGCTCTCCTTCGGACCGGCGGAATATTTCGCCCTGATGGTGCTGTCGTTCCTCACGGTGTCGGCTGCCTTCGGCGGATCGCTCATCAGAGGTCTGACGGCGCTCTTCATCGGCCTGTCGATCGGCCTCGTCGGCATCGACAGCCTGACCGGCCAGGCTCGCCTCTCCTTCGGCGTTCCGCAGCTTCGCGACAACATCGATATCGCCATCATCGCCGTGGGCCTCTTCGCCATAGGCGAGACGCTGTTCATCGCTTCGCAGGCGAGCACGATCAACGAGAAGCTTCAGGCCGTGAAAGGCTCCGTCTGGCTGAGCCTTGCCGAGCTGAAGCGCTGCTTCAAGCCGTTCCTGCGCGGCACGGGCCTTGGCTTCCTGTTCGGCCCGCTGCCGACCGGCGGCGCGGAAATCCCGACCTTCCTCTCCTACTCGTTCGAGCGAAAATCGGCCAAGGGCATCGCCCGCGAGGAGTTCGACAGCGGCAAGGGAGCCATCGAAGGCGTTGCCGGCCCCGAATCAGCCAACAACGCATCGGCTGCCGGCACGCTCATCCCGCTTCTGACGCTCGGCCTGCCCACCTCGGCGACCGCTGCCGTCATGCTCGCGGGCTTCCAGCAATACGGCCTGCAGCCTGGTCCGCTGCTCTTCACCAGCAACCCTCAGCTCGTCTGGGGCCTGATCGCCAGCCTCTTCATCGCCAATTTGATGCTCGTTCTCCTGAACCTGCCTTTCGTCGGCATCTGGGTGAAGCTGCTGACGATCCCGCGCCCATGGCTCTATGCGGGCATCATGACTTTCGCCTCGCTCGGCATCGTCGGCGCGCAGGGCTCGGCCTTCGCTCTGATCCTGCTGCTCGTCTTCGGCATCATCGGCTTCATCATGCGCCGCTTCGATTATCCGCTGGCACCGGTTCTCGTCGGGGCGATCCTCGGGCCGCTGGCGGAAGAGCAGCTGCGACGCGGCCTGATGATCAACCAGGGTGATTTTTCCTTCCTTTTCACCTCCTGGATCGCACTGACGATTTACGCCGTCGCCATCGCGGCCGTTGCAGGCCCCATTCTCTGGACGAAGCTTTCCAAGCGTGGGCGGGCTGCTGCCGAGGCGCTGCACGAACAATGATCTGACGACTGATTGCGCGCGGGCATGGATTTCGCGCGCAATCGCCTCTACCGTTCGGGAAGGACATCGAACGGAGGTGCTGATGGCCGGAATTCAAACCGGAAACGGGCCGCTTCAACTGCATGTACCGGAGCCTTCAGTCAGGCCCGGCGACCAGCCCGACTTTTCCTCGGTCAAGATCCCGCAGGCCGGAACGGTCGAGCGACCTCCGGTCGATGTCGATCCCCGCGATATACGCGATCTCGCCTTCTCGATCATCCGCGTGCTCAATCGGAAAGGCGAGGCCGTCGGTCCGTGGGCAGGCAGCCTCACCGACGAGGAACTGCGCGACGGCCTGCGCGATATGATGACGCTGCGTGCCTTCGATGCCCGCATGCAGACGGCGCAGCGGCAAGGCAAGACCTCGTTCTACATGCAGCACATGGGCGAGGAAGCGGTCTCCTGCGCGTTTCGCAAGGCCATGGAGCCGGGCGACATGAATTTCCCGACCTATCGGCAGGCTGGTCTTCTGATCGCCGGTGGTTATCCGATGGTCGACATGATGAACCAGATCTATTCCAACGAAGCCGACCCGCTGAAGGGCCGGCAGCTGCCGATCATGTATTCGTCGAAGGAGCACGGATTCTTCTCCATCTCCGGCAATCTCGGCACGCAATTCATCCAGGCGGTCGGCTGGGCGATGGCGTCGGCGATAAAGCGCGACACGCGCATTGCTGCCGGCTGGATCGGTGATGGCTCGACGGCGGAAAGCGATTTTCACGCCGCACTTGTCTTCGCCTCCACCTATCAGGCGCCCGTCGTGCTCAATATCGTCAACAATCAATGGGCGATCTCGACGTTTCAGGGCATCGCGCGGGGCGGATCCGGAACGTTTGCGGCGAGGGGCCTCGGCTTCGGCCTGCCGTCGCTGAGAGTGGACGGCAACGATTATCTCGCTGTCCATGCGGTAGCGAAATGGGCGGTCGAGCGGGCGCGCCGCAATCTCGGGCCAACCCTGGTGGAATACGTGACCTACCGCGTCGGCGCGCATTCGACCTCCGACGATCCGTCCGCTTACCGGGCGAAGACCGAATCCGATGCTTGGCCACTCGGCGACCCGGTCATCCGGCTGAAGAACCATCTGATCGTCAAAGGGCTCTGGAGCGACGAACGCCACAAACAGGCCGAGGCTGAAGTCATGGACAGCGTCATCTCTGCCCAGAAGGAGGCCGAGAGCCACGGTACGCTGCATTCGGGCGGCAAGCCGTCCACCCGCGACATGTTCGAGGGCGTCTACGAGACGATGCCGCCGCATCTGAGGCGCCAGCGCCAGGAGGCGGGGGTCTGATGATTTTCAGTGTCGAGAACGCGTGCGGCGGTGCCCTGCCGTCACGGTCGGGCGCGTCCCGTCCAGGCATCCTGATCAAGGGAGTTCGCTGATGGCGCGCATGACGATGATCGAGGCAATTCGGTCGGCCATGGATGTTTCCATGGAGCGCAATGACGACGTGGTCGTGTTCGGCGAGGATGTCGGCTATTTCGGCGGCGTTTTCCGCTGCACGGCGGGCCTTCAGCAGAAATACGGCAAGACGCGGTGCTTCGATGCGCCGATATCGGAACTGGGCATCGTCGGTGCGGCCATCGGCATGGCGGCCTACGGCCTCAGGCCCTGCATCGAGATCCAGTTTGCCGACTATGTGTATCCGGCCTTCGACCAGATCGCGTCGGAAGCCGCGCGCATTCGCTATCGCTCCAACGGCCAATTCACCTGCCCGATCGTGATCCGCATGCCAACCGGGGGGGGCATTTTCGGCGGGCAGACGCACAGCCAGAGCCCGGAAGCGCTGTTCACCCATGTCTCGGGTCTGAAGGTCGTCGTTCCGTCCAATCCGGTCGACGCGAAGGGTCTGCTGATCGCGGCGATCGAAGATCCGGATCCGGTGATCTTCCTAGAGCCGAAGCGGCTCTATAACGGGCCGTTCGACGGGCATCACGACAAGCCGGTTACGCCCTGGTCGAAGCATACGTTGGGCGAGGTGCCGGAAGGGCACTTCACTGTGCCGCTCGGCAAGGCTGAGGTGCGTCGGGCGGGGGCGGAACTGACCGTGCTCGCCTATGGCACGATGACCTATGTGTCGGAGGCCGCCGCTGCCGATACGGGCATCGACGCCGAAATCATCGATCTCAAGACGCTGCTGCCGCTCGATCTCGAGACGATCGTTGCGTCGGTCACGAAGACCGGGCGGTGCGTGATCGTGCACGAGGCGACGCTGACATCCGGTTTCGGCGCGGAGCTTGCCGCGCTCGTGCAGAAGCACTGTTTCTATCATCTGGAGGCGCCGATCACGCGCGTGACTGGCTGGGACACGCCCTATCCGCATGCGCAGGAATGGGATTATTTCCCCGGTCCCGCACGTGTCGGCCGGGCGATGATCGAGACGATGGAGGGCTGAAGCGATGGGCGAACGCACAATCAAGCTGCCCGATGTCGGCGAAGGCGTCGCAGAGGCCGAACTCGTCGAATGGCACGTGAAGATCGGTGACGTCGTTAGGGAAGACGACATCGTCGCCGCCGTCATGACCGACAAGGCGACGGTGGAAATTCCGGCACCCTGCGACGGCGAGATCGCCTGGCTCGGCGCCGAGGTGGGCGATGTCGTGGCCGTCGGTTCGGTGATCGTGCGCATCAAAACCGGCGAGGGTGGCGCAGACGAAGATACCGCCGCGCAGCCGATGGATGACGGCGAGAACGAGGCGCCGATCGCAGACGGGATGAGCGGCGAAGGCGAGGATCTGCCGCCACCGCCTGCAAGCGAGCCCCAGAAGGTGGATACCAAGCCGGCAAAGGATATTGAGGCGAAGGAGCCTGCGCCCAAGCGGCCCACCCGCCCCGCTGCGGCGCCCAGTGCCGACAAGCCGCTGGCCTCGCCGGCCGTGCGGCTGCGTGCTCGGCATGCGGGCATCGATCTGCGGCAGGTGGCGGGGTCTGGTCCTGCCGGCCGGATCACCCATGACGATCTCGACCAGTTCAGCGCGAAGGGACCGCAGGCGGCGTCGCCGGCCGGTCTCACGCGCCGCACGGATGTCGAGGACATCAAGCTCGTCGGCCTGCGCCGCAAGATCGCGGAGAAGATGGCGATCGCCAAGCGGCACATTCCCCACATCACCTATGTGGAGGAAGTGGACATGTCGGCGCTCGAGGATCTGCGGGCGGCGCTCAACAGGGACAAGCGGCCCGACCAGCCGAAACTGACGCTGCTGCCGTTCCTGATGCGGGCGATGGTGAAGGCGATCGCGGCTCAGCCGCAGTTCAACAGCCATTTCGACGACGAGGCGAACATCATCCATCGCCATGGCGGCATCCATATCGGCATCGCGGCGCAAACGCCGTCCGGCCTCGTCGTGCCTGTTGCCAAGCACTGCGAGGCGCGCGACCTCTGGGAGTGCGCGGCGGAAGTCGGCAGGCTTTCGGACGCGGCGAAATCCGGCACCGCGACGCGCGAGGAGCTCTCCGGTTCCACAATCACCATCACCTCACTGGGTGCGCTTGGCGGCATTGTCACGACGCCTGTGATCAACCATCCGGAGGTCGCCATCATCGGCGTCAACAAAATGGCGGTGCGGCCGCACTGGGACGGCGCCGCGTTCGTTCCACGGCGCATGATGAACCTGTCCTGCAGTTTCGATCATCGGATCATCGACGGCCATGATGCGGCGGTCTTCGTCCAGCGGATCAAGACGCTGATGGAAACGCCGGCCATGATCTTCGTGGCATGAGGGGACGGTGATGAAAGACATTTCCTGCAAGCTTCTCGTCATCGGCGCCGGTCCCGGCGGCTATGTCTGCGCCATTCGTGCCGGCCAGCTCGGTATCGATACGGTCATCGTGGAGGCAGTGAAGCCCGGCGGCACCTGCCTCAATGTCGGCTGCATTCCATCCAAGGCGATCATCCATGCGGCCGATCAGTTCGCCGAGACAAAGGCGATGGCGGCCGGCGATAGTCCGCTCGGCATCACGCTTGCCGAGCCACGCATCGATCTCACCCGTACGATGGCCTGGAAGGACAAGATCGTCGGGCGACTGACGACGGGCGTGGCGGGACTTCTGAAGAAGGCCGGCGTGAAGACCGTGCAAGGCTGGGCGCGGTTCCGCGACGGCAAAACGGTCGAAGTCAAGACCGAGACGGGTGTTCAGATCATCCGAGCCGAGTCGATCGTGATCGCCACCGGCTCGGAATCGGTGCCTCTGCCCGGGCTTCCCTTCGGCGGTTCGGTGATTTCCTCGACAGAGGCGCTGGCACTCAAAGCCGTGCCGGAAAGGCTCGCCATCATCGGCGCGGGCTATATCGGGCTTGAACTCGGCACTGCCTTTGCCAAGCTCGGGTCACAAGTGACCATCGTCGAAGCCACTGATCACATTCTGCCGCTCTATGATGGCGAACTGACGCGACCCGTCTCCAAGCGGCTCGGCGAGCTCGGCATCGACGTCATCCTGGGGGCAAAGGCGCGGGGCTTGTCGGGCAAGGGCGATGCGCTTCTGGTCGAAGGCGCCGACGGCAATGATCGGCGCATGGTCAGCGACAAGGTGCTGGTGACGGTGGGCCGCCGGCCACTGACGGAAGGTTGGGGGCTCGAAGAACTCGATCTCGACCGTTCGGGCGCTGCGATCCGCATCGACGAGACCTGCCGCACCTCGATGCGCGGTGTTTACGCGATCGGCGACGTCACCGGCGAGCCGATGCTCGCGCACCGGGCGATGGCGCAAGGCGAGATGGTGGCGGAAATCATCGCCGGCCACCGCCGCGCCTTCGACAAGCGCGTGATCCCGGCAGTTTGCTTCACCGATCCGGAGATCGTGACGGCGGGGCTTTCGCCAGACGAGGCGCGTCGGAATGGCCGGGAGGTCAAGATCGGCCTCTTCCCATTCCAGGCGAATGGCCGGGCGATGACGATGGAAGCCGAGCAGGGATTCGTGCGTGTTGTGGCTCGGGCGGACAACCATCTCGTTCTCGGGATTCAGGCGGTGGGTAAGGGCGTTTCGGAACTCTCTGCCGCCTTCGGCATCGCAATCGAGATGGGCGCGCGGCTGGAAGACATCGCCGGCACGATCCATGCCCATCCGACGCAAGGCGAAGCGCTGCAGGAAGCGGCGCTGAAAGCGCTGGGCGCAGCCCTGCATATTTGACGGCCGCGCCATGTCGATGAAACTCCGGTCGCTGACCGTTGCCGGCTATCGCTCGCTCAAGACGATCCGCATGGAGATCGGCGACGTCAATGTGTTCGTCGGCGACAATGGCGTCGGCAAATCCAATCTTTATCGGGCGCTGCATCTCGCCCAGTCGGCGGCCGAAGGGACGTTCGCGCGCGAGATTGCTGCGGAAGGCGGCATGGCGGCCGTGCTGTGGACCGGCGCGCGCAAGAAAGGCCGCCCGGTGCGCCTGTCGATCGCCGTCGAGCTCTTCGACGAGGACACGGCGCTCGGCTGGCGCTACACGATCGAGGCAGGACTGACGCCGCCGATGGGCGCAGGCTTTCCGTTCGAGCCGCAGATCAAGGAAGAGCGGCTCTCGATCGACCAGGGCCGGCGTGTCGTGGACGTGATGAAGCGCGCCGGTCAGGGACTGTCCTACCGCGATGCCGACGGGCGGATGCAGGAGTATCCCGTCAGGCTTCTCTCATCCGAAACGGGCTTGGCTGCGCTTGGCGGATCGGGGATGCATGCGGAAGCGGCGATCGTGCGCGATACGCTTGCCCGGTTCCGCTTTTACCACGGCTTTCGCAGCGACGCCGGGTCGCCCTTGCGGGCAGCGTCACTTGCCGTGACGGCGCCCATGCTCGACATGGATGGCAGCAATCTCGCTGCTGTGATGGCGACGCTCAAACATATTCGTGGCGACACGGTGGATCTCGATCGGGCCGTTTCCGATGCCTTCAAGGGCGCGGGGCTCGATATTCCGCTGCCGGATCGCGAGGCGCGCTTCGGCGTTGTCTTCCCGCAATTCCCGCAGCGCGTTTTCTCGGCTGCCGAATTGTCCGATGGGCAGATCCGGTTCCTGGGCCTTGCTGCGGCACTGCTTGCCTACCGCATCCCGCCCTTCATTGCACTCAATGAGCCCGAAGCGAGCCTGCATCCGTCGATGCTCGCGCCGCTCGCCGACATGATCGCGCGTGCGGCGAAGGATGCGCAGATCTGGGTCGTGACCCACGCGCCGAAACTGGCGGACCTGATTATGGAACGCACCGGTGTGCGGGCAAGGACCGTAATCCGGCAGGACGATGGTTCGACCTGGATCGACGGCATGCGCCTGACGGGGCATTTCCCGGATGAGGCGGAGGAAGACGACGACGATTTCGACGCATGAAAAAAGCCGGCGGACACGATCCGCCGACTTGATGCTTTGGCCAAAGCGTTTCCAGGTGAAGTGGATACCGATTCAACGATCGGGAACGCGACACACCGGAAAATTGGACGATCAGGCGATCGTCTGGCCTGTCTTCTTCCAGTCTTCCAGGAAGGTTTCGAGGCCCTTGTCCGTCAGCGGGTGCTTGACGAGTGCCTTCAGCGTCGCCGGCGGTGCGGTGATGACGTCGGCGCCGATCAGCGCTGCTTCCTTGACGTGGTTCGCCGTGCGGATCGATGCGGCCAGGATCTCGGTGTCGAAACCGTAATTGTCGTAGATCTGGCGGATTTCGCGGATCAGGTCCATGCCATCGAGGTGGATGTCGTCCAGCCGGCCGATGAAGGGGGAGATGAAGGTGGCGCCGGCCTTGGCTGCGAGAAGCGCCTGATTGGCCGAGAAGCACAGCGTCACGTTGACGAGCTTGCCCTGTTCGGTCAGCGCCTTGCAGGCCTTGAGGCCATCAAGGGTCAATGGCAGCTTGATGCAGACATTGTCGGCGATCGCGCCAAGAACATCGGCTTCGCGCATCATGCCGTCATAGTCGGTCGCCGTGACTTCGGCCGACACCGGACCTTCGACGATGTCGCAGATTTCCTTTGTGACTTCCTTATAGTCGCGACCGGACTTCATGATCAGCGACGGATTGGTCGTCACGCCATCGAGAAGGCCGAAATCGTTCAGCTCCCGGATTTCCGCGACGTCGGCGGTATCGACAAAGAATTTCATCGGATCGTCTCTTCTGCTTTGCTTTGGCTGCCTGTTGGCCGGTAAGGCCGTTTCGGGTTCCCTTTAGACCAAACAGGGGGCAAGGTCACGTATCATGACCCGCCATTCCGCTGCCGATTCTCAGAGCGTTCTGTTCGACGCGCCATGCAACGCGCCGTCTCGGCCGGTCGTCTGCGTGCTCGTGCCGCTTCCGGCGCCCGAGCCTTACTCCTATGTGGTGCCTGAGGGTCTGCAAGTCCAACCTGGATCGCTCGTACAAGTTCCACTCGGTCCCCGACAGGTGCTCGGCGTCGTCTGGGACGGGCCGCCGGGGCGTGAGATCGATGCCCGCAAGCTGCGGCCGATCACGCATGTCTTCGATTGCCCGCCGCTCGATGCGGTGATGCGGCGTTTCATCGAATGGGTGGCCGATTACACGTTGTCGCCGCCCGGCCTCGTGGCCCGCATGGCGCTCAGGGCGCCGGCAGCGCTCGATCCGGAGCCGATGATCGAGGGATTGGCCTCGACCGGCAGCGTGCCGGAGAAACTGACGCCCGCGCGGCGGCGCGTGCTCGATACGGCGCAGGAGACCGGCGCCTGGACGCGATCGGGCCTTGCCCATGCGGCCGGCGTGTCGTCCTCCGTGGTCGACGGGCTCGTGAAGCAGGGCGCCTTCGCACCCATTCTGCTGCCGCCGCCGCCCGTCGTCGCTTTGCCCGACCCCACCTATGGTGGAGCCGAACTGAGCGACGGGCAGGCTGGTTCGGCTGCAATCCTGCGCGAGGCGGTCGGCAAGGCGCGGTTCGGTGTGCATCTACTCGATGGCGTCACCGGATCGGGCAAGACCGAGGTCTATTTCGCCGCCGTTGCGGAGGCCATCGAACAGGGCAAGCAGGCGCTCATCCTGCTGCCGGAAATCGCGCTGACGCCTGCCTTTCTCGGCCGCTTCGAGGCCCGCTTCGGTGCGCCGCCGGCGGAATGGCATTCCGAACTTGCGCCCCGTACCCGTGAAAGGGTCTGGAGGCAGGTGGTCGACGGGCGCGTGCGCATCGTCGTCGGAGCACGCTCGGCGCTTTTCCTGCCGTTCAAGGAGCTTGGCCTGATCGTCGTCGATGAGGAGCATGACCCGGCCTACAAGCAGGAAGATCGGGTCTTCTATCATGCCCGCGACATGGCGGTGGTGCGCGGGCGCCTGACCGATTGCCCGGTGGTGCTCGCCTCGGCCACCCCGTCGATCGAAAGCAGGGTCAATGCGGAGGAGGGCCGCTACGGTCTCCTGAAGCTGTCCAGCCGCTATGCAGAAGCAGCCATGCCGGACCTGAAGCTGATCGACATGCGTCAGAGCCCGCCCGCGCGGGGCGGATTCCTATCTCCGCTGCTTCTTAAGGCTGTCGCCGGCCGGTTGGAGCGCAAGGAGCAGTCGCTGCTGTTCCTCAATCGCCGGGGCTATGCGCCGCTGACGCTCTGCCGGGTTTGCGGCCACCGCTTCCAATGCCCGGATTGCTCCAGCTGGCTCGTCGAGCACCGGTTCCGCGGTCAGATCCAGTGCCACCATTGCGGCCATGCCGAACCGACGCCGCAGGCCTGCCCCGAATGCGGGACGCTCGATCATCTCGCAGCCTGCGGCCCGGGCGTCGAGCGGATCGCGGAAGAGGTCGTCGGGCATTTTCCGGACGCGCGCATCGTCGTCATGTCTTCGGACATGCTCGTGGGTGCAAAGCGGGTGCGGCTGGAACTGGAGGCCATCGCCAAGGGCGAGGCCGACATCGTCATCGGCACACAATTGGTCGCCAAGGGACACAATTTCCCTCTGATGACGCTCGTCGGGATCGTCGATGCCGATGTCGGGCTGACGAGCGGCGACCCGCGGGCGGCGGAGCGCACGTTCCAGCTTCTCTCGCAGGTGACCGGACGCGCCGGGCGCACCGGCCTCAAGAGCCTCGGGCTCATTCAGACCTACCAGCCGATGCATCCGGTGATGCAGGCGCTGGTCTCCGGCGATGCGGATACGTTCTACGAGCGCGAAATCGCCGAGCGGGAACGGGCCAAGCTGCCACCCTTTGGGCAACTGGCCGCGATCATCGTTTCGGCGAACACCCGCGCCGAGGCGGACGAGCACGCGCGTGGCCTTCGCCGCGTTGCGCCTGCCGCCCGGGGCCTCACCGTGCTCGGACCGGCGGAAGCGCCACTCGCGCTCATTCGGGGGCGTCACAGGTTTCGGCTGCTGGTGCACGGCGAGAAGCGGGCCGACATGCAGGCCTATCTGAAGGCGATGCTCGCCAGCGGTCCGAAGGAGCGGGGATCGGTGCGCGTGCAGGTCGATATCAACCCGCAGAGCTTTCTCTGACGGCAAAGCGGTGCGGCGTCACGCAGCGCTTTACCTGACGTTACGCCTATCCTATCGGTGCGAAGCGCAAATCAGGAGGTGCTTCGTTGGAATTCGCTTTTCCCTGGCCGGGCAGCCAAGGCGAATGGCTGGCTTTCGGTGCCGCCGTCGCGACCTCGCTTCTCGGGCTCTGGCACTTCATTGCGCTGCTGTTCACCCATTTTCCAAATGCATTGGCGGTCCGAGCGCAGGCTGCGGGCCTGCAATTCGGCGCAGGCGCCGTCGCCGTCCTGATGGCGCAGCCGCTCGTCTATCTGGCGATCGGTGCCGGCTGGGCTGCGACGGTGCTGATCAAGATCATTGCGATGGCGCGCCACGGCAGGGCCGACGGCATCACGTTGCTTTCGCTGATCCTGGCCCTCGTTCTCGCCGTGCTGCCGCTCGGATACGTCTTCGGAATGCTCTGACTGCGACGGAATGCGCCAGGAATGCGCCCAAAGCAGGCGTCCTGGCGTGTTGCGGGGGCGGAATTCCTATGTTAGACGAACCCCGAATTTCGGAGCGGGCGTGCCTTTCAGGCATTTGCTCTTGAAAATTACAGCAACAAATTCAAGGTGTTGTGGTTGGCCAGATTTCAACCGGCGGCGCTCTTGGGTACATTTGAGAGATTTGGGTGCCCGTGGCAGACACATCCCAGCTAATTTCCGGTGTTGCAGAACGGTATGCCTCCTCGCTTTTCGATCTTGCGAAAGAGGCCGGTGAAATCGATTCCGTCACGCGCGAACTCGACGCGTTCGAGGCGATGATCGCGGAAAGCACCGACCTGAAGCGACTGGTGATGAGCCCGGTTTTCTCGGCCGAGGATCAGGCGCGCGCCATCGGGGCCATCGTGGACCAAGGCAAGATCGCCGGTCTCGCCGGCAACTTCCTGAAGGTCGTTGCGGCCAACCGCCGTCTGTTCGCGCTTCCGGGCATCATTCGCTCTTTCCGCCAGCTGTCTGCCGCCGATCGCGGCGAAGTCGCTGCCGAGGTGACGACTGCTCATCCGCTGGACGAAGCGCAGCAGCGCGAGCTTGCCGCGGCCCTCAAGGACGTCACGGGTAAGACCGTGTCGCTCAATATTCATGTCGATCCGTCAATACTCGGCGGCCTGATCGTCAAGGTCGGCTCGCGTCAGATCGACACATCGCTTCGTACGAAACTCTCATCGCTTAAGCTTGCACTGAAAGAGGTCGGCTGATGGATATCCGCGCCGCGGAAATTTCCGCAATTCTCAAAGATCAAATCAAGAATTTCGGCCGCGAAGCCGAAGTTTCCGAAGTCGGCCAGGTGCTCTCCGTCGGTGACGGTATCGCTCGCGTCTACGGTCTGGACAACGTTCAGGCCGGTGAGATGGTCGAGTTTCCGGGCGGCATCCGCGGCATGGCGCTGAACCTCGAAGCCGACAATGTCGGCGTCGTCATCTTCGGCTCCGACCGGGGCATCAAGGAAGGCGACATCGTCAAGCGCACGGGCGCCATCGTGGACGTTCCTGTCGGCAAGGGTCTCCTCGGCCGCGTCGTCGACGCGCTCGGCAACCCGATCGACGGAAAGGGCCCGATCGTTGCCGACGAACGCAAGCGTGTGGACGTCAAGGCGCCGGGCATCATCCCCCGCAAGTCGGTGCATGAGCCGATGTCGACCGGCCTCAAGGCCATCGACGCGCTCATCCCGGTCGGCCGCGGCCAGCGCGAGCTCGTCATCGGCGACCGTCAGACCGGCAAGACCGCGATCCTGCTCGACACGTTCCTGAACCAGAAGACGCTGAACGAAGGCACGGACGAGAGCCAGAAGCTCTATTGCGTCTACGTCGCCGTCGGCCAGAAGCGCTCGACCGTCGCGCAGTTCGTCAAGGTTCTCGAAGAACGCGGCGCACTTCCCTATTCGATCATCATCGCCGCGACGGCATCCGATCCTGCTCCGATGCAGTATCTGGCACCGTTCGCCGGCTGCACGATGGGCGAATACTTCCGCGACAACGGCATGCATGCCGTCATTGGCTATGACGACCTGTCCAAGCAGGCCGTCGCCTACCGCCAGATGTCTCTGCTGCTGCGCCGCCCGCCAGGCCGCGAAGCTTACCCCGGCGACGTTTTCTACCTGCACTCGCGTCTTCTCGAACGCGCCGCCAAGCTCAATGACGAGCAGGGCGCCGGTTCGCTGACGGCTCTGCCGGTCATCGAAACGCAGGCGAACGACGTTTCTGCCTACATCCCGACCAACGTGATCTCGATCACCGACGGCCAGATCTTCCTCGAAACGGACCTCTTCTACCAGGGCGTTCGTCCGGCCGTGAACGTCGGTCTGTCGGTTTCGCGCGTCGGTTCGTCGGCCCAGATCAAGGCGATGAAGCAGGTTGCCGGCTCGATCAAGGGCGAGCTTGCGCAGTACCGCGAAATGGCGGCATTCGCGCAGTTCGGCTCGGACCTCGATGCCTCGACGCAGCGCCTCCTCAACCGTGGTGCACGCCTGACCGAACTTCTCAAGCAGCCGCAGTTCTCGCCGCTGAAGACGGAAGAGCAGGTCGTCGTGATCTATGCAGGCGTGAAGGGCTATCTCGACAAGCTGCCGGTCAGCGATGTCGGCAAGTTCGAGCGCGGGCTGCTTTCGCACATGCGCAATGAAGGCAAGGGCATCCTCGACGCCATCCGCACGGAAAAGGCGCTCAAGGAAAACGTCGAAGCCGATCTGCGCAAGGAACTCGACAAGTTCTCCAAGAACTTCGCCTGAGTTGGTCAGACTCCGAGAAACGGACGGATAGCGGATGCCTTCACTCAAGGATCTGAGAAACCGGATCGCCTCAGTCAAGGCGACGCAGAAGATCACCAAGGCGATGCAGATGGTCGCCGCGGCGAAGCTGCGTCGTGCGCAAGAGGCGGCGGAAGCTGCGCGACCCTACTCACAGCGCATGGGGGCCGTACTGGCCAACATCGCCAATGCAGTGGGTGACGGCGAGGATTCGCCGCGTCTCATGACCGGCACCGGCAAGAGCGACGTGCATCTGCTCGTCGTCTGCACGGCCGAGCGTGGACTTTGCGGCGGTTTCAACTCGCAGATCGTGCGTCTGGCGCGCGAACACATTCGCCGGCTGGTCGCTGAAGGCAAGCAGGTCAAGATCCTCTGCGTTGGCAAGAAGGGTTATGATATCCTTCGCCGTGACCACCGCGAGAAGATCATCGACCGCGTCGACTTGCGTGAAGTGAAGTCTGTCGGTTTCGTCGACGCGGACAAGATCGCACGCCAGGTCATCGCTCTGTTCGAGCAGGGCGAGTTCGACGTCTGCACGCTGTTCTATTCGGAGTTCCGTTCGGTGATTTCGCAGATCCCGACGGCACAGCAGCTCATCCCCGCCAGCGCGCCTTCGGGCGACAGCGCGGTGACGGAAGCGATGAATGCCCGTCTCGGCGGCGCGATCTACGAATACGAGCCGGATGCCGGCGAAATCCTGACCGATCTGATCCCGCGCAACATCGCGGTCCAGATCTTCCGTGCTCTCCTTGAGAATGCTGCGTCCGAACAGGGTGCGCGCATGTCCGCCATGGACAACGCGACGCGCAATGCGGGCGAGATGATCGAGAAGCTGACGCTTTCCTACAACCGCCAGCGTCAGGCTCAGATCACCAAGGAACTGATCGAAATCATTTCGGGCGCGGAAGCGCTCTGAGGCTCTTTGAAGAAGAGGTTTGAACGATATGGCTAAGGCAGCGACACCACAGACGCCGGCGGCTGAAAAGAAGCCCGCCACCAGAAAGGCGCCGGCCAAGGCAGCCGCCGCTGCACCGGCAGCGACCATGACTTCGGCACCGGCCGCAGCCGTTGCGACCGGCCGCGTGACGCAGATCATCGGCGCCGTCGTCGACGTTTCCTTCGACGGCCACCTGCCGCAGATTCTGAACGCGCTGGAAACCGACAACCTCGGCAACCGCCTCGTTCTGGAAGTCGCGCAGCACCTCGGTGAGAACAGCGTTCGCACGATCGCCATGGACTCCACCGAGGGTCTGGTTCGTGGCCAGGCGGTCACCGACACCGGCGCGCCGATTTCGGTCCCGGTCGGTGCCGGCACGCTCGGCCGCATCATCAACGTCATCGGCGAGCCGATCGACGAAGCTGGTCCGGTTCCGGCCGCCACGCGCCGCGCCATCCACCAGGAAGCGCCTGACTTCACCGAACAGTCGACCGAAGCCGAGATCCTCGTCACCGGCATCAAGGTGATCGACCTTCTCGCTCCCTATGCCCGTGGTGGCAAAATCGGCCTCTTCGGCGGCGCAGGCGTCGGCAAGACGGTTCTCATCCAGGAACTGATCAACAACATCGCAAAGGCGCATGGCGGCTACTCGGTATTCGCCGGCGTCGGCGAGCGCACCCGCGAAGGCAACGATCTTTATCACGAGATGATCGAGTCCGGCGTGAACAAGGACCCCAAGGAGCATGACGGCTCCACGGAAGGTTCCAAGTGCGCCCTCGTGTTCGGCCAGATGAACGAGCCGCCCGGCGCCCGCGCCCGCGTTGCGCTCACCGGCCTGACGATCGCCGAGCATTTCCGCGATGAAGGCCAGGACGTTCTGTTCTTCGTCGACAACATCTTCCGCTTCACGCAGGCCGGCTCGGAGCTGTCGGCTCTGCTCGGTCGTATTCCTTCGGCCGTGGGCTACCAGCCGACGCTTGGCACCGACATGGGCGCCATGCAGGAGCGCATCACGACCACGACCAAGGGTTCGGTCACCTCGGTACAGGCCGTGTACGTCCCCGCCGACGACATGACCGACCCGGCTCCCGCCTCGACCTTCGCCCACCTCGACGCAACGACCGTTCTGTCGCGTTCGATTTCGGAAAAGGGCATTTACCCGGCCGTGGATCCGCTCGACTCCACGTCGCGCATGCTCGACCCGATCATCCTCGGCGAGGAGCACTACAACGTTGCCCGCCGCGTTCAGGAAACGCTGCAGCGCTACAAGTCGCTGCAGGACATCATCGCCATCCTGGGCATGGACGAGCTTTCGGAAGAGGACAAGCTGACGGTTGCCCGCGCCCGTAAGGTCGAGCGTTTCCTGTCGCAGCCGTTCTTCGTCGCCGAAATCTTCACCGGTGCACCCGGCCAGCTCGTCGATCTCGAAGACACGATCAAGAGCTTCAAGGGCCTCGTCGAAGGCGCATACGACCACCTGCCGGAAGCTGCCTTCTACATGGTTGGCGGTATCGATATGGCGCTCGCAAAGGCCGAAAAGCTGGCTGCGGAAGCAGCCTGATCACTAGAGCGAATGGCGAATAGGGAGCGGCTGACGGACGCGTAGTGCTGATATTACGATATCACCACGGTTTTCGTCGGCCGACGAGATATGGCTGACACATTCAAGTTCGAACTCGTATCGCCTGAGCGTCTGCTCGTCTCGGCCGAAGCCGTCGCCGTCGTCCTGCCGGGTTCGGAGGGCGAAATGACGGTCATGGCCAAGCATGCGCCGCTGATGTCGACGCTGCGTCCCGGCGTGATCACCGTCGAACTCGCAGACGGCCAGAAGCAGTCCTTCATCGTGTTTGGCGGCTTCGCCGACATTCTGCCGGATGGCTGCACGGTGCTTGCCGAAGCCGGCTACGAGCAGACGGCTTTCGACAGAGCCGAACTGACGCGCCGCATCGACGCAGCGCGCGCAGAGCGCGAGAAGGTTACCGGCGACGATCAGGCTTTCAAGCTCGACGAGTATCTGAGCCAGCTGACGACGCTGCAGGGCACCGTGCCTCCGGCGTAGGTTTCAGCGCTCCACTGACTTTGGCAACGCCGGCCTCATCAGGCCGGCGTTTTTCGTTTCAGGATTGAGATGTCGCTTCGCGCAATTTCGCGCTTCTGCGAAACGTTCAACATCCACTGCAGCGCTTCCCGCTTCATCTGCTCATATCCGGCTGATCGGAAGCAACGTCCGCATTCGCCCGATGTGGAGCATTCGGATATAGCCGACCGCCGATTTGCACGCGTCGATGAAGCACAATGAGCGACTGCCAAGTGGTTTCGGAAGCTGCCATAGCGAGTCGATAAGAGGGTCAGGCTGGAGCGCTGACAGGCCGGCCTTCAGTGCAAGTTGCTTGAGGCCACCGCGATCGCCGGATTCGCGCACAATCGTTGGTGAATGGCGGAGAGGGGGGGATTCGAACCCCCGATACGGTTGCCCGTATGCCGCATTTCGAGTGCGGTGCATTCAACCACTCTGCCACCTCTCCAGGGGCCATGTTGCACGGGTGGTCGCGTGCGGGCGTTTCAATAGCGGGATGAGCGCCAGGACACAAGGCCCTGTAACAGGCAAATTTATGCCGCGCATCTTGACTCGGCGGGCCCCATCGCTTATCCGCGCAGCATCTTGAGATGGCGAAGTCCGTCCTTGATCATGCATCGACCACCACGCTTCCTGTTCGCCTTTCCTTTCGGCAGGCACGCATGGCCATGGGTGCGATGTTTCACCGGCTGAACCATGATCGGCTGTTGGCGCGTAAGCGTCTTCGATCATGGCTGATGCCATACGACTGACAAAAAGACGGCTCGCGGCCACTTGGTCGAAGAAGCCGGAACGAACATGAAAGGCTAAAAAATGTTCGCAGTCATCAAGACCGGCGGTAAGCAGTACCGCGTCGCCGCAAACGATGAGCTGACGGTCGAACGGACCGGCGGCGAAATCGGCGACATCATCGAATTCGCAGAAGTTCTCATGGTCGGCGTCGGCGCCGATGCCACGATCGGCGCACCTTTCGTTCAGGGCGCGCTCGTCACGGCAGAAGTCGTCGAGCACGGCCGTGCACGCAAGGTCATCGCCTTCAAGAAGCGCCGCCGCCAGAACTCCAAGCGCACGCGTGGCCACCGTCAGCACCAGACGGTCATCCGCATCGCCGAGATCCTGACCGAAGGCAAGAAGCCTTCCAAGAAGGCCGCTGCCAAGTCGGAAGCGAAGTCCGCGCCTGCAGCCCAGACGCTCTTCACCGCACCTAAGGGTGCCGGCGACGATCTGACGGTCATCAAGGGCATCGGCCCGAAGGCTGCCGAGCAGCTCAACGAGCAGGGCGTCACCACCTTCGCCCAGATCGCTGCCTTCACCGACGCGGATATCGCCAAGATCGACGAAGCCATGCCGTTCAGCGCCGCCCAGATCGAAGACTGGCGCGAGCAGGCCAAGGCTTTGGCCGAGAACAACTGATAGCGACGAGAAACTTTAAGGAGAACACCGATGGCACATAAAAAAGCTGGTGGTTCGTCGCGCAACGGTCGCGACTCTGAATCCAAGCGCCTTGGCGTGAAGAAGTTCGGCGGCGAGAACGTCGTTTCGGGCAACATTCTCGTGCGTCAACGCGGCACCAAGTGGCATCCGGGCACGGGCGTCGGCCTGGGCAAGGACCACACGATTTTCGCAGTCACCGCCGGCCAGGTCGCTTTCCGCACGAAAGCCAATGGTCGTACCTACGTGTCCGTGATGCCAATCGCGGACGCAGCGGAATAGCCGGACCGCTCTTCAAAAAGCCGGCGTCTCATCGACCCGGCTGAGCAAAAAGGTTCAGACCACGTTCAAAAGGGGAGATGGGGCAATCCATCTCCCCTTTTCTCTTTTGAACGAAGGACTGATCCGATGTTGATGGACCTCGATGAAGACTGTCGGGACGACTTATTGCCCGACGAAGCCCGGCCCGATTGTCCCGTCCTGTTGACCGAACGGCTGGTCTTGCGCCGGCCCCACGCGGAAGACGCGGACGCACTTGCCAATCTCGCCAACAATATGCGCGTGGCATCGATGGTGTCGCGCATGCCGCATCCCTATACGGCACAAGATGCGTCGGACTTCATCCGACGCGCCAAAACGGGCGGTATTGGCAAATGCGTCTACGCGGTCACCCTAGCGGATAATGGTGCGTTCGTCGGCTGTGCCGGCATTGAACCTCATGACGACACCGACACGGTCGAACTCGGCTACTGGATCGGCGAGCCTTACTGGAACCGAGGGATCGCGACCGAAGCTGCCCACGCCGTCATCGACATGGTCTTCCGCACCCGCACGATCGAGGCGATCGAAGCGCGCTGCCGGGTGACGAACCACGCGTCGCGCCGGGTCATCCAGAAGTCCGGCTTCCAGCACCAGGGCAACGGCATGGTGCCGTCCATGGCGCTCGGCGGCGCGCTACCGGTCGAATGGTACAGGCTCGATCGCAAAACCTGGCTGTCGTTGAAGAGCTGGAGCGCTGCGCCCAACCGCAGGGCATGAAGCTGCGCGCCACCGAAGGCATTGAAGCGGCCTCATGATCCTATCCACCGGCCTCTGCGTAGAAGCCGGTGGACTTCCTCGAAGGATCATCGCCATGAAAGCCGTTCGTTTCGTTCTGATTGCCGCGGTCGGCCTCGTTCTCGCCTTGCCGGCCTATGCTGAGTTTCGTCTCGAGGACTGGTTCCTGGGCAAGACGCGCGCGGAGGGAAGCTTTTCCGCCATCGACGGCACGCATCGGCGGTTCACCGTCGACCTGACGGGCACGTGGGACGGCACGACGCTGCGCCTGCGCGAAGATTTCGCCTATGACGACGGCGAACGCGACACCAAAACCTGGGTTTTCGAAAAGACGTCCGAGACAACCTATCGCGGTACTCGGGAAGACGTGGTCGGGACGACGACGGTCTATCTAGCCGGCAACGAGGCCGATTTCACTTACCGCGTGGATCTCGCGCCGGGAGAAGACCCGAACATCGTCCGGTTCTTCGACAAGCTCGTGCTAAACGGCGACGACACGATCACGAACACCGCGCTCGTTACCAAGTTCGGCGTGCCGGTTGCCCGCGTCGAGGTCAATTTCGAGCGCGATTGAACCGCTCGGCTAACGCCGTTCTCGAATGGAGGCTAAGCGGCGGCGCTTGCCGCCGTTGGCCTAATGCAGCGTCTCTTCGCCCAGCTCCGGTGTCATCCACATCTTCTCGAGATTGTAGAATTCCCGGATTTCCGGCCTGAAGACATGGACGATGACGTCACCGGTGTCGATCAACACCCAGTCGCCAGTTGCCAGACCCTCCACGCGCGCATTGCCGAAACCGGCTTCCTTGATCTGCCGCAAGAGCTCGTCGCAGATTGCGCTGACATGACGGCTCGAACGTCCGGATGCGATCACCATGTGGTCGCCCAGCGCTGATTTTCCGGCAATGTCGATGGAGACGATGTCTTCCGCCTTGGAATCCTCGAGGATTTCGAGGATCTGGTGAAGCACGCGGGAGTCGGCGTCCGCGCCGCGACCCGTGGCTGAGGAGAAACTGCTTGGCGCATTTCCCTTCGCGTGTGCTGTTGTCAGTGTCGTTACCCTTTCAGCAGTGACAGGACCAGCTTCACTTGCTTTGTTCCTGAAGGTCCAAAGCACATGTAATGATAGGCTCGTCTCGTTAAAGGTTTCAAGACACAAGAAGTTGCCGTCCCATCACCAATTTTCTTGGCCCATCACCGATTTCTCAGGATGCTTGGGTCGGCCTCAGGACTTTCCGGGCCAGTGGCTGCGCAACTCTGTGGAGGATAGAAGCGATCGCGGTCCGTGGATGAAGGTCCAGGCCGGCGCTTCCATCAATGCGAGGCGTCCGGCATCGTCCTCGTCGACCCGCGCATGCGCGAAGGTCTTGGCCATTTTCGAGGAGAGATACGAAAGCGTCGAACCGGGGCGGTCGATGACGGCGATAGGAAACGTCTTGGCGATCGCCTGCCAATCCTGCCAGCGGTGAAAACCGGCAAGATTGTCGGCCCCCATGACCCAGACGAAATGGATGCCGGCATTGCGCTGCTTGATGAGCGCCAGGGTTTCGGCCGTATAGCGCAGCCCATAGTTCGCTTCGAACGCCGTCACCTTTACCCGCGGATCGGGCGTGATCGCTTCGCTCAGTGCGATGCGCTCCTCAAGCGGCAAAAGCTTGCCGTGGTCCTTCAGTGGATTACCGGGCGTCACCATCCACCAGAGCTGGTTCAGCCTGAGCCGCCGCAGCGCGATTTCCGCCACCAGCCAGTGGCCACCATGGGGCGGATTGAACGACCCTCCGAACAGCCCGACGCGCATGCCTTGCTCGACATGGGGCATGCGGCCGTAAGGCGACAGGGGAGAAAGCGCTGAGCTCAAGGGGTCAAGGTCGCGTCTGGCCAGTGCCGTGGACGCGGTACTTGAACGAGGTCAGTTGTTCTACGCCGACCGGACCCCGCGCATGCATCTTGCCGGTCGCGATACCGATCTCTGCGCCCATGCCGAATTCACCACCATCGGCAAACTGCGTCGAGGCGTTGTGCAGGAGGATCGCGGAATCCACTTCGTTGAAGAAGCGCTCGGCGACGGCCGGATCCTCGGCGATCACCGCCTCGGTATGGTGGGAGGAATAGCGTTTGATGTGAGCGATCGCGCCCGAGATCCCGTCGACCAGCGCCACCGAGATGATGGCGTCCAGGTATTCGGTTGACCAATCTTCGTCGGTCGCTTGCTTCAGGGCCGGAAACACCTTCAAAACCGCAGCCGAAGCGCGAATTTCACAGCCGGCCTCAGTCAGCGCTTCGAGAAGCGGCATCAGATGCGTGCCCGCTGCGGCACCGTCCACCAGAAGCGTTTCGGCCGCACCGCAGATGCCCGTGCGCCGCATCTTCGCGTTCACGACGATGCGCTTCGCCATCTCCAAGTCGGCGGATTGGTCCACGTAGATATGGCAGAGGCCTTCGAGATGCGCGAAGACCGGCACCCGCGCCTCAGCCTGGACGCGCGCGACGAGGCTCTTCCCGCCCCGCGGCACGATGACGTCGATGGCGCCGGAAAGCCCGGTCAGCATGGCGCCGACGGCAGCCCGGTCGGCAACTGGTACGAGCTGGATCGCGTCCTCGGGCAGACCGGCCTGCTTCAGGCCGCGAACGAGGCTCGCATGAATCGCGCGGGATGAGTTCAAACTGTCGGAGCCGCCGCGCAGGATCACCGCATTGCCAGCCTTGACGCAAAGCGCGCCGGCATCGGCGGTCACGTTCGGCCGGCTCTCGTAGATGACGCCGATGACGCCGAGCGGCGTGCGTACGCGCTCGATCTGAAGGCCGTTTGGGCGCTCCCAGGCGGCGATCACGGCACCGACGGGATCGTCGAGTTCCGCAATCGTGCGGATGCCCTCGGCCATGCCGGCGATGCGTTGGGTGTCGAGCTTTAGCCGGTCGACCAGCGATTCGGCGAGCTCAGCTTGCTTTGCGTTGGCGAGGTCGACAGCATTGGCGGCAAGGATCTTGTCCTCGTCGGCCAGAACCGCGTCGGCCATCGCCTGAAGCGCCTTGGTCTTCATTTCCGGCGTGGCGATCGCCAATGGTCCACTCGCCGCTTTCGCGCGACGGCCGATCTCTTCCATCACGTCGGCGATGGTGTTGTCGTTGGTCTGGACCTGGTGCAGCATGCTCATGCTCCGCCTTAATTCTGGAGAATTATGCCATCGGCTCTCGCGGTGCGCCTGTCAACACCAGGTCGTCGCGATGAACCATGGCCGCCCGGCCCGAATAGCCGAGGATCGCCTCGATCTCGGCGGTCTTACAACCGGCTATCCTGGTGGCCTCTTCGGCATCGTAGGCGATCAGTCCACGGGCGATTTCGCGACCCACCTCGTCGAAGATCGCCACCGTATCGCCCCGGGCGAATTCCCCGGACAGCGACCGAACGCCGGCCGGCAACAGGCTCTTGCCCATACGCAGCGCGCGCTCGGCACCCTTGTCGATGCGCAGCGTGCCCATCGGCGTCAACTGACCTGCGATCCAGGTTTTGCGGGCAGTGACGGGCTGGCCGCTCGGCGCAAAGAAGGTGGAGCGCGCGCCTTGATCGATGGCGCTGATCGGATGCATATCCTTGCCGGAGGCGATGATCATCGCGCAGCCGGCATTCGTTGCGATCTTGCCGGCTTCGACCTTGGTGCGCATGCCCCCGCGCGACAGTTCGGACGCAGCGCCGCCAGCCATCGCCTCGATCTCGGGCGTGATCGACGACACGATGTCGAAGAACCGCGCATCGGGATCGATCGAAGGCGACGCGCTGTACATCCCGTCGACATCGGACAGCAGGATCAGGAGATCGGCACCGATCATCGTTGCGACGCGCGCTGCCAGTCGGTCATTGTCGCCGTAGCGGATCTCGGTCGTGGCGACCGTGTCGTTTTCGTTGATGATGGGCACCGCGCCTAGCTTCATCAGTTCGGTGAGCGTCGCGCGTGCATTGAGGTAGCGCCGCCGGTCTTCGGTGTCGCCGAGCGTCAAAAGCACTTGCCCCGCAATGATCGACCGTTCGGCCAGCGCTGCAGACCAAGCGCGTGCGAGCGCGATCTGCCCGACGGCAGCCGCCGCCTGGCTGCCCTCGAGCTTCAACATGCCTGCCGGCAGATCGAGAACGGAACGTCCGAGTGCGATGGCACCGGATGACACGACGAGCACGTCGCAACCGCTGGCCCGCAAAGCTGCGAGATCGGCGCACAGCGCTTCCAGCCATGCCTGCTTGAGGCCGAGATTTCGATCGACGAGAAGCGCCGAACCGATTTTCACGACCACGCGTCGGTGTGCGGCGACGGGTTTCCTGGATGTTGCCACGGGCG
Organism: Rhizobium sp. EC-SD404; assembly: GCF_902498825.1. NCBI lineage: Bacteria > Pseudomonadati > Pseudomonadota > Alphaproteobacteria > Hyphomicrobiales > Rhizobiaceae > Rhizobium > Rhizobium sp. EC-SD404. The sequence continues at coordinate 419,072 of NZ_LR701459.1, forward strand.
GGTCTGCCTATCGCCTGTCCGCGTCGGCAGCCCAGTCGGCATCGTCCTGGAAGTCGTCGGAAACATCGGTCGGTTCGCCACCCTTGGATTCCAGGATGATCGTGCGCAGCGCCCGCAATGCCGCCTGCATGCCTTCTCCGGTCGCCGCCGACAGCATCATCGGCGTCTTGCCCGATGCGTCGGCCAGCTCTTTCAGCTTCTCGGCACGCTCGTCCTCGTCCAGCGTGTCGATCTGAGAAAGCGCCAAGATTTCGGGCTTGTCGGTCAAGCCATGACCGTAGGCATCGAGCTCGTTGATCACGGTTCGGTAGGCCTTCGCCACATCCTCTTCCTGGCCCGAGACCAGGTGCAGGAGGACACGGTTGCGTTCCACATGACCAAGGAAACGGTCGCCGATCCCGACACCCTCATGGGCGCCTTCGATCAGGCCGGGAATATCGGCAAGCACGAATTCCGATCCATCGACAGACGCGACGCCGAGATTGGGATGAAGCGTGGTGAAAGGGTAGTTTGCGATCTTCGGCCGCGCGCGGGTGACGGCTGCGAGAAATGTTGACTTTCCGGCGTTCGGCAGCCCGACGAGGCCGGCATCGGCGATGAGCTTGAGACGCAGCCACACCCACTTTTCGATGCCTTCGAGGCCCGGATTGGCGTGGCGGGGCGCCTGGTTCGTCGACGACTTGAAATGCGCATTGCCGAAGCCGCCATTGCCGCCGGCCGCAAGCCGGTAGCGCTGGCCTTCCTTCGTCATATCGACGATCAGCGTTTCGTTGTCTTCTTCGAAAATCTGCGTGCCAACAGGCACCTTCAGGACGACTTCGCCGCCCTTGGCGCCGGTGCGGTTGCGGCCCATGCCGTGGCCGCCGGTCTCGCCCTTGAAGTGCTGCTGAAAGCGATAATCGATGAGCGTGTTGAGGCCGTTGACCGCCTCCACCCACACGTCGCCGCCACGGCCGCCGTCGCCGCCGTCCGGTCCACCGAATTCGATGAATTTTTCGCGGTGAAACGAGACGCTGCCTGCGCCCCCGTCACCAGAGCGGATGTAGACTCTCGCCTGATCCAGAAACTTCATGATGTTGCCACTTATCGTCACGCGCGCAGGATCAAGCCTGCGGGACCGGGTTCTGCCGGCGGTGATATAGCCGACGGCCCGAGAGGTCAAAGACAATCGCCGAAATGCGGGCGAGCGCCGCCTTTACGGAGCGGCATCGGCCTGCCAGAAACCAAAGGCATGAAGATCGACATCATTGCCATCGGCAAACTGAAATCGGGACCGGAGCGTGAACTCGTTGCCCGCTATCTGGACCGTCTCGCCAAATCGGGCCCTGCCATCGGCATCGAATTCGGCCGCCTCATCGAGCGTCCCGAAAGCCGCGCGTCCAGCACGAACACCCGCAAGCGCGAAGAAGCCGACGCGATCCGGTCGGCGCGACCGGAGGGTGGCAAGCTCATCCTTCTCGACGAAGGCGGCAAGACGCCGGGATCCGAAGCATTCGCCGCCGATCTCGGCCTTTGGCGCGACGATGGCGCCCGCAACGCCACATTCGTCATCGGCGGGGCGGATGGCCTCGATGGGTCCCTATTGGGAGAAAGCGATCTGACGCTGTCCTTCGGCCGGCTGACCTGGCCGCACCAGATCGTCAGGGTGCTTCTGGCCGAGCAGCTCTACCGCGCCGTCACGATCCTGTCCGGCCACCCCTATCACAGGGAATGAGCAGACAGGATTTCGTGCGGGTCAGTTGGTGAAGTGCAGTTGCGCCACCATGCTGCCAATGCGTGCGAAGACGCTGTCCAGCCGGCTGACATCGTTCGTCGGGAAATAGTTCTCCGGCGCCGACGCACACCCACCGTTGGCACTGCTGTAGACCGCGCGGTTGTTGGCGGTGTCAGCCTGCAGCAGCACCGTATAAATCTCCACGCCGTTATTCTTCAGCATGGTGCAATTCTCTTTCGTCCAGCCATCGACCGTTCGAGCAGCCGTACCTTGGTTCGTGGTGCCGAAGCGGTTTGACGACATGAAGCCGTTCGAGCCGTAGTCGGACTTGTTGACCGTGTTACTTGAGCCGTAGACGACATTTTCCCCATCCGTCAGCAGCACCACGATCTTCTTCGTGCCCTCGGTAGCGAAGGGATCGCCGGTGGTGTAGGGCGCTTCCGGTGAAAGCACGCGGGTGCCCCAGGCAAGCCCCTCCGCGACATTGGTGCCTGACCCGTTCCACTCCCGCATTTGGGAGACGGCAGTTTTCAGCGCAGTGAAATCGTCGGTTAACGGCTGAACAGGGGTCGGGCAGGCGCGGTTCGGTCCGCCGGTCAGCGGTCCGCCTTGCGCGGCAAACGGAAGCTTCGGGTTGGTCGCATTGTATTTCGCGAGTGAGCGCTGGATTACCGCAAATGTGCCCGTGATCTGGTCCGTCAGATAGGACGTGTTTAGGTTCGCCGAATTATTCCCGGCGAAGGGCGTATCGGCGTTGCTGCGCGTGGAATCCTTGTCCGGCTCGTCTGGGGCGAAATAGGGGACGAACAGGGTGCTGCCGGTCGTTGGGGCAGCATCGACAGTGACCGTGCGCGGACGAGCCTCGACACAACCCTTCCAAGTTACGCCGATCTGATGAAACAGCCGCATATGGTTGGCTTTCACCTGACCAGTGGAACCCCGATTTCCGCTAAGCACCGTAACGTTCGAGGCGTTGGCGCTGCTCACTGCAGGAATGGCGCACGGGGAAGCGGCAACAGCGCCGTACTTGCTGTCTTTGACGGCCCCGTGTCGGTCGAACTCAACCTGAATGCTGTCGAAATTGGCGCCGTGATATTCGGCGACCGCATTCACATCGATCCAGGAGCAATCGAATTCCGGACCGCGAATGTTAACGCCCGTGACGAACGGCACGAGCGCCATGCGGATGCGGCGGTTTGGATTGTTCTCCGCTACCGTTTCCAGCGTCTCTACCAGCGTCGTTGCCGCTTTGCGCAATGCAGCAATGCGATTGTTCGTCGCCATCGAGCCGGTGTTGTCCAGTACCATCACGACTTCCAGCGCGTCGGTCGCCTCATAGGCGTCCGAGCTCACGCTGATCCGCGCGGTGCGACCCGTAAAGGTGTGCATGATCGTGAGCGCCACGTCCGCAGTGGCCGTCGCTTCCGTTCTGATGAAATTTGCGCCGATCTCGTCGTCGAAATCCGTTTGAATATTGCTGATCGTCGGTTCGGAAGAGACCAAGGCCGAAAGATAGGATTCGAAGTAGCTCTCGCGGGTCTGGTCTCGATCGTTGAACCGCGTTGCGGCCAGCAGCGCCGCATCGACATTGTTCTGCAGCGCAGTCTTGGCCGCCATCATGCGGCTTGTATCGATCGCCATCCCGGCTGCAAGCAGCATGACCGGCAAGGAGATGCCGAACATCATTGCGAACTGTCCGCTACGATCTTCAAGGAAACGCTTCATGGTTGGATCCCCAGCTATTCCCTTCTGGATACGCGCGACCGATTAAGACATGCTTTGCTTCATGGGGAATCAGTCGATGAAGCAGGGCTCTCCGCGTGAATTCGGTCGATGCGGTTAACCGACGGTTTCTACACTGAAGTGTATTTTCGACTGGGGCGGCGAAACCTCTCTTTCGCCTCAAACTCGACATGCTTGCCGCCGATGGAGAATACATGGGCCAAGATCGGACTGAGACTTGAAGCCAGCACCATGGATTCGCGACCGCAGCGCCGCGTTGCAATTCGTTTCAGGTCGGCAAGCGAGACTCGCTGCCGGGCTCGCCAGCGGAGCTGTCGTCGCCGTTCTTTTTGCTTCGGCATCACTCCATATCGCCCAGGCGCAGGAGCCGGCCTCGACCCAATCGGGTGCCCAAGCGGAAATGCCCTCCGATCCGACGGAAACTCTCGATGCCAAGCGCGCCGAAACGGCCGATGAACTTGACCGCCTGAGCCGTGCCATCACGCTGTCGGAACAGCGCATGGCGGATCTGCGCGCCGAGGTGGACGCGCTGCGACAGGACGAGGCGGCAATTCGCGAAAGCATGATCGAAACCGCCGATCGCCAACGCGATCTTACAACCCGCATGGCGGAAGCCGAAGATCGCTTCTCCGCGCTGCGTGAAGACGAAGGTGAGATTACTGCATCGCTGCGGGAACGGCGCGTGCTCCTAGCGGAGGTACTCGCCGGGCTGCAGCGCATGGGGCGTAATCCGCCGCCGGCCTTGCTCGTGGCGGCGGAAGACGCGCTTGCCTCCGTGCGCAGCGCCATTCTGCTTGGCGCCGTCGTGCCGGAAATGCGCGAAGAGACGCAGAAACTTGCGCAGGATCTCGCGCGCCTTTCCGCAGTGCGCGAGGACATCGAAGAAGAGCGCGAGAAGCTCGTCGCCGCACGCACCGATCAGGTCGTCGAAGAAGAGCGCCTCACACTGCTTCTTGCCGAGAAGCGCGACATGCAGGGCGACCGCGAACGGCGCATCGAGGAGGAGCGGGTCGCCGCGGCAAGGTTAGCGGAACGCGCGTCGTCGCTTGGCGAGCTGATCGCATCGCTCGAAACGGAGATCTCCTCCGTGCGTGAGGCTGCCGAACAGGCACGCGAAGCAACACGATTGCGTGAACAGCAAAGCGAGGAAGAGCTGGAACGGGCGCGTGATCGTGCCGCCAGCGGCGACCTCGATATGGAAAGATTTTCGCCGGCCGTTCCTTTCGAATCGCGCACCGCAACGCTGGAATTGCCCGTGGAAGGGGCGGTTGAGCGCTGGTATGGCGACGACGACGGCACGGGACATCCTTTGCAGGGTGTCATGGTCGCAAGCCGTTCGGGCGCGCTGGTTCAGGCTCCAGCCGACGCCTGGGTCGTCTATGCCGGGCCCTTTCGGTCCTATGGCCAGCTATTGATCCTCAACGCCGGTGACGAATATCATATCGTCATGGCGGGTATGGATCGTATCGATGTTTCACCTGGCCAGTTTGTCGTGACTGGCGAACCGGTCGCTGCCATGGGTGAAACAAGGCTCGCAGGCGCTGCTGCTTTGGCTCTGGTTTCCGGGCAGCCGACGCTTTACATTGAATTCAGGAAAGATGGACAGCCGGTCGATCCTGACCCCTGGTGGGCAAACGATACTTCGGGAAGGGCAAGCAATGATTCGTAAAATATCGCTACTGTTCGTCGGCGCCCTCATGGGCGCTACCGCCCTGAGCACCGCCCAGCAGTTCAGCATGCCGGCGGAAGCCGCCGGGTCGGATACGTACCGACAGCTGTCGATCTTCGGTGACGTGTTCGAGCGCGTGCGCTCTCAATATGTGACCCCGCCGGAGGAGAAAGAGCTGATCGAGAATGCCATCAACGGCATGCTCACCTCGCTCGACCCCCATTCCAGCTACCTCAACGCCGATGACGCCAACGACATGCGCACCCAGACGCGTGGCGAGTTCGGCGGCCTCGGCATCGAGGTGACGATGGAAGACGACCTCGTCAAGGTCATCACGCCCATCGACGACACCCCCGCCGCCCAGGCCGGTGTGCTTGCCGGCGACCTGATTTCAGAGATCGACGGCGAATCGCTGCAGGGCCTGACGCTGTCGGACGCGGTTGATCGCATGCGCGGTCCTGTCGACACGACCGTCGAACTCACCATCATCCGCGAAGGTGCGGCGCAACCGCTGAAGATCGAAGTCACGCGTGACATCATTCAGGTCAAGGCGGTTCGTCACAGCGTCGAGGAGAATGTCGGCTATCTGCGCCTCATCTCCTTCACCGAAAAGACCTATGACGATCTCGCCGCAGCCATCGAACAGATCCAGGAAGAAGTGCCGGCGGACGAGCTGAAAGGCTTCGTTCTCGACATGCGCCTCAACCCAGGCGGATTGCTCGATCAGGCGATCAGCGTTTCCGACGCTTTCCTCGATCGCGGCGAAATCGTTTCGACCCGTGGCCGCAACGAAGAGGAAAGCCGCCGCTTCAATTCGCGCGCCGGCGACCTCACGGGCGGCAAGCCGTTGATCGTTCTCGTCAATGGCGGCTCGGCATCGGCTTCAGAAATCGTGGCCGGCGCGTTGCAGGACCACAAGCGTGCGACGGTTCTCGGGACGCGGTCCTTCGGCAAGGGCTCGGTTCAGACGATCATCCCGCTAGGTGAGAATGGTGCGCTTCGCCTGACGACGGCGCTCTATTACACGCCGTCGGGCAAGTCGATCCAGGGCACGGGCATCACCCCGGACATCATCGTCGAGCAGCCGCTGCCCGAAGAGCTGATGGGCCAGGTCGAAGCATCCGGCGAATCGCAGCTGCGCGGTCACATCCAGGGTGAGAGCGAGACCGAAGAAGGGTCCGGCTCGATCGCCTACGTACCGCCGGAGCAGGAAGATGACCTTCAGCTGAACCACGCATTCGACCTGCTGCGTGGCGACCGTACGGACGCCTCCTTCCCGCCGAACCCGGATCAGGCTGCCGTTACCGAACAGTAGGGGTCTGCGGATCCTTTCGACGCGGCGTTCTTTGAGCGCCGCGTCTTGCCGAATCACCCTCAGTCATGAGACCGGTGAGCGGTGCGTAACAAGTTAGATACCCCATTGGGCCAAGCCCGAAAGTCGAAGCCAAAGCGCCGGCGCTGGCCGGGTCGCTTCGCGCTCGGCACGTCGGCCGTCGTTGCGCTGCTTATTGCCGGTTCAATCTACACAGCCATCTCGCCAAGCGGCCTGAGCGGCTCACCTGAGCCGGTGGTGTCCGCCGAGGCGCCCACGACCGCGCCACCTGTGGAAGCGGACGAATACGCGAACCTCCAGACCGGCACCGTGCCTGCACGCACAGCCGGCACTGCCGGCGGCAACATCGCTTCGGAAATGACCGGCGACGGCGTCATGGTCACGACCTATCGGCCGGGCAGCCGTGAAGGGCTTGGGCCACTCATCATCGACGGTGGCGCGGTCGGTCAGGACGTGCGCGTTGCGCACCTGCCGGAAGATGCACTGCTCGAAGAAACGGAATTCGGCGCCATCCCGACCATCTCGCCGGGCGGTAAGCGCTCGGCCGAGGCCTATGCCCGCTCATGGTCCGGCACGAATGGCGCAAAGATCGCGATCATCGTCGGCGGCCTCGGCCTTAGCCAGACGGGCACGCAGTACGCGATCGAGAAACTGCCCGAAGAAGTCACGCTGGCCTTTGCGGCGAGCGGCAACAGCCTGACGCGCTGGATGCAGGACGCACGTCGTGGCGGTCATGAGATCCTCCTGCAGATTCCGCTCGAGCCTTTCGATTATCCATCCGTCGACCCCGGAGCGAACACGCTCACGGTCGAGGCGCCGATGGAGGCCAATATCCAGGCCTTGCACAAATCGCTTGCCCGCATGACCAACTATGCGGGCGTCATGAACTACATGGGCGGACGCTTCATGTCCGACATCGAAGCCTTCGAGCCGGTCATGCGCGAGATCGCCGATCGTGGCCTGCTGTTCCTCGACGATGGTTCGGCGCCGCAATCGCGTTCGGAGATGCTGGCCCGAACCTTCGGTGCGCCCTTCGGCCAGGCCGAGATCGTTCTCGACAGCCGCCGCGAGCGCGGCTCGATCATGGAAGCGCTTGATGCTCTGGAGCGCAGCGCCGTGCGCAACGGTGCCGCCATCGGCGTCGCCTCTGCCTTCGATGTCAGCGTCGATGCGATCGCCGAATGGGTGCGGCAGGCCTCACGCCGCAACATCGAGATCGTCAGCGTCTCGGCAATCGCGCTCGATCCGGCCTCATCCCGAGCAGCGAGCCGATGAGCCGCGTCAAAGCCGAAGACCTGCCGTATCGCCCCTGCGTCGGCGTGATGGTGTTGAACGCCCAAGGTCTCGTCTGGGTCGGACGCCGGATCCCCATCGCTGATTCGGAGCATTCGGGATCGTCGAAACTCTGGCAGATGCCGCAGGGCGGGATCGACCCAGGTGAGGACCCCTATCCGGCTGCGCTGCGCGAGCTCTACGAAGAAACCGGCATGAAGACGGTAAGCCTGCTGGCGGAAGCTCCGAATTGGATCAACTACGATCTTCCTGCCGAACTGATCGGCATCGGCCTGAAGGGCCGTTATCGCGGGCAGACGCAGAGATGGTTCGCCTTCCGCTTCGAGGGCGATGAGAGCGAGATCGCCATCAATCCGCCGCCAGGTGGCCACGAGGCGGAGTTCGACGCCTGGGACTGGAAGCCCATGGCGGAACTGCCGAACCTGATCGTCCCGTTCAAGCGCGGCGTCTACGAGACCGTCGTCTCGACATTCTCATCGCTTGCCGGCCGCTAGAGCGCGTCCCGTTCAATCTGGTTCATCCGGCCGCTTTTTTTGAAAGTGATACTCCGTGGCCAGGCAACAGCCACGCCGTTGAGGTGAGATCCACACGCCGCGCTCGGCGGCCAGGCACTCCCCGGCCTCGGTAATCGTCAGGTTCCCGTGCCGCCTCAGTGAAGGCCTCGCTGGCATCGACCTCCTTAACGTGTCTCGGCGGTCGATCTTGCCGAGCCTGCGAACGTGATCCGCGTCGTTGCTTGAGATGGGTGCGATACCTCAGAGCCGATGGGGAACCTTCAACCCCTGCCGATCATCACTCGATCGAAGAATGCTGTCAGTTCGGCGTAGGCGTCGAGCGGCAGCACTTCCGCCACATACTGGTCCGGGCGGACGACGACGAGGCAGCCGGTCACTCGGTCGATGTTGCGCAGGTCGAAAATGTCGGGACCGGTCTTGAGATCGGGGCAGAAGACCTTTTCGTGATCGATCAATCCGTAACGGCCCTTCCGAGGCGTGAGGAGAGGATGCAGCCTGTCGCGCGATAGGGACTGGTGGTCGGTCTGATAGACCGCCCGCAGATCGATGATGGCATCGATATCCGCTCCAGGTGGAGTGTATCTAAGGAGAGGTGAAGCGAGGTCGTCCGCGAGGAAGTGGCAGAGCTTCATCATTGAACCCGATCGAGCCGGCTGGTCCGTCGGAGTGACGCCGGATCCTTCGAATACAAAGATGCGCCAGCGTCCGTCGGCTTTTACGACATGGCCAAGCTGCATGGGCTTGGCATCGGCAAAACGGATGACCGGGGCGGAATGGAAGCGCATGCCGACCGGGAAGCCAGCTGTCAGATTCTGATGGGTTCCGTTACCCGTAAGCAAAGACTTACTATATTGCGTTGCCGTGCCGGCCGTGAACCGGCCCTGTTTGACGAAATAGCGTTGAAATTCATTTGGATCGACGCCTTGGTCATCGCCATTGCCGGACGTTTTCGGCCGAGCGCTGAACATTTTCGCGAATTCCCGATCGAAGTCGATGAGTTCCTGGGCAATCGCCTGGCGTTCATCGGAGTAGGTGTTGAGGACTTCGGGCTTCAGGATGTTGCGCAGCACGCCTGCCAGCTTCCAACCGAGATTGAAGCTGTCCTGCATGGAGACGTTCATGCCTTGGCCCGCCTTCGGGCTGTGCGTATGGCAGGCGTCGCCGGCGATGAAGACGCGCGGCAGGCGGTCGTCAACGGCGCCTTCAGGGCGATCGTCGAAGCTTGCGCAGAGCCGCTGGCCGATCTCGTAGACGGACCACCATGCGACTTCCTTCACGTCCAAAGTGTAGGGGTGGAGGATGCGTTGTGCGGCGGCGATCAATTGCTCGCTCGTGATGTTGCGGTTGGAGACGCGCTCGTCCTTATTGAGCTTGTCCATCTCGATATAGAGCCGCACGAGGTAGCCGCCCTCGCGCGGGATGATGAGCACATTGCCTTCGTTGGCGGAGTGAATTGCGGCCTTCAGGCGGATGTCAGGAAAATCTGAGACGGCGAGCACGTCCATCACGCCCCAGGCATGGTTGGCGGAATCACCGAGCAGTGGCTTGCCAAGCGCTTGCCGCACAGCACTTCGGGCGCCATCGCAGCCGACCACGTAGCGCGCCCTGACGGTTTCGATCGTTTGTGCGCCGTTCTCATTAGCCCGCTCGAGCGTCACCGACACGGGGTGGGTCCCGGCTTTCTCGCCTTGTGCAATCTCTAGGCCTGCGACGCGTCGGCCATAGTGCGGGTCCAGGCGGGTCGGTGCGTTGCGCATCGTTTCGAGAAAGAAGTCATGGACGCGCGCCTGGTTCAAGATGACATGCGGGAACTCCGATAGGCCGTCTTCGGTATCCTGAATGCGTCCGCTTCGTGCAATGTTGCGCGGGTTTTCCGGATCCGGTTTCCAGAAAGACGTCTCGTTGACCCAATAGGCCTCCTTCAGCACCTTTTCGCTGAAACCGAAGGCTTCGAACATTTCCATCGTGCGGCATGCGATGCCGTCGGCCTGGCCGAGTTCGAGTGGGCCCGGCTTCTGATCGACGATCATCGTGGTGATGTCGGGAAAAGCGGCAAGCTGGGCAGCCAGCGTCAAACCGGCCGGACCGCAACCGATGATCAGCACGTCCACCTCTTCGCTCGCCGACTGTGCGGACTTGATTTCAGGATCGGTGCTGGCTGATGGCGCGACGGATGGATCGCCCGTGCGAAAGCCGTTGAGATGGAACTGCATCAAATCCTCCCGCTAACAAATGCTCCATATGATAAGTATACGTATCATATGGAGCGGTCAATGGGCGGTGCGGGTGGATCGCTCAACGAGCGCTCCCGGGATCAGGCCCGGCTGGAGTTCAATTTCTGGAGGTGACGTTCCCACTCAATCGCGTGTGTCACGATCAGATCGAGATCGTCGAGTTCAGGCGTCCAGCCCAATTCGCGACGGGCGATCGCGGCATCGGCCACCACGGTGACGGCGTCGCCAGGTCGACGCTCGCGCTCGCGAACGTCGAAATCGAATCCGGTCACCTTCTTTACGGTGTCGATGACTTCCCGCACGGAATAACCGCGGCCGTACCCGCAATTGGCGAGCAGGCTGCCGCCGCCATTGCGCAGGCGCGCTAGGGCGAGGCGGTGCGCACGCACCAGATCGGTGACGTGGATGTAGTCGCGAATGCAGGTGCCGTCCGGGGTGGGGTAGTCGCCACCGAATACTTCCATGAAGTCGCGCTTGCCGGTTGCCGTTTCGCAGGCGACCTTGATCAGATGCGTCGCGCCGCGCGTGGATTGCCCGGTGCGCAGGCGCGGATCCGCCCCGCAAACGTTGAAATAACGCAGCGCCGTATAGGCGAAATCATGGGCGGCGGCGGTATCGCGCAGCATCCACTCCGTCATCAGCTTCGAGGCACCATAGGGCGATTCCGGCTGGGTCGGCATGTCTTCGGTAACGGGCACCTTCTGGGGTGTGCCGTAGACGGCGGCCGTGGACGAGAAGATGAAGTGGGGCACACCGGCACGAACGGTGCTCTCGAGGAGAGACCGCGTCTTGGAGGTGTTGTTCTCGTAGTAGGTGAGCGGGTCGGCGACGGAGTCCGGCACGACGACCGAGCCAGCGAAATGAATGATGGCATCGACGCCATTGTCGCGAATGGTGGATTCGACGAGCTCCTGATCGGCGATGTCGCCGACGACGAGCTTTGCTTCCGGCGCCACCGCCCAGTCGAACCCTGTGCTCAGCCGGTCGAGAACGACGACATCTTCACCCGCATCCAGCAGTTCCCAGACCATGTGGCTGCCGATATAGCCGGCGCCGCCGGTGACCAGTACGGACATGCATGACCCCAATGATAATCTGCGTTCGACAAGCCGGTGCGCCGTCGAGGACGAAGCACGCTTCCACGCTCGACTTAATCGAAAGGGCTATCGGGGCGCAATGCCGAGAAGGCGGGTGATGCCGCTCCGTCTCTTCTTTGGGGCGACGGTTGCGGCCAGCTGCGCCTGCAGCTCTAGCACCTGTTGCTCAAGTTCGGCGATGCGTGCGTCTCGCTGCGCCAGCGCAGGAACGAAATAGGAATGCCGCTCCGCCTCATAGGCTTCGGCCGTCTGTTCCAGATGCAATATACGCTGCTGCCTTAACTCGAGCTGCGGCTCGTACCAGGTCGAGCGTACGTTGTCATAGTGGCCGACCTCCTCTTTCAACTTGACGAGTTCCGGCTCGTACCAGTTCACGCGCTTGTCTTCGTAACCGTCCGCGCGCTCGGAAAGCTCGTGGATAATGTTCGACATACGGCGCATCTGCTCGGCATAGTGCATGACACGGCGCCGCATGACCGCCTGCTCGCCATTTTCGGACGGTGGCTGCACAGACGATGCGGCCGGGTCGGGCCGCCGCGGCATCGTTGGCTCATATCCTTGGCCGTTGCCCTTGCCATTCATATCATCGCTCCCGTGCGCCACGCAGCTCTCGTCTTTCTCGGCATTCGCTTTGTCAGTTCGGACTTGCTGCGTCCGGGCCCTGTCCGCCAATGAGAATTGGTCCGGCGGGCAACGGCCTCGTTGCGCGCACCCCGTTAGCACGCATGATGCTTTGCGCTGGCCGGATCCTCTCGTGTGTGGTCGCGGGAAGCTCAAAAATCTCGGCGATGCGGGCCTGGTGCTCGTGGATCGAATGGCGGATGTCGATCAGCTTGCGGGCATTGTCCGCCTTGCGTCGCGCCTCGGCGGGATCTGCGTAGAGCTCCGCCACCGCAGCCAGATAGGCGGCTGTGAGAGCGTCGTCATCGATCAGGTCGGGAACGAGAAAGCCGGTTTCGGAACTTATGGCTTCGCCGATGCCGCCGACCGCCGGCGCAATCACCGGCAAACCCACGGCCATCGCCTCCAGCACGACGTTCGGCAGGCCGTCGAACGCAGCCGTGTAGATCAGTGCGTCGTAGTCCTCGACGTCGATGGTCGAAAGGCCATCGAAGGTGCCCTTGTAGACGAGGTCGGGCATTTCGCGGAGACACTCGGGCTCGCACCCGACGGGCGCGTTCCCGTGAACGTGAATAGAGATGCCGGGCTGGCTGGTTTGAAGGCCACGGGCGATTTCAGCCAGAAGTTCGGGACGTTTCTGGCGATCGATGCGCGACGCCCAAAGCAGCCGCCGTTTCGGTGCCTTAAGGTCCGACAATACGCGCCGCTCATCGCTGCAAGCCGCGTAAAGGGCGTGAAGCTTCGGGCCGATATCATCTCCCAGCCTTGCGGCCAGGGTGGTGAGGATTGCCTGATGATCCGAAACGATGCCGTCGAACCTGTGACCGGCTTCTGTGATCAGATCGAAGCCGAATCCGTTCTCGAACCGCAGGCCCTGGACCGTGTCGACGGCTTCACAGAAGTGGTAGAAATAGGTCGAGACGTCGCCTAGCCGATCCGCATGGTTGCGCATGAACGCATCGACATATTCGCAGTGTTTCAGATGCAGGCGCTGTAACCCCGGTTGATGCTGGATGATCCGCAGGGTGATCGTTTCGATATCGGCCTCGGTCAGGCCCGTGACGCCGAGGCTGTGCAGATCGACAAACAAGCTGTCGTCGGGAAGACGGTCCACCCAGTGATGTTGGACGATGCGCTGGCCGCCGAGCACGAGGCAGCGCGTGTCGGGCCGCTCTGCCTTCAGCGCCGAAAGAACCGACAGGATGAACTTCTCGCCACCGCCCCGCGTGAGATAGGGGACCAGCAGAATGTCGGTGAACTCCTGACCAGCGAGAATGCCGCAAAGCTCGAAATAGGCGCGCGACAACCCGGCCGGCCGCGTGAAGTTCGTGTTGCCGTGCCTGCCTTTCAGGATCCCGAGACTGATCGCAGGATCGATAGCATTGGCTGCTGCGACGAGGTCCGCCATTCCGGGCAGGTCCGCAAAGGCAGCGGCCGAGAAAGACGGAGCCTCGCTGTGGGACAAGTCACCGTTGAAATCGGCCCAGGCGATTTTGTGGAACCGTGCCGGTTCGAAGAAGGGGCTCGGCGGAACGAGGCCCGGGGTCTCGGCACGAAAGCGGCGGCTCATGCTCTTCTGGCGTTCCCGGTAGAAGACGAGAGCATCCTTGGCGATCGCGACGTCATAGCCGTGCGCGACCGCCGTACAGTTGAAATGCCAGTCTTCGTAGGCGTAGCCGGATTTGTAGGAAACGTCGGCGAAGTGCAGTTCCTTGAAGGCCTCGCGGTAGAGCATGATCCGCGAGACGAAGGGGTGGTTGTCCATCATGGACGCGGCGCCGATGGTTCTCAGCGGCAGGAACTTCCACACGTAACAGGTAGTGCCGAAGCCCAGATAATATTCGGGGCAGACGATCGACTTTGGCCCGCCGGCCTTCAGTGCGCCGTGCATGCGATGGAAATAGTCGAAGCTGACGAGATCGTCCCCGTCGGCGGTCGCGATGATGGCGCCACGAGCCGCATCGATGCCCGCATGGCGCGAAGGGCCGAGCGAACCGTGGGAGACTTCGACGACCTGAAACTGGTCGAAGGCAGTGAGGTCGAAGCTCGAGAGCGCAGTTTGCGTAGGGGCATCGGCGTTGTCGAGAACCACGACAAGCTCCATGCGTAATCCGAATTGGGCTGCGTATTGCATCGCCTCCAGCAAGGATCGAAGCGTCCTAACCAAGTAACGGGCTTCATCATGCAGGTTCAACACGACGGAGATGTCGATCTTCGCGAAGGTTCGGGCTGGTCCGTTCGGGGAAGGTTTGGCCGCGCGCTCGCGATCAAGCCTGGTTTTCATACGCCCCTTCAGGGCGGCTATCGCCATGGAATCGTTCAATGTACCCATCCCTACGCCAGGGCACACCGCCACACTGCGCACCTCTTGCAAGATGCGCTTATCCCCGAGCCCCAGAAAAATAGTATGATAAGAAATATGTTAAATAAAGGGGAATTCTATGGGAAGAACGTCTAATCTAAAAATCCCCTATATTATTATGGCTCAAGCGCAGAAACATGTCACTCATAACGAAGCTCTACTTATGATCGACGTGCTCATCAGATGAGCGTTCAAAGCAGAGCGGTGAGTGAACCTCCGGCAGAACTTGCGGACGGAACGCGCTTCATCGTGCCGGAGGCGGCTGCCGGCGCCTGGATCGGCCAACACGCCAAGATTGCAGCCTGGCAGGATGGCGGATGGCGGTTCTATCAACCGGTGGAAGGCTGGATCGCGTTCTGCGCGGATGAAAACCAGCTTCTCGTTTTCCACGAGGAGGCTTGGCAAATCCTGAGATCGACCAGCGGCTTTGCTGAGCGTCTGGGGATCAACGCCACGGCTGAGGCGCCCAACCGCCTGGCGCTTGCCGGAGATGCGTCGCTCTTCAACCATGAAGGGGGCGGTCATCAGGTGAAGATCAACAAGGCGGCAGCGACCGACACGGCCAGTATCCTCTATCAGACCGACTTCTCGGGCCGTGCCGAGTTAGGGCTGACGGGCGACGACGATTTCCATTTGAAGGTTTCCGCCGACGGCGAGACCTTCATCGAGGCCATGGTCGTTCAATCGGCCACCGGCATTGCGTCATTCCCCTCCGGCATTGCTGGCGTACGCGAGCGGCTCGTGGCTCCGCGCACCTTGTTCGTATCGACGACGGGGTCCGACGCGGCGGATGGACTGGGCCCCGACACGGCCTTCGCGACACTGCAGCGGGCGGTGGATGCAGCGCACATGCTCGATTGCATGACCTTCGACGTCACGATCCAACTTGCGGGGGGAACGCATCAGGGCGCCGTGGTGCTGCGTCCTCTCGTTGGCGGTGGGTTGCTTCGCATCCAAGGCGACGACGATGATCCGTTCTCCGTTGTCGTCTCGTCGGGCATCCTTGCCGGTGGCGGCGCCCGCGTTTCCGTGTCGGGAGTGCGCTTCGTGATGGCATTGCCCTGGATGAGCGCGGTCGCTGTTCAGGAAGGCGCGATGCTGACGCTTGGCGCGGTGGATTTCGGCCCTTGCGGTGCGAACGGATCGCACATCGCAGGAACCGGCTTCGGGCAGATCAACTTTCTGGGCGACTATACGATCTCCGGCGGCGCGCTGAGGCACTTCAACCTCTCCGGCCATCTGATGGTGACTAGCAACAACCAGACGGTGACGCTGGTCGACGATCCCGCTTTCATCGAGGAGTTCGCTTTCGTCTCGAACGGAGCGGTGCTGTCCTTGTGGAACGCGACTTTTTCGGGTTCTGCGACGGGGCGGCGCTACACCGCGACGACCAACGGCACGATCAGTCTCTTCGGCGGCGGCGAAGCGTTTTTGCCGGGAAATGCCGCCGGGATCGTCAATGCAGGAGGAATTCTCGCTTAGACCTCGGCGAAATTAAGCGAGAATCGACGTTCAGGGCTCTCTGGGACGTCGTCTGCTTGCGTGTCGTCCACGTCCGTGCATGGATGTGAACCTCAAATCCGCATGGCTCGTGTGGGCGCGCGCGGTCAGTCTCGAGTAAACTGTGCATGACCCGATCCTGGGCTCCGGTGCGTTTCGTCCGGCAGAGGTTTACACAATCCCTCTGGCGGCAAGTCGTTGGCTTTTCCGGGTATTTCGATCGCGACTGGTATTTGCTCGCCTATCCCGATGTGTTGCGCACTGGTCGGGATCCACTCGATCATTTTTTGAGGCATGGCTGCGAGGGACGCTCACCCGGACCGCGTTTCGATGCAGCCGCCTACCTCGCGCGTTACGAAGTGTCTGGAAATCCGCTCGTTCATTATCTGGTGCACGGCCGCCGCAAGGGTTTTGAGGTTCGGCCCAC
Source organism: Rhizobium sp. EC-SD404 (assembly GCF_902498825.1). Taxonomy (NCBI): domain Bacteria; kingdom Pseudomonadati; phylum Pseudomonadota; class Alphaproteobacteria; order Hyphomicrobiales; family Rhizobiaceae; genus Rhizobium; species Rhizobium sp. EC-SD404. The sequence goes on from NZ_LR701459.1 coordinate 435,580, forward strand.
TGCACCGAGCGAGGCCGATCGGGTCATCGCGTGCGGTTTCTTCGATCCGGACTTCTATCTGGAGACCTATCCGGACGTTCGGCGGGCAAATTATCCGCCCCTTCTTCACTACATGCTGCACGGTGCGTTGGAAGGTCGCTCGCCGGGGCCGGATTTCGATGCGCAGTGGTATCTCATGCGCAATCCCGACATCGTCGGAATGCATCCTCTGCTGCATTACATTGATTATGGCCGTTTCGAAGGGCGTAAACCGCGTCGCCCCGAGAATGCATTGCGCGTTGCACGAGAGGCCGTCGCGGGCGTCGAGGATCTCGACGTCGCACTCTACGGCGCGGACTACTTCGCGCATGCGGATTTTCTGGAGGTAGTGGATGGAGCGGCGCACAACCGGCTCGAACGGGCTCTGACGGCTCTCGTCGACCAGATCGACCATGTGCCCGAGCGGATCGTGTTTATGCCGTGGCTCGTGCGCGGGGGGGCCGAACGCGTCGCGGCCCATGCGGTGCGTGCGATGGCCGAGCGGCTTGGATCGAAGAAGGTTCTCGTCGTTCTGGTCGACTATGACTTGGAGAGTGCCTGCGATCTGATTGCGCCGGACATACCGGTTCTGTCGTTCTCGCGGATCGATCCGGATCTCTCGCATGACGAGCGGGTGCGGTTGGTCGAGCTGCTGGTGCGAGGGTTTCGTCCCGAGGCGATTCTCAATGTGAACAGCCGGGCCTGCTGGGACGCGATTTTGCGGCGAGGGCGGGTGCTTGCACGGTATACGCGGCTCTACGGGGCGCTTTTCTGTGCGGATTTCACGCCGGATGGCCGGCGTGCCGGCTACAGCGATCTCTATCTCCGCGACTGCTTGGCTCAGCTCTCGGGTGTCTATTTCGACAACGCCGCACATAGAGACGAGATGATCCAATCGCTTGGAATTCCAGACGCGCTTGCATCCCGGCTCGTCGTCGCGCGCCAGCCTGCGCCGCCGGCTCGGGTGTTGCCGCGAAGCAAAACGACCGAGCGGCAAAGGGTCATCTGGGCAAGTCGGTTGAGCCGTCAGAAGAACATCCCGCTTTTGCTTGCGATCGCTCGGGCCTTGCCCGAGATGGATTTCGAGATTTTCGGCAAGGGTGACGCGGAGCATGAGGCGATGGTGGCGGGCGCCGAAGGCGACATATCCAGTCTTCGCTATCACGGTGCGTTCGAGGATTTCTCAGTGCTGCCGCTAACGGATGCGGATGTGTTTCTCTACACGTCCTATTGGGACGGCTTGCCCAACATACTGCTGGAAGCGGGGGCCTGCGGGCTGCCTGTGATCGCGCCGAATGTCGGAGGGATCAATGAGCTGATCGACGACGACACCGGTTACCTCGTCGACGATCCTGAAGCTCTGGAAGGCTTCGTTTCGGTGTTGCGTTCGATAACGCAGAATCCGGCTGAAGCTCGGCGACGCGCCGGGCGGTTGCGCAAGCGCATCGCGGACGAGCACAGCTGGGCCGGATATATCCGCGTGCTGGAAGCGGAGCCGAGCAAAGGAGGGCTTCTGCATGTCGGTGGCGCCTGACATCACCGCGGTGCTCAACGCCCATCGCGAGGGGTTGCTCGCCCATGCCTCGCTCACCAGCATGAAACGGGCAATCGCCGCCGCCGACGAGGCAGGAATCCGAGTCGAAATCCTCTGCGTGCTCGACCGCGGCGACGAGCTCACGCGCTCCGTCGTCCAAGGAGGGCTTGGAAAGGACGATCGCCTGCTCGAGGTGGCCTATGGGGATCTCGGGCGGTCTCGCAACACTGCCGTTGCGGAGGCGCGCGGCACGCACATCGCCTTTCTCGACGCCGACGATTTCTGGGGGACGAACTGGCTGGTGCGCGCTTTTGCGGAAGCGAAAAAGCGTTCCGATCCGATCGTCTGGCACCCGGAAGTCTGCGCCTTCTTCGATGCGACCAAGCACATTCTGCACCATGTGGACATGGAATCGTCGGCCTACAGGCCAGTGGTGCTGATGGATCAGAACTACTGGACGGCTCTGAGTTTCGCCCGGCGGAGCATCTACCTGGACACGCCTTACCCGCCGTCGGATATTCCCGGTGGCGTCGGGTTCGAAGACTGGGCCTGGAACAAGATGACCATCTGCAAAGGTGTGCTGCACAAGATCGTGCCGAACACCGGCCACGTCATACGACGGCGGAACTTTTCGCTTTCGCATATGACGGTCGCATCGCAGGCGGTGCCGCACTCGATGGGCTATCTGCGTCATCTCGTCGAAAGCAGGCAACGTTCGCCGAAGCCCAAGGAGCGCTGACCCGTCACGTCAGTCGCCCGAGCCGTCCCGCCAGACATCCATCTTCCGGCGCTCGCGCTTTGTCGGTCGGCCCGTTCCCGGCTCCCGGATGGGCGCCAATGCAGTGGGCAAGCTGTCGGCAGACTTCTCCACGATGGGCGTAAGGTCCTCGTACAAGGTCCGTGCCTCTTCGGCCGGGCCTCGACGTATGCCGGGTGCGCTGATCTTCAGAATGCGCACGGTTCGGTCGAGCGTGATCGTCAAAGTGTCGCCGAGGCGAACCTGATGGCTCGCCTGGTCGATCTTGTCGCCATTGACCCGGATGCGTCCGTTCTGTGCCAGCTTGGCAGCCAGCGTCCGTGACTTGACCACACGCGCGAAGAACAACCACTTGTCGATGCGCTGGCGGTCTTCGGTCATCGGCGTGTGCTACTTCCCGAGCTTGTCCTTGAGAGCTGCGAGCTTGGCGAAGGGCGAGTCCGGATCGATCGGACGCTCCTTGCGGGGAGGCCGCGCGGCCATGGGTGCCGGACGTTCTGCGTCCTTAGGCTTACGGTGCCCTCCAGGGTGACCGCCGCGCTTGTCCTTGCCCTTGTCGCCTGGCCTTTGATTATCCCGACGACGATGCTGCTGATGGTCGCGTGCGGGCTGTTCGCCGGCTGCGGGCGTCGCGCCTGCTTCGGCAGATCCACCGCCTGGACGGCGTCCACGGCCCTGCTTCTGGCGCTGCGGCCGCTGCGTCTCCGGCCGGTTGCCGGCCGGGCGCCAGAGCAGCACGGGCTTCGGCTGCTCTTCTTCGCTTGCTTCGGCGACAGTGGCTGGTTGCGCGGGCACATCTGCGGCAGGTGCGGGAGCTTCGGCTTCCGCCGTTGCCGGTGCGGGTGTCGGTTCGGACGCCGGCTCGTCGCTGGTCGCGGCGTCCTGCTCATCGTTCGCGGCGGACTGGGTCTCGGAGTCGGGCGTCGTTGCGGCTGGCGCCTCGGCGGCCGGCTCTTCGCTCGGCGCTTCCTGCTTGGCCAGATAGGCGGCAGCCTCTTCGGCGCTCACTTCATCGGCGCGGTAGCCGAGGCCCTTCAGGATTTCCTCGATGTCGCTGACCGTTGCGCCCAGGATCGACAGCATGGCGGGCGTCGTCGTGAAGCGGCGGCCGTCATAGGCGCCTTCCGGACGGCTGCCCGAGCCTAGCTTCCAGTTGAGAGCCGGTCGGATGAGGTCTGCCAGACGCTCGAGGATATCGATGCGCACCGCGCGCTTGCCGAGAAAGCGGAAACCGGCAAGCTTGTAGAAGTTACGCTCATATCCCGCCTCGGTCACGACGGATGTGCGCCCAGCAGCGAGTGCAGGGATCAGTTCGCCATAGCCCGGCTGGTCGATGCCGTCGTTTTTCAAAGCCCAGAGCAGCGTGATCAGTTCAGCAGGTGCCGGCTTCAGCAGGGCCGGCATGAAAATGTGATAGGCGCCGAAGCGCACACCGTAGCGGCGCAGTTGCGCACGGGCATCCTGGTCGAGCGCCTTGACGTCGTCGGCGACGTCGCGGCGGAAAAGCACGCCGAGCGCCTCGACCAGCTGGAAGGCCAGGCCCCGACCGAGACCGTCGATGTCCTCGGCGCGCGACAGATCGTCCAGCGGCTTTAGAACGGTGGCGATGTGATGCTGCACGAAGCGTTCGATGCGTGCCGCGACATGGGTGCGCGCCGTGCCGCTCAGATGATCATCGGCAAGTAACACGACACGGGGACGCAGCAGGTCATCGCCTGCGGTCAGACGGGCAATCGGTTCGCCAACCCAGCGCACGGTCGCATCGGAGCCGATTGCGAAGTCGCTGTTGCCGGCGGCATACAACCGCGCAGCGCGCGCTTCATATTCGATCGACAGAGCCTTCTGCGCGGCGCCCAGGACAGCCTTGGCGTCCGGCCCCTCGGCTTCGCTATCGGGGGTAAACCGAAAGCCGGCGAGTTGGCCGACAAGATGGCCCTCGACATAGACGTCGCCATCGACACTGATTTGAGCTTCGAGCATTGCATTTTCTCTCAGGCGCTTCATGAGAACGGATGTCCTGCGGTCAACGAAGCGTTTCGTCAACCTTTCGTGCAGAGCATCGGACAGACGATTCTCGATTTCACGAGTCTTTTCCTGCCAGTGTGTCGGATCGGCAAGCCAATCCGGGCGATGGGACACGTAGCTCCATGTCCGGATTTGCGACACGCGGGCCGATAAGGTGTCAATTTCGCCGTCGGTGTGATCGGCGCGGCGAACCTGCTCGGCCATAAAGTCTTCATTGACCGAGCCGAGCTGGACCAGATCAGAAAAGAGCGTCGCGATAAGGTCGGCGTGCTGTGCCGGCGCAATCCGGCGATAATCGGGCAGGGCACAGGCGTCCCACAGTCTGGCAACCCGCTCAGGCGTCGTCGCGAGGTCGCGGATTTCCGGATAATTCACCAGATAATCAAGCGCCTGTTGATCGACCGCCGGCAAGGCGCGCGTCAGACCCGGGGTCGGCGGAAGGCGGTCGAGCGATTGGCGCAGCGCCTGAAGGTTGGCAAAGTCCATATCTTTGCTGCGCCATTGCAGGATACGCACCGGATCGAAGACATGCGCCTCGATGCGCTCCACGGTTTCCTCGCCGAACGGATCGACCCGCCCCGTGACCCCGAATGTGCCATCGCGGACATGGCGCCCGGCGCGCCCGGCGATCTGACCGAGTTCGGCCGGGTTCAGAGGCCTGTACTGATAGCCGTCGAACTTGTGATCCTGGGCGAAGGCCACATGGTCGAGGTCGAGATTGAGGCCCATGCCGATGGCATCGGTCGCCACGAGGTAATCGACATCTCCATTCTGGTACAGCTCGACCTGCGCGTTGCGGGTTCTTGGGCTCAGTGCGCCGAGCACCACCGCGGCGCCGCCGCGCTGCCTGCGAATGAGTTCGGCGATCGCGTAGACTTCATCCGCCGAGAAGGCCACGACGGCCGAGCGTCGCGGCAGACGGGTGATCTTGCGCGCGCCGGCATATTGGAGCTGAGACAGGCGAGGGCGCTCCACCACCGTCAGCCCAGGCAGCAGCTTTTCCAGGATGCCGCGCACCGTGCTCGCACCAAGCAACAGCGTTTCGTCCGTTCCGCGCAAATGCAGGATGCGGTCGGTAAAAACGTGGCCGCGTTCGAGATCACCGGCGAGCTGTACTTCGTCGATGGCGACGAAGGCTGCGCTTGTGCGGCTCGGCATAGCTTCTACCGTGCAGACGGCGTAGCGCGCTTTCGGCGGTACGATTTTCTCCTCACCGGTGATCAGAGAAACGTTCTGCTCGCCGACGCGGGCCGCAATCCGCCCGTAGACCTCTCGCGCCAGGAGCCGCAGCGGCAGGCCGATCACGCCGCTGCCATGGGCGATCATGCGCTCGATCGCGTAATGCGTCTTGCCGGTGTTTGTCGGTCCCAGAACTGCCGTGACGCCTCGACCCGAGAAGAGGGGCGACTGGCTTTTCTCGGGCATCCGACGGTCGGATGTCACTGTTGAGCGGGGCAAGGCGTCCTTCCTGCCCGGACACGGACATAGGCTTGGCAACGCTTGATATGGGGCAGCTTGAAACCGAATGCGAGCGCGCGTGTTCGGTGCCTTGAAAAGACGAGGGATATGGGCGTTTGGAACAGGCGCGGAACGAAAGAGCGACGAATCGCTGACTCAACTGGATTCAGGTTTTGTTCGCCGCTACATCTATGCGTGGCGGCCGCTGGCCTATCTATATCGTGAATCTTTTGAAGCATTTGGTGCTTGATGCCATCCGCAAGAGAACATGCGGGCAAGGACTCTGAATCCTATGGGAGTCAAGCCATGGCTATGGAGATGATCGGCCAAGGCGTGAGGACGGGATCGGCCGCGAAAGCGCCCGATCCCGATGAGCGAACATTACGTCCTGATCAGTACCCGCGCGGGCAAGAGGCGACGTAGCGACGGCCGTAGCTGTCCCGATAGTAGCACTGGCCCGGCTGTTCCGAGGCGCGACCGATGAGGGCGCCGGCAGCGCCGCCAAGAGCCGCACCGACGATTGCGCCTTCAGTATCGCCAACGGCACCACCGACAGCACCGCCGGCGACGGCGCCGATGACGGCACCTTCCTGGGTCGGGGTGCAGGCGGCCAGTGCGGCAGTCATAAGGATTGCAGACAGGATCTTCTTCATTTTGGTTTTCTCCGAGCGTCCCACCGCAGAAGTAATTACGGCAAGCGCTTGTTCCGTCAAGGCGCAGGATGCGAGAGACTTTTGCCGGTCAGGCGCGACGACGGTTCAGACGCTCGGCCCGAAGCACGAGTTCGGCATCACGGGCGAAGGCGTTCAAAAGCGGATTGAACAGCTGAGGGGCGTGCCAAAATGCGGCATGCCCAGTCGCCGGGATGAGGTGAGAACGATCCCGCCACAGATTGGCGAAGGGGATCGTATCGAGATAGCTCAGCCGGACGAACGGATCGAGCACGCCGTTGACGAGCGCGATCGGCATCTCCGAGGTTTCCACCAGCCGACGCTGATCGGCCCCATGGCCGTGCATCAGGCTGCGCAGGAAATTGACGCGCAGTCGTCCGTCCGTGCGGGCAATCACCGCCAGAAACGCGGGGTCGAATTCGTCGCCGAAGCAAAGCTGCGCAAAACGCGTCACATCGCGCTCCGAGAAGTGACGCTTGGACGTCAGCAGAATATCGAAGCTCGGCTGGAACCCGCGCAGCAAGCCAAGGGGTCCGAGCGACACTGGAGGCGTGCCGGAAAGCATGAGCGCGACTGGAATGCTCGTGGTCGCAGCCATCTGCAGCGCGACGTGCCCACCAAGCGACCAGCCGAAGATGACCGCGCGGCTGATGCCGATCGACGACATTGCTTCGGTGATGACGCTTGCCATGCCCTTCAATGTGTACGTCTTGTCCGGCGTAGCTGCATCGGAGGAGAGACCGTGGCCGGGCAAATCGATCGCCACCAGCCTGTGATGACTGAGCAACGGGTCCGCGAACTGGCGATGGAACACGTCGATCGAACTGCCCGAACCGTGCAGCAGGACGATCGGCAAACCGTCGCCGCCGGTGTCGCGCACCCGCAGCGTTGCATCGTTTGTCGTCATCATCCGATCGGTTGGCGCCATGGCCATTGTCCCATTCATTAGCGTCCCATGTTGACACGAGGCCCTCTAGATTTCGTGTAGGGGAATGGTCAAAGAACCGTTAGCGCGACGGCATGTGAAGGTTGTGTTCAGAAAGCTGTGCTACTTCAGCATGTTGCGCTTGCCATGCGGGAAGGCCACGGTTAGCGTCCGCAAAACGCGCAAACTGATCGTTGAGCATGACCAGCCAGACCATCCTCGATATCGCCAGCATCATTCTTGGCCTGTTCGTCGTCGGCCAGTTCACCTGGGCGATGCGCTTTCATTTCACGACTGAAAAGATGGCGCTCGCTGCCAAACTGATATCCGTGATCAGCATCGCGATGATCGCGCTTTTCATCTATCTGCTGATGGCACGCGTCCAGCCGATAGCAGCCCACGGCGTCGGCATCCTGATGATGATCGGATCGTCGATGCTCTTTGTCAGCGCGATCCGCGCATCGAAGAAGGCGCGGCTCTGGTATGCCTTCGAAGGGCGCAGCCCGAGTACGCTCGTCACGGACGGCCCGTATCGCCATCTCCGTCACCCGTTCTACGTATCCTATCTCGTCCTGTGGTGCGGCTGGGCGCTCACGACGTTCTCCCTCGTCTCGGTCCTTCCGGTCATGATCATCGCGCTGGTGTACGTGCGTGCGGCAAAGGGCGAGGAGGCGACCATTGCCGCTTCGCCTCTGGCGCACGAGTATGCGGCCTACAAAAGGCGGGCTGGTTTCTTCTGGCCCAAGTTCGGCAGTTCCTCCTGATCGACGGCAACCGCGTCCTCGATAAAACGCGTGAATGCATCGACCTTCGCCGGTAGCCGCTCGTAGGGCGGATAGAACGCAGTCAGCCAGATCATTTCCGGCAGCCAACCGGGCAACACCTGCACCAGACGGCCATCGTCCAGCGCCTCGTCGATGATGAAGCGCGGCAGCAGCACGATGCCTTCGCCGGCCAGCGCCAGATCCGCCAGAAGCTCACCATTGTTGCAAGCGAGCTTCGAGGCGATGGTGATGTCGGCCTTTTCGTCGCCGCTCCGAAGTCGCCAGATCTGCGGATCGTTGGAATTCGAATAGGCGAGGCAATTGTGGTCAGCCAGGTCCTGCGGCCCGAGGGGGCTGCCACGCCTGGCGATATAGTCCGGCGACGCTGCGAGCACGCGGGGCACTTCGCAGATCTTGCGCCAGATGGTCGATCGATCGGCGGGCGGCCCCGAAATGCGCAGGGCCATGTCGTATTCGTCGCGCAGGATGTCGACGAAGCGATCCGTCAGGTCCATGGCCAGTGTGAGGTCCGGATAAAGAATGCGAAACCGCGCGATCGCATCGGGAAGAAACCGCATGCCGAACGACAGCGGCGCACTCACCTTCAGCGTTCCGCGCAAGGTGTGCTGTTCGTCGCGCACGGCTTCCGTCGCCTGGTCGATCTGACGAATGGCGATACGCATGCGATCGGCGTAGATGGCGCCCGGCGCGGTGAGCGCGACCTTGCGTGTCGTGCGCACGAGCAGCTGCACGCCGAGTTCTTCTTCCAGCTCAGCCACTTGCCGGGTGACCACCGAGCGCGACAGGTTCAGCGCCCGCGAGGCATCGGCAAAGCTGGAACGGTCCGCGACTGCCAGAAAGATGCGACTACGCTCGATATGCCCCAAGGCAGTTCCTCCTATTGTTCTGTTTTTGGCAACAGATAATGGCAGATTATCGTACTAGAAAAGATAGTGAAAGATCGCGACATTGGGTCCAACACGCGACATGCCCTTTGAGGGCAGAAAGGAAGAATTGCGATGTTGAACGAGATCAGAGGCCTGCACCACGTCACCTCGATGGCTGCGGATGCACGCGAGAACAACCGCTTCTTCACCGACACGCTCGGCCTGCGACGGGTCAAGAAGACCGTCAACTTCGACGCGCCGGATGTCTACCACCTGTACTATGGCGACGAAGTCGGCACGCCGGGCTCGGTCATGACGTATTTCCCGTTCCCGAACATCCGCCGCGGCCGTCCCGGCACGGGTGAAGTCGGCACGACTGTTTTCGCAGTTCCGCAGGGTGCGCTCCCATTCTGGAAAGAGCGGTTCCAGAAGCTGGGCGTCAGCGGTCTGAAGGAAGAGGAACTCTTCGGTGAGAAACGCCTGAATTTCGCCGGTCCCGATGGCGATGGCTTTGCGTTGGTGGAAACCGGCAATGATGACCGCCAGCCCTGGACCGGAAATGGCGTCGCCGACGACGTCGCCATCCGCGGCTTTCACTCGGCTGCCATGCGGCTGCGCGATGATGAAGCGACCGGCGAACTCCTGAAGTTTATGGGTTACAGCGAGATCGAAGCGCGTGACGGCGTGAAGCGGTTTGCGATCGATGGCGGCAACGGCGCGCACCGTATCGACATCGAAACCATGCCGAACATCGCCCATGCGGACCAGGGCGCCGGCTCGGTGCACCACATCGCCTTCGCGGTCGACAATCGCGACAGCCAGCTGGCGGTGCGCAAGGCGCTTATGGATACGGGATACCAGGTGACGCCGGTGATCGACCGCGATTACTTTTGGGCGATTTATTTCCGTACACCTGGCGGCGTTCTGTTCGAAGTGGCGACCAACGAACCGGGCTTCGAGCGTGACGAAGACCGGGCGCATCTCGGTGAAGCGCTGAAGCTGCCGCGCCAGCATACGCATCTGCGTCCGTATCTGGAAAACACGCTGCAGAAGCTCGACGGTGCAGCGGGAGCCGCTGCATGAGCCTGCAATCCTACCAGCATCGCATCCGGCCAGGCTCGCCGGGTGCGCCGATCCTCTTCGGGTTTCACGGCACGGGCGGAGACGAGAACCAGTTCTTCGATTTTGCCGCGCGGCTGATGCCGCAGGCTACGATCGTCTCTCCCCGCGGCGACGTGTCGGAAGGTGGCGCGCTGCGCTTCTTCCGTCGGCGCGCCGAGGGCCTCTACGACATGGAAGATCTCGCAGTTCGCAGTGCGGCGCTTGCAAGCTTCATCGCGGCCCACCGCGACGAAGCACAGGCGGGCGCCGTCTATGGCCTCGGCTATTCCAACGGTGCCAACATTCTCGCGGCCATGATGTTCGAGGACGGCACGCTGTTCGATGGGGCGGTGCTTATGCACCCGCTCATCCCGTGGAGCCCTGAGCCGAACTCGGATCTGAAGGGTCGCGACATCGTCATCACTGCCGGTCGGCGTGATCCGATCTGTCCACCGGCCCAGACGGAAGCGCTGGCCGCTTATCTCGTTTCCCAGCAGGCGCATGTCGACCTGCAGTGGCATGACGGCGGGCATGATATCCGTCCGAACGAAATCGGTGCAGCACAGGCGTTTGCGTCCCGCGTGGCATCGGCCGTCTGACGCTTTCAGGCAGGCCGTGCTTCACCAACGCTGTCGGCGACGACGGCCCCGCGCTCACCCATGCGAGCGCCGGGGCCGATGGTCGTGTCGTTGAGCGTCTGGTGTTCGATCTCGGCGTTCAGCTGGGCGCCGACCAGAAGGATGATGACGGATATCCAGGTCCAGGTCATGAAGCCTATGACCGCACCAAGCGAACCGTAGGTGGCGTTGTAGTCGGCAAAGTTCTGCAGATAGAACGAGAACGCCGCAGACGCAGAAATCCAGATGGCAGTGGCGAGAACCGATCCGGGGATCAGCCACCGCCATTTCGCCGGCCGACGGCTGGGGCCGAACCGGTATATCAGCGTGATGCCAATGGCGATGATGGTGAGAAGAGCAGGCCAGCGCAGCCACGCAATCATCAGGTCGGTCTGATTGGCGAGGCCGAAAAATGCGATGATGGCAGGCACCACGCCCACGGTGAAGATCAGCGCCATGGCGACCAACAATCCACCGATCGTAAAAACTGCCGACAGCAGGTTAAGCTGGATGAAGCCGCGCTTCTCCTTTTCGGCGTAGACGATGTTCATCGCGTCGAAGAGCGTCTTGATGCCGTTGTTCGCGCTCCACAGGGCAATCAACAGACCGAGGATGAAGCCGAAGCTCAATGCGCTCGCGTCCTGAGTTGCCAAGGCATCCAATTGGGATTCGATGATGTCGAGTCCACCAGCTGGCAGAAGCGAACCGAGGAAGGCGATGTGGTCTGCAACGCTGACCGGATTGGCGACGAGGCCATAGAGCGACACGAATGCTGCAAGGGCTGGAAAGAGCGCCAGCAGCAGATAGAACGTCGCGCCGGCTGCGACGAGCATGATGCGGTTGGCGCCGATGTTGTTCCAGATGCGCCAGGCGACATCGAGCCAGCCGTGCCGGGGCAATTGCATGGGATGATCGGCGCGACGTCCCCGCGATACGTGCTTGCCTTCGCCCCGTTCCTCGTCCTGCTTGGCCGCAGTGGACGCATCGACGATGCTGGTGCGTTCGTCGCCAAAATCGCTCACGCTGTTACCCCCGGTTGATTGGCGCGATGTCTCGCATGTTGGTAGGATCAAGGCCCGGAGGGTTGGAATGTTCCGAACGCGCCTAGCGGATGATCTGGATTTGCTGGTTCGTGCCGTGGTCCCGGCTGACAAGAACCATCTTTTGGCAGGATTTTCCCATCTTTCCGAGCGGTCGCGGTTCTTCCGATTTCTGGGTGGCGTCACGCGTCTTTCGGAAAGCGATCTTGTCCGGTTCACCGCGCACTCCAATGCCCAGCATTGCGCGATCGGTGCCTTGAACATGAGTGTCGTTCCGCCCGATCCCGTCGCCATCGCACGCTACGAGCGGCTCGATACAGATCGTGAAAGCGCGGAAATGGCCGTGACCGTGATCGATGCCTATCAAGGCTATGGGGTTGGCCCGCTGTTGATCGGCGCCATCGCCTTCTGTGCCGCGGAAGCAGAGATCAAGCGTTTCGTTGCCTACGTGCATCCTGAGAATCGCGGGATGATCCAGCTGATGATCTCCCTCGGCGCGCATATCGTGGATGCGGCCGAGGGGGAGATCACGTTCGACTTGCCGCTGCATCGGGATGCATGGGCCTATCCGGATACGCGGGCAGGAAGGCAGGTGCGGCTGGCTTATGGTCTAATGGCGCATCATGCGCCGGAAGCAGCCGCGGGGCCGATTGGACAGTCCTGATCGATTTGGTCGTTATCAGCTCAGGCCGAGGAACGACAGAATGGCGATGACGATGACGACGAGACCGACGATGTAGATGATGCTGTTCATTGTTTTTCTCCTTGTATTTCGACCGGGAGAACGACGGCCTGCGGCTAATGGTTCCATTCGCAAATGGTAAAACACCGACTGCGGTGGAGATTCACGAATTTTCCGCGACGGCCTGTTCGAATAGAGCAACAGGCTCGGAGGTCGTCAGCCGCACGGGCGTGCCAATAGTGAGCAGGCTGCTTGTTGCGGCGAGCGCCATGATCTCGGTTCCGCCCACGCGGACCCAGTACAGTTGATCGTGGCCCCGGAACTCGCGACCGATGACGACGCCGTTGCCATCTTCGGCGGGCGTCAGCACGAATTGCTCGGGCTTCACGGCAAGGCGCACATTGCCGTACATCGTCCGGTCGATGGCGAGATCGCCGAAATCGGTCTGGGCGAGGAACCCGTTTGCGCATGCGGGAACGATGTTGGACCTGCCGATGAATCGGGCGACGAATTCATCCGCCGGGCGCCGGTAGACGTCGTCGGGCGTGCTCATCTGCAGAATCTTGCCCGCATGCATGACAGCGACGCGGTCGGCAAGTGCCAGCGCCTCTTCCTGGTCATGCGTGACGAGAATGGCTGCGGATCCGGCCTGTTTCAGGAGCCGGCGTACTTCCTGGCGCGTCTCGACACGCAAGGCGGCATCGAGATTGGAGAAGGGCTCGTCGAGCAGCACGAGGGGTGGGGCCGGCGCGAGCGTTCGCGCAAGCGCCACGCGCTGTTGCTGGCCGCCCGACAGCTGATGCGGCATGCGGTCGGCGAGATCGGCAAGGCCCACCATCTCGAGCATTTGGGCCGTGCGTCGCCGTTGCTCGGCAGGGGAGGCGTGCCGCAGGCCGAAGGCAACATTGGCCGCGACGCTCAGATGCGGAAAGAGTGCGTAGTCCTGGAAGACGAAACCGATGCCGCGCTTTTCGGGCGGAAGGTTCGTGACATCGCGGCCGTTGAGACTGATCGTTCCGGCGTCAGGGCGCTCGAAGCCACCCGTCAGACGCAGCGTGGTGGTCTTGCCGCAGCCCGAAGGACCAAGGAGCGCAATGAGTTCTCCCGGCATGACTTCGAAGGACACGCCGGCGACTGCGGCGCCGCGGGCCGCCGGAAAATGCCGCACGAGATCGCGCGCCGCGAGCAGCGGTCCCGAACCCCGATCAATGTCAGCTATTTCAGTCATGTTTCGCTTCATGCCTGAGAACGACCCCGACAAACAAGCCGGAAAAAATGATGATGGCTGCGGCATAGGGTGCCGCGTTGACCATCATGCCTTCGGATGTGCGGCTGAACAGCGTGATCGCGAGCGACCGGTAGCCGGTCGGCGCAAGCAGGAACGCGATCGGGAGTTCCTTCATGGCGATGACGAAGACCAGCACCATCCCACCGATCACGCCGCGCCGGATCAGCGGGAAGACCACATGGGCAATGACCGAAAGCGGACTATAGCCGAGCGACCGGGCCGCTTCCTCCAGGGAGGGACGCGCGAGATAAAGCGCCGCGCGGATCGGTCCGAGCGCCAGTGCTAGGAACGCGAGCGAATAGGCGATCACCAGCAGGAGATGCGACTGATAGAGCGGCCGCGCGAAGCCGAGTGACAGGAACACGAAGGCAAGCGCGAAGGCCAGCGGTGGCACCGCATAGCCGATGAAGGCCAGGCGGTTGATCGCGCTCGACAGCGGCGACGGGTAGCGCACCGCCATGACCGCGACGGGCAGCGCCAGCGCACCGGCGAGCAACGCCGACGGGACGGCGACCGACACGGAGTGCCAGAAGCTCGTGAAAAGCGCAGGCAGGCTGGGAAGCAGGGGTTCCGCCGACAGCCAGAAGGCGAGAACGGAAATCGGCAGGCCAAGCGACGCGAGCGCCACCAGGACGATGAAGCCCCATGCCGCCACCGACGGGAGCGTGCCGATCGCAGCGATGCGCGATCGAACGCCCGAGCCGGTTCCCGTACGGGCGAAGTGAGCGCCCTCTCGCAACTTGCTTTCCCACCAGATGACCGAGATCGCGATGGTGATCATGATCAGCGCGAGCCAGGCGGCGTAGATGCGATCATAGGCGGCGGCATATTGCGTGTAGAGCGCGTATGAGAAGACCTCGAACCGCATCAGCGCGACGGCTCCGAAATCGCCGATCACATAGAGGCCGACGACGAGCCAGCCGGCAAAGAGCGCCGGACGCAGGTAGGGCAGCGTGACGCGGAAAAAGACCTCGCGCGGCGAAGCGCCGAGGGCGCGCGCGCTTTCCTCGAGGCTCGCATCGATGCTGCCGAGGGCCGCGCGCAAATTCAGATAGATGTAGGGATAGGTATAGAGGCTGAGCGCGAGCGTTGCGCCGAGCCAGCCTTGCGGCCTGGGGAAAGTCCAGCCGAAGAGCGTGTTCATGAATCCGTAATAGCCGGACAGCCCGATCAGCGCATAGGCCATGACGTAGCCTGGAACCGCGAGCGGCAGTACGACGAGGATGTGCGCGATGCGGCGGCCCTTGAGGCCGGTGCGGGTCGTGAGCCAGGCCAAAGGCGCGGCAATCGCCGTCGCCAGGATAAGGACGCCGGCGACGAGTGCTGCCGTGTTCAACAGCAACTGCCCGGTGCGGGGCCTGAAAACGAGAGAAGCGACCGTGCCGAAATCGGCCTCGGTCGCGCGCAGCACGAGGTAGAAGATGGGGACCAGCATCGCCAGCCCCACCAGAACGGCGGGGATGACGAAGATGGCGGGCGGCGCGCGTTTGCGGCCGCCCGTCACGATGGCTGTCACAACAGGCCGACCTCACGGAGCAGGTCGAGCGTGCCTTCGAGATCGTCGATGTCGTTGAGGTCGAGCGCCGGCGAAGCGGCGATGACGTCCTCGATGTTGGGCTCGATGCCGGAATTGTCGGCGCCTTCGATGACGCCGTATTCCTGGTTGTCCTGCGCGAAGTAGGTCTGCGCTTCTTCGGACAGGAGGAAGGTGACGAACTGCTCTGCTGCTTCGGCGTTGTCGGACGAGGCAAGAACGCCCGCACCGGCTGCCATCAGCAGATTGCCTGCATCGCCATTGGCGAAGATCGACTGCGCGACGGGGAAGGCGGCATCAGCTGCCTTGTTGCGCAGCAGGTAATAGTGATTGACCAGGCCGAAATCGATTTCGCCGTCGGCGATCGCCTGAAGCTGGGATGCGTTGTTGGAATAGACCTGTGTGTCGTTGGCGATCATCGCCTCGAGCCAGGCCTTGGTTTCTTCCTCGCCAAGGAGAACCCGCAACGCGGTCAGGTGTGCCTGGAACGAGCCATTGGTCGGCGCCCAGCCGACGCGGCCGCGATAGTCTTCGCCGGTCAGATCGGTGATCGAGGTCGGGAGTTCGCCCTCTTCGACACGCTCGGGCGAATAGATGAAGGTGCGCGCCCGTGCCGAAGCGGCAACCCAGCGGCCTTCGTCATCGCGCAGTGTCTCTGGAACCGTTGCGAGCAGTTCTTCCGGCAGCGGCGCGAAGAGTTCGCCGACAGCGCCCAAGGCGCCCGGATCCTGGGCCCAAAACACATCCGCCGGGCTCTGGTCGCCTTCTTCGGAGATCAGAACGGCCATCTCGGCCGTGCCGCCGTATCGGACCTCGACTTCGATGCCGGTCTCTTCGGCAAAACGGTCGATGATCGGCTGTGCGAACGTATCGCCACGGCCGGAATAGATCGTCAGTTCCTGGGCACCCGCAAGTGTGGGCAACGAAACGGCTGCAAAAGCTGCCGCGGCGATCAGCGATCGTGTTGTCTTGGACATCGGTGTCTCCCGTTTGGTTGTCTGTCCCGGTCTGCGAGATGAGGAAGTCATCCCGAGATCTCTCCTAGGAGGCCATGGAAGGCGCCTCTCCGGTCCGGCGTCGCTACAATACCTGATAATTAGCGTCAAGTAATATCAGGCTGCCGGCTGGGAGAATTGACCCGTCGGCGTGCCCCGCTGAAAGGCGAAGCGCAGAGATTGGCTTGCCTCATACAGAGATTGGCTTGCCTCATACATGGTACGCGCACGCTCGCACGTACTGTCTATAGACGACGCCTAAAAGCGCGATCAAAGAAGGCTGCTCACTCAAGAGGCAGCGCTCCGACGAAGGCAGCGTCGGCGCATTTTTTGTCGTCAAAACGGGAAGTTGGGACATTTTCTTGCGAGGTGCGGAAACTGTCATTTTTCTGCAAAATGGCTGTTGACCGGAGCGAATGGCTCGGACTATAACCCGCTCACCAACGAGGGCGGCGCGCCGCTGGCGGCGAGAGACTGTTGCCCTTGATTTGGTTTAGGATTGCTCTTATGTGGCGGTTCTTTGAGATTTCTTGAAAGTTCGCTTTTGCGGATTTGACGGTGCTGTTGATGGGGCTTTCGGGCTTTGGTTGGCGGCAAGGACGGATTGTTGCCTTTGGGTGATGTGTTCGTCGGTTTTTTGACAATTGCATNATTTCGATCAGGCTATGCATCACCTTCTCGTCGCGGAGCAGGCGAACGTGCGTTTGAGCAATACAATTTGTTTGATGGCGTTCCGCCACCGACGGCAATGCCCCGCAACTGTCAAACGCTTCTGCAGTGCCGTTCTCGAACTTGATCGGGCTTTGATTTGCAACGCTGCAGATGTCGAAGCGAAGCGCTACAATGCTTTGCAGATGCTCGGTGATCTGCGGCAGCTCATTGCTGGCCGGGTATAGTCACCATAGCAATATCAAGTGTGATTTGGTTCATCGGTTGTCGTCGCATGGACACGCTCTCAATGGTGGGGATCATGACGCTGTCGGATCGAGTAGCACCCGGCGTAGCTTTATGTTTCCGTGGGCGTCAGGGGATAAGGATCCTGATTACGCGACACTTGCATCAGGTTTTTGCACCGTGCAGACGCAAAACACATCGTTAAAGTCGGGGGGGGGGGAGCAATGAATGCGTTTGTCCGAAAGCTTGAGTGCTATCGCAGTCTCAACGATAGCGACAGGGCTCTGGTCAAGGCACTCACCGGAAAGGCAAGGTTGGCAGAGCGCCATACCGATCTCGTGGAGGAAGGGGTGCCGACAAATGTCGTTCACGTGATACTTAACGGATGGGCTATCCGGCATAAAACGGTTAGGGGCGGAAGGCGGCAGATATTTGGTTGCTTAGTCCCTGGCGACATCTGCGATCTACACGCAGCTCTGCTCGACGAGATGGACCACACAGTTTCGACTGTATCTGATTGTGTCATCGCCGAAATCCGTCGCCCCGACATCCTAGACATTGTAGCGGAGCGTCCGGCACTAACGCGGGCTTTCTGGTGGACCATGTTGGTCGATGAGGCCGTCCTGCGGGAGTGGGTGACCAACATAGGGGCCCGAGATGCGAAGTTGCGAATCGCGCATCTTTTCTGCGAAGTTCATGCACGCCTGGAAGCTGTCGGGCTCGTCAGCGAGGGAACATTCAAGCTCCCGATGACGCAGCAGGAGCTGGCCGATACGGTTGGTCTATCGATCGTGCACGTAAACCGCAGTTTGAGGGTTTTACGTGAACGCGGCCTCGCCTCGTTCCGCAACCAAATCGTTGAAATCCCATGTGTTGATCGATTGAGAAAGTTCTCCGATTTCGAGGCGAGTTATCTGCACCTTAATCCGGCTCCAAGAGCGCAATCGGTCTCTTGCTAAAACTACAGTGCTCCGACTGAACCTAATCAGATTGGCGCCAGAAGCCTAGCACACGGCCGCACGCTACCTCCTAAAAGCGTTGCGCCTGGAAGTAGCCTCCCCACCGACATTGCCGGGATGGTATGCGGCAGCGAGCTGCAGCGCTCCGACATGTGGAGTTTATAGCGATCAAGCTACGTGTCGTGGCGGAAAATTGGAAATGGTGACTTGTGTCAGTTACAGCGAGACGGTTTCACTCGCCTGGTTCATTTCCAGCAAGATCGTGATTGCTTGCCGGGCAGTCGCTGTGGTTTGGAGCGACGGTTTCGCCCGACTACATGGACCGCTTTCAAACGTAGAGCATTAAGAGGCGAACGAGCGTCTGCGCGGTCCAGCACGGATGCCTGCGCAAGCCAGTGACTCGCTACGCAGCAAGCCAAAGCCTAATCATCCGATTGGTGGTGCGGATGGTCGTTGGCTAAACGGAAAGCTATTATGCGATCAGTGACCACTGAGCTCGCCCAAGCCGGGCGATACATCGAAGTTGACAGTGCATTTCAGCACATGTTCACCAGCTGTGTTACGTACGCGTATAATGAAGCGCCGCCGCGTACTGTCTGGCAATGCTTCGCGCACCATATCGGCCATTCCGCACACGGCCGCACGACGTGCAGCCGAGAGCGTGCCGAATTCCAATCCGTCGGGGTCATGATCATGACGTTCACCATCAGTGACGTCGAAAAAATATCGGTCCATTAGGATCTCCGAGAGGATGGCCGTCACAGACGAGCATATATCTCGCTGAGCGCGCCCGGTCCCTATAGTAAGCAAAGCCGGAACGCCCCCAACTTGTTCCGGTCATATCTCGTATCGCGACTGAGGCCACGTTCGTCGCTCCGCTTGGTTGTTGAGTCGGTGAATCCCGCCATACGATGACAACGCCTGAGCGCGAAATTCCCTGTAAGTCGAACTGGCGGACGGATTCACCCATAATCGGCTGTCATGACTCTGTGACGCTCTGATGTCATAGATTAATGACAGCCTATTTCGCTGCTGATAGGAAGCACCTTTGAAACGAAGGAGGCTCTCAATGACCGAGACCATGCTTACTCCAGCCTCCGTCGATCTCCTTAGTCTGTTGTTGAGGGATGGCGGTCTGCCTGCGAAGGACAAGCGTGTCGATCCAATGACGGCTGTCGACTTGATGGACGAGGGATATTTGAGCATCAGCATTCGCGATGCATCGTTGTCGCTGACGGACAAGGGGCGGCATTTCCTCGATATACAGGAGCGGCTCGATCGGATGTCTAATCCGAGATAGCGAATGCTCCCATCCTTGCGTCTGAGGCAATGAAGCGTGTTGCGAGAATTCGTGCGAGCTTTTCTCCATTCTTGAACGGTGCCCAACCGTTGCGCGGCACTGGGCATGGCGTGCCACACGTGTTTGCTTGTGCCCGGTCTTACAATGGCACGCTCGCCGGCCAGAACGACCTTCCCGCATTGCAGAGGAAGCCGGCGTCCTTGGTTGCTACTCCGCAGCTCGGCCAGCTTTCTGAAGCTCCTCATGGCGGATTCTGTCAGCGAGTTGAAGAAGCTTGGCTATCGTCCTGATCTTTGGAGTTGCCAAAAAATTGCATTCTATTGGACGGTGCGGGGCAATGATTTCTTCGGTTCTTACACGACAGACAGCAGCGGGTGTCAGTTGATACCAATGAGGAAAAGCTGGTGATTGCTTTTTGCAAAGAAAACAGGTTATCGAGATTTTTGTTCTTGATTCAATCTTGATTTGTTCGGATTACATGAGCTGGATCAATATCAGCTCTTTCACAGAGGCTGGCGCTTAGCTGATCGGTCACGTCGCGAGTGCGTAATGCGTCCATTGGGGTTTTGACGTAGCCGGCCAGACGGCGGCTGGAGACGGATAGCCCTGAAACGCAACGTTTTGCCAATTGTGGCCGGACGTCCAGCTTGCCCTATGTCCTGCCGTTCAGATGATCGCTACGATGAACCTGTAAGGTGGATGTACGGCCGGAGTGATTAGACGGCGCTTTCGGGGCGGGAAGCGAAATGACACCGGACGGCCGCTTCAAAGAACCATTGGGAGCCCTTCGTTCTGATCCCCCAAGCGTCTTGGGCGGCCGAGCTTCTGCGGCCGTTGCTGCTGACACCTTACCGATCGTCGCGCGGCCAGCGAAAGCCCTGGGCTGAAGCCGCCATCTCGGCAAGAAGCAATTGATGCACACATAACCTTAACCAGTGTTTGCGAATACATGAATGGAGATCACCACGACCTGGGAGGGAAAATGCTGTTCATGCGACGCAAGAATTCCCCGACCCCGCCATCTTGGGAAGAGGCTCTTTTCAACCTCACGGATGTGATCATAGTCGTGGCTGCAATTGCGATCTTAGGCAGAGCATGTTGTTCGATTTTCGGCCGTTGATCGAGGAGGCGCAGGCAGAGCAGCATTCACGGTCCGAAGAGCGCCATGGTGGTTCGGTAAAGGTGGCTGCGAGCCCCCGCAACCAAATCAAATAAACCAGATCGATAAAGCCCCAGCATCAGCCCTGGGGCTTTTTTGCATTCCAACAGCACCCAACGCGAGGATCGCTCCAGGCTCGCCAACGAGCTCGATCGCAGTCCGCCATCATCCTGGATCATGCGGATTGCAGACAGAAGAGCGCGCACGCGCGAATGCTGCAAATGACCTAGTCTTTTCGGCTTTATGCTTTCCTCTCTAACAATCGTGCCGCGATAGCGCTGCCGATTGCTGCAACAACTCACGCGCGATTTTAACGAATTTGCAATCGACCCTCATTAGCTTGTTCCTGGCGGGTGAGACCTACCTTGAGGCCATGAGCGCCATTGACCGCGATGATCATCTTCCGGCAGATCTGACATGTGGTCGTCCGAAACTCGGCGTCGAGCGGTAACTCCTTGAACCTGAGCCTTTGACAGCTTCTGCCCCTTGCAGGCTTGGGGACCTTCAATGAAATTCTTCACAAACGCTCCGGTACGAGCGAAAATTTTGGCGCTCGTCATTGCGCTCGCCGTGACGTCCGTGGGCGGCGCCGCATTCATGGCCCATGAGGCCAACTCGTCGAGCTCAACTTTCCTGGAATTCATCGAGGCCGATATCGAGGCAACGTCGATGGTGTCGCGTGCAACGAGAAACCTTCAGTCTGTCGCCTATCGCTCGTACCAAGCGCTCGACAGCGAGCCTGGATCGCCAGCCCATGCGGTCGCGCTGGAAAGCTACGAGGGCAATGCCGAGCAGATGATAGATCGGCTTTCACGAGCCATCGAACTGATGCCGGCCGAAACGACCGTGCTTTCCGCGCTTCGCGAGCGCGCGGGGCAGGTCGTGGAAGGAACCGGCAGCGCCATCGATCTCGATAGTGACGGCAACAATGAAGCGGCACGAACAGCCTTGATCGCGACCGATCTGCTCATCGACGAGCTCACGACCGATCTCCGAGTTTGGAGTGAGACGATGTCGGATACCATCCAGGGGCAAAGCAGTGCCTTGAAAGTGGAAAGCGATCGCTTGACGCTCATCACCGTCGGCTCCCTGATTACGCTTTCGGTGGCCATGGCAATTGTGTCTTTGATTGTTTCCACCGTGGGCATCACGCGCCCCATCGCGGCGTTGAAGGCGCGTATGCAGTCCTTGGCGGAGGGCGATCGGGAGCAAGAGGTCCCTGGACTGAGCCGAGGTGATGAAATCGGCAAGATGGCGGATGCCGTTGAAGCATTTCGGCAGGCGGCAATCGAGAAGGTCCGTCTGGAAGACGAGGCCCTTGAAGCGCGAGGCAGCAGCGAAGCACAAAGGTTGGAGCGCGAGCGCCAGAAGGCCGAACAAGCTGCCGAAGTTCAAGTGGTGGTCGACGCCCTCGCCGAAGGACTCGGGAAACTTGCAAATGGCGATCTCGGCTTTCAGCTCGATCAACCCTTTGCAGGCGATATGGACAAGCTGCGCTCCGACTTCAACAACGCGGTCACCCGATTGAATTCGGCAATGGTGTCGGTCACCGAAAACGCGCGCGCCATTCATTCGGGCTCTGAAGAAATACGGGTCGCAGCGGACGATTTGTCCCGCCGCACGGAGCAGCAAGCAGCGTCGGTCGAAGAAACGGCTGCCGCCTTGGAAGAGATCACCACCACCGTCGCCGACAGCACGAAGCGGGCAGAAGAAGCCAGAAACCTCGTGTCGAAGACCAGGATCGAAGCCGAGCGCTCGGGCGACGTTGTGAACAATGCCATCGTTGCGATGAGCGCGATCGAGAAATCGTCGACCGAGATTTCCAACATCATCGGCCTGATCGACGACATCGCGTTTCAGACCAATCTGTTGGCGCTCAATGCCGGCGTTGAAGCCGCGAGAGCGGGCGAGGCGGGTCGGGGCTTTGCGGTCGTGGCTCAGGAAGTGCGCGAACTTGCCCAACGATCAGCGCGTGCGGCCACGGAGATCAAGGTTCTGATCAACGCGTCCGGCCAGCAGGTCAAATCTGGCGTCGCGTTGGTCGGTGAGACGGGACAGGCGCTGTCGACGATCGTTCGGGAGGTCCAGGAAATCAACGAACACGTCGCGGCGATCGCTGAGAGCGCCCGAGAGCAGTCCGTTGGATTGAGAGAGATCAACACAGCCGTGAACAGCATCGACCAGGGGACGCAGCAGAATGCCGCGATGGTGGAGCAGTCGACCGCTGCCAGCCACAGCCTGGCCCAGGAGGCGGCAGCACTCAACGAACTGATTGCTCAGTTCAAGGTAGCCGATGGTTACACAAGCCCGGCGAGGTCCCCTTCACGCGCTCCTGCGATTGCATCCGATCGTGCCAAGTCCGTCGATTCGCCCGCTCGCAAACTTGGTCGGAAGCTCGCGACCGCATTTGGCGGCGGATCCACCGCTGCAGCGGTCGATCAGTCCCGTGAGACCTGGGAGGAGTTCTGATGCCAAGTCCCATCGTCGGAAGCTCTGAAGCTTCAGTGGAAATCATCGCCTTTCACCTGGGTGCACAACAGTTCTGCGTGGAGACGCTTGCGATCAGAGAAATCAGGGGGTGGGCGCCATGCACACCCCTTCCCCACTCTCCTCGGGAGGTTTTGGGCGTCATGAACCTGCGGGGTTCGGTGATCCCAATCATCGACCTGGCAGCGCGGCTCGATATGCCTGCGGCAGAACCGTCGGAGCGAAGCGCAATCATCGTCGCTGAAGTGAGCGGAAAAGTGGTGGGTCTTGTCGTCGAACGCGTGTCCGATATCCTTCGGGTGAAACGAAACGACATTCAACCGATACCAATCGTCTCTGCCGACTTCGATGCGAGCTATGCCGAAGGGATTATTGCCCTGCCAGCCGGCATGGTCTGCTTCCTCAATCTGCCGCGACTGTTCTCAAACAGTTCTGTCGAGATGGCGGCCTAAGGCAACGCACAGGGATTGCCGTCTCGAACCCTGGGGCGGCTTGACGACGATGGCCAGCTCCACGCTGACGATGGCCAGCTCCACGCTGACGATGGCCAGCTCCACGCTATCGACCGAGCTACGATCCAAGTGAAGCCGGTGAGCGGCGAGCATCGTGGCGCTCCGTCATCCTGGCTGGCGGGATATCCCCCAGCCAATGGCGGTCAAAGCGACGATCTCGTCCACCAGGCTTTCAGGCACCTCAGCGCAGTCGCCGCTTGAAATCGGGTCGTCGTGGAAGATGTAGACATGAGCTGCGAACTGCTCGAAAGGCAGTGACGCTTCTCCATAGCGCTCTCCATGCCCTTCGGTCGATACGACAGTGCCGTTTCCCCAATCCTGGCCGCTGTCATTGTTCGGGTTATAGAAATAGACCCGCATCACCCCATCTTGATCCAGTGCGGTTCTGATCAGACTTATGGCGTGCCATCCGACAAACGCGCCCGCATTGGTCGTCGCAGCAATTCCGACCGGCTGAGGGTGAATAATCTGCTGATTGCCGTTCCATGCCGGGTGATAGGCCGCACAGAATCGCCTGACGAAATCCTGGTGCCCTGTGAGGAGTCCGCTGGTGATGTCGACTGCGATATGAAAGTTGCGGCCTACCCACCAGCCATGGAGTTCGGGATTGATCCAGCGGTGCGGGTCGGCGTCGCGATCTTCGCAACGGCGACCCATTTCCGCGTAGATTCTGTCCAGATGAGGAACGAGGATTGCCGATATCGGGTCGGCATCCAGAACGGAGGTCGTGACGAGGCCATCCCCAAGCGTGCTGCTCTCGATCCGTTGACCTTCGAAATGCATGATGAGGTTGTCGTGCAGCGCCGCTTGAGCCACGATGTGAAGCAGATAATCCGGGTCGTTCAACGCCCAGAGCGACAAGGCTCTTGCTGACTGGCAGGTCGGATTGTTGCCCTGACCTATTCCAAGCGGCAGACCAAGCACCTGCAGAAGGCCAGCCACGAGATGTGCCTTCGGCTCGATACCCCGGCCGAAGCTTCCGGACACCAGTCGCTGAACAGGCTCGCACGGAGTCAGGTCAAGCGTCCGCCAGAGCGATGGGGCGACCGGTGGAGCGTAGAGGATCCCACGTTCGAGCATGAGTGCCAGGCCAAGTACCGCCTGCGCGGTCTCCGGGAACATGGCGGTGCGGATCAGCGCATGAACCAGCGCCGAGTAGCATCGCATCGCATCAAGCCCTGTGCTGCTCAATCCGAGTGACGTGGCCAGAAGCTGGTCTCTCTCACAGTCGACCGTCCAGCGGACGAATACGGGATGGTAGTCGGACACGAGACCGGTTTCGTGCATGCGCTTGGCGAGCGTTTCGGCCTCCAGCTTCAGCGTTTTGTCATCCGCTGCGGAAAGGCGGTCCGTGTAGACGCTTAGGCCGGGGTCGTCGGCACAGAGAGGAGCGGGCGAGAACAGGGCCTCGACGAGCCCTTTCGCCCGCTCGGACAGGTGCGATCGGGGAAAGCTGGCGTCAGAGCCAGTTGCTGCGATCTGGGAGATCATCCCTTTGATGTGCCCGATCTGCACTGGCCGCTGGGCCAGCACGCGATGCACTTCGTCGACGAGCTTTTCCTGGATGGTCATCGGCCCGACGGTTTCGAGCAATGCGGAGAAAAGACGGTTGATCGCGGGGTCGAGCGATCCGGCCGAGTTCCGGCTGGCCTCGTCACTTGCCCCAAAAATGCGGGCGAGGTTGAGCGCCAGCACCTTGGCCAGAAATTCCGACGCCGCCTTGGGTGTCACCTCGGAATTCTCATGGGATCCATCGGCGATGGCGGCAAAGCGCAGGAGGCTCATGCACTCCAGCATCTTGGTTTGCACGGGTCCGTTGCTCAAGGTTCCACCGACCAGACCGGGCAACAGCGATGCCGGATGATCCCAATCGGAACCGGCAAACAGGCCCGCATCATCGGCACGGACCGCTCTGTCACGCAGAACGGTCAGCCCGCCGTCGTGCGCCATTATCCGTCGAGCGACGTCGAGCAGTCGACCTTGGTAATTGGCCTTGGCGAAGCGCGATGCATCCTCCAATTGTCCGAGCATGCGGTCGAACTGTTCGGTAATTTCTTCGAGCGACCGCCGTGTCGTATTCAAATGGTTCATGCAACGTCCCGTGCCTGTGGCTTGCCGGTTCTACCCTGTAGATTGCACTTCCAGCATGCCACAGAGCTCAATCTCGATTCATGGCGGTTGTCACCAACGGCCGGGGCATGGGCTAGACATAAAAGTCCAGATCTTCCTGGCGTTTCAGCAAGTCTCGCATTTGGTGTGCGTCGTTGCCGAAGAAGTAGACCAGCCCCCAATGCGTTCCGAACGCCGTGCGCTTGGTGACTTTCTGCTCCATCGGCGGCGCCAGCTCGTGAAACTCGAAATAGCTGTGGTTTTCGGTTTCTTCGGGTATCTGCAGCTCACTCACAACCCGCCGACGCGGATAGACACCGAAACAGCCTGCATGTCCCTTCGCGCCGACCACAGGCTCGGGGAAAAAGGCGTCCAATTCTTCCTGCGTCGACTTCGGATCGAAGGCGAGGACCAGAGCCTGATAAGCGTTGAAGCCATAGGCTCGCTCCATCAGTTCGAAAGCATTGAATCCTGGTGGGCGATAGGCGACCTCGCCAAAGTAGAGAGTGCCGTCGTTCGTCACGAAGTATTCCGGATGGATGAAGCCGAAATCGATATCGAAGACTTCGATCAGCTTTTCGATCTGCTCCGTGATACGCCCGCGCCATTTTTCCAGTTCTGGAGTGGCGGGTACGAACACCGAATAGCCGAGCGTCACGTACTCGGAGATATTGAGAAACTGAATTTTCCGGTCCTTGATCCACGCTTCAACAGCGAATTCCCAGCCGTCCAAATGTGATTCCAGCAGCGCTGGAAACTCGTCGTCCGAAATCGCATCGACGTCGTCGGCCGTCCTGATTACGCGGTGCCCGAGACAGCCTGCCTTATCGAAGGCCTTCATGTGGATCGGGTCATTGACGTCGCCTTCGAGTTTGAGCAACGTCTGGTTGACGCGCTTCAGGAACCGGATGACATCCGACCGGTCCATCGCCTCCTCGAAGATGCCCACTCGGATACCACCGAGTTGAGCGCGACGCTTCATCAGCGATTTATCGCGAAACAGCATCGACTGCCCAAGAAGGCGCGGATTTCCCAGCAGAACGGAATTGATCGCGCCGGCCCACTCGACCGTTTCCTCAAACAGCGGAATGGCGACGTCGACGCCCATATCCTTCAGCGTTTGCGCAATTTCATGCGAACGGTCGTTGAGCCTTTCGAAGTCCCATTTGATGAATGGTATATCGTTGGCGGTCGCGTATTCTTCCGCCCAGTATGGCGCGACGACGATATAACGGCGGTCGAATTTCGCGATTGCCTCAATGGCCTTGAGGCTCCAACCAAGGATGGCGACATAGCCCTTGTCGGGGTTTGCTTCAGTCATACGATCTCCCAGCCCGGCTTTTACAAGCCGCGTTTTATTTCGATCATCGAATTAGATTGTTCTTGGGCTGGGTAACATGGCTGCAAGTAGAACGCAAACCAGTCGATCAGTAGCCGAACTTCAGAAATATTGCTTCGAACGACAAAACATTCCGAAGTCGGTGACCAACGCATGGGCGCCGAACATGTTTGCTGGCGCGTCCGTTAAGTCACGTCATCGTCGGTAGACGAAGTCGCCGGGCGTGGCGGCGCCGTCGCTGGCGGCTGCCGCTGTCAGAATTTCGCGTAAGGGGGAGCGGATACAGACCGGGTCGGTTGCCGTCGCATCGCCGGCGAGCGCCATCGCCTGGCATCGGCAGCCGCCGAAATCGACGTGCTTGCGTTCGCAAGAGCGGCATGGCTCCTGCATCCAGGCGTCGCCGCGAAATGCGTTGAAGGCCTCTCCGCGATACCAGATATCGGCCAAGGGACGTTCGCGCACATTGTCGAAGCGGAGCGACGGGATGGTGGATGCAGCATGGCAGGGGAGCACCTTGCCGGACGGTTCGACATTGAGGCCGATGCGGCCCCAGCCGCCCATGCAGGCCTTGGGGTATGTGGAATGGTGATCGGCGGGGACGTAGTCGATGACGAGAACGCCCTTCAACCGTTCGCGCGCGGCGGCAACAGTTGCGTTGGTGCGCACCACCTGTTCCTGCGTCGGCATCAGGGCTTGGCGGTTGCGCTCGGCCCAGCCGTGGAATTGCACCGTCGCGATCTCGATGCGTCGGGCACCCAGTTGAACCGCGAGATCCAGCATTTCGTCGAGCTGGTCCATGTTCTGCTTATGGCAGACCGCATTGACGGTGAGCGGAATGCCGGCCTGCCCGACCCAGCCGGCAACGGCCATCTTGCGCTCATAGCCGCCCCGGTAACCGCCGACATGATCCGCCATGGCGGCGTTGGCGCCCTGCAGCGACAATTGCACATGGTCGAGACCTGCGTCCGACAATTGCTGGACCCGCGCTTCGGTCAGGCCGACGCCGGAGGTGATGAGATTGGTATAGAGGCCGAGATCGACTGCCGCTTTGGTCAGTTCGACGAGATCGCGTCTCGACGCGGGCTCGCCCCCTGAAAGATGCAGGTGCAAGATGCCGAGTGTGGCGGCTTCTGCGAAAACGCGGATCCATTCCTCGGTCGTCAATTCTTCGCGCAGGCCCGTCAGTTCGAGCGGATTGGAACAATAGGGACAGGCCAGTGGGCAGCGATGCGTCAGTTCGGCCAGGAGCGCCATCGGCGGCGGAATGCGGGGTGCTTCGGTCGTCGCGGTCATCCGTTCACGAGTCTGGGTGGCTGTCATCAGATGATCTCCAGCATTCGCCGATCGGAGAGTTCCTGCACGAAGGCAGTGACGTCTCCGACGATCTGGTCGCGCGGCGCGCCGAATTCAGCCGCAAAGGCATCGGTGATGGCGTCGATCGACCGGACTCCGTCGAGCGCCTGGACGATCTTCACCGCGATGTCGTCCAGCGCCATGGCGCGTTCCGGCGCGAGCAGCACTTGCTGGCCACGCACCGCATCGTCGCGCAGCCTGACACCGCGCGCCAGTCGCGCGACCGTTGTCCCGTCGATCGTGGCGGCGGATGCTTCGCCGTTCATTGGGCGGCTCCCTGAAATTCGGAGCTTTCCCGAACGCCCGTTTCCCCATCCCAACCACCGGGGGGGATGCGCGCCGGGGCGACATAGGCCGAATGCAGCGCGTCGAGCTGCGACCAGAGGACGTCCGTCTTGAAGGTCAGTGCCGCTGCGGCCGCATCCTGCTTTTCGAGCGTATCGGCGTGGTCGAGCACGTAAGCGAGACCGAACGCGACATCCTTGGGCGCCTCGTTCAAACGGGTTCGAAAATAGGAAAGCGCCGCATCGTCGGCGAAGGCGTAGTGTTCGAGAAGGCCGGCGATCCGCTGGCTATGGATCCTCGGCGCGAACAACTCGGTCAGCGATGCGGCGACGGCTTCCAGCATCGGCTTGTCGCGCACGAAGGCGACGTAAGCGTCGACGGCGAAGCGTGTGGCGGGGAGCACGCCATCGGTCGAGGCGACATAATCCGGATCGAGGCCAACGGCTTCTGCGAGTTTCAGCCAGCGCCGGATGCCTCCCCCTTCGGCTACGCCGCCGTCGTGATCTTCGATGCGGGAGCGCCACGCGCGGCGCAGATCGGGATCCGTGCAGCGCGAGAGAAAGGCTGCATCCTTCATGGGAATGCGGCTCTGGTAGTAATAGCGGTTGATCACCCAGGCGCGCACCTGCGTCATCGTGCATTGGCCGCCATGAAGAAGGCCATGAAACGGATGCTTGTCGTGGTAGCGGGTCTCGCCGATGACGCGAAGACGCGCCTCGAAAGCTTCTCGCGACTGAGCCGTCATGTCAGTTGAACCTCCATCCCGTCATGCCCGATTTCATGACCCGCCTGTTCGGCGGCGCGTCGTTCGGGGCCGTGCTGCCACACGGGATTGGTATTGTTGATATGCACATAGATGGTGCGCCCGATGGCGAGGTCCTTCAAGGCTTCGATGCTGCCACCCTCGCCGGACATCGGCATGTGCCCCATGCGACGGCCCGTCTTGAGGCCGGTGCCGGCGCGCGCCATCTCGTCGTCGTGAAAGACCGTGCCATCGAAGAAGACCAGATCCGCGCCTCTGATGCGCGCGGCCAACCGGTCGGTCAGGCGACCGCAGCCGGGGATGTAGTAGATCCGCTTGCCCGATGCCGTCAGTTCGACTCCGACGGTCTGCTCGCCTTCGAGAGCCGTGTCCGGATTCTCGCCTTCCATGAAGAGAGGCAGTTTGCCGGGGACGGCAAAGAGCGTCGCCTCCATGCCGTCGACCAACGCGAAGGGCTGATCCAAGGCGATCGTGATGCGCTCGACGCAGTTCGGGTCGAGCACCTCGAACACGGGGTTTGCCGCCAGGATGTCTCCGATGGCCGCCGTGGTGAACAGCCGAAATGGCTGCTTTTCACGCAGGATCAGAAGACCGGCGATATGGTCGATATCGCCATTCGTGACGAGCACGCTTGCAATAGGCGTGTCTCTCAGCGAGCGGGGATGCAGCGCCGGATTGGCTTCGATCTGCGATCTGATGTCGGGGGAGGCGTTGAGAAGCGACCAGTCGCGCCCGTTGGCGGTTACGGCCAGCGACGATTGCGTCTGCGGTGTGAGCGCGCCGTTCGGGTCGCGTGCCTCACGGCAGTTCGAACAGCCACAGTTCCACTGCGGCAGGCCGCCGCCGGCTGCCGCTCCCAGAACGAGTGCACGGACATTGTTGGTTTCTTGCAAGATCCTCCTCCGCGATGCAGCGCAAACCGCATCATCCCCTCCCTAGCAACAAGGAGGAGCGAGGCAAACAGGTCCTTTAGTATCCACCGCCCTCCGAGAGGTTTTTATTGCAATGCAGCATCCACGTTGTTTGCGCATTCCGATCAGGTACGAAGGTACTATGGCAGGGAGGGCGGGCGCCATTGCAATGTACTTGGCGTAATGGTGGAATAGCTTCTGCCAACGTGGCAGTCCACGTTCACTGGATCGGAGGAAACATGACCTGGCGTGCACCGAAGTTTATCGAAGTCAGTTGCGGTATGGAAATCAACCGCTACGCACCGGCGGATGGTGACGAACCCGTCCTGTTCTAGGAATTCTATCGGCTCGGACGCGCTTGAGAACAAGTTCGCCGGGCAAGTACAGGGAAGGAGCGTGGGCTGAAAAGCCTGCGCTCTTTTTCGTTCAAGGAGACAGAAACCCGCGATCCTGCTGCTCGTCAGGCGCGGATGATCTCGGGGTACCGATCTTCCAGATCCGACAGAACGCGATCGAAGGTAGGGCCACGGCGTTCCTGCGGCGGAAGCGGCACTGCAATCTCCGCGGCGATACGAGCCGGACGGCCGTTCATCAACAGGAGACGATCCGCCAGCCGCACCGCCTCGCGCACATTGTGCGTGACCATCAATACCGTGACGCGATGAAGCCGCGCCAGATCGACAAGCAGTTCGCGCAGACGATCTGCCGTGTGTTCATCCAGGGAAACGAAGGGCTCATCGAGCAGCAGGATGTCCGGCATGACCGCGAAGGCCCGTGCCAGCGCCACGCGGCGTTCCATGCCAAGCGACAACTCTCCCGGATAGCGATCCGCAAGACCTTCCAGACCGAGGATCTGATAAAGCGGCTCGAGGTCGAGGCCATGGCCGCCAGCCTGCGCGAGCCGGATATTCTGATCGACCGTGCGCCAAGGTAGGAGGCGCGGTTCCTGAAAGACCGCGGAGATGCGTGTCTCGCTGGAGGGGAGCGCGATCTCGCCATCGTAATCGGTCTCGAGCCCGAGCAGGATTCGCAGCGTGGTGGTCTTGCCGCAGCCGGAGGGTCCGATCATGCATGTGAATGTCGCAGGCGCCAGACTGAAGGCGAGGTCGGCGATGATGTCGCTCTGACTGCCGTCTGCCGACCTGAAGCTCTTGGATCGGATCAGGACGTCAAACGAGCTTGGGCCGCCAGCGCGTGAGATGGTGTTCAAGAGGCTGTACCACGATGAATTCGATTGCGAGCATGACGATGATGAAGGCGAGAGCATAGGCGAGAACCGCGGCGACATCGAACAACTGGAAATAAAGGTGGATCTGGAAGCCGACGCCGTTGGAACGGCCGAGGAACTCCACGACGAGAACGATCTTCCAGATGAGCGACAGGCCCGAGCGCCCGGCTGCGGCGATGAAGGGCTGCATCTGCGGCAGCACCACGTGGCGCAGCGTCGCCATGCGGGAGAATCGGAAGACGCGGGCCATCTCGGCGAGCTTCCGGTCCAGCGCGCGGGCTCCTTCGCGCACCGTGATCACGACATTCGGGATCTTGTTCAGGGCTACCGCGAGAATGGCGGCGACTTCCGTCAAGCCGATCCAGATGTAGCAGAGCACGATCACCACGAGCGCCGGCATGTTGATCATGAGAATGACCCAAGGATCGAGCAGCCGATCGGCGGTCCTGCTCTGGCCCATGAGGATGCCGATCGCAGTGCCGATGGCCATGGCAAGGCAGAAGGCCGCTGCGACGCGCATGAGCGTAGCGCTGAGATGGAAAAGCAGCGAGCCTTCCGTTAGCTCGCGCGCAAAGGTCTGGAAGACGGCAAAGGGCGTCGGGACTTCAGGGCTGTCGGCGAGATAGGCGGCGAGGGCCCAGACGATCAGAAAGCCGCCGATGGAGATCAGTCTGAGCGGTGCTTGCCGCATCACGTCACGATCCGTCGACCAAAGCGGTCCAGAAGGTGCCGGGTGCCATTTCCTCCGCCGGCCCGACCAACTCGCGACCGCCGATTTCGGCGAGGATGCGGTAGATCAGTTGGGTGTCGGCCAGTTCCGCATCCAGCGGACGATCGGGAATGCCGTCGCGAAATCTGTCACGCAGTACAATGAGCGTCGCATCGTCCGGCGCACCCGTCAGTGGCCGCAGATCGTCCCATTCTTCATCGGACGTCGCCAGGATGGATTTCGCCTTTTCGGTCGTCTCGAAGAACGCCGTCATCGTTTCCAGGTTGTCGTTCGCCCATTGCTCGTCGAAGACGTAGCCGATCGCCGAAATGGCACCTTCGGCCCCAAGCGCGATGCCGGCTTCGTTGGAATCGACGAGGCGGCGGAAGCCTTCCGCCTCCAGACGTGCGCCGTAATGCCAGTAGTTGAGGATCGCATCGACCTCGCCGCGCCTCGCGACTTCGGTCAGCAACGGCGGCGCACCGAAGACCTGTTCGGTCTCCGCCGCGAGATCGAAGCCGAATTCACGT
Organism: Rhizobium sp. EC-SD404; assembly: GCF_902498825.1. Lineage (NCBI taxonomy): Bacteria > Pseudomonadati > Pseudomonadota > Alphaproteobacteria > Hyphomicrobiales > Rhizobiaceae > Rhizobium > Rhizobium sp. EC-SD404. The sequence continues at coordinate 468,414 of NZ_LR701459.1, forward strand.
TCCGCATAGCCGCGCAGCAAAAGCCAGCCCTTGTCCAGCGGACCGCCGGCGATTGCAATCTTGCGTCCGCGCAGATCACCGAAGTCTTGGATATCGGAAACTCCCGGCACCATCACGGCGCCGACGGACGAGGAAAACGGAACGAACGTATAGGTGCGGCCATTGGCGCGCTGTCTCGAAACCCAGAGCCAGTCCGAGACGATCACGTCGACTTCGCCTGCCTGCAGCGCGACCGTGGTCGCCTGGTTGCTCGCCAGGTTCAACGTCTCGATCGACAGGCCTGCAGCTTCGTCGAGGCCGTGTCGCTCGATGACGTCGAATTCCCAACTCACGGTGCCGTATTCCAGAAGGCCGACGCGAACGCGTTCCGCCGCCTCGGCCTCTGCTCCGACGAGCGTGGCCATGCAAAATCCAAGCACAGCGCTTGCTACAATTGTCAGTCTTAGCATCGTGCCCTCCACGAACGGCGGCACCAGCAGGCTTCTTTGCCGCATAGTCAAAGCGCTTGCCGAAAGCCGATCCTCCAACAGGCCTTCGGCAAACTGGCTCATCTGCAGCCTCATGCAGCCTGTACGGGATCTCCGCTTCCGGCCCATCCGGCATGGCGCGGGAGGCCATCATCGGGAATCGTCACCATCGGGTGCTTGGAATTGACGAAGACCCAGCGATCGGGCTTACCGCCGACATCCGTGTCACGGTCGATGGTGGGAATGTGGATCAGCAGATGGTCCGGGAAGGCGTCGACATAAAGAAACATATGGCAGCCGCATTCGGCACAATAGCGCCTGTGGCAGGTTGGCTTGGTGTCGATGTTGCGGATCTTGTCTTCGCCGGCCGTGATTGTGAACGCACTGCGCTCAACCACCGAAATCAGCGCCAGCGCGCCGCCGCACGTATCCGTGCAATCGGTGCAAAGGCAGAAATGAACCTCTGCCGGTTCCTTGTTGTATTCGAACCGCACGGGATTGCTGTCGCAACGGCATCCGCCTCGGGCGAGTATGGCCATCTGTCGATCTCCTCAAAGAGTTGCAGTGGGTCAAGCTGAGACGGCCCAATCACTAGGGCCGGCAGACGACACATAGATGCCGGCTTGTTCTAGAAATTCCGCAAGTGATCGCTGTCGCAGTGCTGCGGACAACGGAGCAATGCGAAACATAAACACGATGATCCTGATCCGAATTTTCCATCCGTGCCCATCAGCAACAATAGTACTTACGATCTGCCAACAAACGACACGATCAAATTCGCCGCCTTGGCAGACCGTGTCGCGTGCAGTGCAATTTCCTAATAATGCACTGCACAATCCAGTTGTTTAATAAGGTCCAGTACTTCGCAGTACTAACGTTCTATCGACACAGCCGAGGGCCCCATCCAGAATTTCCAGACTGCGCCGAGCCTGGCCAGGGTGCCAGGGTCCGCGGCAGCGCTTTTGCAGCTGGCGTGAGGCGTGACGGGAGGACGATCAGATGGGGATGGAGATGAAGAAATCCGGATTGATGGCGGCGTGTTCGGTGCTGGCTTTTGCCGCCACGACATCGCTTGCCACTGCGAACGACGAACTTGTCGAGATGCAGCAGAATGCCAAGAACTGGGTGATGCAGCTCGGCAATTACTCCGCCACGCGCTACAGCGAACTGGAGGAAATCAACAAGGACAACGTCGGCGATCTACAGGTTGCGTGGTCTTTCTCCACCGGCGTCCTGCGCGGCCATGAAGGTGGCCCGCTCGTCATCGATGGCGTGATGTACATTCACACGCCGTTCCCCAACAAGGTCTTCGCGCTCGACCTGAACGACAGTGGTCGGATCATCTGGCGCTACGAGCCCGAGCAGGACCCGAACGTCATCCCGGTCATGTGCTGCGACACGGTCAACCGTGGCGTCGCCTATGCCGATGGCAAAATCATCCTCCATCAGGCGGACACCAACGTCGTTGCGCTCGATGCCCAGACCGGCGAGGAGCTCTGGAAGGTACAGAACGGCGATCCGTCCAAAGGTGAAACCGGGACGATGTCTCCGCTCATTGCCGGTGACAAGGTGCTGGTCGGCAATTCCGGTGGTGAGTTCGGCGTCCAGGGTCACATGACCGCCTACAATCTGGAAACGGGCGAGCAGGACTGGCGCGCCTATTCCGTCGGACCGGACGACCAGATCCTTCTCGATCCGGAAAACACCACCCATCTGGGCGAGCCAGTCGGCGAAAACTCGAGCGTCGACACCTGGGAAGGTGACCAGTGGCAGCTCGGCGGCGGCACCGTTTGGGGTTGGGTCTCCTATGACCCGGAACTCAACCTTGTCTATTACGGCTCGGGCAACCCCGGCACATGGAACCCTGCGCAGCGCCCCGGCGACAACCGCTGGTCCATGACGATCTTCGCCCGTGACCTCGATACCGGCGTCGCGAAGTGGGTTTACCAGATGACGCCCCACGACGAGTGGGACTATGACGGCGTCAACGAAAACATCCTCGTCGACATGGAAATCGACGGTGAGGAACGCAAGGTTCTCTTCCACCCCGACCGTAACGGCTTTGCCTATACCCTCGATCGCGAGACGGGCGAGCTGCTTGTCGCGGCGAAGTACGATCCCGCGGTCAACTGGGCGACGGAAGTCGTCATGAACGAAGACGATGAGCAGTACGGTCGGCCGCAGGTCGTTGCGGAGTACTCCACTGCGCAGAACGGTGTTGACGTGAACTCGGAGGGCATCTGCCCCGCCGCTCTCGGCACGAAGGATCAACAGCCTTCCGCCTACTCGCCGGAAACGGGACTCTTCTACATTCCGACGAACCACGTCTGCATGGACTACGAGCCCTTCCAGGTCTCCTACACTGCAGGTCAGCCTTATGTCGGCGCGACGCTCTCCATGTATCCTGCCCCTGACAGCCACGGTGGCATGGGCAACTTCATTGCCTGGGATGCCGCTGCCGGCGAGATCGTCTGGTCGGTCGAAGAGCCCTTCTCCGTCTGGTCGGGTGCCTTGGCCACGGCTGGCGACATCGTGTTCTACGGCACGCTCGAAGGCTATCTGAAGGCTGTGGACATGGAGACGGGTGAAGAACTCTACCGCTTCAAGACGCCATCCGGGATCATCGGCAACGTCAACACCTACGAGCATGACGGCAAGCAGTATGTGGCCGTGCTCTCAGGCATCGGTGGCTGGGCCGGCATCGGTCTCGCCGCCGGCCTGACGGAAGGTACCGACGGTCTGGGTGCAGTGGGCGCATATCAGTCGCTGTCCGATTACACCCAGCTTGGCGGCCAGCTGACGGTGTTCAGCATCCCGAGCGAATGATGGCGGGCGAAGCCCCGGATCGTTCCTGAACATCGCGCGGCCCGGTCACGCACCGGGCCGCGAAGCCAATTGAAAGACGTCCTTCCCGACGGCCAGCGCCACCGGGCGGCGTTCAAAAAGACCATCTCGAGGAGATCCTTATGAAATATCTGATGTCGGCCGCCACCGGCCTTTGCGGTGCGATGCTGCTTTTCACAGCCGCATCCCTTGCTCCCGCCCAGGCCCAGGAAGAGACGGTCGATTGGGAAGACAAGCCTTATACCGTCGAGGATGGGAAAGTGGATTACGGAACCTACAATGGCTTCCGCCGGTACCATAACACCTGCCACACCTGTCACGGTCCGGATGCCATGGGCAGCACGTTCGCGCCGGCTTTGGTCAAATCGCTCAAGGACATGTCCTACGCGGATTTTGCCGCGACCGTTGCCAATGGCCGCACTTCCAGCGGCGCCAGCGGCAACTCGGTCATGCCCGCCTTCGGCGACAACGTCGATGTCATGCTCTACATCGACCACATCTACGCCTACCTGAAGGCGCGTGCCGACGACGCCGTGGGGCGTGGTCGTCCCGATCGCATCGATCCGGAAAACGATCCGGTCTTCCAGGAATGGCAGGCGAACCAATGACCGGCCGGCTCCATCGCTCTTCGCTCGTTCTTGCGCTCACTTTCGTGATGGCATCGATGGGTCTCGGGCAGATTGGAGCGCAGGCGCAAACCGCCGCCGACACCACGCCGGGCGGGATGGGATCGATCGGCGCCCAGCAGGGAGGCGGCGAATTCAACCGCTCGCTGCTGGGCGAGATCGTCGACCGGACCCAACTGAGGGTGTGCGCCGACCCGGGGAATCTTCCGTATTCCAACGACAAAGGCGAGGGATTCGAAAACAAGATCGCGGAGTTGATCGCAGACGAACTCGGTGTTCCGATCGAATACACCTGGTTTCCGCAGACGGTGGGGTTCGTGCGCATGACGCTCGGAGCGTCGCGCTGCGATCTCGTCATCGGCGTGGCGACCACCAACGAGTTGATGCAGAACACCAACCCCTATTACCGCGCTGCCTACATGATCGTGCACAAGGCGGATCTGGCGCTGACCTCCGGCAATCTGGATGATCCGGCCTTCGACAGCCTGCGGATCGGCATCCAGCCGGGAACGCCGGGCGCGACCACCGCGGCCCGTTATGGCCATCTCGACCAGTCCAAGCACTATCCGCTGATCGTCGATACGCGGATCGACAAGCCGGCCAGAGACATGGTGCAGGATGTGGCTGATGGCGATACCGATGCGGCGCTGGTGTGGGGACCGCTTGCCGGCTATTGGATCCAGCAGATCGATCCGAACCTCGTGATGGAACCGCTCGACGCCGCACGCGGCACGGAGCGCGTCGACTACCGGATCTCGATGGGCATCCGCCACGGCGAGAATGACTGGAAGGATCAGCTCAACGCGATCCTGATGGAGCACAAGGCCGACATCGACGCGATCCTGCAGTCATACGGCGTGCCACTCCTCGACAATGCCGGCAAGCTGATCATTCCGATGACGCTGCCCGCCGCCGCAGATCCGGCGGAGAGGACCGATGATGCAGGTGGCGCCGAGCGTCAGGATGCTCCTCAGCAACGCACCGATAGCGGGAGCGAAGGGGACGGTCAGCCTCTCAATGCGCAGGCAACCACAGAAGCCCAGCCCTACCGTATGGAGAATTATCGCGCGCCGGTGCCCGATGGCGTCACGGGTGCGCGAACGGTCGATATCGCTGCTATGCGCGTGCTTGTTGCGTCCGACGACGTCGCGTTGATCGACGTGATGCCGGCGCCGCCGTTGCCTGACGACCGGCCGGATGACAGTGTTTGGCGTGAGCCTGAGCGGGAATCGATTCCAGGTGCGCACTGGCTCGCCAATATGGGCTACGGGAAGCTGCAGCCCGGCGAGGATGCGGCGTTCCGGACGAAGCTCGAGGAATTGGTAGGAGGCGAGGCCGAGAAGGGCCTCGTCTTCTTTTGCGAGCGCGATTGCTGGATGTCCTGGAATGCCGCCAAGCGCGCGGTGGAATATGGGTTCACCGACGTGACCTGGTTTCCCGACGGGGTGACGGGGTGGGCCGAGGACGATGGTGCGCTGGCAAGCGTACGGCCATGGCGTCCGAATCTGACATCCGCATCGATCCATTGATGGCGGCGCAACGACATCGCCGGCCACAGATCAGCAGCTTCAACGGCGTGATCGGGCAGGCGGTACGCGGCGGTGATCCCACCCGCCGGCAGTTCGTCTGTCGCTCCGCGATGCTTGCGTTCTTTTCCGGCTGCTGTCCGTCGAGCGGCACTGCGCTCGCCCGCCAAGCCGATCTTCCGTTTCGCGAAATCGAGGACGGGATCCATGTGCGCTACGGCCTCCAGGAAGCGATGACCGCGGAAAATCACGGGGCGATCGCGAATATCGGCTTCATCGTCGGCGAGGACAGCGTTGCGGTCGTCGACACCGGCACGACGTATGCGCAAGGTGTATCGCTGATGGCTTCGGTGCGCCGCGTGACGGACAAGCCGGTAAGCCACGTGATCGCAACGCATGTCCATCTCGATCACTGTTTCGGACATGGAGCCTTCAAAGACGCAGCACCCGTTTTCGTCGGCCATCATCGGCTGCCCGGGGCGCTCTCCGAGCGCGGCGATTATTATCTGGAGCAGATCAGAACGCTGTCGCTGGATGGTGCCGACACACGGGTCGTGCAGCCCAGTCTTCTCGTCGACGACACCGCGGAAATCGATCTCGGTGGCCGAAAGATCGTGCTCAAGGCGTGGCCGGCCGCTCATACGGACAACGACCTGACCGTCTTCGACACCCGGACCGGCATGTTGTGGGCGGGCGACCTGCTTTTCGTGGACCGAATACCCATCGTCGACGGCAGCCTCAATGGCTGGATCGAGGCGATGGACGACCTGATGCCGGGCGATGTTTCCCAAATAATACCAGGCCATGGCGCGCCTGGATTCGGGCGCGGGGCGATCGACCGGCAGAAGGCCTACCTCGTCTCGCTGCGAGACGGTGTGCGCTCGGCGATCGCAGAGGGTCTGGACATGACCGAGGCCGTTGCAGAACTCGGCGATCTCGCTGGGCCGAATTGGCTATTGCGGGACGAGGGGCACGGGCGCAACATCATCACAGCTTATGCGGAACTGGAGTGGGAATGATGAGACCTTCAACATCCCTTCGCTTCGCGGTCTCGGCGTGGTTTCTTTTGCTGGTGATCCTGGTGATACCGGCGGGGCATCCGGCGTCGGCGCAGGATAGCCAGGCTTGGAGCGAGATACGGACCCAGCTTTACGGCGATGAGCGCACCATCCACGACGGCAGCGCCTTGCTGGAAATCGAGGCGCCCGATCGCGCCCAGGACGCGGCGCTCGTGCCGATCAGCATCAAATCGCTCATCGGCCCGGACGACGAACGCTACATCAAGTCGTTGACGATCGTGATCGACGAAAACCCGGCGCCGGTTGCCGGCACGTTCCATCTGTCCCGCGACAACGGCATCGCCGACATCTCCACGCGCGTTCGCGTCAATGCCTATTCCAACATCCGGGCAATCGCCGAAATGGACGATGGGCAGCTCTACATGGCGGAGACCTTCGTCAAGGCATCCGGCGGCTGCGCTGCTCCGGCAACGAAGAACAACGCCCAGGCGATGGCGCGGCTTGGCGACATGCGCATGCGCCAGATCGGCGACTGGCAAGTCGACAAGCCCTCAGAAATCCAGCTGATGATCAGCCATCCCAATTTCAGCGGGCTGCAGACCGACCAGGTCACGCAACTCTGGATCCCGTCGCACTACGTGCAAAGTCTGGATGTGTCGGTTGATGGTAAGTCAATACTGACGTTTGAGGGTGATATTTCGATCAGCGAAAACCCCAGCATCAATTTCTTCGTCAAGCCGCAAGGCGATGGAGAACTGACGGCGCGGGCCGTCGATACGAAGGGCAATGTCTTCGAGCAGAGCTGGCCGCTGCGCATGGGGTCCGCCTCGTGAGGTCGATTTCCGTTTGCATCGCCTTGGCATGTGTCGTCTCGCTGGCGTCGATCGTTCCGGCCATGTCCGCAGATGGCGAGAAGCTCGCGATCTTCACGTTTGAGCTGTACGATACGAGCCTCGAGGGTGAAGTGCGCGGGGCCGACCCGGCCGAAGCGGCAAGACTGGAGATGATTACCGACTTGCTGCGCGACGCCTATCGCGACCAGGGCGGCTACGAACTGGTCGACACGGATGCGATGCAGGAGCGGCTGGCCACCATGCCGAAGCTGCGCACCTGCAATGGCTGCGAAAGCCGGCTGGCGCGCGAAGTGGGTGCCGATCAGGTCGTCACCGGTTTCGTGCAGAAGATCTCGACCTTGATCCTCAGTCTCAGCATGTCGGTCCACGATGCCGAGACGGGCAATCTCGTGCGCAAGTACAATGCCAGCATCCGCGGCAATACCGATGAAAGCTGGAGCCATGGCGTGCGCTACCTCATCCGCAACCAGCTCTTCGAAGAACAGCAGTAGAGAAGGAGCGGTCTGCAGGCATGATTGAAATGGCGGAGCGGCCGACGGCACTTTCGGTCAAGACCCTTTCCTACAGCTACGGCAAAAAGCCTGCGCTGAACGACATCAGCTTCGATCTCGCGCGTGGCAAGGTGACTGCGCTTCTCGGCCCGAACGGAGCCGGCAAGACGACGCTGTTTTCCCTCATCACCGGGCTCTTCGATTGTCGTGAAGGCGAAGTCGTGATCGCGGGTCATCCGCTGCGGCGTGACCGGTCGGCGGCGCTGTCGTCGCTCGGAATCGTCTTCCAGGCGCAGACGCTGGAACTCGATCTCACCATCGACCAGAACCTTCGCTACTTCGCGGCGCTGCGCGGCCTGACACGGCATGAGGCGAAGGATCGGATCGACATGCTTCTGGCGGCGATCGGACTCGAGGGATTGAACAAGACCAAGGTGCGCAAGCTGAGCGGCGGGCAAAGGCGTCGCGTTGAGGTCGCCCGCGCGCTTCTCGATCATCCGGCCCTGCTGCTGCTCGACGAACCGAGCACAGGGCTCGATATCGCGACGCGGCGTTGGCTCATCAAGCATGTTCACGAGCTTGCCCGAGACGAGGGGATGACGGTTCTTCTGGCGACGCACCTGGTCGACGAGGTGGCGGACGAGGACGACGTCATCGTGCTCGACAAGGGCCGGATCGTCGCGGCTGGACAAGTAGACGCCATCGTCGCGTCGGCCGGTGCGGCCAATCTGGACGAGGCCTTCACCCGGATGACGGCACATGATGCGGTCCGCGCCGCATGAAGAGCGGACATGCGAGACGTGCATTCTTCGCGATCCTCTCGCGCGAAATGCTGCGCTTCGTGCAGCAGAAGGGCCGCTTCTTTTCCGCGCTCGTGCGACCGCTGATCTGGCTGATCGTTTTCGCTGCCGGCTTTCGGGCGGCGCTCGGCCTCTCCATCATCCCGCCCTACAAGACCTACATCACCTATGACGTCTATGTTGTGCCGGGGCTGATCGGGATGATCCAGCTTTTCGCCGGCATGCAGAACTCGCTGTCCATGGTCTACGATCGCGAGATGGGTTCGATGCGGGTGCTCTTGTCGACGCCGCTGCCGCGCAGCTACCTGCTTCTGGCGCGCATGCTGTCGGGAACATTCGTGTCGATCATCCAGGTGTATGCGTTCGTCATCATCGCCATGCTGCTCGGCACGCGGTTGCCGGTGGCCGGGCTGATCATGATGTTTCCCGTGTTGATCCTGACGGGCATGACGCTGAGTGCGCTCGGCATGTTCCTGTCGTCATGGATCAAGCAGCTGGAGAATTTCGCGGGAGTCATGAATTTCCTCATCTTCCCGATGTTCTTCATGTCGTCGGCGCTTTATCCGCTCTGGCGCATGCGCGAAGGCAGCGTCACGATCTACGAGCTGTGCCTGCTCAATCCGTTCACCTATGTGGTGGAGCTCATCCGGTTCACGATCTATCGCGAACCGAACCTCATGGCGCTCGGTATCGTCGTCGCGACGTTCCTGGTGTTCGGGATCGCGGCGCTCGTCGGCTATACGCCGGCACGGGGCGGACCTGCCGCGGGCAGGGGTGGCTGAAGCGACCGGAGTAGCGGTTCACCCTGCTGGTTCCTGCTGCAGGATATGCGCATGGTGGCGCAGATGATCGTCGATGAACGTCGCGACGAAGAAATAGGAATGGTCGTAGCCTGCCTGCATCCGCACTTTCGCCGACTGGCCCCGATCCTTCAGCGCGTCGATGAAGCGCTCGGTCTGTAGCTGCGTCTGCAGGAAGGGGTCGTCGGTTCCCTGATCGATGAGGATCTGGGTCGGGAAACCGCGTGCGCGCAGGAGGCTCGTGGCGTCGTAGGGAAGCCATGCGGCCTCGTCGGGCCCGAGATAGGCGGCGAACGCTTTTCGACCCCATGGGACTGCGCTCGGCGCAACGATCGGTGAAAAGGCCGACACGGAACCGTAGCGCTCGGGATGGCGCATGGCGATCATCAGGGCGCCGTGTCCGCCCATGGAGTGCCCCAGTATCCCGCATTTGCCACTTCTGACGGGAAATGCGCTTTCGATCAGCCGGGGTAGCTCGTCGGCGACATAGCTGAACATCTGGAAATGATCGGACCAGGGGGCTTGGGTGGAATCGACGTAGAAGCCGGCGCCTTGCCCGAGCCCATCGTCATCGTTGTCCGGAACGCCATCGCCACGCGGGCTCGTATCGGGCACGACGATCATCAGACCCAGTTCGGAGGCCATGCGCTGGGCGCCTGCCTTCACGGTGAAGTTCTCGTCGGTACAGGTAAGGCCTGAGAGGAAATAAACGACCGGGACGGCTCTGCGTTCGATGGCGGGCGGCAGGTATACGCTGACGCGCATCGGCGTGCCCGTGGCAGCGCTGTCGTGGATCAGCGCGAGTTGCTGGCCGCCGAAGGACGACGCACGAGAGAGTTCCTGGAAAGGCTGGCGGCGAACGGCGTCAGCTGCGGCGAGTGGCTGGCTTCGGCGTTGATCGACGTCCATCGCAGACTTCCTCGTCCGGACCCTGTCGGCTCGACCGTCAGAAGACCACCACGCTCCTGATCGACTTGCCTTCGTGCATGAGATCGAATGCCGTGTTGATCTCCTCGAGCGGCATCGTGTGGGTGATCAGGTCGTCGATGTTGATCTTGCCCTCCATGTACCAGTCGACGATCTTGGGCACGTCGGTGCGGCCGCGCGCGCCGCCGAATGCGGTGCCTTTCCAGACGCGTCCCGTCACAAGCTGGAACGGCCGCGTGGCAATCTCCTTGCCGGCTTCCGCCACGCCGATGATGATCGACTGCCCCCACCCGCGATGGCAGCATTCCAGCGCCTGGCGCATGACGTTGACGTTGCCCGTGGCGTCGAACGAAAAGTCGGCGCCGCCATCCGTCAGATCGACGATCGCCTGCACGACCTTGTCCTGGCCGAAATCGTTGGGATTGACGAAGTCCGTCATGCCGAATTTGCGCGCCATCTCGACCTTTGCGGGATTGAGATCGACGCCGATGATCTTGTCGGCACCCACCATGCGCGCGCCTTGGATGACGTTGAGACCGATGCCGCCCAGGCCGAAGACGACGACATTTGCGCCCGGCCAAACCTTGCCCGTGTAGATGACGGCACCGATGCCCGTCGTCACGCCGCAGCCGATATAGCAGATCTTGTCGAAGGGAGCGTCGGCGCGCACTTTCGCCACTGCGATCTCCGGCAGAACTGTGAAATTGGAAAAGGTCGAGCAGCCCATGTAGTGGAAGACCGGACCGCTGTCGCAGGCGAAACGGCTCGTTCCATCCGGCATGACGCCCTGGCCTTGCGTCGAGCGGATCGCGGTGCAGAGGTTGGATCGCTGCGAGAGGCACGTTTTGCAGTTGCGGCATTCCGGCGTGTAGAGCGGAATGACGTGGTCCCCGACTTTTACGGATGTGACCCCGGCGCCGATTTCGCGCACGATGCCCGCGCCCTCGTGACCGAGGATTGCCGGAAACTTGCCTTCCGAATCGAGGCCCGACAGGGTGTAGGCATCGGTATGGCAGATGCCGGTCGCCATGATCTCGACCAGGACTTCACCTGCTGACGGACCGGCCAGCTCGACCGTCTCGATGGATAGAGGCTGGTTCGCCGCCCAAGCGACTGCCGCACGCGTTTTCATGCCGATCCCCTCTTGCTGTCTCGACGCAAGATGGCAGCTTGCGACCAATCGATTGTAGGCAGAGGCAATAATGGGCTAAATAGTCCTTAAGTACTTCTGGGAAATGAAGACGTCGATTTACTGGCCATGAATGCGCCAACGTCAGTCGGAGACTGGCGTAGTACCTTAGCACTATATCGACGTGTCGGCCCCTTTGTCACATTGCCATTGGGAGATCAGGCGTTTCAGCGCCGACCAGTGGAGCGACAGAAACCGGCGGGGGCCGGGCGGGAGGATATTTGATACGACTTTGCACAACCGTTGTGCTGGCTATACTTGCCACCACCACGGCAGCCAGGGCCGTAGACGTGGAGATCGTGTTCCTTTCGCGGGAACAGGAAGAACGTCTGCCATTGTCCTTCGTCGATCCCATCGTGGAGGATCCGGGCGTATGGGGCGCGCGGCTCGCTCTCGACGATAACAAAACAACAGGCGGATTTCTCGGACACGAGTATTCTCTTGTCGAGCGGGTTTTGACCGCTGACGAAGACATCGTCGCCGTGTTCGAGGAAGAGCGGCAAAGTGGTCGGACGCTGTTCATCTCGGACTTGCCGCGTGACGATCTGCAATCGATCGCCGACCATCCGGAAGCCAGCGAAGCGCTGATTTTCAACGGTCGCGTCGGTGACGACGACCTGCGCATCAATGTGTGTTTCGACCACGTGTTCCACACGACGCCGAGCCGCTCCATGCGGACCGACGCCCTGGTGCAGTTTCTCGTCTGGAAGCGCTGGCCGCGGCTTTATCTCGTGTCGGGAACGCAGGAAAACGATGTCGCCTTTGCCGAGGCGGTTCGTCGTTCGGCCGAGAAATTCGGCGCTGAGGTCGTGGCCGAGAGCGACTACGCCTATTCGGCGATCTCTCGGCGCACCGACAGCGGCCATATCCAGATCCAGGATCAGATGCCATTGGCGACCCAGGAAGGCGGCGAGTACGACGTGCTCGTCGTTGCCGACGAAAACGAGGTGTTCGGAGAGTACCTGCCGTACAACACCTATGCTGCCCGTCCAGTCGCCGGAACACATGGCCTGGTCGCGATGTCGTGGCACCGGGTTCTAGAGCAATGGGGATCGACCCAGATCCAGCGCCGCTTCGAAGAGGTCGCGGATCGGTGGATGGAAGAGCGCGACTATGGCGCCTGGCTCGGTGTCCGCTCGATCGGCGAGGCCGTTACCCGGCTGAACAGTGTCGACGTGGCAGAAATTCGCTCGTTCCTACGCAGTGCGGATTTTGAGATCGGTGGGTTCAAAGGTGTAGGGCTCAGCTATCGCGACTGGAACCAGCAGATGCGACAGCCCGTGCTGATTGCGAACAAGCGCGTGCTTGTCTCCGCTTCGCCCCAACCGGGTTTCCTGCACGAACGCACACCGCTGGACAGCCTCGGCTACGACCAGCCGGAGAGCGAATGCCGACTGCAATAGAGAAAGCGACGTCGAAGCATATCAACGGGAGGAAGTGGGCAATGAAGTATCGTGGCAAGGTAGCGGCACTCGCGGCGGGTGTGGGATTGGTGGCCGGCATTTGGCCGGCGCACGCATTGACGGTGTTCGTGTCGAACGAGCAAGGCAACACGATCTCCGTGATCGACGGTGAAACGCAGGAAGTTCTCGAAGAAATTCCTGTCGGCAACCGTCCTCGCGGCATCGCGCTCGGCCATGACAACCGGTTTCTCTACATCTGCGCCAGCGACGACAACACGATCGAGGTTATGGACACCGAGACGTTGGAACTCGTCGATACCTTGCCGTCCGGACCCGACCCGGAACTTCTCGTCATCGCACCGCAAGGCGACCGGCTTTACGTTGCCAACGAAGACGACAACCTCGTCACCGTGATCGATCTGGAAACGCGCGAAATGATCGCCGAGATTCCGGTCGGCGTTGAGCCGGAGGGCATGGGCGTCAGCCCGGACGGGAAGATCGTCGTCAACACGTCGGAAACGACGAACATGGCCCACTTCATCGATACCGATAATTACGAGATCGTCGGCAACGTGCTTGTCGGTCAGCGGCCGCGCATCGCCGAGTTCACCTCGGACGGCTCGGAAGTCTGGGTTACGGCCGAAATCGGCGGCACGGTCAGCGTGATCGATCCGGTGGCGATGGAAGTCATGCACGAAATCTCGTTCGAGGTGCCGGGCGTCGAGCCCGAGGCTCTGCAACCGGTCGGCGTGAAGATCCTTGAGGATCGCAGCAAGGCCTATGTGGCCCTTGGGCCATCGAACCGCGTTGCGATCATCGATGCGCAGACGCACGAGGTGCTCGATTACATTCTCGTCGGCCAGCGGGTCTGGCAGTTGGAGCTCACGCCGGACGAGACAACGCTGTATACTTCGAACGGCGTCAGCAATGACGTCACCCTGATCGACACGGCAACGGACACTGCGACGGTGTCCATCCCCGTTGGGAGCTTTCCCTGGGGGATCGCGATCAAACCGTGAGGCCGCGTCGGTCTTTCTGTCTTGAGCACGGGAGGTGCCCATGACGTGGACCATCGAGATGCCAAAGCGAGGCGGCGGCGCTGGCCGCCGCTCAATGACGCTTCTGGCTGCGCTCGGTTTGGCAGTCCTGGTGACTGTTCCGATCGCAGCCCAAGCGGCCGATAGTGCGAACCCGGACTGGCCGTGCATCCAGCGCCTTGTGCCCCGCATATCGACGGCGCAGGTCTGGGCGGGGCCGGAGCCGCAACCGGCTTCCTGGGCGCGTGATGATGATATCCGCGCGATGGCCGAGCAGCTTGCGGTGCGCCGATTGCCGATCGACGAGGCGCGCACGATGGTCGGCACCTACGCGGAGCAGCTGCCCGAAGGCGAGCGCAACGAGCAACTCACCGCCCTGTTCGGGCGAACGCTCGAACTGATCAATCGCGATCGCTCCTCGATCATTGCCGGGATCGGCCGTTATGCGCGCAGCCAACGGGAACGCGCCGAACACATTCGGTCGAGCCGCATTGCCGCGGCCGGGAACGCGCCCGCCACGGCCAGTTCCGACAGTGCACCGACAACGCTCGATTGGGAAATCCGTGTCTTCGACGAGCGCCGTCGCGCTCTCATCTATCTTTGCGAGCAGCCCGTTTTGCTCGACCAGCGCGCCTTCGCACTCGGACAGGCGATTTATTCGCAGATGGTGAAAGAATGAGGCGACTTATCCAAAACTTGGTGATCGGCTGTCTGGCGGCGGGTCTCACCGCGACCGCCTTTGTCGCGCCGTCACTGGCGCTGGACGGATCGCGAGCGGAACTGGTGGAAGGTTCCGCCGGCGAGCGGGTCTACGGTGCCAATCACCTTGCCGGGCTGAAGGGCTCCGGTGAGCTGGTCTACGACTACACGCTCGAAGGCGACATTCTCGAGGAACCGTTCAAGGACGAGGTCCGCCTGAAATTTGAGGAATCGGATGCCGAGGGTGGCTTCGATTTCGACATCGCCGTCTTCCCCATGACACGAACGCTTTCGGTTTCGACGACGGCCGAGACGATCAACCCGCTGCTGCTCGTGTTCTTCCAGCGCGATGCGGATTTCATGAGCCGCAACACTGGCGGCTCGCCCCAGTTCTTCCGCAGCCGCCTGCGCGACATTCTTGCGCAGCCGGCCGAAGCGGAAGAACGGACAGCGGAAATTGCTGACGACGAGATTGCCGTCGAAACCATCAGCCTCATGCCGTATGATGATGCGGACGCGGCCAGCCGCATGCCGGATTTCGCCAAGAAGCTCTATCAGATCAGCCTGTCGCCTGATCTGCCCGGCAGCGTCTACGAACTCACGAGTGAAGTGCCCGCAATGGACGGCAGTGGTGTCCGTCTGCGGGAAACATATCGGTTCAGGGAGCTTGTCCAATGATCCGACGATGGCAACTATTCATGGCGGTGCTTGCCGTTGGCGCTGCGGGCACAGTTCCCAGGGCTGAATCCGCGAACGGCTATCCCACTGAGGTCGTCGCCGATTACGTTCTCGGTTGCATGGCGGCCAACGGGCAGACCGCCAAGGCACTTCGGCAGTGTTCGTGCAGCATCGACGTGGTCTCTTCGCTGTTGACCTATGACGACTACAGCGCTGCCGAAACGGTGCTGCGGATGCGGCAGGTGCCGGGCGGCGGCGAGAAGATGATGATTTTCCGCGAGACACCGGCAAGCCAAGTGAAGGTCGATGCCTTGCGGCAGTCGCAGATAGAAGCCGAGGTCCGCTGCTTCTACTGAAGCAGATGGGCTCGACCGTCGGGCGCAGGAATGGATGACTGGGAACAGAGTGATCTGGGCATTCGTGACCGGCCGAAGGCCGCACCGCGACCGGCCATTCGCCGTGCATGGTCCGGATCACGCATGCCGGAAGGCATCGTCGAGGAACTTGCCGCCGGCATTGTCGATTGCGACGCGTCGCTGATCGCGCTCTTCGTATCGTCGGCTGCGCCCTACGACGCGGTGGTGCGTTCTTTGTCGGCCCGGTTTCCGGGCGTGCCGCTGATCGGCTGCACGACCGCCGGCAGCCTGACGGAGCAGCGCTACGAAGCCGATGGCGCGATCGTGCTTGCCTTCGATCGCAGCGCGTTTTCCTTCGAGATATGCCTTCTGGAAAACCTCAAGGAATTTTCCATTCCACGCGGTGGCGAACTGATCGAAACTGCCTATTTCCGGCTGTTGCGCGAGCTCGAGCAGGACCGCTCGAACCTCTTTGCCATGCTGCTGGTCGACGGGTTGTCGCGACGCGAGGAGGAGATCGCAGCAAGTGCTTATGCGGCGCTGGACGAGGTGCCCGTTTTCGGCGCATCGGCCGGCGACAATCTGCATTTCGACACGACGCAGATCTTCTACAATGGGGCGATCCTCGAAGACACGGCGCTGGTCGTCATCGGAGCTTCCAACCGTCAGCTCGAAGTCTTCAAGTTCGAACATTTCCGCCCGATGGAGGAGAAGCTGGTCATCACCAGCGCCGATCCGGAGCGGCGCATCGTCAAGACCATCAATGCCGAGCCGGCCGCCGAAGAATATGCGCGGCTGATTGGGGTGGATGTTTCGGCGCTGACGCCGGCTGTTTTTGCCGCAAATCCCCTGCTTGCGCGGATCGGCGGCGACTATCACGTGCGCGCCATCCAGAAGTCGGACGACCAAGGGGCGCTGCATTTCTTCTGCGCGGTCGATGAAGGCATCGTGCTTACCCCGGCGTCACCCGTCGACATGCGCGACAATCTGCTGCTCAACATGGAGCAGATCTCCGACCGGCTGGGATCGCTGGAACTGGTCCTTTGTTTCGATTGCATCCTGCGGCGCCTGGAAGCCGAACGGCTCGGCATCAAGCATGAGCTTCTGCCCATCTTCAAACGCTTCAACATGATCGGCTTCAGTACCTATGGCGAGCAGTTCAAGTTTCTCCATCTGAGCCAGACTTTGACCGGGCTGGCGATCGGAGCGGCCGAATGAAGCATGTCGATCCGAACCTTCCTTTCGATCAGCAACTCGACCAAGAAGTGCGGCAGCTTCGGCGCGAAAACGAGAAGCTTCGGATCATCCGTGACGCGCTGATCGGGCAGGTGGACCGCAACAACGATCTGTCCGGCCGCGTCTTTCGCGCGATCGAACCGCTGATCGAGGTGGAAGGCAACGTCGAAAAGCGCATCCAGCGTCTCGCCCGCGCGATGAGCGAGGCGAAGATCGCGCGGCGCCAGCTTCGCCAAGCCATCGATTCCATCGGCGAAGGCTTCATTCTCTACGACAAGGACGACCGCATCGTTCTCTGCAACCGCAAGTATCGCCAGATATTCCCGGAGCTGGAACATCTGCTGAAACCCGGGACGCATTTCCAGGAAATCATCCGGCATGCGGCCCGGCTCGGCGTCATCGTGGAGGCGGTGACGGATCCCGATGCCTGGATTGCCAGCCGATCGAGCAGCCACAGCGAAGCGCGCTGTCAGTTTCAGCAATTGCTGAGCGACGGGCGTTGGATCCAGATCAGCGAAAGGGCGACGGAGGACGGCGGCAAGGTCACCATCGTCAGCGACATCACGCCCTTCAAGCGGTTGGAGGAGACGAGCCGGTTGACCCGTATGGCGGAGCAGTCCGAAGTGCTCGCCACCACGCTCGCCAGCATCGCGCAGGGTGTCGTCGTCTTCGATGGCGCGCGTCGTTTCGTTGCCTGGAACTCGCAGGCGGCGATGCTCACCAACTTGCCCTATGTGGAGCTTCACGAGGGAACGACGGTCCGCGAATTGATCGGTCTTCTCCTGTCTCGCGGAGCGCGGATCGCGGAAGAGCGCGAAGGCGAGTTTCTTCGCTGGATCGGGCAGGTGAACAAGCGGCCGCCCTTGCGGCTGGAAATCTTCTACCCTGGCGGAAGGACCGTTTCGGCCAACTTCCGCGCCATGCCGAATGACGGCTTCGTGGTGACGCTGACCGACGTGACGACGCAGTACCAGGCTGCCCGTATGCTGGAGCGCAGCAAGGACGAGCTGGAAGAGCGGGTCAGCGAACGCACGCGTGAACTGGTGGCGCTCAACGCCGCGCTTCAAGACGAGGTGCGACGGCACGAAGTCACCGCGGCCGACCTCGTTCGCACACGCCGCGCCGCCGAAGCCGCGAGCATGAGCAAGACGCAATTCCTGGCTGCCGCGAGCCACGATCTTCTGCAGCCGCTCAATGCGGCGCGCCTCTATCTCTTCGCGCTGGAAACGGCCGCAGGCATGCAGCCGGAGGCCGTGAAGCTGATCGACAATATCGATCACTCGCTGCAGTCGACCGAGCGCATTCTCGGCACGCTTCTCGACATGTCGAAGATGGATTCGGGCTGCTACGAGATGAAACTTGCCGATGTGGAACTCGGCCAGTTGTTCAAGACGCTACGCATCGAGTTCAGTGCGCTGGCCGGCGCACGCGGTCTCGATCTCAGGATCGTGCCGACAACGGCGATCATTCGCACGGATCCCAATCTCTTGCGCCGGATCGTCCAGAACTTTCTCAGCAACGCGATCAAGTACACGGCGACCGGCCGCATCCTTCTCGGCGCCAAACGCGAGGGTGCATCGCTGCGCATCGAAATCCACGATACCGGACCGGGTATCCAGCCGGTCGACCGGCAATTGATCTTTCAGGAGTTCAAGCGCGCGACCGCTGTGACCTCCGATGTAACGGGACTTGGCCTCGGGCTCGCCATCGCGCAACGCGCGGCCGATCTCCTCGGCCAACGGATCGAGCTCAAGTCGGAGGTCGGGCGGGGATCGGTGTTTTCGCTCGTCATCAACGCATGGCGTAACCAAGGCAATTCGGGCGACACGGCGCATGCTAATGTGATGGACAGCAAGCCGCAGGTGACGGCGTCTCCGACATCGGAAAAGACGCTGATCGTGCTCGAAAACGACGAGACGGTCGCGCATGCCATGACGACGCTTTTCGATCACTGGCAGTTTGCGAGCGTGTCCGGATCGTCCTATGCCGAGATCGAAGCGCGCTTCGATCTCGATCTGCCGAGGCCGTCTGCCATCATCGCCGACTATCATTTGAATGGCGACGTCGACGGCATCGAGGCCATCGTCAGGTTGCGTGAACGGATCGGCACTATGGTGCCGGCGATCCTCGTCACTGCGGAAACATCCTGGGCGGTGCGCCAGCGGGCCCGTCAAAACGGCATCGAACACTTTGCCAAACCGGTCAAACCGGCTCAGCTGCGCGCCTATCTCACCCATCTGGCGATCGACATCGAGGTCGATCAGGCACCCAGCGCCTGATCGAACATCGTGCGCTGCGCAAGAAGCACCGCCTGCATGCGCGACGGCACTTCGAACTTGCGCAGAATCGCCGACACATGACCTTTGACGGTCGACTCGCTGATCGACAGCTCATAGGCGATCTGCTTGTTCAAAAGCCCTTCGCCCAGCATGCGCAGCACGACGCGTTGTTGTGGTGTCAGGCTGTGCATGGCGGCGGCGAGGTGAACCTCCTCCGTGCGCCTTGTCTCGGGACCATTGATGTCCATGCCGTTCGGGCTCTGAGGGAAGGCCGCGCCACCCCCGAGCACGACGTCGATAGCCTCGAAAATGTCGCGTGGCTTGGCCGTCTTGCTGATAAAGCCGCTTGCGCCCATGCTTCGAACCATCGGCATCAGCCGAATGTCATCGAGGGCCGAAATCACGATGATCGGCAGGCGAGGCGCCGCCTTGCGAAGACGCTCCAACCCGTCCAGACCCGATGCATCCGGCAGCTTCAGGTCGAGCAGGGCAAGGTCGACATCGTGTGTTTCGATGGCGGAAAGGGCTTCGGCCACGGACTGTGCTGGCTGGACCGCGCAATCCGAGAGTCCATTGACGAGCGTCATCTCCAACGCTGCGCACACCAATGGATGATCGTCCACAACCAAGATCAGCATCCGCGCCCTCCTCCAGCGTGGTTCTGACGGTTAATGTCACAAATCAATACGGATTCTAGGCTATTCCGGATAAGGCGAGCGGGCAACCGCCATCTTTCGTCTTAAGCGCCGAGATTGGTCCGCACCGGTGGCGGGATATGATGAATGATCGGGGCGGATAGTATTCACCCCCTGTGGATGCCGTCGCAGTGCGACCAATCCCGAATATGCAGCGCCAAGTTCACAAGGGTGGCCGTATCGGTTCAATTTGGGTACTGAACAGTCTTGCCGACTGGTGTCGATATTCAAGGACGACTCGATTGCCTGCCGAAACTGGACTGATGATGACGGGAGAATATTAGTGGAAGCTCTAATGCAGCGCCTGGGGTTGCGCACGGATCCCATCATCTTCCTCGTCTCCGCCGTTCTCACTTTCGTCTTCGTCGCGGTGCTCGTCATCGCACCTGGTCCAATCGGTAAGGCCTTCGAGAATGGCCGGGCGTGGATCGTTACGAATCTGGGCTGGTTCTTCATTCTTGGGGTCAATGTCTGGCTGGGCTTCCTTATATGGGCGGCCGCAAGCCGCCACGGGCACATTCGCTTGGGCAAGCGCGACAGCCGGCCCGAATATTCCAACCTGTCCTGGTTCACGATGCTGTTTGCCGGCGGGATCGGCACCGTCCTGATGTTCTGGGGCGTGGCCGAGCCGATCAGCCATTTTTCCGAGCCACCGCTTCCAGGCGTCGAACCCTACAGCCAGCAGGCGGCGCGCGATGCGATGGCAATCTCGATCTATCATCTCGGTTTGCACACCTGGACGATCTTCACGCTGCCGGGTCTGGCATTTGCCTATTTCATTCACCGGTACGACCTTCCGGTGCGCGTAAGCTCGGTGTTCTATCCGCTGCTTCGCGAACGCATCCATGGTCCGATCGGCAAGACGATCGACATCGCCGCCGTGCTTGGGACGTTGTTCGGCGTCGCCGTTTCGCTTGGCCTCGGCTCTTCGCAGATCGCCGCGGGCCTCTCGGCGCTTTTCGGCGTGAATGACGGCGTGCCGCTGACGGTTGCGATCCTGGCGGTGCTGACCGCTGTGGCCGTCGCTTCGATCGTCGCGGGGCTCGACAAGGGCGTCAAGCTCTTGTCCAACCTGAACATCGGCATGGCCGTGGTGCTGATGTTCTTCGTACTGCTTGCCGGCTCGACGCTGTTTCTCCTGCGCGGAATCGTGGAAACGTTCGGCATCTATTTTTCGAACCTTCCACGCCTTGCGTTTTGGAACGACATGTTGGCCGACAACGACCCGAACGGTGAAGGCTGGGGCTGGCAGGGCGGCTGGACCGTCTTCTATTGGGCGTGGACGGTAACATGGTCGCCCTTCATCGGCATCTTCGTGGCGCGCATCTCGAAGGGCCGCACCATCCGCGAGTTCGTCTTCGGCGTTCTCATGGCGCCTTCTCTCTTCACGCTGATCTGGTTCGCGATCTTCGGCTGGCAGGCGATGCAGTTCGACGGGATCGGAGTCGTGCGCGAGCAGATGGGCGAAAACGCGGGGGCGCTCAGCCGCGCAGTCGCGGACTCCGTGCCGCTCGCCATGTTCGCGTTCTTCGAAAACCTGCCTTTCGTCCAATTGATGCAAGGCTTCGCCATCGTGATTGTGGCGATCTTCTTCGCAACGTCGTCGGATTCCGCGTCGCTCGTCATCGATATGCTCTGTACCGGAACCGAAGAGCCTGGTCCGGTACGTCAGCGTGTCTTCTGGGGCGTATCGGAGGGCCTGGTCGCCGCCATGCTGATCGTGCTTGCCGGCGAGGCGGGCTTGGAGGCACTGCAGCAGGTCATCACGGTCGTCGGTCTGCCGATCTTCTGTCTGGTCTTCATGATGATCCCATCGCTCATCAAGGGCTTCTATCTGGAAGACATCGACCATGTGACGATCGGCCGGCGGCCGAAGCTGACGGAATTCTAGCCGTCGATCATCGCCGTTCTATGAAACGCGGGGCGCCCCGCTACAAACCGGATGGTCTACGACCTGGTCTCGCCTCGCCCGACTGGGGCGAAACCGTAGCGCTGAAGCCGTCTGCGAAATTACTTTCTGGAGTGCCAGCCGTGGATGAGAAACGCTTGAAAGAAGCGAATCGGTCGGGCGAACCCCGCTTCTCGCAACAGGTTTTCGGTTTCGAGTGGAGACAGCACGCAAAGCGTATTGCGCAGCACGTCGGGTAGCGTGCGCAGTGTTTCCGGCGTTGCGCCCATCAGCGCCTGCACGCGCTCCCAGTTCTGCAGTTGGGCGGGGAACTCGGCGGCGTCGAGGTCGGCGCTGATCTCCGTGCTGACGAAATATCCGCCGGGCTTCAGTCGGTCGCGAATGCTTTGGTAGAAGGCCGGCCGATCGTCGCGCCCGACGAAATGGGCGACCAGAACGCTGACGACGGCGTCGAACTGCGCATCGGCTTCAACGTCTTCCACATATCCGACGACGAGGTCACAGCGGTCGAGCACATTGGCGCGCGCCAGCTTGTCCCGGCACACTTCAAGCATTGCCGCCGAGGGATCGACGCCCAAAAAGGTCCAGCCCGGATTGGCGTGTGCCAGCGACAGGATCTCTGCACCGGTTCCGACGCCGACACAGAGTATCCGGGCATCGGTTGGGAGATCGTGGAGGACGAGCCGGATCAGGAAATGCATGTTTGCCGCGATGTCGGCCAGTTTGCTGTTCCGCTCGTCGTATCGTCCCGCCATGTCACCATTGAAGTGCGACTGCGCCGGGGTGCTCGCGGAAGAATTGGTCATTGCTGTAAACCTTGCCTGCTTTGAATTTGGCTTCTGTCCATGGGGAAGTGGGAGCGATGTGCGCAAGCGCCCTACTGTCTTGCAGAACTATAATCGCGAAATTCCGAACAGACCGAACGGTCGCGGATTGCCGCGTTAGATGGACTTATTGAAGTTGTTCGATCGAGGCCGGGGGGAATTCGATTTCGGCAAAACCGGGATAGACATCACGCAGGATGGCGACCTGTTGCGGATCGCTGACGCGGACGAGATACCAGTCGTCGCCGTCCTGCAGCGCCAGCGTTTGCGAACTGACCTGAACCCGTTGTCCATCCACGCTTACGATCGTGCGCGTTGGCAGGAGTGCGTAGGGCGTGTCGTCCTCAAGGAGCCCGACGGTGAGGTTGTCGCTGTCGATGGCATAGTCCTCGAGCACGTCCTGTGCCGAGAGCTTTTCCATCTCCGTCATAAGAGCGGCAATCACCGCCTCGGTGCTGACGCCGGCGCTGTCGGCGATATGAGCAAGAATTTTCGGCGGGATCGCATCGGCGACGGCCGCATGATCGCCGTCGTTCATCGCGGCGCCAAAGTCATTCACCGCGCTTTCGATCGCGCCGCGATCTTCAGGCGAGAGGTCCTGTCCATGCGCACTCGACGTGGCAAGTGCGATGGCAAAGCCGATACCGATCAATCGCCTCATTGGGCCTGTTCCAGAGTGTCGTTTGCATCTTCCGCGGCATCGAGATTTTGGCGGATGGTCTGGTTGGCCGCGTCATTCTCCGCGCGCAGCGCGTCGTAGAGCGTGCGCGCACGGTCGCGCGCCTCGTCGTGGCGCGCCCGGTGCAAGTCGTTCACCTCTGACAGGATGTCCGGTTCGGTGTTTGCGTCGCGCCGACTTTGCCGCCATGTGCCGAACCGCTGATTTTCGCGCGTCATGATGCCGGCGACGCAAGTGTTCACCCGCAGCATGGCGCCGCCGACCGCCGAATTGTTGGCGCTGGTTGCATGGCCGCTCATGGCGCGCACGCGTGTCATTTCGCCGATATTGCCCGCACGCACTTCGAGCGCGGCGAGGAGTTCGTTGCCATCGGCTACGGTCTCGAACGTGCCGCCTCCAGCGTTCGCGACTGCTTCGAGCATCTCGCGATCGGCCTGCGGCAGATCGAGGCCTATGATGTTGACGATCGCGCGGACGTCACTTTCGTTGAGCTGACGTGCAGCGGCTATGGGATCTCCTCCGCAGGTCTCCTCTCCGTCGGAGACCACATAGACCACCTGTTCGCCGGGGACGTCCGATGCTTCTAACTGGCTGCCGGCCATCTCGAGGGCTCCGGCCAAGGGCGTCCAACCGGTCGCGCTCAATTCATCGATCTGCGAACGCAACGCGGAGCGATCGGAGCCGACCGCAGCGAGCAGCTCGACGCCTTCGCAAGAGAGTGCCTTGCCGCTTTCCTCATTGTTGCCCTGATGGCCGAATGCGACCAAGCCGACATCGATGGATTCCGGCAGCGTCCCGATGAAGCTTTGGACAGCCGAAATGGCCGCTTCCATTTTGGAAACGCTACCGACCGTGCCGGCCATGGAGCCGGATGCATCCAAGGCGATCAGCAGTCGCGTCGGCACCGGTGGCTGGTTCTTGTCGAGTTCGGGCCCCGCGGGACCCGACTGCATTTCGACCAACTCATCGAAGCATCCCTCGAGATCCTCGCCGCTCTCGGAGAGAAATTCCTGGAGCAAGGATGAAGCTTCGCCTTCCTGAGCAATTGCCGAATGAACGATGTTGCCAGCAAGCAGAATCGAAAGCGCGGATGCAGCAATGAGGATCTGTCTCAAAGTGTATTCCTCTCTCCAGATCTCAAATCTATTCGAAATAGTGTTTGAAAAGGGGCGAGACGTTTTTGGCTACGGATGAACACCGTTTGTCTCGGCCTATCGAGCGGGCCGTGAGAAGGCACAGGATCGCCGGACTTGCGCTTCATTTTGTCAACGCGGCCTTTACGACCGGTGCCATCCCCCTCATAGACGACCAAGACCGCCTGATTGTCTTTCTGGAGAGGATGTACAGCATGAAACTTTTGCGTGTCGGCGAAAAGGGTCGCGAACGCCCGGCCCTTCTGGATGCCCATGGCAAGATCCGCGATCTCACCGGCATCGTTGACGACATCGCCGGCACGACGCTTCTGCCGGACGAATTGCAGCGTCTGCGCGAGCTCGACCCGCAGGCGCTGCCAGAGCTGCCGGCCGACCTGCGGATCGGGCCATGCGTCGGCAATGTCGGAAAGTTCATCTGCGTCGGCCTGAATTATGCAGACCACGCCGCCGAAAGCGGTCTGGACGTGCCGAAGGAGCCGGTGATCTTCATGAAGGCCACCAGCGCGATCTGCGGGCCGAACGACGATATCATCATTCCGCGCAATTCCCTCAAGACCGACTGGGAAGTCGAACTCGGTGTCGTCATCGGCCAGGAGGCGCGTTACGTCGACGAGGCGAACGCGCTCGACCACGTGGCCGGTTACTGCGTCATCAACGATCTGTCGGAGCGCGAATTCCAGATCGAGCGTTCCGGGCAGTGGACCAAGGGCAAATCCGCCGACACGTTCGGCCCGATCGGCCCATGGCTCGTGACTGCAGACGAGATCGAAGATCCGCAAGATCTCTCCATGTGGCTCGACGTCGACGGTCGCCGGTTCCAGGACGGCTCTACGCGCACCATGGTCTTCGGCGTTGCCCACGTCGTCAGCTACATCTCCCAGTTCATGAGCCTGCAGCCCGGCGACATCATCTCCACGGGCACGCCGC
Source organism: Rhizobium sp. EC-SD404 (assembly GCF_902498825.1). Lineage (NCBI taxonomy): Bacteria > Pseudomonadati > Pseudomonadota > Alphaproteobacteria > Hyphomicrobiales > Rhizobiaceae > Rhizobium > Rhizobium sp. EC-SD404. Next base: position 493,833 of record NZ_LR701459.1, read on the forward strand.
CCGGCGTGGGGATGGGCATCAAGCCGGAGCCGATCTACCTCCGCCCCGGCCAGGACATGCGGCTCGGCATCGAGAAACTGGGCGAGCAGCGCCAGCGCACCGTCGCCTGGAGCTGATTGGTTTCCCGACGGACGGCTGCCGCCAGGCGCCCGTTTTGCGAGACCACAGCATTTCCGTCGGAATTTCCAGTTGATCGCATGCCATACGTTCCATATATGGTTCGTATGGTGCGCGAGTTGGAGATGACGCATGGGTATCGTGAAGATCGATGATGACTTGCACGAGGAAGTCCGCCGGGCGAGCACTGTGCAGTGCCGCTCCATCAATGCTCAGGCGGAGTTCTGGATGAAGGTCGGCATGCTGGCCGAGGCGAATCCGGATATGTCCTTCAACGACATCGTCAGGAAGCAGTACGAGGCGGCAGGCGTGCGCATGCCGGCGCAGGCGGCCTAGATTATGGTCAAGACTCCCGACGAACTGGCGCTGATGCGCGTATCCGGCAAATTGCTGGCGTCCGTTTTCGAGATGCTGGACGAGCAGGATCTGGTCGGTCAGTCGACGCTGCAGATCAACGATCTGGTCGACCGCTTCATCAGTGTCGACCTCGCCGCGCGACCGGCCAGCAAGGGGCAGTACGGCTTCAAGCATGCGCTGAACTGCTCGATCAACCACGTGGTCTGCCACGGCATACCGGATCCGAACGAGATCATCCGGGACGGCGATATCGTGAATTTCGACATCACGCTCGAAAAGAACGGCTTCATTGCCGATTCCAGCAAGACCTACCTTGTCGGCAACGCGGCGCCTGCGGCGCGAAAGCTCGTGCGCGTCGCTCAGGAAGCGATGTGGCAAGGCATCCGGCAGGTGCGGCCCGGCGCCCATATCGGCGACATCGGCCACGCGATCGAACGCCATGCCAAGAAGCACGGCTACGTCATCGTGCGGGAATATTGCGGACATGGGATCGGCCGCGACATGCACGAGGAACCGCAGGTGCTGAATTTCGGGCGGCCGGGATCTGGCGTGAAGCTGCGCGAAGGCATGGTCTTCACGGTCGAACCGATGGTCAACCAAGGCACGCGCAAAGTTGCCACCGCAGAAGACGGATGGACGGTGGTGACCACGGACGGCAAGCTCTCTGCCCAGTTCGAACACACGGTTGCCGTTACGAAGGCCGGCGTCGATGTATTGACCTTGCGCCGCGACGAGCGAACCTTGCTTATGGCAGGCTGATCGCCAGGCTGTGACGGCTGTCAGCAAAGATCCATGGTCCGCCGGTCGTCGACGGTTCATGTTTTCATAGCCCGTCGATCACCACGCGTTGACGCGATTTTCCGGCGCCAGCCACATTGGGTCGCCCTCTTCGATCCCGAAGGCCGTGTAGAACGCATCCACATGCTGCAGGGGCGCGAAGGCGCGGTAGTTGCCGGGCGGATGGGGGTCGCCGGTCACCTGGTTGCGGATGTATTGGTCAGTCGCCTTGAAGGTCCACATCTGCGCCCAGGAGACGAAGCAGCGCTGAGCCGGCGTCATTCCGTCGACCTCGACATTCTCTGCCGGGTTCTCGGCGAGATAGGTCATCAGCGCGTCGTAGGCGAGATTGATCCCGCCGACATCGGCCATGTTCTCCTTCACGTTGAGCGGTCCGTTTGCCCGCAAGCCGGGAAGAACCTCAAAAGCATTGGCCTGGTCGATCAGCTTTTGCGCCTCCCGGTCGAATGCCGCCGCATCTTGTGGGGTCCACCAGTCGCGCATGTTGCCGTCGGCGTCGAAGAGCCGGCCGCCGCTGTCGAAGCCGTGCGTCATCTCGTGACCGAGAACGGCGCCCATCCGGCAAAAATTCACCGGCGCATCCATGTCGGCCTCAAAGGCTGCCGGCTGCAGGATGGCGGCGGGAACTTCAAACCCGTTCATCTGAGGGCCATAGGCGGCGTTGATGATGATGGGCAGCGTGGCGCGTGAATTGTTGAACTGGTCGCGCACAACCGGCTTGCCGAATTTCTCCACGTCCCGCCGCATGTCGAAGGTGATGAGGTTTGCGACATTCGAGAGCAGATCGTCCGGGTTGATATCGACACTGCTGTAGTCGATCCAAGTGTCCGGGTATCCGATCAGAAAGGTCAGCTTCTCGAGTTTATCGATCGCAGCACGGCGCGTCGGCTCGCTCAGCCATTCCCTTGTCTCCATCCGGGCGAGGAACGCTTCGCGAATACGGCGCGTCATGTCGAAGGCTTTTTCCCGCGTCTCGTCCTCGAAGAAGCCGTCGACATAAACCCTGGAGACGGGGTGGCCGAGTTCGGTGCGCAACAGATCCTGGACCCGCTCTTCCCGCGGGGGAAGGGTGGAGACACCGAGCATGGCCTGCGTCAGTTCGCGGACGGGTTCGTCGAACCGCGTCGACAGGTAAGGCATGAACTTCGTGATCAGCTTGACGCGGGCATAGTCCTTAAAGTCGTCCAACGGCCGCGCTCTCAGCATCGTCGACAGGGCCGGCAGGTAGCGCGGCTCGGTGAGGATCAGGCTTTCGGTTTCGGGGAGGCCCACGCCTTCGGACAACCGGGCGAGGTCGAGCTCCGGGATTTCGGCCTGCAGTTCCGCAAAGGTCGTCGGAATGTAGCTGTTGCGCGGATCGACAAGTTCGACGGGCGTGATCTGCGCGGCATAAAGCTCTCGCTCCATGTTCAAGCTGAGGCGCGCCATTCTGTCGGCACGCTCCTGGTCAAAGCCGGCGATGACCAGCGCCTCGCGCAAGAAGGCGAGATAGGCCTCGACGCGCGGCGAGCCATCCGGATCGGCATAGATGTCGCGCTGATCCATCACCAACTGGCCGCTGATGAAGAATAGCACGGTACGGGTGGCATCGACCTGGTCGACGGACGGGACGATGGCCGCGAGGATGATGTCGGCAGCCGTCGCCGTGAAGTGACCGAGATAGGTCGCCAGATCATCCAGCGAGGCGATCGCTTCGATGCGGTCGAGTTCGGGCTTCAGCGGCGCCATCCCGAGTTCGTCGATACGATCGGTGTCCATGTAGGACGTGTAGAGGTCGCCGACCTGCTGGACCGGCGTGCCCTTGCCGGCACTGGCCGCGTCTTCCGCAGCCGCGGCGATGGCATTGACCATCTGCGCCTTCAGCCGCTCACCCATGAAATCGAACACCCCGATGCTCGGCAGCCTCTCCGGGCGTTCGACGCGCTCCAGCCACTTGCCGGAAGCGTAGTGGTAGAAGTCGTCGGCGGGATCGACACTCGTATCCATGTTCTCGATGGAGAAGGCCAGTTCGTCCGCTCCGATCGGCGGAATGGGCCGCTCTTGTGCGGTGGCCAGAGATCCAGGCGATATGGCGTAAAGCGCCGCCAGCGTGAGAAGCGTCCGGTTCATGTCATCGCTCCGAGGAAAGGCAGGATGGCGGTCGCCGCGTGATGTCGCTCACCTCAGGGTGCAGACCCCGTTTACGCCACCGCGCGCGGTGTAGGAGAGGCTGGGTGTGCCATCGGGAGAGATCATGATCGATATGGTCACGTGATCATGCGAGGCTTCATAATATTCGGCGTTGAAGACGTTCAGCTTGGCTTCGGTGCCGTTGATGTAGACCGGGCCACCCTGGTCGGCATGGACTTCGATGCTGCCCGGACATGTGGCGTTCAAAAGTGGTATCGCGGCATGGGCCGTGCCTGCAGCGACGATCGAACCGGTAACAGCCAAGGCACTGATCATGCGGGTCATGCTTTCTCTCCTTGATGGGAATCCATGGGGCATATGAATGCTGCTTTTCAGAGCGGGCCTTCGTTGGTCATCGACATCACCCGTGCGACGATGCCCGAATTGGAGACGGTGCATTGCCAAGGGGCCCGGTCGGGGCCCACGCCGATTGTCACTTGAGAATTGGCCTCGGAATAGAGCATCTCGGTGATGATCTGATCGGGGTTGTTGGTGGTGCGCTGTACCTCGCGAAGGCAAGCGTCGCGTGCAATCTGGGGAACGCTCTGGTCCATCAATGCCGGTGTTGCCGCAAGCGGCGGGTTGCTGCTCGTGTCGCCGGTTCAGCCGCAGACGACGAGTGCTCCGGCCAATGCAAGAAAACTGCCTGCTTTCATGGTACCCGTTCTCCCTGAAAATCTCTAAGTGCGGATCAATCGACCGCTTCAACATTCAACCTCCGGCTTCGACCAGAAAGCGGCCTGAAGCCCAGCCTGACAGGTTCCCGTCGGGCCGCTCCACCCGACACCATCGCGTGCGTCCATTCATTCGGCAGCCGAGGTTTCGAAGCACCGTTCCGTTGCGCAACTGGGCAATCGTCGGCGAAAGGGTTGTCGGCTCGGCGCGGATGTTCAACCTGTCACCATTCGGCACATTGGCGACCGCCCAGAAGTCGGGACCACCGGAGAGACCGTCAGCGAAATCGGGCGCGACGGCGTCCACCCGGCCGCCCGTGACTTCGACGTCCAGCGAAAAATTCGCGACCTCGTCGCGTCGCGCTGCGTTGCGCATGAGGTAGACCCGGATAACGTAATCGCCCGACTTCGGTACGATGACGTCGGCGAAGTCGCCTTGCGAAGATCCGATGAAAAGGGCCTCGTCCGCGCCGAAGGGCAGGATGTTGAAATAGCTGGATCGGTTGTCGGTCCGCATCTCAGCAGCAAGCCGCTGTCCGCCGCTCACTCGAATGAGATAGTCGATGCCATCGTAACCGACGATCTGGCCGCGCACCGTTTGGGAGCTGCGGCCCGACGCAAAGCTGATGCGCTCCGTCCGTTCCTGAGCGCTTGCGGAATGGAAGTGCCAATTATTCGGTGCGCCCGAAAGGGAGACCATGACGCTGAGAACCAGGATCAGCACCCATCGCATCGGATTGCCTCATGCCCGACAGGAGAAAAACCGGAGGCGAGTTTGAGCCCGAGAGCACGCAAAGGACGAATGAAATTTATGCGCGGTCCTGCAAGCAGAACTCATGCATCGCGGTGGCGTTGGAGAGGCTGATCTGGCGATTAGGCGATTGATCAGGTCGCCTGTTTTCGAACCTGCGCCTTGAACCAGCGGATAAGCGCGTCGAGTGCCGGTTCGCCGCGCCGGCTTTCCTTGACGCAAAGATAGTAGTCCTGCTGCGTTGGAAGCGTGTTCGCGTCCAGCAGCGCAAGGCCACCTCCTTCGATCTCCGGGGCCGCGAGAAAGTCAGGAACGAGCGCCGCGCCAAGTCCGGCCTTCGCCAGTTCCAGTGCAATCAGGTAATGGGAGGCGAAGATCCACCGCTCGTCGGATGGAGGCGCAAGCGCACAGTCCATGACGCGGCCGAAGGTTTTCCAATCGGCGCCCTGGCGGCCCGGCTGAAGGTCGGTGGTTATGAACGCCAGGCGGCTCCTGTCGGCTGCGGGGGAGGCGATGGGCACCAGCTTTTCCGGCCAGAGTAGAAAGGCGTAGAAGCCTTTTTCCGCCGGCAGCGTCGTCACGAATGCATCGGCGACGGCGTCGGTCATTTCCGGATCGCGCGCATACATGCAAAGCTGCAGGTCGAAGGAAGGCTTGCCTGCATAGAAGTTCGGAAGCCGCGGCACCAGCCATCCCGGCCCGAAGCTGGTGCATACTGCGAGCCTCACCGTTTCGCGCGACCCACCGATGGCCTCGCCAACCGAGCGCTCGATATCTGCAAATGCTGGCTGCAACTTGCGGGCAAGCCGGCTCCCGGCTTCCGTCAGGATGATGCCGCGCCCCTGCTTCTGCAGAAGGCGCTCTCCTACGATTTCCGACAGCAGCCTGAGTTGGTGGCTTATCGCGCTCTGGGTCACGCCCAATTCGAGAGCTGCAGCCGAAACGGACGAGTGACGCGATACCGCCTCGAAGGCTTCAAGCGCGCGAAAGTTCTGCCTGCGGACCATCGTGCGGTGATTGCCCCTGGGGATCGGTATGGCGAATACTAGCTCACCCGAGCCTGCAATGCATGGGGGTATGCATTCCTGTCCGCTAGAACTTCCAACAGCATTAAGCGGAAGAGTCCGACGCTGAGATGCTCGCGTTCCTGACCCGCGTTCTGCGCAGTTTTAAGTCAGCTCCTGGTGAGGCCCTGCTTCCAATGGAGCATCAGCATGTCCAGGAAATGCTGGGCTGCGGGCGCAAGGGAGGCTCCGCGCCGACGTACAATCCCGATGGTTCGGGACACCTCCGGATCCTGCAGAGGCTGGACGCTGATGATGGGATGATCGCCTTGCGGGGTGGCCATGCGGGGGAGAACGGAAACACCAAGGCCCGCCTCGACGAGGCCGAGCGACGTCGACAGATGTGTCGTTTCGTAGGTGAAGGACAGTTGCACGTCGGCCTTCGCAAGCGCTGCGTCGAGCAGCGTGCGGTTGCCGCTCGATCGACTGACCGTGATCAGACGGTGGGGCGGCAGGTCGGTCCAGCGCACGACCGATTGCGCTGCCAGTGGATGGTCGCGCCGCGCAGCGAGAACGAACGGATCCTCGACCAGTGGCGTAAACTCCAGATCCGCGCTCGATGCGCCCATGAGGTTGATCCCGAACTCAACCTCTCCGCGTGATACGGCCGTCAGCCCGTCATTTGCGCTCAGGTCCATGATCCGGAAGCGGATCTGCGGAAACTCCGCTGCAAAGCGGCGGATGACGGCTGGCAGGAAGTAGAAGGCCGCCGTCGGCAGGCAGGCGATCGTGACCAAACCCCCGCGGCGCAGGCCGACATCGCGAAACGAGAACAGGGACTGGTCGAACTCGTCCAAAAGCCGCCTTACCAATGGCAGCATTTCGCGCCCGACCGCCGTCGGCGCGACACTGCGCGTTGTTCGCTCGAAAAGCTGTGCCCCGATCGTTTCCTCCAGTTTTTGGATGCGACGGGAGAGCGCCGGCTGCGAGACATTCAGCGCTTCGGCAGCCCTGTGAAAATTGCCGAGCTCCATGACGGCGATGAAGGAGCGCAAGTCGAGCGTGTCGCAATTGATGTGCATTTCAGATCAACTGTCCAACTTTTTGCATATGACATATCAATGGTAGCGATACACAACGTGCAGACAAAGAGATCACTGATGCAATTGATGCATCAATTGGCGCGGTAACCGCATCAAATGCCGTGTTTTCAGGCATTTTGCCGAAATCACGAGCGCCAAAGGCGTTGGAGGCGCCTTTAGAGACTTTACAGGCGAGGCGCGACGTGTTCACCCTACGCCTAATTCATGTGTACCTTTGTATACGATGAAGACTTTACCATGAGATTTGGGAGGAAAAGCATGACCCGTATCGATCGTCGTAAGTTCCTGGCTGCCAGCGCAGCCACCATCGCGGCTGCTGGCTTCGGTTTGCCGAAGGCATTCGCGCAGGACGCCGTGGATTTCGCTGGTGAAACCATCGAGTGGTGGATCCCCTTCTCCGAGGGCGGCGGCTCCGACGTCTGGGCGCGCTTCATGGCGCCTTACCTGGCCAAGCATCTGCCGGGTCAGCCGAACGTCATCGTTCGCAACGTTCCCGGCGGCGGCTCCATCACGGGCACCAACGAATTCGTTGCGCGCGCCCGTCCCGATGGTCTTGCACTACTCGGCACCTCGGGCTCGACCCAGTTTCCGTTCCTGCTCGGTGACACGCGCGTGCGTTACGACTACGCCAAACTGATCCCCGTGCTCGTCTCGCCGACAGGCGGCGTTGCTTATCTGCCGGCAAGCCTAGAGGTTGCCGACGCATCGGAACTGTCCAAGCTCGGCGACCAGGAACTGGTTTATGCCAGCCAGGGTGCCACGTCGCTCGACCTCGTGCCGCTGCTCGCGTTCCGCCTGCTCGGTCTCAACGTGCGTCACGTCTTCGGCATGACCGGTCGTGGCGACGGCCGTCTCGCCTTCGAGCGCGGCGAAGCCACGATCGACTATCAGACCTCGTCGGCCTATCTCACCAATGTGGAGCCGCTCGTGGAAGCCGGCACCGCCGTCCCGATCTTCTCGTGGGGCGTTCTCGACACGGAAGGCAACGTCCAGCGCGACCCGACCTTCCCGGATCTGCCGCACTTCGTCGAAGCGCTCGAAATGGCGACTGGCGCCATCCCGGACAGCGTCGAATTCGATGCTTACATGGCATTCTTCGGCTCGGGCTTCGCCGCGCAGAAGCCGGCTATGCTGCCGGAAGGCACACCGGAGAACATCGTTGCCGCCTATCGCCAGGCATTCGCCGATGCAGCTGCCGATCCTGATCTGCAGGCTGCGAAAGGCGAGATCCTGGGCGAATACGACCAGGCCGTCGGCGATGGCGTTCAGACGCTCTACGAGGTTGCGACCACGATCGATCCGGAAGCACGCGAATGGGTTCGCGAGTTCCTGATGTCGGAATATCAGGTCCAGCTCTAAGGCAATACCGATACGGAGCGCGCAGGCACAGTCCCCGCGCGCTCCGACACCTCTCGTTTCCCGATCTTTCGGGCTGATCTGATCCTGGCCTCTGCGGAAATCGCTTCGTGTTGCCTTGCAACGCGCCGATCCGCAGCAACTTCGCCAGCAGCGGGACGCTTCCATCATGCTTGAGACATTTCTCAGTTCTTTCGCCACCTTGCTGACTGCCCAGCATCTCATGTTCATGACGATCGGCGTGGTGCTCGGTCTCGTGGTCGGCATCCTGCCGGCGCTCGGCGGTATCGCCGGCATGTCGTTGCTGCTTCCGTTCATCTACGGCATGGACCCGACGTCGGCCGTGGCGATGATGATCGGTCTGTTGGCGATCTTGCCGACATCGGACACGTTCTCGTCGATCCTGATGGGCATTCCGGGTTCGTCCGCATCGCAGGCGACCGTGCTCGACGGTTTCCCGCTCGCCAAGAAGGGCGAGGCGGCGCGCGCGCTGTCTGCAGCCTTCTCGGCATCGATGGTGGGCGGCATGTTCGGCGCGATCGCGCTGACCGGCGTCGTCCTGATTGCGCGACCGCTGATCCTGTCGTTCAGTTCGGCTGAGCTTTTCATGCTCGCGATCTTCGGCCTGTCGATGGTCGGGGTCCTGTCGGGATCGAATCTCGGCAAGGGCCTGGCTGCCTGTGCGCTCGGCCTCATTCTCGGCACGATCGGTACGGCGCCTGCCGCCGGTGGTGAGCGCATGTCCTTCGATTCGCTCTATCTGATCAGCGGCCTCGAACTGGTCATCGTTGGCCTGGGCATCTTCGCCCTTCCCGAGATCGTCGATCTTCTGCGATCCAACCAGAGCATTTCGTCGACCGGCAAGCTCGGCTCGGGCTGGTTCCAGGGTGTCCGCGATACGTGGAACAGCCGCTGGCTGGCTTTGCGCTGTTCCGGCCTCGGTGCGCTGATCGGGATGATCCCGGGTCTCGGCGGCAGCGTCGTCGACTGGCTGGCCTATGGTCATGCCGTGCAGACGACCAAGGGCAAGACGGAATTCGGGCAGGGCGACATTCGCGGCGTGATCGCACCGGAATCGGCCAACAATGCCTGCGCCGGTGGTGCCCTGATCCCGACACTGCTCTTCGGCATTCCGGGCTCCGGCTCTATGGCGATCTTCCTCGCCGCCATGATCCTGATCGGCTTGCAGCCGGGACCGGCCATGGCCGACCCAGCGCGCGATCTGGATCTGACCTACACGATCATCTGGACGCTCGCGATCGCCAACGTCGTCGGCACCGCGCTCTGCATCGTTCTGTCGCCCTGGGTCGCGAAGCTGACCACGATCAAGTACACGATCTTTGCGCCCTTCATGATCGTCGTCATTTCCTTCGGTGCCTTTCAGGCAACACGGTCCTTCAACGACATGTTGGCGCTTTTGGCGATCGGCCTCATCGGCATCTTCCTGAAGCGCTTCGGCTGGCCACGCCCTGCGTTCCTTATCGGCTTCGTGCTCGCCACCCAGGTCGAAACCTATTTCTACCAGGCGGTGCAGTTCTACGGCTACGGCTTCCCGCTGCGTCCGCTGGCGCTGGCCATCGGTGTGCTGACGGTTCTCTCGGTGTGGTTCGGTACGCGCAAGCGTCCCGGCGATGCCGCAGCCGCGAGCATCAGCTCGGAAGGGGATGCCGAGCAAGCCCAAGCGAAGAACCTCATGCCGCAGATCGTCTTCACGGTGGTGGTCGGAGCGCTCTTCATCTACGCCTTCGTCGACTCCTGGGAATTGGCCTCGTTCCTCGACAAGGTGTTCCCGATGTCGGTTGCGGTCGTCGGCCTGATCGCCTGTCTCGTGGTAGGACTGCCCCAACTGCGTGCTCAGAAGACCATCGCCGGCGGCGGAGCGGTTGCGGGCGGGTCGGCGAACTTCGATATGGACGCCAACATGACAGATGGCGGACCGTGGCGGTTCGTGTTCTGGCTCGTTGGCTTCGTCGCCTTGATCGGCCTTCTCGGCTACTTCCTGGCCCTGATCGTCTTCTTCATGACCTTCACCCGTGTCGTCGCAAAGACGAGCTGGCTGAACTCCGCGTTGCTGACCGCCGGGGCCGCCGCGATGATCATGGTCCTGACCTGGGCCCTGAACATGCAGATGCCTTACGGTCTGCTGCAGGAATACTTCTACGACAGCCTGGTCTGGCCTTTCCGCTAGCCAAAGCATCAGCCGCTCCGGGAGCTTTTCCGGGGCGGTTTTCCATATCCCGAATTTCAGTATACAATCGCATGCGAAACTCGCGCATTCTCCGAAAGGTTCACTCATGACAAAGCAAGTCGCAATTCCCTGCATCCTGATGCGCGGCGGCACATCGAAGGGCCCCTATTTCAAGGCGTCCGATCTGCCTGCGGATATCGCCACGCGCGATCGCGTTCTTCTGGCGGCGATGGGTTCTCCGGATGCACGCCAGATCGACGGCATCGGCGGTGCGGACACGTTGACCAGCAAGGTCGCGATCGTCGGCCCGTCGAAGAGGGAAGGGGTCGATGTCGATTATCTGTTCGCGCAGGTTTCCGTCGACAAGGCGATCGTCGACACCAGCCCGTCCTGCGGCAACATGCTGTCGGGCGTCGGACCTTTCGCCATCGAGAGCGGCATGGTTCCGGTGGCCGGCAACACGACGAGCGTCGTGATCTTCGACGAGAACACGCAAAGCCGCATCGAGTCGATCGTGCAGACCGGCGATGGCGCCGTGGTCTATGACGGCGACGCTGCGATCAGCGGTGCTCCCGGCACATCCGCACCTGTCCGCCTCAACTTCATGGACATCGTCGGTTCCAAGACCAGTGGGCTGCTGCCAACCGGCAAGCTGACGGAAGAGATCGACGGCGTGACCGTCACACTCATCGATGTCGCCGTTCCGATGATGCTGTTCCGCGCGGCCGATCTGGGCAAGACGGGCTACGAGACGAAAAAGGAACTCGATGCGGACAAGGACTTCTTCGCCCGCATGGAGGCCATGCGACGCGAGGCGGGCCGGCGCATGGGGCTCGGCGATGTGGCCGACAAGGTCGTCCCAAAAGCTGCCATGCTGGCCAAGCCCAAGGATGGCGGCACGATCGCGGCCCGCTATTTCGTCCCGCACAACACGCACGCTGCCTTCGCCGTTACCGGCGGTCTCTGCGTGTCGTCGTGCGCAGTTCTCGAAGGTTCGGTTTCCGACGGACTTGCCGTCCGCCCGGAAGGCCATGACCGCCTCATCGTGATCGAGCATCCCTCGGGCGTGCTCGATGTGACGCTTGAAACGCGCGACACGGAAAACGGCATCGACATCGTCAAGGGCGGCCTGTTGCGCACCGCGCGCAAGCTGATGGCCGGCGAAGTCTACGTCCAGGCGGCAGTGCTGCAGGCAGAAGCCGGCGGCGAAGCCGAACTCCAGGGCGCAGCCTGACAATCAGCGGCCGTCTTCTCGCCTCCGCGGGCGGACGGCCGTTTCCCATTCGACGATCAGTGCCGTGCCAAGCCACGTGAAGCCTTCGTTCGGCCGGCACGTCCCCAGGAGATAGCATGAAGATTCTCGTTCTGCCGGGCGATGGCATCGGCCCGGAAATCGTGCGCGCGAGCACGGATGTTCTCGATGCAGCAGACCGCAAGTTTGGTCTCGACCTCGACTATACCCATCGCGAGATGGGCTTTGCCACCTACGAGACGCAGGGCACGACCTTGCCCGACGACATCCTGCCGCTGGCGCGGACGATGGACGGCGTGTTGCTCGGCCCGATTTCGCACCTGGACTACCCGCCGCGCGACAAGGGTGGCGTCAACGTCTCGGCGGCGTTTCGCGTCAAGCTCGATCTCTTCGCCAACATCCGTCCGGCGCGCACGCGCACCGGCGTGAAGCATCGTGGTACCGACATGGATCTCGTGATCATGCGGGAATCGACCGAGGGCATGTATCCGGACCGGAACATGGTGGCCGGCACCGGCGAGTTCATGCCCACCGAAGACGTCGCCATTTCGATGCGCAAGGTCACGTCGAAGGCGATCGAGCGCATCGCGCGCGCATCCTTCGAACTTGCCGTGAAGCGGCGCAAGAAGGTGACGGCAGTGCACAAGGCAAATGCCTTCGTGCTGACGGACGGCCTGTTCCTCAAGGAAGTCCGCAAGGTCGCCGCCGAGTTTCCTGAAGTCGAACTGGAAGAGGTGCTGATCGACGCCATGGCGGCGCTGCTCGTGCGCGACGCGTCGGTCTATGACGTCATCTGCTCGACCAATTTCTACAGCGACATTCTCTCCGATCTTGCGTCCGAACTTTCCGGCAGTCTCGGCCTCGCCGGCTCGGTGAACGCCAATGAAGATCTGTGCGCGGCGCAGGCCCAGCATGGTTCCGCCCCCAGCATCGCCGGGCAAGACAAAGCCAATCCGACATCGATGATCCTCTCGGCCGCGATGCTTCTGCGCTGGTACGGCGAGCGGAAGGGTGGCGAGCGTTTTGTCGAAGCCGCCGATCGGATCGAGGCCGTGATCGACGACGTGTTGTCTGATCCCGCGCGCTGCACCGGCGATCTTGGCGGGCCGTTGGGAACGCGGGCCTTCACGCAGCTCGTGGTCGACGCGATCTGATCGGACTGCGTTGAAACGCGTACCGGACGACGGCGTTCGTCCGGTTGCAAATTCAGAATACAAATGTATACAAAGACTGAAGTGGCCACCGGGTCCAAGCGAAGCCAGGAGAACATCATGTCCGAAGTATGGGATGTCGTCGTTATAGGTTCAGGCAGTGCCGCGCTCTGCGCCGCCATTGCAGCCAAGGAAAAGGGCTCTCGCGTCCTGATCATCGAAAAGGCGACCGAGGATCTGGCCGGCGGCAATTCCAAATACACCGCTGGTGCGATGCGCTTCGTCTACAACGGCAATGACGACCTGATCCCGCTTCTCCAGAATCCGGACGATCCGCGCATTCCGAACACCGAGTTCGGCCAGTACACGGCGGAGAAATTCGGAGCGGATCTTCTCGGCTTCAATGGCGGCCGCCCACTCTCGGTGGAGCAGCGCGACCTGATCGGCAAGAGCTACGAGACGATGCGCTGGCTGGCGGACAACAACGTCAAATTCGAACCGATCTATTCGCGCCAGACCTTCGAGAAGGACGGCAAGTACATCTTCTGGGGCGGGCTGACGCTCGCCGCCGAGCACGAAGGCGTCGGGCTGGTCGAGGCAGAAATGCGCGCCTTCAAGGCGATGGGCGGCGAAATCCGTTATGATTGCGCGGCAGTCGACCTGATCGTGAAGGACGGTCGCGTTGCGGGCGTGAAGACGCGCCGCGGCTCCGGCGAGACGGCGGACATCGAGGCGCGCGCCGTGGTGCTCGGCTGCGGCGGCTTTGAATCCAACGCCAAGCTACGCGAAAAATACATCGGCGCGGACTGGGCCAAGGCGAAGGTTCGCGGAACACCGCACAACGAGGGCATCGGCCTGGAGATGGCGTTCAAGCTCGGCGCCCAGGCTTACGGTCTCTATGACGGTTGCCATGCGACGCCGATGGATCTTCACATGCCGGAATACGGCAACCTCGATATTCCGCACGAGCAGCGCAAGAACTATCGCAAGATCTGCTATTTCCTCGGCGTGATGGTGAATGCGAAGGGCGACCGCTTCGTCGACGAGGGCAAGGATTTCCGCAACTACACCTACGCCCAGTTCGGCCGCGCGGTGCTCGAACAGCCGGGCCATTTCGCCTGGCAGATCTTCGACAGCAAGGTCGATCACCTGCTTTACGAAGAATACCGCTTCTCCGACGCCCATTATGTCGAGGCGGACACGCTGGATGTATTGATCGAGAAACTCGACGGAATCGACGACAAGGACGCAGTGCGCAAGACGCTCGCCGACTACAACGCTGCCGTGAACGCCGACGTGGCCTTCGATCCGACCATCAAGGACGGCAAGAACACCAAGGGTCTGTCGCTGCCGAAATCCAACTGGGCGCAGAAGATCGACACGGGCCCGTTCAAGGCCTATCCGGTTACCGGCGGTATCACCTTCACATATGGCGGCTTGAAGGTGAGCGACCACGGGGGCGTCGTCCATGAAAACGGCAGAGACATTCCGGGGCTCTATGCTTGCGGTGAAATGGTCGGGGGTGTCTTCTACGAAGGCTATCCGGGCGGTTCGGGCCTCACCTCGGGCGCCGTTTTCGGACGGCGTGCAGGCTACGGGGCGGCGCAGTTCGCGACGCAGACGCTCGCGGCCTGATCGGGTCGCGCCGGCGTGAGCGCGTTCGTCGCCGTCGGAATGGTGGTCGCGGTGTTCCTCACCGCGCTGCTCTCCGGCATATTCGGCATGGCAGGCGGGCTGATCCTTCTCTGGATTCTGTTCTTTCTTCTGCCTGTCGGCACGGCGATCGCGGTTCACGGCGTCATCCAACTCGTGGCGAACGGGTCGCGTGCCTGGTTTTCGCGCAGCTGGATCGACTGGCGGATCGTCGGAACGGTTTCCATCGGGCTCCTGATTGCGGCGTTGCTGTTCCTGCTGGTCAGCTACACGCCGGAACTCGCGATCGTCTCGATCGTCATCGGGCTGTTGCCGATCCTCGTCTGGGTGCCGAATTCCTGGTTCGCGCTCGATGCCTCAAAGCGGCATCACGCGCTGGCCTGCGGGCTGATCGCCGGCGGCCTTTCGATCGGCGTGGGCGCATCGGGTCCGACGATCGACATCTTCTTCATTCGCACGATGATGGATCGCCGCGTCATCATCGCGACCAAGTCGGCCATCCAGGTGATTTCGCATGGCCTGAAGGTCGCGTTCTACGCCAGCACCACATTCGTGCTTTCAGGGTCGGAGTGGCTCGCAATCGCCATCGCCGCGCCGATCGCCATTCTTGGCACGAAAGCCGGCAACGGCATCTTGCAGCGATTGACCGACGCCAATTTCCGGGCTTGGACGCGCTGGATCGTAACCGCGATCGGCTTCTTTTATTTCGTACGCGGAGTGCATCTGCTGGCCTCGTAACGGCCATGACTAGGGAGGGGATCCATGTCTCAAACATTCGTTCGCGCCGCATTCTACCGGGGAGGCAGCAGCAAGGGCGTGTTCTTTCACCGAGCCGACGTTCCGCAGGATCGTACGGCGCTCGAGGAGATGCTGCTTGCCGTGCTCGGCAGCCCCGATCCCTACAAGCGCCAGCTCAACGGCATGGGCGGCGGCGTGTCCTCACTCTCCAAGGCGGCGATCATCGGGCCACCGACCCATCCCGACGCCGATGTCGACTATTTCTTCGCGCAGATCGCAGTCGATCGCCCGGTCGTCGACTGGGGCGCCAATTGCGGAAATCTCTCCTCCGTCATAGGCCCTTTCGCAGTCGATGAGGGGCTGGTCTCGGTCGAGGACGGTGAAGCGCTGGTGCGCATTCACCAGGTCAACACCAAGAAGATAATCCACGCGCGCTTTCCGGTGCGCGACGGGCGGGCCGTGGTCGAGGGCGACTTCGTGATTGCAGGTGTTGCCGGGACAGGCGCACGCATCGCGCTCGATTTCCTCGATCCGGGCGGCACCGTCACGTCGGGTTTGCTGCCGAGCGGCAATGTCGTCGATCATGTCGTGGTCGAGGGCCGATCCTATGCGGTCTCGCTGGTGGATGCGAGCAATCCGGTCGTCTTCATCCGTGCCGCCGATTGCGGCATGACGGGCAGCGAACTTCCCGATGCGATCGAAGCCAATAAACCTCTCATGGCGTTGCTCGACGCGATCCGGCGCGAGGGCGGGGTGCTCATGGGGTTGGGTGCGGACGCTGCATCGATCGGCCTTGCCAATCCGAAGATCGCGATGGTCGCAACACCATCCCGCTTCGCGACGCTCGATGGCCAGTCACTCGACGAGAACACGCACGACATCGCGGTGCGCATGATCTCTATGGAGCAGGCGCACCGCGCGGTTACGCTGACGGGCGCCATGTGCGTCGGCGTCGCCGCCCGCATCGAAGGTACGCTCGCTGAGCAGGCACTGCGTCCAGACCACCAGGGCGAGGAAATCCGCGTCGGCAATCCGTCGGGACTGGTCAGCGTCGGGGCGCGCGTTTCGAATCGCGATGGCGGGTGGCACGCCCAGAATGCGACGGTGTTCCGCACAGCACGGCGCCTGATGCAGGGCGAAGTCGCGGTGCCGCGAGGATCGGTGCGATGAGCGGCGTGACCGATGGCGTCCACGCAATCCTCGACGACCTGTTCGCCATGGCTGGTCTTGAGGATTTACCGCTCGATCGTCTGACGATCACGGAGCGCGACAAGGTGCTTGCGACCGCATGGCCGATCGCTCCGATCGCGACGGCGACGCTTGCGGCCGTCGGCCTCGCGGCGTCCCATATTCATGAGAGGCGCACCGGCGAAAAGCTGTCGGTGGAGATGGACACGCGCTCCGCCGAAATCGCCATGGCGAGTTCCAGCTATCTGGAGGTCGGGGGAAAGAACGCCAAGTTCCGCGATCCGTTCACCGGGCTCTACGAGGCGGCGAATGGGGATTGGGCGTTCCTGCACGGGAATTTCGCACATCTTCGGCAGGGTTTGCTCGACCTGCTCGGGGTCGACAACGATCCGGATGCCATACGGGCCGCGGTCCGCCAATGGGATGCGGCGGAACTCGAGGCTGAAGCGATCAGCCGCAATCTCTGTGCGGCACGGGTTCGTGAGCGCAGCGGTTGGGAAGCGACGGAGCAGGCGGCGGCTGTTCGGACGTTGCCGGTCCTACAAGTAGCACGCCAAGGGCAAGCCGATCCCGCTAAGTGGCCGACCGGTCACTCCGGTGCGATACAGAAGCCGCTCTCGGGCCTGCGCATGCTCGATCTGTCGCGCGTCATTGCCGGGCCGATGGCAGGACGGACGTTTGCCGAACATGGCGGCACCGTGCTTCTCGTCTCCGGCCCGGGTCTGCCATCCATTGAATCCCTCGTGATCGACACGGGCTTCGGCAAGTATGCATGCGAGATCGATCTGGGTCGCGATGCCGGTCGCGCCGAACTCGCGCACCTTGCCATGGGCGCAGACGTCCTGCTCGATGCTTATCGGCCGGAGGCATTCGCGGGCCGAGGGTTGGATCGGGCAGCTCTGCAGCAGGCCAATCCCCAGCTCGTGCATGTCTCGCTGTCGGCTTTCTCGCATGCCGGTCCTTGGAGCTTCCGGCGCGGCTATGACAGTCTCGTGCAGGCAACCATGGGCATGACGCTCGAGGCCGGGGCCGATCGGCCGACCTTATTGCCGTGTCAGCCGCTCGATTACCTGACGGGCTATCTGGCTGCCTTCGGCGCGATGGCGGCGCTCATTCGGCGCGCAGAGGAGGGGGGCAGCTTTGCGGTAGACCTTTCGCTGGCGACGACGGCGCAATGGATGTGGGAATGGCGCGATCGGCTCGGTGACGACAATGCTGTGCCTGCGTCGAACCCAAGCTCTACAGAGGTCGCGGATTTGATCGCGACGCATGAGACCTCGTTCGGAACGGTGCGTGCAGTGCGCCCGCCCTTGAAGATCGGCGGGCGTCCAGCCGAGTTCCAATGCGGACCTGTACCGCTTGGCAGCGATCCTGCTATCTGGCCGGCCTGAAAACGCCGACGGCCTCTTCATGGTCGGTAATGGCGAGGCGCGTCTCCAGAGCCTTGCGGATGTGATTGATGCCCGCGGCTTCCGCCTTCAGCGTGTCGCGGGCGCGGATCGCATCGATCAGTTCCTTGTGCTCGCCATGGGCAATCGCGGTGCGGCCTTCCTGGACGAAGGTGGTTTCCGGCAGAAGCGCGATCGTTTCCTGTAGATCCTCGACGGCCTGACGGAGATAGCGATTTCGCGCCGCGTCGTAGAGGCGGGCATGGAACTGGCGGTTGACCAGAGCGGCGAGCTTGGGCGTGCCCTCCGCCTTCAGGAACTGCTCGTTCAGCCGTTCCAGATTGGCGATTTCCGCCTCTGTCGCGTGCTGCGCGGCAAAGCGGGCCACAAGGCCCTCCATCTCCTGACGCATGGCGTAGAGCTCGAAGATCTGTTGCATGGACAGGACCGCGACGGCGACACCGCGACCGGGAGCGGCTTCGAGCAGGCCCTTTTCCTGGAGACGGCCGAGCGCTTCGCGCACCGGCGTACGGCTGACCCCGATCCGCATCGCGACTTCTTCTTCGCGCAACGGGTCGCCGGGCTTGTAATGCCCGTCGCGGATCGCCGCCAAAATGGCTCGATAAGCGTTCTGGCCGCGCGTCTTGCTCAAATCTTCAGTTCGGTTCTCTATCATCGCGCCTTCGTCCTAGGCTTTCCCGCCCGCACTGAAAAGTTGCCGCAATGCCGCATCGCGGTTAGGCATTTCGTATGCGGCTGTGTACAAAAGATTCTGAAATCCCGCCATCCACCATCAATCGACAATTCGAATGCGATCGGCAATGACCCAATACGGTAATACGCACGATGAAAGTGCGTCCCCGGCAGAGCGGACGCCTTCGCCCGATTCGCTGCCACCGAAGAAGAACGGTTCAGGGCCGGAGGGGATGCGCGGTTTCCTTATCCGCCTGCGCACGCTGGCCGTCGGCACGATCGGTGGTTATTGCGGCTACCGGCTCGGCATTCCGCTCGGCTGGCTACTGGGGGCAATGGTCGCGACGATCCCCCTGTCGATCGCCGGGATCGACATGCGCTCGTTCCGCAAACCGCGCCTGGTGATGATCGCCGTGATCGGCCTGATGGTCGGCAGCGCGTTCACGCCGGAGGTCGCGGCGCGCATACCTGACTGGTGGCCGAGCCTTCTCGGCGTGCTGCTTTATGTGGTGATCGTCGCGCTGGTCAGCATTGCGGTCTGCTGGCGTCTCGGCGCCATGACGCCGGCGACAGCGGCTTTTGCAGGCATGCCGGGGGGCTTGAGCGAAATGGTCATCATCGGCCCGGCCATGGGGGCCGACGTTCGTTCCGTCAGCCTGGTTCACGGAACGCGTCTCGTGGTTCTCATCGCGATGACGCCGACCTTGCTGGCGATCTTCGGGCTGATCGGCAGCGGTGCCGGCGAGGGCGTCAGTCGCGCCATCCAATGGTTTCCTAGCATCAGTCTCTTCGATGTGGCGCTGCTTACCGCCTGCGCCGTGATCGGCTTCCTCGTCGCCAAGAAGATCCGGCTGCCTGCCGGCAATCTCACCGGTCCGCTGATCCTCAGCGCCATCGTTCATGTCACGGGCCTCACCGACGCACACATTCCGGACGCTTTGCTGGCTGCCGCGCAGATCGTCATCGGCTCCGTCATCGGCCAGCATTTCGCCGGGATCGCGCGCCGCGTTCTTCTGACGGGGCTTCTCCTGGGAGCGCTTCTGACGGTCTTTTCCATGGCGCTCGCCGGCGGCTTCGCGTTCGCTTTCGAGCAGCTGCTCGGAGTGCCTTTCGCAATCGGGCTCTTGTCGCTCGTGCCGGGAGGGTTGCCCGAGATGAGCCTGATCGCCATCACGCTTGATGCCGATCCGGCCTTTGTCAGCCTCCATCATCTCGCGCGCGTCGTGCTCATCCTGATCACCGCGCCGGTTCTCATCCCGCTTTGGGTGCGCAGGCTGGAAAAGCGCCGTATCGACAGAGGTTAACGCCCGGTTAGCCAGCCATCTCCAAAGGCGATGGCCCCCTGCCTAACGAGCGCTGCCATGACTGGCGTGATCGGCGTAGCCTCCATCCATCGACAATGCCTGCGATGGAGATGACAATGCGGATCACTTCTTTCTTCACCCGCGCGCTCGACGCGCTGGCCGATCATTTCGAAGGGGTGCGTCGTTACGAGACGAACCGGCTCGTGGGCGCCCGTCGTGACATGTGGCAGAGCCTGCCGAAGGCCGCTCGCCGAGACGCAGACTGTTAGGCGAACGGCCGCTTCGTGGCAGTCAGCGCGAATCCGTCTATGCTTGGATCGCGTCCGGGCCGGCCGATCGACAGCGATCGGCTCCCGGCGGATCAGTGGTTCAGCAGGGCGGGGATAACGATGCAGACTTTCGACCCGGTAACGGCGCGGCTTTTGATCGTGCTCGCCGAAAGCGGATCGATAGGCCGCGCAGCGGATCGTCAGAACATCGCGCCATCGGCCGTCAGTCGACGGATCAGCGATCTTGAGGCCCGGCTCGCCGTCTCGCTGTTCGATCGATCGACACAAGGGGTCCGACTGACGCCCGCCGGCCGCATCTATGTCGAAGGCGTGCGCACGATTTTGCGCGAGATCGCCGATCTCGATACGGCGATGGCGGATTTTGCCGAGGGCCGTCGCGGTAATTTGCGGCTTGCGTGCACGAGCTCGGCGCTTGCCGGGCGCCTGCCCGAACTTCTTGCCGATTATGCCGCACGCTATCCGACGATCGCGCTCGACATTCAGGAGATGAACGCCGCCGGCGCCCTCCTCGCAATTGACGATGGGCAGGCCGATCTGGCGATCGTCGCCGACAACAACGATTTCAGCCGTTACGACACGCGCATTTTCGAAGACGACCAGGTCTATGTGCTGAGCGCTCCGGACCACCCCGTCGCCGAGCGGCTGAGAACGGCCAAGCCGATCGCCTTCGAAGAGGTTGCCGGTCACGAGGTGGTGGGCATCCACCATTCCGGCGCGCTCGACCGGCTGCTGAGCCAGGCAGCGGCAAGCGCAGGCCGCACGCTGGGCGAACGCGTCAATGTGGAGAGCTTTCCCTCGCTCGTTAGAATGGTCGAGGCCGGCTTCGGTATCGGGTTTCTGCGGGCCACCAGCCTGCATCTCCTGACGCCGACCGATGTGGTCGCCGCTCCCCTCGAAAACGACTGGGCCAAGCGCCAGCTGCTGGTTGCGCATCGTCGTTCCGGACCGGTCTCGCGGTCCATGGCCTCTTTCCTCGACCTGTGCACGCAAACCTATCGGCCGACCGCCATATCGTGAGTGCCGTTCACTGCATGCGGCTGTATACACAGTAAGGAATCCCTGATAGCGAGGACCCATTGCGTGATGCCAGGGGAGGATATGCCGCATGCCCGCTTCAGACGTGTCTTTGAACGTCGATCCCATTCGGCTGACCGATCTCGTCGCCCGCATATTCGCCTCTGTGGGCGTGCCGACGGACCATGCGCGCACGGTCGCGGACTGTCTCGTTCTGGCGGATCTACGCGGTGTCGGATCGCACGGCGTCAGCCGCATGCCGATCTATCTGGAGCGCTTGCGCAAAGGGCTCGTGAACGTCGCACCGACGCTTGCCATTCAAGAGATCGCAGCCGCCTGCGCCAAAATCGACGGCGATAACGGGCTTGGTTTCCTGGTCGCGAAGAAGGCCATGGCCGAGGCTTGCACGCGCGCCGGAACCTACGGCGTGGGCGTCGTTGCCGCGCACAACAGCACCCATTTCGGCATGGCGGCGACCTATCTCATCGATGCGGCCAAAGCCGGTTACGTCTCCTTCGTATTCACCAATGCGTCTCCCGCGATGCCCATCTGGGGCGGCAGGAAGCCGTTTCTCGGAACCAGCCCATTTGCCTTCGGCGCTCCCGGTGGCGACGGCACGCCGCCGGTGATCCTCGACATGGCGACATCGGTCGTGGCGCGCGGCAAGATCCGCCGCGCTGCGCAGAAAGGCGAACCGATCCCGGCGGGCTGGGCGCTCGATGCCGACGGCAACGAGACGACCGATGCGCAGAAGGCCTATGAGGGCATCATCCAGCCGCTCGGCGGACCGAAGGGTTCGGGGCTTTCGCTAATGATGGAGGTGGTCGCCGGCGTCATGTCCGGCTCGGCCTTCGGCGGCGAAGTCGGCAATCAGTATGCCGATTTCGATCGCGCTCAGGATGTCGGCCACATGTTCGTGGCGCTGAAGCCGGATCTCTTCCTCGGCGAGGGCGATTATCGCACCCGCATGGGCGACCTTGTCTCCCGCGCCAAGGGCCAGCCCCGCCTGCACGACGACCAGCCGATCCTGATGCCGGGCGAGCCGGAATCGATCCGCGAAGCGGAGCGGCGGCGCAACGGTCTGCCGATATCGGTCGAGGACATCACGATGCTCGAAAACGAGGCCAGCCGCGCCGGCGTCGCCTTCGTTGCCGACGACCTAGCCTTGCGGAGTGCGGCATGAAGATCGCGATCCTCGACGACTACCAGAATGTCGCGCTGTCGCTTGCCGACTGGGCGTCGCTCGGCACCGAAGCTTCGATCACTGTCTTCGATCGCAATCTGTCCAGCGAAGACGAGGCTGCGGCAGAATTGGCCGAGTTCGATGTGCTCGTTTTGATGCGTGAGCGCATGGCGATGCCCGCGTCGCTGATTGCGCGGCTGCCTTCGCTCAAGCTGATCGTCGTTACGGGCGGGCGCACCCGCACGATCGACATGGACGCGGCCACCGATCGCGGGATCACGATTTCCCATACCCATCCGGGTGAATCGCCCATGGCGACGCCGGAACTCGCTTTCGGGCTCATCCTCTCCGTCGCACGCTCGATACCTCAGGAACATGCCCGTGTTCGTGACGGTGGCTGGCAGGAGACGATCGGCATGTCGATCGGCGACAAGACACTGGGCCTCATCGGGCTCGGCAAGCTCGGCAGCCGCATGGTGCCAATCGCAAAAGCCTTCGGCATGGACGTAATCGCCTGGAGCCAAAACCTGACCGACGAACATGCGGAGAGCCTGGGCGTTCGCCGCGTCGACAAGGCAACGCTCTTTCGCGAGGCCGATATCGTCTCGCTGCATCTCATCCTTTCGGAACGCTCGAAGGGAATCGTCGGCGCCGCCGAGATGGCGTTGATGAAGCCCGGTGCAATGCTGATCAACACCTCGCGCGGCGGGCTTGTGGATGAGGCAGCATTGATCGAGGCACTGACGGAAGGCCGCATCCGCGCAGGCCTCGATGTCTACAACGACGAGCCGTTGCCGGAAGATCACCCGTTGCGCCGTGTGCAGAATGCGGTGACGACGCCCCATCTCGGCTATGTGACGGCGGGTGCCTATACCGCCTTCTATCGCGATGCCGTCGAAGATATCGCCGCTTGGCGTGCCGGCTCTGCGGTGCGCGTGCTCGCGGCGCCGAAAGCCTGAGGAGATTTGAAATGCGCGACATCAAGACGGCCGACCTGGTCGACGATTACGAAGACAAGGTCCGGTTCTGCGACGCCACATGGCAGCGGTTCGGCCGCCGTGCATCTGCTTACGGGCCAATCTCGACGCTTAAGGTGTTCGAGGACAACGCGCTCGTGAAACAGACGCTGTCGGAGCCGGGCGAAGGTCGAATTCTCGTCGTCGACGGTGGCGGATCGACACGCACGGCACTGGTCGGCGACGTGCTGGCCGAGATCGGGCGCGCGAGCGGATGGGCAGGCATCATCGTCAATGGTGCCATCCGTGACGGCGAAGCGTTGGACGGCATGGATTTTCTGGTGTTCTCGCGCGGCCGTTCACCGGTGAAAAGCACCAAGACCGCTGCAGGGCACCGCGATCTGCGCGTCACTTTCGGCCAGGCCGATTTCGTCCCAGGACATTGGGCCTATATGGACGCGGACGGCGTCCTGATTGCTGAAAGCGCGCTCTTCTAGGCTCTCCGGCTGCCTCCGTCAGGGTTGGACGACCGTGACGGAGGCCACGGGAATGAGAACCGCCAGCGCGATACAAGCGCCCAAGAGCACGGTTCCGATGGCTTGTAAGAGTCCACGCAGTCGGCTCATTGGGCCGTGGATGGCGAACCAACCGCTGAGTGCGCCGAGATACCAGATCAGCCCGGTCAGAAAGAGCGTCCACGCGATCGGATTGGACAGCGGGTGATCCAACTGACCAATGACCAAAGCGATATCGAAACTGAGCGCAAAGGGGGCCGCCAGATAGCACTGGCTATAGAAGGCGGGCCGCAGCGTTGATCTTGTCAGCTTCTGGTTCTTCTGATGAACCCTCTGGATCCCGACCAGCAGCGGCAGCAGACTGAAGACGACGGCCCGAAACAGCAGCAGATTGCGATCGTCGGACAATACGCCGCCGAGCTCAGGCTGCAATACGCCGACATTCATCTGAAACAGATGGGCGAGGACGAGCGTCAGGAAGAGGAAGAGCGGCGGTGACAAGGTGTCGACGAACTGCTCTTCCGGTGGGTCGGTCAATTCGCGTTCCGCATAGATCATCATGCGGACAGGGTGCGTGACGCAGCGCCAGAATGTCAGCGGGTAGAAGATGAGCCAGGATACGATCTCGTAGAGGAGCGCCTCCGCGGATCGTAGAAGGTTCATGAGATCCATGGTGGCCCCGAGAGACTGAAAACTGGGACGCATTCTGGCCCAACCCGACAGGGCATGGCAATGCAGGTCCTTGGGGTTTTGAACGACCGGATCAGTCGTCGTCGGCGCGTCGCTTTTCCGTCAGTTTGGGGCAGGATGCGCAAAGTTGTCCCGGCTCGGTGCGGTAGTGGAGACAACAGGCCTTGCGAACGAGCTGCGGGCTGCAGCGTCCATCGATGTCCGTCGCGAGTGCGATATCGCTGGCACCATCGAGGTGCATGGCGGCCAGCCATCTTTGCTTGGCGGCAAGCAACGACAGGCCGCGGTCGTCGCCGGCAAAGGCGGGATGGGCCAGAAGCACGCCGAGCAGGCGGTCGGCGAGCAGACGTTCCGCATAGACCCGCTTGATCTTGATGATGCCGCTCAGGCGCCAGAACAGCGTATCGGTCAGATCCGTCAGCGACTGGGCGGTCGTCGAAAGCGCATCGTCTGGAGCGCTCTCACTGAGGGCATTGTCGCAAAACCGGTATCCGGCGACGAGCGTGCCGTCGATGCGCTGCTGCATGCGGTCGACACTGAGCCCGCACTTCAGATCGTGCACCGCCAGCACCGCCAGGATGCAGGGCTGCCAGACCAGCATCGACCAAGAGCGGGCGGCCCAATAGGCAGGACCGGCCGCCTGATGCGCCTGAGCCGTCTCGCGGACCAGCGTGGCGATCAGTCCGGCATCGGCATCGCTGCCATCGAGATAGCCCGCCGACCAGCGTTCGATCTTCCCGTCGAGAAGGGGTGTCTGCAGCCTTGCGCGCTCCAACAGCACCTGCATCCGCGCAACCTCGTCCGGCAGAGCAGCCGCCTCGGTCGGATGGGGATGTCGTGGGTGTGCGTTCACGGGCGTTCAGCTTTCTGGTCAGAACCGCGTGGCAAGCTTGAAGTTGACCGTGCGGCCCTGGCCATAGAAGCAATCGCCGCGTGCAAGGCAGGTCGTCAGGTAGTCCTCGTCGGTGATGTTCTGCACGTTGAGCTGCGCCGACCAGCGCTCGGTCTCGTAACCGACGAGCGCGTCGGCGAGCACGAAGGACGGTGTCTCGAAGTTGTCGGCGCCGTCGAGGCTGGCGCCGACATAGCGCACGCCACCGCCGAACACCCAGCCTTCGAGCTGGTTGCCCTGCGGCCGGTAAGTGACCCATGCGGATGCCTGGTGGGTCGGGACCGAAGCGAGTTCGAAGCCGGTCACCTTGTCTTCCGTATCGAGATAGCTGTAGCCCGCCAAAAGCTCGATATCGCGGTAGCGGGTTTGCGCTTCGAATTCAAAACCGCGGATCGTCGTTTCGCCGTTCTGCACGAATTCCGGTCCCGTGGGGCTGCCGACGGGATTGGGCAGACGGCGGTCCGTCTGGTCGATCTCAAAGACCGATGCGGTGAAGAGATGGGGCGTGCCGACCGGCTGATACTTGATGCCGGCTTCGATCTGGCGCCCCGTAACCGGATCATAAGTGAAGCCGCGCGAGTCCGCAGGTTGCGGCTCGAAGGCGGTGGCGTAGCTGACATAAGGCGCGATGCCGTTGTCGAAACGGTAAAGAACGCCGGCATTGCCCGAGAATGCTTCAGTCTCGACGTCGGCGGCATCGTTGTACCAGTCGTGCCGCAGGCCGAGCGTCACGAACAGACGGTCGTCGAACGAGAGATTGTCGAAGGCATAGATGCCGGTCTGGTCGGTCTGCTGTTCCGGTCCGCGCGCCCGCGTGAAGCTGGGTACTGGCGTGCCGTAAACAGGGTTGATCATGTCGATCGGGCTGAAGGCCTGCGAATAGCTGTCGGAGCGGGTGGTCGAATTTTGATAGTCGAGCCCGAAGGAGAGGGCGTGGCTCACGGCGCCGGTGTCAAATTCGGCATTGAGCCTCGCGTCGGAGACGAAACTCTGCGCTTCGTTATAGGCCGAGTAGAGAAGCCGCGGCACGGTGTCCCCGGTCACGTTCCATGGGAACGGGTAGACCTGGTCGTAGTCCGCCGTGCTGTCCGTGTAGCGCGCCGCCACGTCTACGCTGAACGTCTCGTTGAAGCGGTGCTCGAAGAGCCCCGTGACGGAGGCGCGTTCCGCGGCGTAGCGGTCGAAATCGGGTTCGCCGAGGAAGGTGCCATTGTCGACGAAATTGCCGTTGTCGGTCGGGATCAGCGATCCCTCTATGGGCACGAACCGCGACGTCAGCCCGCCATCGTCGTTCTGGTAGAGGCCGATCACCGTCAGTTTGGTATCGTCGGTCGGCTGCCAGGTGAGCGAAGGGTTGATGAAGAGCCCGTCGTCATCCACGAAATCCACCTGCGTGCCGCTCTTCTGACCCGCGCCGACGAACCGGTAGAGGAGGTTGCCATCCGCGCTGACCGGACCCGTCAGGTCGACGCCGATGCGGGCTCGGTCGTGCGTGCCGACTTCCACGAAGACTTCGCGCGCAGCCACTTCCTGCGGAAGCTTGCTCGTCAAGTTGACGATGCCGCCCAATGCGCCGCTGCCGTAAAGCGCGCCGACAGGGCCCTTGATGACCTCGACGGCGGAGAGCGCGTAAGGGTCGATGCGGCTGTTGTTGTAAAACGAGAAATCGTTGCGCAGGCCATCGAGGAACTGCGGGGCGGAAATACCGCGGATCGTCTTGGAATCGACGCGCGTGTCTGGACCGAAGGTTTCGGCATAGACGCCCGGCACGTAGAGAAGCGCGTCGGACACATCGTCGACGCCCTGGTCGGAAAGGCGCTGCTCGCTGACGACCGACACGGAGCGCGGCGTTTCGGCAACCGGCCGGTCGCTTTTGCCGACGCTGACCTGACGGATGATCGTCTCGCCTTTCGGCCCGCCCGTGGCCTGATCCGCGGAGACCGCTTCGTCCTCGACGGTCAAGGTTTCCAGGACGGTGGTGTCTTGAGCAAGAGCGCTGGTCGACAGCGAAATCAAGACGGATGCGAGAAGCGCGCGCTTCAGGTGAACACTCGACGACAAACGAACCACGACAATCCCCACTCAACTGCAAGGACTCCGGACTACGTAAATATGAGTACTTCTGTCAACAATTGAATCGCGGACCTGAAGATTTGTTGCGCGTGGTCCGATTTCAAGCGTGCGCGGTTGCGATTGCGCTTCCTGCAGCCCAGCCGGAAGACCAGGCCCATTGGAAGTTATAGCCACCAAGCCAGCCCGTCACGTCGACGACTTCGCCGATGAAATAGAGCCCTTCGACGGTCTTGGTCGCCATGGTCTTCGAGTTGAGCGCAGCGGTATCGACGCCGCCCAGCGTGACCTCGGCCGTTCGATAACCCTCGGAGCCGACCGGATAAACTTCCCAGTGCTTCAGTTTGTCGGCAACGGCTTCGAGTGCCTTGTCGCTCATTTCGGCGAGCGGTCCGTCCGATCCTGCAAAGCGCGATGCGTAGGCGGCGAGACGCTTGGGGAGGATCTCGGCCAGGGCCGTCGTGATGGATCTCTTTCCGTTGGCTTTCTTGGCCGCCCGCAGGGACTCGAAGATATCTTCCGACGGGAGAAGCGCGATCTCGATCGGCTGGGTTTCGCGCCAGTAGGACGAGATTTGGAGAACTGCGGGACCAGACAAGCCGCGATGGGTGAAGAGCATCGCTTCGTCGAAATGCGTCTTGCCGCAGGAGATGCGCGCGTCCACGGCAAGGCCCGCCATCTCCCGGAAATCGACCAGCACATCCTCGCCGAATGTCAGGGGAACGAGTGCCGGTCGTGTCTCGACGAGGGGCAGTCCGAACTGTTCCGCGATCTGATAGCCCCGGCCGGTCGCGCCCATCTTCGGGATCGACTTGCCGCCGCAGGCGACGACGAAGTTGCGGCAATGGACGGTGCTTGCATCGGGGGCCGAAAGCTTCACCTCGAACCCGGTTTCGCGCCGCTCGATGTTATCGATCGATGTCCCGAGGCGGAGTTCGCAGCCGACCGAGTCCATTTCCGCCAACAGCATCGCGATGATGTCTTTTGCCGAGTTGTCGCAAAAGAGCTGGCCAAGCGTCTTCTCGTGGTAAGTGATGCCGTGTCGCTCCACGAGCGCGATGAAATCATGCTGGGTGTAACGGCTAAGCGCGGACTTCGCGAAATGCGGATTTCGCGAGATGAAGTTCGCGGCACTCGCATGGAGATTGGTGAAGTTGCAGCGTCCACCACCCGAGATGCGGATCTTTTCCCCCGGCGCCTTCGCATGATCGACGACGAGCACGCGCCCGCCTTTGGAGGCAGCCTGGATCGCGCACATCATGCCGGCGGCGCCGGCGCCAAGGATCACGGTATCGAACTGTTCAGCGGGCATCGGTGCGCCTTGCGCGAAATTGGTGTCCGAGGGCAGATCGAGCTTCGCCCTTCGCGTTTGATGCGGGTTAGCAGCGTCCGGCGGAAGACGCCATGCTCACCCTCTCGTTTTGCGGCTAGCAGACCGTGGACTCACCCCTATTTCGACAGGCGCTCGATCTCGGCACGTTGCGCCTGCATGAGCTTGAAGATCGCATAGTCGCGGTCGAAGCGGTTCGTCATGGCGGGATCTGGATGGCGGACGGTCCCGGGCTTGATCATAGCGCTGCAGCAGGCCGCAAGCGTGTCGTGCCACCCCGCGGCGGAGGCGGCGGTCATGGCGGTGCCGAGCAACATCGCGTCTTCGGCGGCAGGCGTCACAGTGTTGCAGCCGGTCGCATCAGCATAAAGCGCCATCAGCACCGGGTTGCGCGTATGGCCGCCGACGACATGCATCGTGTCGATCAAAAGACCGTTCTCGTTCATCGCCTCGACGATCTGGCGAATCCCAAGCGCGATGGAGACGGCGGTGCGCCAATAGAGCCGGCAAAGGCTGTCGAACGACGTGTCGATCGACAGTCCGCTGACGACACCCAATGCGTGCGGATCGCCAAGGGGGGAGCGGTTGCCGTGAAAGTCCGGCAGGATATGCATGCGGCCGCCGAGGTCCGGCCCTTCAACCACGAGCAGTTCGGCAATGCGGGCACAGATGCGCCGATGCGCGGCCTTGTCGGGCTTGAGGCCGCTTCCGTGCGTTTCGATGATGTGATCGAGGAGGCCGCCGCTCACCGATTGGCCTCCCTCGGACAACCAGAAATCGGGAAGTGCGGCGCCGAGATACGGACCCCAGATGCCGTGGATAGGCCGCGGGCTCTGTGTTAGGGCCGTGACGCAGCTTGAGGTTCCGGCGATGAGCGCCACGCGGCGCTTCATCTCGGTAGCGTCGCCGGCATAGCCACCCAAGGCGCCAAGCGCACCAGCATGGGCGTCGATCAAGCCGACGCCGACCTGGCAATCGACGGTCAGTCCCAAGTCTTGAGCCGCTTGCGCCGTGAGTGGGCCGAGATTGGCGCCGACAGGCGCAGCCTTCGCCGGCAGGCCGCCTTGGGCCGTCATGTCCTCGATGCCGATCGCAGCGAGATAGTCATGCGCCCATGGCGAGGTGTCGTGAGCCAGAAACGTCCATTTGCAGGTGAGCGTGCATTGGGAGCGCGCGGTGGAGCCCGAGGCTTTCCATGTGAGGAAATCCACCAGGTCCAGAAAAAGGGCGCTCGCCTGCCAGCTTCCGGGAAGGTTGCGCTTGATCCAGGCGAGCTTCGGCGTCGCCATCTCGGGCGAGATGGTGCCGCCTGCATAGTCCACCACGCGGTGCCGCGTTGCCGTGGCCTCGTCGGCTTCTGCGATCGCCCGGTGATCAAGCCAGGCGATCGTGTCCCAGCGTGCGTCGCCGGTGGTCGAGACGGTGACCGGCTCGCTGCTCTTGCCCCGCAGCACAATGGAGCATGTCGCATCGAAGCCGATGCCTGCGACGTCCTCGGCCGGAATGCCGGCTTCCGTGACGGCATCGCGGACGGCTCGGCAGACAGCGTTCCAGATGTCGTCGGAATCATGCTCGGCGTGGCCGGGAAGCGGGCGAAGCATGACGATCGGATGCTCGGTGCGCGCGTGGATGTTGCCATGCGCATCGAAAATGCCGGCGCGGGCACTCCCGGTCCCGACATCGACCGCAGCGACGAATGCGCGCTTCACCAACACAACTTTCCCGTCAGGTTCTGGTCCCCAGCAGCGCTGGAAGTTCGCGCATGTTATCGAATATCAAGTCTGGCTCAAGGGCGGCGACACGGGCGTGAAGATCGAACTGCGCCGCGTGGGATCCTCCCGTGAAGGCAAAAACCCGCATTCCTGCGCGTTTGGCGGCTTCCACGCCGGGCGCGCTGTCTTCCACGACGAGGCACTTTGCGGGGTCCACGCCCATTGCAGCCGCAGCGTGCAGGAAAAGATCGGGCGCGGGCTTGCCGTTCGCGACCATCGTGGCGCTGAAGATGTGCGGAGAGAGCCGGTCGAGGAGGCCGGTGACTTCGAGCGACAGGGCGATGCGTTCCGGTTGACTGGAAGAGGCGACGCAACAAGGCATCGACAAATTCTGGAGCGCCTCGGCAATGCCCTCGATGGGCTGAAGGTCGCTGCGGAAGCGCTTGTAGAGCGCGCCGCGCATGGCTTCGAGATGCTCCTGCGTCACCGCGATGCCCGGATCTTCGCCGAGAGCGGTGCAGATGCTCGCCATGCTTTTTCCGAGAAAGCGCTCATAGGCGGCCTGTTCGGTCAGCTCGAAACCGATATCGGCGACGAGGTCGATCAGCACGGCGATGGAAATCGGCTCGCTGTCGACGAGGACGCCATCGCAATCGAAAATCACGAGATCCGGCTGATAGTTCGAACGGGCGCTGATCTCGATCGCCAAGGCTTCGCCCCCTATGCGTCTTTCAGGAAAGTCTGCAGCGTCGCTTTCGTGCCGTCGCGCCAAAGTGCCGCCAGATGATCCGCGAACGCCTTGGTGAAGACCGGATTCGTGCTGACCGATCCGAAGATGTCGGAGAGCGCCAGAAACTTTGATGGGTCGTCACGCGCGGCGAGTGCTGCCGCCTTCAGCCGTTCATGGCTGGCATCGTTGGCCGGAATGACGCGGCCGCTATCGGACGTTCCGGCGCAGTAACGGCACCACAGTGCCGAAACCAGCGCGAGGCCATTGACGGACTTGCCCGCCTGCAGCCGATCGGCGGTGGAAGGCAGGATGAATTTGGGTTGGCGGTTGGAGCCGTCGAGGCACAGCCGCGCAACGGTATCGCCGATCTTGGGATTGGCGAAGCGGCGCTCAATGAGGGCGAAATAATCCTGCAGGTCCGTATCCGGCACCGGCGGGACGCAGGGAATGATCTCCTCGCGCTCGACCTTTTGCAAAAATCCGCGCACCAGCGGGTCTTCCATCGCTTCATGGACGAAATGAATGTCCATCAGGGCGGCCGGATAGGCGATCGTCGCATGGCCGCCATTGAGGATGCGGATCTTCATCAGTTCGTATGGCGCGACATTGTCGACGAAGGTGACGCCGACATCCTCGAGCGCAGGGCGCCCGGCCGGGAACTTGTCCTCGAGCACCCACTGCTTGAAGTCTTCGCAGAAGACCGGCCATGCGTCCTCGATGCCGAATTCACTGGCAAGAATGCCGATCTCGCGTTCGCCCGTCGCCGGGGTGATGCGGTCGACCATCCCGTTCGGAAAAGCGACATTGGCGCGAACCCATTGGGCGAGATCCGGGTCGAACTGGTCGGCAAGACCCGCGACGGCGTTTTCGGTCACATGGCCGTTGCCGGGGATGTTGTCGCAGGACATGACGGTGAAGGCGGGCGTTCCGGCCTTCCGCCGTGCAGCGAGACCCGCGAGGATGAGCCCGAACACAGTTTTCGGCGTGGCCGGATTTTCGGCGTCATGGCGCATGTCGGGATGGTCGGGATCGAAGCGACCGGAGGCGGGATCGATATAGTAGCCGCCCTCGGTGATGGTGAGAGAGACGATGCGGATCGCCGGATCGGCGAGCTTCTCGATGATCGCCGCTGCATGTCCGGGCTCAATATAGTCGACCATGGCGCCGGTCACGCGCGCGGTGGATTTGTCGGCTTCCTGTTCGACCACGGTCGTCAGGTAGTCCTGTTGCTCCAGCTTCTCGCGCAGCGCCTCGTCGGAGGCCAGTATGCCGGCGCCGACGATCGCGAAATCGCGGTCGCGCCCCTGGTTGAAGAGATCGTCGAGATAGACCGCCTGGTGGGCGCGGTGGAAATTGCCGATGCCGAAATGGAGAATGCCAGGCGACAGCGCCGCGCGGTCATAGGCCGGGAGATCGGCCTTTCCCTGAAGGTCCGGCAACGTGGCGAGCGATGGTTTGGTCAGCATTATTTTCATTCCTCAAACGCAGCCTTCAAGGCGCGTCAGCTCATCCAGTTGCCGCCGTCGACATTGTAGGTCTGGGCCACGACATATTCGCTTTCAGGGCCGGCGAGGAAAATCGCCATGCCGACGAGATCGTCGGCGGTTCCCATGCGGCCGAAAGGGACTTCCGCACCCACGAGGCGCTTCTTTTCGCCACGCGGCCGGTTCTCGTACTGGGCAAAGAGCGCGTCTACGCCGTCCCAGTGCTCGCCATCCACGACGCCCGGGGCGATCGCGTTGACGTTGATGCGGTGGTGGATCAGGTTCAGCCCGGCGGATTGGGTGAGGCTGATGACCGCCGCCTTCGATGCGCAATAGACGGCGACGAGCGCTTCGCCGCGGCGGCCGGCCTGGCTTGCCATGTTGATGATGCGACCGGGGCGGTCCTGCGCGATCATGGAGCGCGCAGCCGCCTGCATCATGAAGAGCGTCCCGGACACGTTGATGCGGAAGACGCGGTCGAAGCTTTCGCGCGTAATGTCGACGATCGGCGCGAGATCGAATATGGCGGCGTTGTTGACGAGAATGTCGAGGCCGCCGCAGCGCGCTTCCACGGCGGAGATCGCCGCGTCGATCGATGCCTGGTCGGTCACGTCGAGGGCCACCGCGTAGGCTCCTTCGCCGATCTCCGCCGCGGTCTTTTCAGCGCGCTCGACATCGATATCGGCGATCGCCACCGTTGCGCCCTCGCGGATATAGGCTTCCGCGAAGGTGCGGCCGATGCCGCGCGCCGACCCCGTGATCAGCGCGGATTTTCCTCCCAATCGCTTCATTTGATTGCCAGGCCCTGCGCATCGAATTTGTGGATCTTATCGCCCTGCGGCGTGAGGTAGACCGTATCGCCATGTGCGAGCATCACTTCGCCACCGGTGCGCACGGTAATCACCTCGTCATTGGGTCCGGCGCCATCGCGGTGGACGTGCAGGAAGGTGTCGGAGCCGAGATGCTCGGACACGCCGACCTTGCCCTTCCACGCGCCGTCAGTGGTCGAGATGTCGAGATGTTCCGGCCGCACGCCGATCGCGGTCGCATCGTGACGTTCGGCTTCCAGGCCCTCGACAAAGTTCATCTTCGGCGAACCGATGAAGCCGGCGACGAAACGGTTTGCCGGATGCTTGTAGAGATCGAGTGGCGAGCCGACCTGCTCGATGCGGCCGGCCTGCAGGACGACGATCTTGTCGGCCATGGTCATCGCCTCGACCTGGTCGTGGGTGACGTAGATCATGGTCGTCTTGAGCTGCTGGTGCAATTCGGAGATTTCGAGCCGCATGTTGACGCGCAGCGCCGCGTCGAGGTTCGACAAGGGCTCATCGAACAGGAAGGCTTCCGGCTCGCGCACGATCGCGCGGCCAATGGCGACGCGCTGGCGCTGGCCACCGGAAAGCTGGCGCGGCTTGCGGTCGAGATAGTCGGTGAGGTTCAGGATGCGCGCGGCATCGCCGACTTTCTTGTCGATCACCGACTTGTCGTTGCCGGCCATCTTCAACGGAAAGGCGATGTTCTGGCGCACGCTCATATGCGGATAGAGCGCGTAGGACTGGAAGACCATCGACAGGCGCCGTTTCGCAGGTGCCAGGCCGGTCGCGTCTGTGCCGTCGATCATGATCTTTCCGCCCGAGACATCTTCCAGGCCCGCGATCAGCCGCAGCAAAGTCGACTTCCCGCAACCGGACGGGCCGACGAAGACGACGAACTCGCCGTCGTCGATCTCGAGATCGATGTCCTTGATGACCTTCGTCGTTCCGAAGGATTTCGAGACCTGGTGGAGGGTGATGTTGCCCATTGTCTGTCTTCCCTACTTCACGGCGCCGAAGGTGAGGCCGCGGACGAGCTGTTTCTGCGAGAACCAGCCGAGAATGAGGATCGGTGCGATGGCCAGCGTCGATGCCGCCGACAGCTTCGCGTAGAAATTGCCCTGCGGGCTCGAATAGGAGGCGATGAACGTCGTCAGCGGGGCTGCGTTTGACGTCGTCAGATTGAGCGTCCAGAAAGCCTCGTTCCAGGCGAGGATCACGCTCAGAAGCACGGTGGAGGCAATGCCTGGGACCGACATCGGCGCCAGCACATGGGTGATCTCCTTGCGCAGCGACGCACCGTCCATGCGCGCGGCTTCCAGGATCTCGCCGGGGATCTCCTTGAAGTAGGTGTAGAGCATCCAGACCATGATCGGCAGGTTGATCAGGAACAGAACGACGATCAGACCGACGCGGCTGTCGAGCAGACCCCAGTCGCGGAAGATCAGGTAGATCGGGATGAGCACGCCGACCGCCGGCAGCATCTTGGTGGAGAGCATCCACAAGAGCACGTCCTTGGTGCGGGGCGTCGGCGAGAATGCCATGGCCCAGGCGGCCGGGATGGCAAAGATGAGACCGAGCGCGGTCGAGCCGAGCGCGAGATAGACCGAGTTCATCATGAAGCGGAAGTAGTCCGAGCGCTCCTGAACCGTGGCGTAGTTCTCCAGCGTCCAGTCGAAGAAAATCCATTTCGGCGGAATGGATATCGCGTCGAGCTCGGTCTTGAACGAGGTGAGGATCGTCCAGAGGACCGGAAAGAAGATCAACAGGCCGACCGACCATCCGATGATGGTGAAGGTGATCTTGCGGCGGGTGGACACTGCGCGGGCCATGATCTCAATCCCTTCAAGCGTCGAGGTTCTTGCCGATGATACGGACAAGGAAGAAGGCAACGATGTTGGCGAGAATGACCGCCACGATCCCGCCGGCGGATGCGCCGCCCACATCGAACTGCAGAAGTGCCTGGCTGTAGACGAGATACGGAATGTTCGTCGTCTGCAGGCCCGGTCCGCCCGATGTCGTCACGTAGATCTCGGCGAAGATGGAGAGCAGGAAGATCGTCTGGATCAGGATGACGACCGTGATGGCGCGCGCCATGTGCGGCAGCGTGATGTACCAGAAGATCGACAATGCGCCGGCGCCGTCCATCTCGGCGGCTTCCTTCTGCTCTTCCGACAGCGACTGAAGCGCAGTCAAAAGAATGAGCGTCGCGAAGGGCAGCCATTGCCAGGCGACGATGATGATGATGGCGGTCAGAGGCGCGTTGGAGAACCAGTCGATCGCGCCGATGCCGATCCAGTTGAGAAACTGACCGATGACGCCGTAGACCGGGTTCATCATCATGTTCTTCCAGACGAGCGCGGCGACGGTCGGCATTACGAAGAAGGGTGCGATGACCAGAAGGCGCACGATGTTGACGCCGTAGAAGACCTGGTCGAGCAGAAGCGCAAGAAGGATACCGCCGCAGACGGTGATGAGAAGAACACCGACGACCAGCGTCAGCGTGTTGCGCAGCGCCGTGAAGAAGGCCGGGTCGGTCAGGAAAAAGCGGTAGTTCGTCAGGCCGATGAACGGTGTTTCGGCGGGATTGAATAGATTGTAGTTCAGTGTCGAGAAATAGAGCGTCAGCGACAGCGGCACGATCATCCAGATCAGCAGGGCGATGACGGCGGGCGCCATCATCAGGCGTGCGGCGGATTTCGTCTGCAGGGTTGCCATGGCAAGGCCGTCCTCGGCGGATCGCTATCGATTGCTGCGCAAAGCTGGAGCGGTTCCAGGTGAAGTTGAAACCGGTTCACCGTTTGGAAACGCGATAAATCAAAAACTTGGAGCGATTGAGCTGTTCGAAGAAGAACGAAATTGCTCAAGCTCGGGTGCCGGAAGGTCTTAGCTGCCGACAGAAGATAAATCCCGCCCGACGGAGGATCTGGCCGGGCGGGATCGGGCGGCTTACTGAATGTAGCCGGCCCGTGTCATTTCGCGCACGGCTGCCTGCTGAGCGGCCTGAAGCGCCTGGGTCACGTCCATGCTGCCGGAGACGGCTGCGGCCATCTGCTGGCCGACCGCGGTGCCAAGTCCCTGGAACTCGGGGATGGCTGCGAACTGCAGGCCGACATAGGGCTTGTCGTCGGTGATCGACGGGTCGGCATTGTTGATCGCGGCGAGCGTCTGCTCGGCGAACGGTGCCTCGGACGTGTACTGCTCGTTTTCATAGAGCGAGGTGCGCGTGCCGGGGGGAACGTTCGACCAGCCTTCGTTCTCGGCGACCAGTTCGAGATAGGCCTTCGAGGTTGCCCAGGAGATGAAGGTCTCGGCAGCTTCTGCCTTCTGCGAGCCAGCCGGGATCGCGAGCGACCAAGCCCAGAGCCAGTTGGCACCCTGGTTCGGGCAGTTCTCGATGCCGCACGGGAACGGCGCGAAGCCGACATTCTCGGCAACCTGGCTTTCTTCAGGGTTGGTGACGAAGGATGCGGCGACGGTCGCGTCCATCCACATGGCGCAACGGCCCTGGTTGAAGAGCGTCAGGTTCTCGTTGAAACCGTTGGAGGCTGCACCGGGAGGGCCGGACTCGGTCATCATCTCGACATACTGCGTCACCGCCGTCGTCCAGCCTTCGCTGTCGAACTGCGGCTGCCAGCTGGCGTCGAAATAGTTGGCGCCGTACGAGCGGGCCATGGACCCGAGGAAGGCCATGTTCTCGCCCCAGCCGGGCTTGCCGCGCAGGCAGATGCCGTAGACATCGTCATTGGCTTCGGAAATCTGGCGGGCGGCGTCGGCGATGAAGTCCCATGTGGGGGCTTCCGGCATTTCGATGCCGGCGGCTTCGAACAGGTCTGTGCGATAGAGCGTCATGGCGCTTTCCGCATAGAATGGTGCGGCATAGAGCGTGCCATCCGTGGAAAGCGCTTCACGGATCGCGGGGATTAGATCGTCCACGTCATAGTCGTCGCCGAGGTTCTCGAGTGGGAGGAGCCAGTCGTTCTCTGCCCAGATCGGTACTTCGTAAGTGCCGATCGTCATGATGTCGAACTGGCCGCCATTGGTGGCGATGTCGGTGGTGACGCGCTGGCGCAGCACGTTTTCTTCCAGTGTGACCCAGTTCAGCTGGATATCCGGATGCGCTTCGGTGAAGGCGTCTGTCAGACCCTGCATACGGATCATGTCGCCGTTATTCACCGTCGCGATCGTCAGCGTCTCCTGTGCCGACGCGCCTGCGGTGGTTCCGACCAGCAGTGCCGCGCAGGTGGCGAGAAGCGAAAACCTGTGTCTCATGAGTTCCTCCCAGATGAGTGTCGCCGGCAACGGCTTTGAGCAATTGCCTATGCTGTGGGCAATTACTCACATCTTGCCAAGCGATGTCAACGTGGATTAGTCGCTGCAGCGCAGCATTGGCTGGGCAGCCTCAGTCGAGGAGGGCGGTGGCCGTGTCTTCGTCGGTGATCAGGCCGTTGATCAGCCGGCCTTTCAAGGCAGCGGCGATGCCGGGAAGCTTAAGCGGTCCTTTGGCGATGCCAACGACGATGCAGGTGTCGCGGGAGGGGATGGGCGAACTGGCGACCCGGTCGTTGATGATGCCGTCGATCTGATGGCCGTCGCGGTCGATTGCCCAGCCGACGATCTCGGCGACGGCGCCTGCAGCGTTCAGCTCTTCAAGTTCGACCGGACTGATGAAGCCATCGATCACAAGCGGTGCATCCGGCCCGAGATCGCCGATGCCGACAAAGGTGATATCCGCCGTCGCCGACAGTTTGAGCGTCGCCTGGATCATCGGCTGCTGATGCAGCAATTCGCGCTCGTGCATCGAAGATGCGATGACCGGCAGCGGCATGGGGAACGAACGGCACTTCACCTTGTCGGCCATGGTGAAGACGACGTTGTAGAATGCGGCCGAACCATCGGGTGCGATGTTGCCGGTCAGCGAGACGACCTTGTGCTGCGGGCAATCCATACTCGGCAGCTTTTCGATCGCAGCCTTCAGCGTGCGTCCCGTACCGATGGCGATCGTGACCGGTTCCGGCGCGGACAGGCGGCGCTCCAGTTCGGCGGCCGCGGCTTCGGCGACGCCGACCGTGGTTGACTGGGAACCCGGATCGCTCGGCACGACTTCGACCAGCTTCAGGTCGAAGCGCTTCTTCAACCGCTGTGCGAGCTCGAGGCAACTCGCGATCGGATGGTCGATCCGGACCTTGACGAGGCCCTCTTTGACGGCGAGCGAGACCAGACGCTGCGCCGATTGCCGCGAGACGCCGAGCTTGCGGGCGATGTCGTCCTGGGTGTTGCCGGCGACGTAGTACAGCCAGCCGGCGCGGGCGGCATCATCGAGCCGCATGGTCGGTGTCGTCATCGGTGTGCGTTCTGCAAATTCCACATGTCATCTACGTATCCACGCGCGCGACGGCGCGCAATCGGGAACGCGTCGCCGTGGGCTCGACGGGGGCGCCGGCAAGTCTGTCATCGAAACATCATCGATATGTCACGGACCTGTAATCAACACGGTCAATAAGCCTGCAGCACCGCCGTTTGATGACCCGCCACGAAGAGGAAAAGCCCATGAAACTGTTTGCCGCAGCACTCGCCCTTTCGGCTGCCTTCATCCTTCCCGCTCAAGCCCAGTTTGCGCTCGATTCTCGCTTCACGGATGCCGATGGGGACTTGATGGCCGATGTTCCGACCGAGGCCGCCGAGCTCGTCGACCCGGATACGCTGATCTTCACCTACACGCCCGTCGAAGATCCGGCAGTCTATGCCGACGTATGGCAAGGCTTCATGGACCATCTGGCGGAAGCCACCGGCAAAGACGTCGAGTTCTTTCCGGTT
Organism: Rhizobium sp. EC-SD404; assembly: GCF_902498825.1. NCBI lineage: Bacteria > Pseudomonadati > Pseudomonadota > Alphaproteobacteria > Hyphomicrobiales > Rhizobiaceae > Rhizobium > Rhizobium sp. EC-SD404. The sequence continues at coordinate 533,212 of NZ_LR701459.1, forward strand.
CAGTCGAACGCAGCGCAGCTTGAAGCCATGCGTGCGGGTCGTCTGCACATCGCCGGCTTCAACACCGGCGGCAATCCGATCGCCGTCGCCTGCGCCGGCTTCCGCCCCTTTGCCATGATGGCTGCCAATGACGGTTCGTTCGGCTACGAGATGGAAATCATCGTTCCTGCAGACAGCGAAGCGCAGGAAATCGAAGATCTGCGCGACGGCGAGATCGCCTTCACGCAGGAAACATCGAATTCCGGCTTCAAGGCGCCTTCGGCCATTTTGTCGACCGAGTTCGACATGGTCGCCAACGAAGACTTTACTCCGGTGTTTTCCGGTTCGCACGACACGTCGATCCTTGGCGTGGCCAATGGCGACTATCCGGCCGCCGCGATCGCAAACTCGGTCATGACGCGCATGATCGAACGTGAAGTCGTGTCTCCCGACCAGATCCGCTCGATTTACCAGTCGGCGACCTTCCCCACGACGGGCTATGGCACGGTCTACAATTTGACGCCTGAGCTGCAGGAGCAGATCCGTGACGCGTTCTTCTCGTTCGAATGGGAAGGCTCTGCGCTTGCCGAAGAGTTCAGCGCTTCGGGTGAGGAGCAGTTCATCGAGATCAGCTTCCAGGAAGACTGGGAAGTGATCCGTCAGATCGACGAAGCAACAGGCGTCTCCTATTCCTGCCAGTAAGCTTCATCTGTCCTTCATGCGGGGACGCAGCCTCAAAGTCTGCGTCCCCGCATTGCATTTCTGAAGAGGGTCAGGGGCTGGGTCATGCTTGAGGTGGACAAACTCGAGAAGCGCTACAAGACCGGCGACATGGCGTTGCGCGGCGTTTCTTTCACGGTTGCCAAGGGGCAGGTCGTCGGTCTGATCGGGCCTTCGGGCGCAGGAAAGTCTTCGCTCATTCGCTGCATCAATCGTCTGGTCGAGCCGACCGGCGGCGCCATTCGGCTGAACGGTCTTGATCTCACGAAACTCTCCGGCGGTGGATTGCGGCAGGCCCGCAGGCGTATCGGCATGATCTTTCAGGAATACGCTCTGGTCGAGCGCCTGACGGTCATGGAGAACGTGCTGTCGGGCAGGCTCGGATACGTGCCGTTCTGGCGGTCGTTCTTCCGGCGTTTCCCGCAGGCGGACGTGGACAAGGCTTTTCAGCTTCTGGATCGCGTCGGGCTGCAGGATCATGTGGACAAGCGCGCTGATGCGCTTTCCGGCGGCCAGCGCCAGCGCGTCGGCATTGCTCGGGCTCTCGAGCAGGATCCCGAACTGCTGCTCGTCGACGAACCGACGGCATCGCTCGATCCCAAGACATCGCGCCAGATCATGCGTCTCATCTGCGAAGTCTGCCGCGAGCGCGAGCTTCCGGCCATCATCAACATCCACGATGTGGTGCTCGCCCAGATGTTCGTCGATCGCATCATTGGTTTGCGTGCCGGCGCGGTGGTCTTCGATGGCCCTCCGTCCGACCTCACGGATGCGGCGCTGACCGAGATCTACGGCGAAGAAGACTGGCATGCCATGCGCAAGACGCGCGAAGAGGACGCGCTCGACGAAAGCGAAACGAAGGCGTTCGAGGCCGAGCGCCTGGCGGAGCTGGTCTAGTGGTCAGCGCAGTTTCACCCGCCGGCTTGCGTCGCTGGCGCCGGCCCCCGGTTTTCATAAAGAGCCGGTTCTGGCGCATCGCCATCTATGGTGGTTTTTTCGCCTATCTCGTGCTTGCGCTCTGGTCGGTCGACCTCGACTGGGCGCGTATCGTGCAAGGCCTCGACCGCGGCCGGCGGTTCGTCGAAGGCTTCATGACGCCGGATTTCACCACCCGCTGGCGCGACATTCGCCAAGGCATGGTGGAAAGCATCACCATGACGGTGTGTGCGAGCGTCGTCGGCATCCTCATCTCGGTTCCGATCGGCATCGGAGCGGCGCGCAACATCGCGCCTTGGCCGGTTCACGCCGTGTGCCGCAGCATCATCGCCATCTCTCGCGCGTTCCAGGAAATCATCGTCGCGATCCTGTTCGTGGCGATGTTCGGTTTCGGGCCGTTCGCGGGCTTTCTGACGCTGTCCTTCGCGACAATCGGCTTCATCTCCAAGCTGCTCGCCGACGACATCGAGGAAGTCGATGAGGCGCAGGCGGAGGCTATCCGGGCGACCGGGGCGGGGTGGTGGCAGATCGTCAACTACGCGATCCAGCCGCAGGTCATGCCGCGGCTGATCGGGCTTTCGCTCTACCGTGTCGACATCAATTTCCGCGAAAGCTCGGTCATCGGTATCGTCGGTGCAGGTGGCATCGGTGCGACGCTCAACACTTCCATGGAGCGGTACGATTACAGCACCGCCGGGGCGATCCTGATCCTCATCATCGTCTTCGTCATGCTTGCCGAGTACAGCTCGAGCCACATTCGCAAATGGGTGCAGTGATGCCGTCCGGTTCGCAGTTGGACACGAGGATCTGGTCGAAGCACACACGGCGCGAGGCGTGGCTTTTATGGGCGGGATGGTTCGCTCTTGCGGTCGTCTTCGTCCTCTCTTGGCAGGTGATGAACGAGCGCACGATCTGGGCGTTCGTCGAGGATGCACCGCGGCAGGGGGCCGACCTGCTGTCACGGTCGTGGCCGCCGCGCTGGGACTATCTCGGAAATCTTTGGCAGCCTATCTGGGACACGCTGAACATGGCGACGCTCGGCACGCTACTCGGCACGGTGATGGCCGTGCCGCTGGCGTTCCTTGCCGCACGGAACACGTCGCCGAGCCTTCTGTTCCTGCGGCCCCTGGCACTGTTCATCATCGTGGCATCGCGATCGATCAATTCGCTCATTTGGGCGCTGCTGCTCGTCGCGATCATCGGGCCCGGCATTCTCGCCGGCATCCTTTCCATCGCCCTGCGGTCGATCGGGTTCGTGGGCAAGCTGCTTTACGAGTCTATCGAAGAGATCGACGAGACGCAGGTGGAGGCCGTGCGCGCCACCGGGGCGGGGCAGCTTCAGTTGATCGACTATGCGATCGTGCCGCAGGTGCTCCCCGCATTCGTCGGGATGACGGTCTTCCGCTGGGACATCAATATCCGCGAATCCACTATCCTCGGGCTCGTGGGCGCGGGCGGCATCGGGCTGCAGCTCCAGGGCTCGCTCAACACGCTCGCCTGGTCGCAGGTGTCGGTGATCTTCGCCGTCATCTTGCTGACGGTGATCCTCTCCGAGTGGGTGTCTTCGAAAGTCCGTCGGGCCATCATCTGAGCCCTCGGATTTCCGAAGGCGCATTTTGCAAGCAATCGCTCAATCAGGAGTCATGAAGATTCCTGTTGCCGATCAATCCGGATCAATATAGCGTCTCCTCGTGGGATGGAGCGCTGCGATGCCGATGATGGCGATGCATGTGGATGCGGGCATGACGACCGCCGGGCATGACGATGAGATCGATCGCCAAAGTGCGGTCGTATCGGATGGCGCGGCGCTCGTGCAGCTGCGCGCCTATATACAGAATGCTGGTTTTCAGCGGGGTCAAAAGCTTCCGCCCGAACGTGTTCTGGGGCCGGAGCTCGGCCTGCGGCGGTTCGAGTTGCGCAAGGCGATGGAGACTCTGGTCGACGAAGGCGTGCTTTGGCGCCATGTCGGCAAGGGTACGTTCATGGCGCGCCCGACCGATCAATCCGACCAAAATGATCTTACCGCGCTGTCGCGGACCATCAGCCCCGTCGATGTCATGCGGGCGCGGCTCAGCCTCGAGCCCGCTCTTGCACGGGAAGCCGCGATCCACGCGCCTGCGTCTGCGATCGCGACGATGCGGCTGACCATGGAGCGCAGCCACCTCGCCGGCACCTGGCGTGAATATGAGGCGCTCGACAACGATTTCCATCGGCAGATCGCCGAGGCAAGCGGCTCGGTCGTGCTTCTTGCGTTGTTCGATCAATTGAACACGCTCCGGCGCATGGTGGTTTGGGGCAACCTTGCGCGTACCGGAGCGCGGCCGCCGCGCAGTCACTCGAGCTTCACGGAGCACGAGATGATCACCGATGCGATCGAAGCGCGCGATGCCGATGCCGCCTATGGCGCCATGCGGACGCATTTGCGGTCGGTCGAAGATCGACTGTTCCGCGCACCATGAGCACGCAACCTGTGATCAGCGTCGCCTGTTTCGACCACGATCGGGTGATGCCGGTGATGGATGGTCGCGTGCCGGTCGAAGGCTTTCGGATCGAGCCGCATGTGCTGCCGACCTCGAAGCTGTTTCCGCTGGCGGTGCAGGAAGCGCGGTTCGACGTGACGGAATTGTCCCTCTCGAGCCACATCCTTCAGGTGGCGCGCGGCGAGGGAGCCTATGTCGCGATCCCGGCATTCATTTCGAGGGCTTTTCGTCACAACGGCTTTTTCCGGCGCGCCGGCAGCGGCATCGAAACCCCGGCGGACCTCAAGGGTCGCCGCGTCGGTGTTCCGGAATACCAGATGACCGCCGCGCTCTGGATGCGCGGCATTCTCAAGGATCAATACGGTGTCGAGGCAACCGATATCGAATGGCGCACGGGCGCGCTCGATGCCGGCGTGCGGCACGAGCGGCTGCAACTGACGCCGCCGCCTAACCTCAAGATCGTGCCCGTCAGCGACGGAGAAACGCTGCAGTCGCTGCTGTTGGACGGCCAGATCGACGCGCTGCTCGCTCCCAATCCGCCGAAGGCCTTTGCTGAGGGCGACCCGCGGATCGAGCGCATCTTTCCCGACTTCGAAAAGGTCGAACAGGACTATTTCGCCGAGACCGGGTTCTTCCCGATCATGCATGTCGTCGCAGTGCGCAAGACCCTCGCCGAGCAGCATCCCGAACTGCCGCGGGCGCTATACGACGCGTTCTCGACGGCACGAGACGAAGCGTTGCGGCGTCTCGAAGACGTTTGGCTCGGCTCGGCCAACCGGCTGAGCCTGCCATGGCTAAATGCATCGATGGAGCGTCTGCGCGCGACGATGGGCCGGGATTACTATCCTTATGGCTATCGCGGAGCGGAACGCGAAGTCGAGGCCATGTGCCGCTATTCGGTCGAGCAATATCTCGCGCCACGACGTGTCTCGGCGTCCGAATTGTTTCATTCGTCACTCATCGAAACCTGAAAGGAGGGCCATTCGAAAGCAGCCGGAGCCCGATCAGACGGAAGACATCAATCATTATCTTGGGAGGAGACCAATAATGAGCTTTTTCAAACTCAGTGCTTCACTGGCGCTGTGCGCCACGCTTGCCGGCACCCCGGCCGCTTTCGCGCAAGAGGAGATGCGCGCGCCGGAAGGCCCGATCGAATTCACCGTCGGCGCCGGTGCGGGCGGATCGCCCGACATCATCATGCGCACCATCGCCCAGATCATGAACGAGGAAGGGATCGTCGAGAACCCGATCGTCATTCAGAACCGGTCCGGCGGCGGCCACTCCAATGCCTACAATCACGTGCTCGGTCTGCCGGGCAACGAGACGACGCTGCTGACCTTGGCTTCACCGGTCTTCACCACGCCGATCGTCCAGGGCACCGATTCCGTCATCGATCAGATCACGCCGATCGCCGGCTTCGTGCAGTCGGAACTCGTGCTGCTCACCACGCCTGACAGCCCCTACAACTCGCTGCAGGATTTTGTCGCGGCTGCAACGGAACAGCCGGGTCGCGTCCGCATCGCCGGTGGCGCCTCGGGCGGCAACGACCATGTCGCGACGGGATTGATCGAAAAGGCGGCCGGGATCACGCTCACCTATATTCCCCACGAAAGCGGCTCTGCCGCACGGGCGACATTCCTCGGCGGTAACGTCGAAGGCCATTTCGCAACGCTTGCGGAAGGTCTCGAGGCGATCAATGCCGGCCAAGCAAAGGCGCTTGCGATCCTGTCGGCGGAACGCCGGACGGAAGAGGGCTATGCCGACGTGCCGACCGCAACGGAGCAGGGCGTGGACGTCGTCTACACCCAGTTCTGGGGTGTCGGCGGACCGCCGGATCTCGATCCTGCCGTTGCTGCCTGGTGGGCCGACAAGTTCGAGCAGGCAACGCAGTCGGCACGCTGGCAGGAAAGCCTCACGGCAAACATGCAACTCGGCGAATTCTACGGGCTCGAGGAAGCTGGCGACTACTTCGCGCGCGAACAGGAAACGTTCCGTACGGTCCTGACGCAGGTCGGTCTGGCTGCACAATAATGTGCTCGGCACTCAGTGAGGGCATCCGATGACCCAACCACTCGCCCCTCTGGCGGCTCCTCCGGAAACGGAGGTGCCTGCCGCGCCCGTGTACCGGGTGACGGCACTCGACTATGTGCCGGCAGTGGCGATGATCGCTCTGTCGATCGCGATCTTCGTTGGAACGGCGGGTCTCAAATACTGGGACAATGTCACGCCTGGCGCGCGCTTTCTGCCGATCTGGCTTTCCGGCGCAGGCATGCTGCTCGGAATTCTGCTGTTCGTCTCGCTGAGGCGCGGCGGTGACGGTGGCGTTCTCGATCTGCCCGATCGCGTGGGTTTGCGGCGGGCTGTGATGGCGCTTGCTTCGATGGCGATTTTCGTCGTCCTCGCCCCCATGCTCGGCATGGTCCCCGTGGCCGGGCTGTTCATGCTGTTCATGCTGCTCGGCGTGCTTGGCCAGCGCCTCGTTCCGAGCCTTGTCACGACGGCCATCGTCGTCTTCGGACTGAAATTCATTTTCGCTTACGGGCTTTCGGTTCCGCTTCCGGCACCGCTCGGCTTCTGACGCGACCATTTGGCGGAATAAGCCATGTTCGACCTTTTGCTTCAGGGATTTGCAGTGGCTTTCCAGCCGTCAAATCTTGCCTTCATTTTCGTCGGCGTGCTTCTCGGCCAGATCATCGGCGCTCTACCGGGCGTCGGGCCGGCTGCCGGCATGGCGCTTCTTCTGCCGCTCACCTTCGGGCTCGAGCCGGTAACGGCCATCATGATGCTCGCCGGCATCATGTATGGCGGACAATACGGCGGTACGCTCACCTCCGTGCTCATCAACGTGCCCGGCGAGGCTTCCGGTGTCATGACCGCGGTCGACGGTCACCAGATGGCCCGCAACGGCCGTGGCGGTGCTGCGCTCAGCATCGCGGCCATCGGCTCGTTCATCGCCGGCATCGGCGCCGTCTGCGCGGTCGCTTTCATCACTCCGGCGCTTTCGGGTTTCGCGCTTCGGTTCAACGCCCCGGAATACTTTCTTCTCGCCGCACTCGGCATCATCGCAACAGCTAGTCTTGGTGCAACGCCGATCCGGTCGCTGATGGCCGGCGTGCTCGGCCTGATGATCGCGCTTGTTGGAACGGATCCGCTTGCCGGTACGCCGCGACTTACCTTCGGCCAGCCGGCGCTCTATGAGGGAATCGACTTCATTCCCGTCGCCATCGGCGTTTTCGGCATCGCAGAAGTGCTGGCGTCGCTGGAGCGGGCGCATGACATGCATCCGATCCGCACACGGCTCAAGGATATGTGGCTGACATCGGCGGAGTGGACGGCAAGCCGCATGGCGATCGTTCGCGGTGGCTTCATCGGTCTTTTCGTCGGCATCATGCCGGGCGCCGGCGCCTCGATCGCGTCGCTTCTCGCCTATCTCACCGAGCGGCGGTTCAGCCGCAACCCGGAAATGTTCGGCAAGGGTGCGATCGATGGCGTTGCCGCGGCAGAGGCGGCCAACAACTCCGCGTCGCACGGTGCGATGATCCCGATGCTGTCGCTTGCCATTCCAGGCAATGCGAGTACCGCAGTGCTGCTCGCGGCACTCATCCTGCATGGCGTGCGGCCGGGACCCATGCTCATGACGCAGGAAGCGACGCTCGTCTGGGGCCTGATCGCGAGCATGTTCATCGGCAATGTCATGCTGCTGGTCATGAACCTGCCGATGGCGCCGCTTTTCGCTTCGCTGCTGCGCATCCCCTATGTCTATCTCGCCCCGGGTATCCTGGTGATCTCGCTCGTCGGTGCCTATGCCGCGACGCTCGATTTCGGCACGGTCTGGATGTGCATCTTCTTCGGCCTGCTCGGCTGGCTGATGATGAAGTTCGATATCCCGCGGCCGCCGCTGGTTCTTGCGCTGGTGCTCGCGCCGCTTTTGGAAACGTCGCTGCGGCAGTCCCTGCTGCTCTCCTTCGGCAGCCCGATGATCTTCATCGAGCGTCCGATCTCGGCGGTGCTTCTGGTGGTGGTTGCCTTCGCGCTCATACTGCCGGTCTGGAGCGCGGTGAAGCGCAGGCGTGCGCGCATCGCCTGATAACGGCGATCGTGAAACAAAAAACGGGGGCCACTGGCCCCCGTTTCCGTTCTGAGCTTTCCGATCAGCCCTTGTGGTGGCTTTCCTGCAGCCCGTAGACCGGGGTCGGGATGCCTTCCATCCGCGCCTTCAACTGCAGCGACAGGAACTGCGAATAGTGGCGCGACTGGTGGAGATTGCCGCCGTGGAACCAGAGCGCTTCCTGTTGCGTCGGCTTCCACATGTTGCGCTGCTCGCCTTCCCACGGTCCCGGATCCTTCGGCGTGCCCGAGCCGAGGCCCCAGCACTTGCCCACCTTGTCGGCCGTTTCCTGATCGATGAGGTCTGCGACCCAGCCGTTCATCGAGCCGTAGCCGGTGGCATAGACGATCACGTCAGCCGGGATTTCCTTGCCGTTGTCGAGCTTCACACCATTCTCGGTGATCTCCTCCACCTGGCCGGCGACGAGCTTGATCTTGCCGTCGATGATCAGCTGCGAGGCACCGATGTCGATGTAATAGCCCGAGCCGCGGCGTAGATATTTCATGAACAGACCTGAATCGTCGGCGCCGAAATCGAGCCGGAAGCCGGCTTTCTCGAGGTCCTCGTAGAACTTCGCATCGACCTCGCGGATCTTGTCGTAAACCGGCTTCTGGAACTCGTGCAGGATCGCATAGGGGAGCGAGGCGAAGATGAGGTCGGCCTTTGCCGTCGTCATGCCGCCCTGGACCGCGCGCTCGGAATAGAGATCGCCGAGGCCGATTTCCATCAGGCTGTCGGATTTCACGATATGGGTGGTCGAGCGCTGGATCATGGTCACGTCGACGCCGGCTTCGTAGAGCGCGGCGCAGATGTCGTGGGCGGAATTGTTGGAGCCGATGACGGCCACCTTCTTGCCCTTATAGCCATCCGGTCCCGGGTGCTGGGAGGAGTGGTGCTGCTCGCCCTTGAAGCGGTCGCGGCCCTTGAAGTTCGGAATGTTGGCCTTGCCGGACATGCCTGTCGCGAAGACGAGCTGCTTCGGCTTCAGCGTGATTTCCTTGCCGTCGCGTTCCACGACGACGGTCCATTCCTTGGTGTTTTCGTCGTACTCCGCGGATTTGGCGGTGGTGCTGGTCCAGTAGTTCAGCTCCATCACCTTGGCGTACATTTCCAGCCAATCGCCTATCTTGTCCTTGGGCGAGAAGACCGGCCAGTTCTTCGGAAAATCGAGATAGGGAAGGTGGTCGTACCAGACCGGGTCGTGCAGGCAGAGCGACTTGTAGCGCTTGCGCCAGCTGTCGCCGGCACGTTCGTTCTTCTCGACGATGATCGTCGGAACGCCGAGCTGGCGCAGCCGGGCACCGAGCGCGATGCCGCCCTGGCCGCCGCCGATGATGACGACATAGGGCTGCTTCTCGTAACCGAGCGTGCGCAGTTCCTCTTCGCGCTCCTCGATCCAGTTCTTCGTGCCGACATCCTGGCCATGCTTGGCGCCGAGCGGGCGGGTGAAACCGGATTTCTCCTCATAGCCCTTGAGCTCGACCATCGTCGTCAGCAGCGTCCAGATCTGGCCGTTTTTCACCCGGATAAGGCCGTAGCCGCGGGCAACGGCCGTCTCGAAGGAAATCCAGCTTTCCATCAGGCCGTCGTTTTCGGTGGCGTCCTCGCCTTCGGCGACTTTCCAGTTCGTCGGCTTCACCTCGTCAAGGCGCGCTTGCAGCATGTCCTTGACCTGGGCGCGACCTTCCATGGTCTTGATGTTCCAGGTGAAGGCCACGAGATCGCGCCAGTAACACTGGTCTGCAAACATGCCGACCGCTTCGTCGATCTGCCCGCCTTCGAGCGCGTTTCCGAACGTGTCCAGAAAAGCCTGCATGCGCGTGCTGGGTGTCTTGTCGAGCATTTCTCTCTCCCTCTGCTCTCAAGTTGATCGGACGGCTCCTCCGCCGCCCGGCATTATCCGGCCGTCAAGAATAGGTGCGCCGCCAACGGTTCCGCAGTCTGGGTGGATAACCACCGGGTCGCTGGAACCGCGTTCAAACTTCTCGATATGCAACGATGCCGACGCTCGGGCCTCTTCTCCTGATGGGGATGCTGGCACGGCATCGCGCGAGGGACAAGAACACTAACGGACAGTTGATTTGGGCCGGCGGCTCGCTTCAGCGGCGATCCTCGATGATCATGGCAGCGCCCTTTTCGGCGATCATGATCGTTGGCGAGTTGGTGTTGCCGGAGGTGATCGTCGGCATGATGGAAGCGTCGACGATGCGTAGGCGATCGATCCCGCGTACCCGCAGGCGTTCGTCCACGACGGCCTGGGGGTCGTCCGCCAAGCCCATGCGGGCGGTGCCGACGGGGTGGAAGATCGTCGTGCCGAGATCGCCCGCTGCCACGAGCATGTCTTCCTCGGACTCGATATGCGCGCCCGGCTTGTGCTCCTCGGGCCGATAGGGCGCCATGGCCGGTTGGCCGACGATGCGGCGCGCCCATTTGAGCGAGTCCACCGCAACGCGGCGATCTTCTTCAGTGGAGAGATAGTTGGGACGGATATCGGGCGCGTCCGAAGCTTCCGGACCGGAGATATGGATGGAGCCGCGGCTCGAGGGTCGCAGATTGCAGACGCTTGCCGTGAATGCATCGAAGGGATGCAGGCCTTCGCCCCAGACATCCAGCGACAGCGGCTGGAAATGGAATTCGAGATTGGCCGTCTCGTATTCGGGACTCGATCGCACGAAAGCGCCCATCTGCGACGGCGCCATGGTGAGCGGCCCGCGGCGGCGCAGTGCATAGTCCACACCCATCAGAGCGCGGCGGAAGAGCCGTGCATAATCGCCGTTCAAGGTGCGGATGCCTGTCACCTTGTAGACGGGACGGATCTGCAGATGGTCCTGCAGATTGGCGCCGACGCCCGGCAGATCGGCAATCGGCTCGATCCCGTGCGCACTGAGCACCGCGCCCGAGCCAATGCCTGACCGTTCCAGGATGCCGGGAGAAGCGACGGCGCCGGCGGAAACAATGATCTCGCCGGTCGCGCGGGCGATCACCCGGCGTCCGTTCTGGATATAGGAGATCGTCGTGGCGCGGCCGTTCTCGATGCCGACCTTCTCAACCAGAGCGCCGGTTTCGACGATCAGATTCTGGCGTTTGAGCGCGGGGCGCAGGAAGCCGCGAGAAGCACTCCAGCGGCGGCCGCGCTTCTGGTTGACCTGGAAGTAGGACGAGCCGGAATTGTCGCCTGAATTGAAGTCGTCGATCTTGGCGATGCCCGCCTGTTCGGCGGCGTCGCGCAGACGGTCGAGGATCGGCCAGCTGATGCGGGGTTTTTCCACGCGCCATTCGCCGCCCTGCGCATGGAAGCGGTTCGGCGGTGCCTCGTGGTCTTCGTGCTTCATGAAATGGGGCAGCACGTCGTCCCAGCCCCAGCCGGTAAGGCCCATCTGACGCCAGCCATCGTAGTCACGCGCCTGGCCGCGCATGTAGATCATCGCGTTGATGGCGGAGGAGCCGCCGAGCACCTTGCCGCGTGGATAGGCCAGCGTGCGTCCGTTCAGCCCAGGCTCGGCCGCAGTCTTGAACAGCCAGTCGGCACGCGGATTGCCGATGGCGAAGAGGTAGCCGACGGGGATGTGAAACCAGATCCAGTTGTCACGGCCGCCGCCTTCGAGCAGCAGCACGCGGTTGCGCGGATCGGCCGAAAGCCTGTTCGCGAGAACGCAGCCGGCCGAGCCCGCGCCGGCGATGATGTAGTCGAACTGGCCGTCGTACTGCGTTTCCTCCACGCGGTTCTCCTCCCTCGTTTCTGCGGCGCTTAAGACGTTTGCGCCTGTTCGTCCGGCCATTGCCAGAAGGTGCGCTCTTCTTTCTCCAGGAAGCGGCTCAGCACCATCTTGTGGACTTCGTCCGCACCATCGACCAGCCGGGCCTGGCGGGCGTATCGGTAGATCCATTCCAGAACGGTGTCCTTGGAATAGCCACGCGCCCCGTTGATCTGGATCGCGACATCGGCCGCGTCATGCAGAAGATTGGCGACGTGCACCTTCGCCATGGAAACCTCCTTGCGGGCATAGCTGCCTTGGTCGAGTTCCCACGCGGCCTTCATCACGAGAAGGCGTCCGATCTCGATGCGCATGGCGAGATCGCCCAACATCATCTGCACGCTTTCGCGCTTTGCCAGAAGTTCGCCGAAAGCGTGACGTTCGGAGGCATAGGCCCGGGCGATTTCCACGCAGCGCTTGGAGAGACCGAGCCAGCGCATGCAATGGGTGAGGCGTGCGGGTCCAAGCCGGATCTGCGTGACCTTCAGGCCGTCCCCTTCGCCCATGAGGACGTCTTCGACCGGCACTTCCAAGCCGTCGAACACCAGCTCGCAATGTCCGCCATGTTCCTCTGGTCCCATGATTTCGATGCGGCGCTCGATCGACCAGCCGGGTTGATCCTTGTGGAACATGAAGGCTGTCAGGCCACGGCGTTCATCGTCGGAGGTGCGTGCCATCAGGATGAAGTGGCTCGCCTCGGCTGCCCCGGTGATGTACCATTTGCGGCCTGAAATGACGTAACGGTCGCCCTTCTTCTCCGCTTTCGTCAGCATCATCGATGGGTCCGAACCGCTTCCGGGCGCAGGCTCCGTCATGGCAAATGCGGAGCGCACCTTTCCGTCGACGATCGGAGCAAGCCAGCGCTTCTTCTGCTCAGGCGTCGCGACAGCTTCGAGCACCATCATGTTGCCGTCGTCGGGAGCCGCCGAATTGAAGATGACAGGCCCGAAGATCGACCGGTTCATCTCCTCGTAGCAGACCGCCATGCCGACCTTGCCGAGACCTCGGCCGCCGGTTTCCTGCTTCAACTGCAGGCACCAGAGGCCCTCCGAGCGGGCTTGGGCGCGAAGTTCATCTGCCAGATCGATGCGGATGTTCTCATGCGCATCGTAGGAGGACCGGTCCGCCTCCAACGGCAGGATGCGGTCTTCGACGAAACGGGCGATGCGATCGCGGTGGTCGGCGATCTCGCGTGGCAGATGAAAGTCCATGAATGCTCCTCCAGTCGGACGGGTGCTCCCACACCCGACCTCGATGTTCTGGATAGCGATCTATGGCGCAGGCTCCAACCCCGGCTTTTGGCGAGGACAGAGGCTTTTAATCAAGCCTCGGGCGTGATCAGCGAGCGGCCCGTCATGGCGGCAGGCTGCGCAATGCCAGCCATGGCAAGGAGTGTCGGTGCTACATCGGCGAGGATCCCGCTGCGGATGGTGCAATGGCCGGGCATGCGCACGATGACGGGCACCGGGTTCAGCGTGTGGGCCGTGTGCGGCTGACCCGTGATGGCGTCGATCATCTCTTCGCAATTGCCGTGATCGGCGATGACGAGAAGTTGGCCGCCCGTGCGGTCGAGTGCTGCACAGACGCGGCCGATCGCGTGGTCGACGGTTTCGACGGCCTTCACGGCAGCATCGATGATGCCGGTATGGCCCACCATGTCGGGGTTGGCGTAGTTGACGACGATCAGGTCGAACTTGCGGCTGTCGATCGCAGCGACCAGCGCGTCGGTCAGTTCATGTGCCGACATCTCTGGCTGCAGATCGTAGGTCGCGACGGCCGGCGATGCGACGAGGATACGGTCTTCGCCTTCGAATGGTGTTTCGAGACCGCCATTCAGGAAATAGGTGACGTGCGGGTATTTCTCGGTTTCGGCCATGTGCAACTGCTGCAGGCCAGCCCTCGAAACCGTTTCGGCCAATCCGTCATTCAGCGTCTGCGGTGCAAAGAGCGGCGCAACCAACGGATCGAGCTCGCTGCCGTAGGACACCATGCCGATGGTGGACGAAAACGCGATCGGACGTTTGCGCTCGAAACCGTTGAAATCCGGATCGGTCAGTGCGCTCAGGATCTGGCGCGCACGGTCGGCGCGGAAGTTGAAGAAGATGAGCCCGTCCCCATCGCACATGCCGGCATAATCGCCGATGACGGTGGGCAGGATGAATTCGTCCGTCAGGGCCCTGGCCGTTGCCGTTTCGATGGCGTCGCGGGCAGAAACCGCGTGCTCGCCCTCGGCTTCGACCATGGCGCCATAGGCTTTTCCGACGCGGTCCCAACGGCGGTCGCGGTCCATGGCGTAGTACCGGCCGCTGACGGTCGCTATCCGGGCGCCGGCGGGAAGCTCGGCCTCGAATGTCGCGAGGAATTCGCGCGCCGACGCCGGCGCGGTGTCGCGGCCATCGGTGAAGGCGTGGATCAGAACCTCGATTCCGGTGTCCGTCAGGATGCGCGCCAGGGCGACCGCATGATCCATGTGGGCGTGGACGCCGCCATCGGAAACGAGACCTGCGAGATGGCACCGACCGCCTGCGTTCAGGATCTTCTGCACGATACCGCTTTCGGCAACGCTTCGAGCAAGCTCGCCATTGGAAATCGCGGTGTCGATGCGGGGCAGGGTCTGCATCACGATGCGGCCAGCGCCGATATTGAGGTGGCCAACTTCGGAATTGCCCATCTGGCCTTCCGGGAGACCGACGGCCGGACCGAACGTCGTTAGCGTCGCATGGGGGCAGGTGGCGCGCAGCCGGTCGAAATTCGGCGTGCTGGCCAGCGCGACGGCATTGCCGGTCGTCTCGGCGCGCTCGCCCCAGCCGTCGAGGATCATGAGAAGGGTGGGCTTCGCGCGCTGCATGATCGGCATCCTCTGGTCCAGGTCGTCCATCCGCTTCATGCGAGATGAGACGGCATGAAGCGCTGATGCCGCCCCGCGCAGCAGATGTCAAACGCTAGCGCGTGCGCTGGTCGGCAGGCCGAAAGGAAAGTGACGGCCAGCCGGAAAGGTGTCGAGCCGCGCTTTCGTCGGCCAATTGGTCGACCCAAACCACTACGCGCGCCCAAGCTAGGCGGTGGCTCAATCGTGATGACCCGTCCTTCAATCGGAATCCGGGCCAAGGCCGGCGCGGCGTTTCAGCTGTTCGGGCTCGAGGATGATGACGTTGTGCGGACCGGCGGCGTCGATGACGCGATCGGACCTTAACCGCTTCAATCCCCGGCACACCGTTTCGACGGTCAGGCCGAGATGATCCGCGATATCGACGCGCGACATGTCGAGCCGGACCCTGCTGCCGCGGCTTGTCGGACCGATCAGCCGCCCCGCAAGCCTCACCAGGAAATAGCTGATGCTCTCGTCCGCATCCTTGTGGAGATGCATCAGCGTTTCCGTCTGAATATCCCAAGGCTCCCGATCGACGGCGCCTTTCACGGCTTCGAACTGGTTGGCCGGCAGATGCGAAAGCTCGACGCGGTGGACCCGGCGCAACCGGCACTCCTGGAGCGCCTCGGCCGTCAGCAGCCGCGTGCCGTCGTGAGAAAGGCTGAACACGTCGTTGCTGACGATGAAGCTGGCGATCATGCGCTTGCCGTTGGGCTGGATGTGGGACAGCGCAATGAGACCGCTTTCCAGAAGATGGATGTCGCTGCCTGGGTCGCCTTCCACGAACAACGCACGTCCGGCCGCCAATGTCTCCGGCCGATGCGCGGAAAAGGCGCTTATAAGCGGGCTCGCCGGAACCTGCTGCAGGAGCGCCGATCGGTTCGGTGGATCCGGTTCATAACCGAGCCCGACCGTATTTGGCGGTCTGGCCGCCCTTTTCATGTGCCTGAGATGGATCTGCACGGGTCTGTCCTCGATATATTTGAGATCAATGGGTTCCGTTGAGCGCCTTGCCGACCGCATCGAGCAGGGCGCCGTCATCCGATCCGAGCTCCCAAAGGATCACGCCGGCATGGCCCTGTCGGCGGGCGAACTCGGTCTTTGCGGCGACGGAGCGGGCGTTGTCGTAGGATATCCAGACGCCGTCGGCGGCGTTGTAGAGGTAGGGCACCTCGGCTTGCTCGTTCCAGAAGGCTTCGAAGCCCTTGTCGAGCGGTCGAGCGGCGACGAGGTCCCTGTATGGGATGCCCTCACCGCTCCACGCTTCCGTGCCGTCAGGATCGCCGGGCAGGAGCAAGCCGTCGCCTGACCCCGAGACTTGCGAGAACGCTCGGCCATAGAACGGAATTCCGACCGCAAGCTTGGAAGCGGCAACCCCGGCTTCCTGCCAGGCTGCCATGCTGGCCGTGATGTTCGCGGCGGGCTCCGGGTCGTCGGCGATCGGTGCCAACGGTGCGTTGAAATTCGTGACCGTCGCGCCTGCATGGTAGTCGTAGGTCATCACGTTGATGCGGTCGACGTGAG
The DNA here is from genome assembly GCF_902498825.1 of Rhizobium sp. EC-SD404. Lineage (NCBI taxonomy): Bacteria > Pseudomonadati > Pseudomonadota > Alphaproteobacteria > Hyphomicrobiales > Rhizobiaceae > Rhizobium > Rhizobium sp. EC-SD404. The sequence continues at coordinate 549,583 of NZ_LR701459.1, forward strand.
CCGCGAGGTCGTCCGGATAGGTCGATGCGATCATGCCGGGCGATGCTGCGACGGCAACGGTCAATTCCAACGTGCTTCCATTGGTGAAGCCATCCATCGCGTCGCGGATGCTGGCGAGAAGCAGCGACAGGTTTTCGCGATCGGCCGGCGTTCCATCCTGGAGGCCGCCGGCGACGGGGTACTCCCAGTCGATGTCGACGCCGTCGAACAGGCCGGGATAGGGACGAAAGAACACGTCCATGATGGATTGCGCGAAGCGAGCCCTGCCGTCCGCGGTTGCGGCTAGACTGCTGAAGGGAGCCGATCCCGTCCAACCGCCGAAAGCCACGAGAATTTTCAGATGGGGATGAGCCTGTTTCAAGGCATAAAGGCGCTGGAAGGTGCCCGTTTCAGGGATGCCGAAATCTGGAGAGCCAAGCGACGATGGCTCACCGTCGCATTCGCCGACCTCCGAGCAGGGATCGGCCAGCGCCGCTTCGCCATCGTCGTCGATGGCTCCGAATGCGTAGATGATGTGCGTCAGTTGGTTGGCGGCAAGGTGGTTGATCAGGTCGGGTCGGTCGGCAGCGCTCCACCACGACAGATAGCCGGCCACGGTGAAGTCTTGAGCGCGGGCAACGGCAGCCGGAGCCGTCGCGAGCAGCAAGCCCGCGACCACTACGGTGAAGAGATGCTGCTGCCGCGCCATCGTCACAGCCCTGCCGTCTGGCGCTCATCCTTGGCGCTGATGATGTTGAGCATGTCTCCCGGATGCATCTCGGTGAAGCTGTGAGCCTGTATATGCTGGAGGCCGTCCGGCGTGCGCCGCACGATCTCCATACGCATATGGCCGCCTTCCTCTTCCATTGCCGTCGGGTCGAGCGTCGCTACACGCGCGAGCACCTGGGCAAGGCTCGACCGCGTCGCTTCTTCCTGCGCGACGGCTGCGCGCAGTGTCTGCAACTCGCGCTCGACGGCGATCTGCTGCTCGATTTCGCCGTCCCGTTCCTGAAGGCGGACTTCAGTGATGTTGCGCTCGATCCGCGTCATCGCCGCACGCAACTCGTTCCAGGCCGCGCGAGCGTTCGACAGTTCGCTGCGTGCGACATGCACATTCTGGTCGGTGGTTGCTCCCCGCCGACGCAGATCGTTCATCACCGCGACGCGCTCGATCTTTTCCATCATGGTCTCTTCCGAATCCGCGACGCTTTGCTCGACCAGCGCGCGCTCGGCGATGAGTGAGGTCAGGATCGTTTCGCGCGCAACGCGACGGGCCTCGACGCCCTTGCGTTCAAGGTCCCTCAACGCTGTGGCTTCCGCCTGCAAATCCTCCGCGGCGCGCGGGCCGGCTACACTGAGCAACTGCTCGACGAGCCTCGAACTGTTGCGGTGGGTCTCATCTGCCAGGACAGAAGCGCGGGCCAAAACGCCCTTGAGCCGCGATTCGGCTTGGCGAACACGTTCCCGTTCGCGCACCAGATCGAGCTGGCGCCACTGATCGCCGTCAATTCGATCACTCGCGCCGGCAAGCGCAAGCGCGTGCATCACCGTCATGCCTGGAACGTAGGGGAAATGCCCCGGCTGCGGGATTGCCCCCGCCACGTAGACCGGCTCGCGCGCGGTGAGCTGAATCGCGACGGCGACATCTCCGTTGAACAGTTCCTTGAAACGGTTCTTCAGCGCATCTTCCAGTTGCGGGCTCGTCAGCATCGCGGTCTGGGTCGGGCCGATCAACGGCAGGAAGATGAAGCCGTCCTGCTGGATGACGTATTCGCCGGTGAGCTCCGAGCGCTCGACCAACGAGGAGAGAACGCTGTCTTCGGCGCCGCCCAAATCCTCGCCGAAGCGTTCGAAGAAGGTGATGCGAAGCGTGTCTCCGATCACGAAAGCCGTGCGTGCTTCCACTGCAGACGGGGTAAGCGCCGCATGTTCGACAACGGGACGCAGCTTGAGATCCTCGGCGGAGATTGCGCCCGACGGCGCGAGCGTAAGAGATGCAAGGGCGGCGCCCGCGATGATCCAGGCAACCGCCCGGGCACTCGGCGAAGCTCGATCTGATTTGAGAGAATGCATGGTTTCATTCCTTGTTTCGCAATGGCCGTGAGGCGTTCAGGCTAAAGGCTGCATGACGCGACCAGTGCGCACCAATTTGCCCCAGCCGACGAAGGTGCCCTTGAGGGCTGCAAGCAGCGCTCGAATGGCGGTGACGTAAAGAAGCTGGCGGTAGGTGATGCGCTGCAGCAGCACCAGGAAGACGGTATCGATCGTGACGCGCCCGCCGCCGAGACGCACGCCGATGGAGGCGGCGATCAGGTCGAGCGTCTGGAACCCGACCCAGAAGGCGGCAAGCAGTTGCAATGTCGGCAGGTCGACGGGATCTGCCGAGAGCATCAGCGAGGCGGCCGTCGCGGCGAGCAGCAGGAGAAGGGCCGCGTCCATGATCGGCGCGATGAGCGTGAACAGAAACTGGAGGATGATGTTGGGCAGGGTGACAAGCGATATGCCGCTCGGCCGCGCCGCCATCGCGCCCTTGTGCTTCCAGGCGATCTGCAATGTTCCGAACAGCCAGCGAAAACGCTGTTTCAGGAAAGGACGCAGTGTTTCGGGCGCTTCGGTCAGGGCGACCGCGTCGAGCGCATTGACGATCTTCCAACCCTTGCGCTGAAGAGCGATTGTGAGATCACCGTCCTCGGCCAGAGTGTCGGTGGAATAGCCGCCGACCTCGATGAGTGCCGTGCGACGCCAGGCGCCGATCGCGCCAGGCACGACGCCGATCGCGTCGAAAAGCTCGAAGGCGGAGCGCTCCAGCCCCTGGCCGATCAGATATTCGAGCGCCTGGAAACGGGTCAGGAGGTTGACCGTGTTGCCGACCACGACTTTGCCGGCCACTGCGCCGATGCGGTCATCGGTGAACGGGCGGATGAGATGTTCGACAGCATCGGGCAGGAGCACCGTGTCTCCATCGATGGCGACGAGCACGTCTTCGTGGGACATGGCAATGCCATAGTTGAGGGCTGCGGCCTTTCCACCGTTTTCCTTTCGGAAGACACGCACACGTGAATTGTTGCGGAAGGTCTCGCGCACGACGTCGCTCGTGCGGTCACTGGAGCCGTCGTCGATCACGGTGATGGTCAGGCGATCGCCGAGCGTTGAAGCCAGCAGTCCTGCAACTGTCTTGGCAATGACCTTTTCCTCGTTGAAGGCGGGAACGAGCACTGCGACGCTGCCGCGGAAGATTGGCCGCGAGGCTTGGCGTTGCCTGCGGCGGCGCTGGGCGAATGCCGCCGCGATGATGAACGCCAGACGGGCGGTCCCGATGACGGCGGCCAGGATGGCAATGAAAGAGAGAACGCCACCGAACCGCGCGCCCATGGCCATTCCCGCCGCCCGGATATTGCTGCCCGTACGACTGGCGAGCGTTTCGGGCGCATAGGGTTGGACCAACGCCTCCTGAGATACGCCGACGAGCTCGTGTGTGGACACGAACCGGTAGCCTTCCGCCGACAACGTATCGATAATCTTGGGCAGCGCCTCGATGGTTCCGCGTCGATCGCCGCCGGAATCATGCAGCAGCACGACCTGGCCGTTGCCGTCTCTCACGTCGTCGATCACGCGCTGGGCGAGCTGGTCGCCGGTCCAGACGAAATAGTCGAAGGCATCGATATCGAGGCCGCCGAACAGATATCCAAGCCGCGTCGCCTCGCCATAAAGAGCCGGAACACCTTCCAGATAGTCGTAGCCGGTCATCGCATAGGGCGGGCGAAAGAGCACCGAGCGCACGCCCAGCTCGGATTCGAACGCGCGTTGCGTCGCTGTCAGCTCCGCAGCGATCCGCTCGGCGCTGCTTTGAAACAGATTGGGATGCAGGAAGGAGTGGTTGCCGACATCGTGGCCCTCTGCGAGCGCGCGCCGCGCGATCCCGGGATCGTTCATCACCTTGCTGCCGATCATGTAGAAGGTGGCGCGTGCACCGCGTTCCTTCAGGATGTCCAGAATCTGCGGCGTGAAGACCGCATCGGGTCCATCATCGAAGGTCAGGGCAATGGATTTCGGATCGGCCGGGAACCAGGCAGCGAATTCCGTCTGGCGGGGAACCTCAGGCATGGTTTCGCCGACGATCAACCCAAGGCTTTCATTGAAGCTGAGGCTGCGGCTGCCGGCCGATCCCGGAGCTGCCGAAAGAAGTGCGCCCTTGGCCTGCTCGAATGCGCCATAGCCTGCTTCCGTCGTCGTCAGCTCGGCACGCGTCTGGTCATCCGGGATCAAGCCTTTGGCAAGGAAACGCCACACGCCCGGATCTTCCAATCCGAGCCGCCAGATCGCGATCCCGGCGGGGGCGGTGGCGAGAGCGACACTCGCCTGATTGAAAACGGTCGCGGCATCCAGCATCCAGACGGACCGGGCCGTGCCCACGGCGTCCGCATAATCGAAGGTCGCGTTGAGCGAGCCCGGATCCAGGCGCAGCTCGGCGCCGCTCGCTGCCATGCGATCCCACGCCATTTGTACCGACATCAGCTCGCTGGTGCCGTGGGCTTTCCAATCATAGGCAAAGGAGCCGATCGAAAGGATCAACTTCTCGCTCGGCACGACACGGGTCACGGTCGCCAGGTAATCCTCGAACCATCCCTGGCTCGCCGTCGGTCCGGAGCGATGGCGCTCGCCGGTGTTGTCGTGCGCCTGGACAAGAACATAATCGGTAGCCGACGAGACGCTGGCGATCTCGGCTGTCGAGGCGCCTACCGGCGCGATGTAGATGATTTTTCGGTCAGACGACTTCAGCGTTTGGCGGAGCGCCGCCAGAAAGAGCCTGGTGTCACGGTGACCGGCAGGCGAGGCCTCGGAAAAGTCGATCGCAATGCCCGCCGCGCCGAGCGTGTCCAACTGGACATCGATCCGTTCCACCAGTTCCTGCCGTGTCGCGGGCGAAGCTAGGAAGCGCAGCATGTCGCTGGTGGATGCCTCCGCTTTCAGCATCGGATAGAGCGCGAGATCCGGCGCGTTCTGCTTGATCCAGGGCAGCGTCGGGCTTTCCACCAGAGTGTTGACGATTTCCGGTCGTGTACCCTCGGCCCGCAGGCTCAACCATTCGGGAATGATGCCGTCGAGGCTGTCGGCATTGCGCATCAGCGAAATGAAGGCGCCGGTGTCCTCTTCCGCCATGAAAGCAAGGCGCATGGATTGGCGGGCGGCTTCGCCGACGTGGCGGTTGCGGGTCGCGACAAGTGCCGGCTCGTGTCGGTTTTGGGCGTGCTTGCCGGGTGCGCGGGCCGTCAGTGCGGGATGGGAGCCGACCAGTTGGCGCAGGATGGGTGCATTGACGATGCCGTAAGCGACGACCGCCAGGCCCGTGCACAGGACGAAGATCAGAATGAGCGCGATGACGTTGGCAAACAAAGCCCGACGCCCGGTGCCATCGAAAAATATATGGCTGGCGCGGTGATTGTTCTCTACCGGTCCGGACGGCTCGTCCCCGGCGGACACGGCATCACGTGCTTGACCTTCGCTTCCATCTGCCATGTTCCCAGCCCTCTAGGCGTACGCCTGCGATCAAACCTGCGGCTGCGCGGTCAGCTCTAACGACCCAGCAATGAAGTGTTGAGACCAATGTATTTTAGCGCGAATTTTATTTATTGATTTTCGTCAGTGTTTCACAATTAATTTACAATTAAAAAATTCGAAGATGTCTTTAAATGCGAGAACGCAAACTATAATATAATAATATATTTGGAAAGTTAGCGTTGATACTACGTATCAATACGTATGTGATACGCTGCGCTGATGATCTGGCCGGGGCAAATGCGCGACGAAATCGTTTTCAACGATCATTGCGAGGCGGACGAGTTCGGCGACGCTGCGTGCGTTCATCTTGGCCATGACGTTGGCCCGATGAACCTCCACGGTTCGCGGGCTGATCCGCAATTCATGGGCGATCGACTTGTTCGGGAGGCCGCCGACAACGCCGCGCATGACATTGGCCTCACGGGGCGTGAGCCGAGACATGCGCGCCCGGACATCACTGGCTTCGCCATGCTCGCCGGTGTTGATGCTGCATTTCGTATCAGTTGCGACGCGAACGGCATTGACCAGCGTATCAGGTTCGAACGGCATCTGAAGGAAATCCGCTGCACCAGCTTTCATCGCGGCGACAGCCGTTGGAATGTCGCCTTCCTTGGCGACGAAGACCACGGGGAGGTGCGTGCCATTGGTTCTGAGTTCGTGCAGGCACTGTGTCTCCGAGGGAGAGCGGGGTTCTCTCCCAACGACGATGCAGCCGGGAGAGATGCTTCCAGGCAGCGCTAGAAAATCGTTGAGGCTGCCATGGAAACGAACGGCGAAGCCCGCGAGTGCCAGCATGAAGCTGATGGAATGGCGCACCCCGTCATCCGGGTGGATCACGTGTATGACGATTTCTTGACCCATGGACGTGCCTCGGAACAAGCGAAAGAGGCTTGGGGTGTGTTGGAGCAGGCAAGCCTAAGATCGCGTGTTGCTAATGCAAATCACCTGCACCTTATTAAATCTTAGCACCATCGCTTACGTCCGGCGCCGGACGAAGGTCGGGTCCATTGACCAGACCATGCGATCAAACTGTCCCTTTGTCCTAAGCACCTAAGTCCGCATGGGATGCCAGGACCCGACGTTCACCATCAGCTAAGCAACGCCGCGGATGTCGCGGAAGCATCAGGCCGGCAGGAGTTGTTCCCGATCTCCCGCGTTGACCATGGCTTGGGCGGACACTTCACCTGAAAGCTCGATCAGATGAAGACGTGCGCGGTTCAGGCGGCTTTTAATCGTTCCGATGGCGCATCCACAGATCTGAGCGGCGTCGATATAGCTGATGCCCAGCATCGAAATCAGAATAAGCACTTCTCGCTGCTCATAGGGGAGCTTGCGGATGGCCTGGGCGATCTCGTGGCCGCGCATGGTCCATTCCTGGGTGGGGCTCATGACCGGTTTACCCGAAGCACAGTCGGCAGCCGCCGGGCTTTCACGCGCGTAAATCCTCGCCTTTGTATAAAAGGTGTTCCGCATAATGGTGAAAAGCCAGGATTTGAGGCTCGTGCCGGGCGTGAACTGGTGAATGTTCGCAATCCCCTTCAGCAGGGTTTCCTGCACCAAATCGTCGGCATCGTTGGGATTAGGGCAGAAGGTGCGGGCGAAGGCGCGCAGTGGGGCGATCATCGCAACGATCTGGCGATCGGTATCTTGTTCACGTGGCAGGCGAATGGGTTCGCTGGTCCCCTTTGTCGAAATATTCGGAATCATATTCATGTCCCTTTACTCCACAGTCTTGTCTGCCCCAGCATGGCCACTCAACGGATGGTGATTACCCTCGTTCCACAATAATAAATCTCCAGAAGATCTTTCTTTTTACTAGGGATTAACATGGGTTATTGACCCATCCCCGTCGGTCGGGAATGGACGATCACGTGATCTGTTCAGGCCCGGTGTGCGTTCGCCGGCGGTGCTCTATTTCGTGCGGCGATGAACATTCATCGGGTACAGCGCGTTGGGCTCCATTGACGGAGCACAGTCCATGGCGCGCAAGACACCTTCCAACCTTCGGTCCGGCCCTCATCCCCATGCGGACACGCCTCGCGAGGAGGCGTCGGAGCCTGCCGAGGCTCTGCCCTCCTATTCGGATGCCGAACTGGAACGGAGCCTGAGCGGTCTGATCGGCGAAGACGCGGCGATGGATGGATCGAATGTTTCCATCCACATTGCGGATGGTGTCGCGCATCTCTCGGGAGAGGTGCTGACCGAAGGGGAAGTTCAGCGGGCCGCAGAGATCGCCGCGAGCCTGCCCGGCATCACTGCCGTTCAGAACGAGCTGGTCGTCAAGCGCGGATCGCAATAGAGGCAGACGCTCGCCTCTTCGACCTGTATCAGCTCGGCCGGGTTCCGAATTCCAGCGCAATCCCGCCGATCGTCGCTTCGTCGATGATCATCTGTTCGATCTTCGTTACATCGAGATGAAATCTGTGCGCTAGGGTGGCAACCAGATCGTTGACATGTACGGGCGCGTTGTCGATCCGAGCATCGTTCATTGCACGCGCGATTTCCGCGCCGATCATTTCGTTGTCGTTCATCGAAGCCCACTCCAGTTGCGCGCAGACCGTAGGTGCATGAAGACCCGCTGACACTAACATATGTTCGTTTCAGCGGCGCTAGCTAATGCGTCCGACGGTTCAAGGTACGGGCGACTGTTAACCTTTGTTATTGCGGTGTCTCCGCACAAGAACGATGGTCCGGTCTCGTTCCAGTGGAAGGACAGCGCCATGGACATCACCCGCGAGTTGATTGTTCTCATCGAAGATCCAGCAATCCCTGACAAAGACCGCATCCTGAAAACGCGTTCCCTCGTCGAGACGATGACCTGTCGGTTCGATGACAATGAAAAGGCCGGCCGGATGCGGCGGACCTTCAACGATGCTTATCTCAATCTTCAGCTGGCCGTGATGGCGAACCATCCGAGTATGATCCAGCAATGTCGCGAGCAGTGCCGCGCGATCATCGTCGAGATCGCCGAAACTGCGCGAATGGCGTCCGAACAGTCGACACGGAAGGTGGCTTCTTAGTTGCAGACTTTGAGCGATCCGCCCGCCGGACTGACGTTGGCGCCGCTCTCGTTTTTTGAAGGGGATGCCGTTTCCATTGCCCGGGCCCTGATCGGCGCCACGTTGATCGTGCGTGGCGTCGGTGGGGTTATTGTCGAGACGGAAGCCTATCGCGGCGATGACGCCGCTTCGCACAGCTTCAACGGCGAAACCACGCGCAACCGGGCGATGTTCGGACCGCCGGGGCACGCTTATGTCTACCGGTCCTACGGCATACACTGGTGCCTCAACGTCGTCTGTGCCAGTGGGCAGGCGGTGTTGTTCCGAGCCATCGAGCCGGCGTTCGGCCTGGAGACCATGCGCGCACGACGAGCCCGGGAAAAAACCCGGGAGCTGTGCGCTGGACCGGGGCGACTGGGACAGGCCCTCGGTATTGATCATGCCGACGATGGACAACCGTTCGATGGGAGCGGTTTGGAAATCCGCACTCCGCCAACATCGTCCGTGCCCGTTCTTGCGGGCCCGCGCATCGGCATTACCAAAAACGTGGACATACCCTGGCGCTTCGGACTGTCGGGCTCGTCCTATCTCAGCCGTCGGTTCGCTTGAGATGGATGGAACATCGAAAGGGTCAATGGCTTTGGCTCGCAGGGATCGTCCGGCTGAGGAGAGACGACATGCCCCCGCCACAACGCTTGGAGCCCGTCTTGCCGGTTTATCAGTTCAAGTTCACCAAACAGCACGGCACCGAGACCGTCGACGGGATATTTCTGGCAAACGAAGCAGCACTGCAGCAGGAAGCAGTCCGCAGCGCGCGCGACATCATGCATGAAGGCATCGACGAGGGTCTGGACCGCTCGCAATGGGTACTGCACGTATTTGACGCGCAGGGCCGTTTGGTGCTTCATCTTCCCTTCGCAGAACTTTTGCAGCCGGATTAGTTCATTCAGATTGCTCGGCCTTCCGATGATTTTCATGAAGGCCGCATTTGTCCGCGCAACTTGTTGAATGGAAGACGCATGCCGCATTGCCTAAAGCTCAATCTCTCCGCTCGCGACAGGTTGAGCGAAGCCGAGTGCGCGATCATCGATCAGATGGGGGCCCGGCAGAAGCTCATACCCGCCAAGCACGACATCGTTCGCGAGGGGGACGTTCCGACCGACAGCTGTCTCGTCCTCTCGGGATTTTCTGCCCGCTATCACCTTCTGGCAAACGGCAAGAGACAGATCAGCGCCATCCATGTGTCTGGCGATTTCGTCGACCTGCACAGTCTGCTTCTGAACGAAATGGACCACGGCGTCGTGGCGCTGAGCGACTGCCACGTGGCTCTCGTGCCGCACCGGTTTCTGCGCGAACTGACGGAAACCGAGCCGCATCTGTCTCGGCTGTTATGGCTTTCGACGCTGATCGATGCCGCCGTTCACCGGCGATGGCTGGTCACGTCCGGCCGCCTGTCCGCCAGCGCTCAACTGGCCCATCTGCTATGCGAGATATTCCTCAGGTTGCAGGTCGTGGAGCAGGTCGATGGCAACAGCTTCAATTTCCCCATCAGCCAGGTGGAGCTGAGTGACGCGCTTGGACTTTCGACCGTTCACATGAACCGTACAATCCGTGATCTGCGCACTCAGGGGCTGGTGTCCTGGAAAGGATCGGAAGTGACGATCCTCGACTGGGACCGCCTTGTCGAACACAGCGACTTCGATTCCGTGTACCTCAATATCGGTCAGCGTGCCCGCTGATGCCGGCTCAGGGATCGGCGTAGCCTTCCACTATGACCTCGAACTCGGTCGTGCCCTTCGGCAGGTAAAGCCCGCCGGTCTTGGTCGAGCCCGCCGAGACATGGTCGATATGGACCGACCGCCGTTCCTCTTCGCCGGGACCGTCGTCGAAGACAGCCGACACGATGACGTTTGCCGCGGCGCGCGAACCGTCGTTGCGCACGCTGAAGAGCAACTGGCCCGTCTCTGCGAAATCCGCAGCCTGCTCGGTGGTCACGGTCAGGCTCGGTACTCCCCCGGTCGTCGTCACACCGCGAAAGACGAGGAAGCCGACAATCGCGACGATCATGATTGCCGAAACGATGCCGATGGCCCATTCAACCTGCTCGGCCCGCTTTTCGGCACGCCGTGCCGTCTCAGACTTCTCGCGCATGATTACCCTTACAGGATGAGGCGTGCGGCAGCAGCGCCAAGCGCTGCCGGAAACGCGAGAACGATCGTCGTCATGACGGTCGGGAGAAGAGCCTCGCCATCGAGACGGCCGAAACTCCAGAGTACGAAGAGGCTGATGAGGATAGCCAGCAGATAGCCGACCAGCGTGAAACGTACGAAATCGCTGATCCAGGGTGCATCGTTCGTCGTCAGCGCGCTGCCCTTGAAGCCGACGGCATAGACGAAGCCGTGCATGACCAGCAGCGAAACCCCCAGCAGCAGTACGGCGTGCAATGGCGTCATCATATGGGCGATCATCGGCATTTCGTCCGTCGGCGCCACGTTGAGGCTGAGGAAGAGAGCGCCGACTGCCATCAGGAACAATTCGCCACCATAGTCGCGCAGGGGCGTATCGGACGATGCGGTGTCATCGTTCTGTTCGGCGGCGTCATCGTCGCCATCTTCCCCACCAAGTTGGCTGCGGCCAAGGAGTGCTCCGATGCTGGCGGGAATGGCCTGCAGAACGATCTTTCCGATGACCTCGTCGAAGGACATGCCCGGACCAATCACCTTGAAGACGGCCAGCACGACCGCGGCCGTCAGGAGCCCGATGGTAAAGGCGACGCAGGCGTCGCGCACGTCTTCCTGCCAGTCCCAGGTATCCTCGAAGCCGATCCGACGCGCGAGCCCGACAAGAAGCGGCAGCGTCACGATGACCAGCATTGCCAGGCGGAAACGGTCGAGTGTGAAGCCCAGCCACCAAAGCTCCATCGTCATCAGCATCGGCAGCGAAAAGATCAGCGCACCGCCTGCGGCACGACCAATGCCGACGATCTTTTCACGCAAGGGCGCGTGCTGGTCCGCGTCTAAGCCGTCGTTGCGTGTCGACACGATTGCTGAAGTCCCCATGGGTGCGCACTTAACATTCGGCGCCGCTGCGAGTTCCGCGAAGCCCACGTTCAAGCCAATGAAGACAATAGCACAAGCAGCCGTAAGGAGCGGTTAAGCATCAAAACCGATTGCGGCAGCGGCGAGCTATTCACACGCCACGGTTTCAATGTCTGGTAATCGCTGAACGATAGCGTCCCGCATGATTGACGGCATTCGTTACGGACATCGATGCGATCCCATGCGTCGGACCGATCGATGTCACGTGCTGGGGAGATGACAGATGACAGATCTTTTCGCGAATTTCGGACCGGAGGCGCGTGCGCTTTGGGGACATCACGACGTGAAGTTGCGGCACCGGCTGCATGAACGACCCCTCTTTGGTGACGAGCAGCTTGGACGCGTTCTCGACGCGATCGAACCCCACCAGATGGCGATCAACACGATGGGGCGCGGCGGTCACGATGCGCGGACATGGTCGTACTGCCAGCGCGGCGATTTGAGCGGCAAGCAGCTCATCGATGCGGTGCGCCAGGGTCGCATCTGGATCAACGTCACCTCGGTGCACAACGTGGTCCCGGAATTCGGCGCATTGCTGGACGAGATGTTCGCCGAAATCGGCGCGCAGGTTCCCGAAATGAAGGTCATCCGCAAGTCGATGGGCCTCTTGATCTCCTCGCCCAACGCCCAGGTCTTCTACCACGCCGATGTTCCCGGCCAGTCGCTCTGGCAGATTCGCGGGGAAAAGCGGATCTACATCTACCCGAACGGCGAGCCCTTCCTGAAGCCGAAGGATCTCGAAAACATCATCCGCGGCCGCACCGAGGAAGAGGTGCCCTACCAGCCCTGGTTCGATGCGCATGCCCGCGTCTACGACCTCAAGCCCGGCGACATGCTGCATTGGCCGCTGAACGGGCCGCACCGCGTGCAAAATGCCGATTGCCTCAACATCTCTCTGACGACCGAACACTGGACGCCGGCGATCCGCCGCCATTTCGGCGTGCAGTACGGCAACGGCTTGCTGCGCTCTGCGGGCTACGCGCCGCGTTCGCGCTCGACGGACGGTATCGCCGCCTATGTCAAGTGCGGGCTCGCCGTTGCGTGGCGTCTGGCGGGCCAGCAGCAGCGGCAGAGCTTCAAGCGCGTGATGCGCTACAAGCTGGACTCACGCGAGCCGGGCTTCCTGGTTCCGCTCGACCGCCAGCCCGAGCCGATGCTGCAGGCAGCCGAGTAGGAGCACGGTCATTTCCAGGCGCAGCGACATTCTGGGCAGATTGTTCGATGCCCGTCGGCGACAGGGGCTGACGGTCATCGGCGTGCGCGTGATCGGGGCAGGGCTCGCGCTCGTTGCCCAAATCTTGGCCGCGCGCATGATCGGCCCGGAGGATTTCGGGCGATACAGCCTGCTGCTCGTCTGGCTGCTGCTGATGGGGCACGGCGCAACGGTCGGCACAAACCAACTGATCTGCCGCTTTCTCGCCCAGTATCTCGAAGCCGGCGAGCGTCATGCGGCCGCGGGGCTTCTGCGTGCCGTCTTCAGCGTGGTCGCTTGCCTTGCGGGAAGCCTGGCGCTCGGTGCGATCGGCGTGCTGTGGCTCAACCCGTTCGGCTTCGATACGGCCATGGTGGCGCTCGGCATGATCGCCTTCATGGCGGCGCCGCTCCTGACGCTGCAGGACTATCTCGAGGCGATCGCGCGCGGCATGGACAAGCCGACGCTCGGCATCGCCCCCGCCTATGTGATGCGGCATCTCGGCTTGATCGTCGGTCTGGTCGGCCTTCTCGCCATGGGTGAGAGTGCCGATGCATTCACCGTCATGACGCTGACGATCGCGGGTCTCGCCGCGAGCTGTCTCATCCAGTATGTCCTGATCCGATCGCATCTGAACGAAGCTCTCCAGGGCGCGGCGCCGTCGTTCGGCGAGCGCCGCAAATGGCTCCGCGCCGCCATGCCGATTGCGCTCGTCGATGCGGCGGAGGTTTTGTTCCTCAATGCCGATGTCCTGATCCTCGGTCTTTTCCTGCCGCCGGAACTCGTTGCGTTCTATTTTGCCGCCACGCGGCTGGCGCAGGTTCTGGGCTATGTGCCCTACGGCGTCTCGGCCGTCACGGCGCAGCGCTTCGCCGCGTTGTCGGCAACAGGCGATCGTGTCGGCTTGCAGGCCATGGTGCGACAGGCCGCGCTGATCTCCAGCACGCTCACGGCCATCGGCGCGCTGGTGCTGAGCATTCTGGCCGCGCCGCTCCTCAGCCTCTTCGGTGACGGCTTCGAGGCTGCGGCGCTCGTCGTGCCGCTGCTCTGCTTCGGCACGGTGATCCGTTGTCTGCTTGGACCCGGCGAAGACGTGCTGACCATGCTGGGCGAAGAGCGTGCCTGCTCGCTCAGTTTCATGATGGCACTTGCCCTCAACATCGCCCTCAGTTTTGCGCTCGTTCCTCTGATCGGCCTTTACGGAGCGGCAATCGCCACCGCCGTGTCGATCACGATGCGCAGCGCCCTGATGGCCTATTTCGGCTACCGGCGTCTCGGCATCATTCTGCCGGTCGGTATCCCAGACAGCATTGGCACCGCAGCCTTGAAAGGAAATCCGTCATGAGCCAGACGCAGGTCCTCGGCGGCAGAGCGACGCTTTCCAACAAGCGCACTCTTTCGGAATTCGACTGGACGATCGGCGATGCGCGCACCCTGTTGCGGCTCGATGCGCAGGCGTGGGACAGCCTGTCTGCCGAAAGCCTGGTCGAGAACCCCTTCTACGCCCGACCCTACCTCTTGGCGGGGCTCGGTCGCGTTGAACGCACGGCGGCCAAGCGGGCATTGGTGATACGCTCGCCGGGGGCCGGCCTCGTCGGGCTTTTCCCTTTCCGAAGCTTCGGTGTTCCGCCGTTCAGCGTCGCGCGCGGTGCGGCGAACATCTATCAGGCGAGCGGAACGCCGCTCATCCACCGCCGCCATGGCGCTCGTGTCATCGCGCAATTCGTCGACCTGCTTGCGGCAGGCCGCATCGCGCCGCTGTTCGTTCTGCGTCACATCGACATGAGCACCAACTTTGCCACAAGCCTGATGCAGGAAGCGCGGCGCGCCGGCTTGATCATCGAGGAAACCCATCGCTACGACCGTCCGAAACTGACCCGCATGGAGGGCGGCTTCGACCGCCACATCGACACCGTGATCAGCCGCAGCCGTGCCAAGGATTTGCAGCGCAATTTGCGGCGGTTGAAGGAGATCGGAACCGTTACGTTCGAACGCGCCGACTGTCCTGAAGCCGTCGACGAGCGGCTGGAGGATTTTTTACGCATTGAACACTCCGGCTGGAAAGGTGCGCGCGGCACGTCATTTCTCGCCAATCCGCGCCATGCGGCTTTTGCGCGGCTCGCTTATGGCGGCACGGCCGGGCTCAGCGTGATCGACAGCCTGTTGCTCGACGGCAAGCCTATCGCCGTCAGCATCAATATGGCCGGCGGCGCCACCAACTTCACGCCGAAATGCGCCTATGACGAAACCTACAAGCGGTTCAGCCCGGGGTTGCTTCTCGAATACTTCGTCATCAAGGCGTTTTATGAGGACAAGCGCTGGGAGCAGATGGATTCTGCCACGGGTATCCAGGACCACATCATTGGCGGTTTCTGGAACGACACGATGCCGATGGCGGACCTCGCGCTTGCACCGGACACTGTGCGTGGACGCCTGACCGTTGCGGCGCATCGCCAGACCTTGAAGGGAATCTCGATCGCCAAGGATTTGCGCGATCGATACTGGCGCCGTGGCTGACAGGAACGGTTAGACGTCCGAACGTGCCGTGGGCAACGGACGCCGCTGAACCTCTTCCAGAAGGCCGAGCATTCCACGCACCTGATGGGCGGCGATCTGCCGGCCCTTCTCGGCGGTCGCGGCAGCGGCATTGCCGACGGCGCCCGACGCCTGCACGTCGGTCGCTATCCAAGCGTAGGACGGCATGCCGGTCGGGCGAAGATGGCGATAGTTCTCTTCATCGGCGACGGCGATCGAGGTGAAATTCTCGGCCCGCTGCATATCGACCAAGTGCGGCTTGAAGTGCAGCACCAACGATGTCTCCACATCGCCGCCGTGGATTCCGTGGCGCTGCTCGTCTTGGTCGATCAGCCCATCCGGATAGCCGAAACTCCAGCCTGTCTTCACCACGAACATGCCGTGCCTGACGCGCAGTTCGCGCGCGACGATGCCCATGATGTCGACATTGCCGCCATGGGAATTGACGAAGACCAGCTTGCGGATGCCGGCGCGGGCGACGCTGTCGCCGATCTCTGTCCATGCGTCGATCAGCGTCGTGGCTGTCTTCGTCACGGTGCCCTTGGAGAAGAGATGTTCGTTCGACTTACCGACCGACTGGACCGGCAGAATGCGCAGATCCAGCGTCTCGGGCGTTGCGGCGATCAGTTCGTCGAGCAGGCCCTGGTTGATGATCGTGTCGGTGCCGACCGGCAGATGCGGGCCATGCTGTTCGATGGCTGCAATCGGTACGAGGGCGATCGTCGACATCGGATCGCAATTGTCGAAATCGCTGGCGAGGAAGTCGGTCCACCAGATCTTGCGGGTCATGACGGCGTCTCCTTCAGGCTTTACCGGCCGCGACGAGTTCGATCTCGACGACGAATTCCGCACGGGCGAAACCGGAGACGATCACCAATGTCGAGGCAGGGTATGGCGCGGTAAACAGCGCGTTTCGAACGCTCATATAGTCCGGCAGGTGGCTGCGATCGGTGACGTAGGCATTGATCCTGACCACGTCCGCCAAGGACAGGCCATCCTCCTTCAGGATCGCCTCTGCATTGGAAAAGCACAGCCGCGTCTGGCTCGCGCAATCGAGGGGGATCGTTCCATCGGGTGCGATGCCCAACTGGCCGGAACAGAAGACGATGCGGTGGCCTTCGGGCACGACGATGCCGTGGCTGTAGGCGGAGAAAGGCGGGTGGATGTCGGTGGGCTGGAGGCGCTTCATGCTGCGGACAATAATCGTGCCGTGTCACCATGCAATCAGGAAAAGAATGGC
This sequence comes from Rhizobium sp. EC-SD404, assembly GCF_902498825.1. Taxonomy (NCBI): domain Bacteria; kingdom Pseudomonadati; phylum Pseudomonadota; class Alphaproteobacteria; order Hyphomicrobiales; family Rhizobiaceae; genus Rhizobium; species Rhizobium sp. EC-SD404. The sequence goes on from NZ_LR701459.1 coordinate 566,185, forward strand.
GACTGATTAATGTGCAGGCAAAGCGTCTTCTGGTGAATCTTTGGGCTTAACACCGAATGGCGTTGCGCTAGTCTCAGGCGCGAAACCGAGCGAGCGAGCCTCGATGCTTCCCTCGTGAGCGGTATGCCAAAAAAACAGGGGATGGGTCCATGCCAGTGATTTCGAACCGCCATATCGCCAGCGCCGCAGTCGTTGCAGCGGCGATGCTCACGTTGCCTGCTCAGGCGCAGGACGGCGAGCTGATCGATGTAAGCTACGGCACAAACTGGCTTGCCCAGGCGGAACATGGCGGTTTCTACCAGGCTATCGCCGACGGCACCTATGAGGAATACGGCCTCAACGTCACCATCCGGCAGGGCGGACCCCAGGGCGCGAACCGGGCGCTGCTCGTCGGCGGCCAGATCGATTTCTACATGGGCGGCGCCACTTCTGCGATCAACGCAGTGAAGGAAGGTATCCCGACCATCACGCTGGCGGCGATCTTCCAGAAGGACCCGCAGGTTCTGATCGCGCATCCCGACCAGGGCTTCGACACCTTCGCCGACCTTTCCGGCGCAAGCCAGCTCATCATGGGCCAGGAAGGGTTCACCACCTATTTCGAATGGATGAAGTCGAATTTCGAAGGCTTCTCGGACGAAATGTACACGCCCTATACGTTCAACCCGGCGCCTTTCATCGCCGATGAGCGCGCCGTCCAGCAGGGGTACCTGACGTCCGAGCCGTTCGAGATCGAGCGCCAGGCAGGCTTCGAGCCGGTGGTCTATCTGCTCGCGGACGAGGGTTTCGATCCCTACTCCACGACGATCGAGGCGATGCGGCCCTTCGTCGAGGAAAACCCGGATGTCGCCAAGCGCTTTGTCGAAGCGACGGCGATCGGCTGGGCCAATTATCTCTACGGCGACAACACGGCCGCAAACGACCTGATCAAGGCCGACAATCCGGAAATGACGGACGAGCAGCTTGAATACTCGCTGGAGAAGATGAAGGAATACGGTATCGTCGTTTCGGGAGAAGCCGAGGAACAGGGTGTCGGCTGCATGACCGATGCGCGCTGGCAGAACTTCTATGACAACATGGTCGAGGCCGGTGTCTTCGAAGCCGGAATCGATATCAGCCAGGCCTATACGACCGAGTATGTCTGCCAGGGCGTCGGCGTCGATCTGATGGATCAGTAGGCCCCTGCGTGGGGATGAGCGAAGGGACGGCCCAGGTGGCATTGGCGTTGAAGACACCTTCGGAACAGGTCTCGCCCGGGCGTGCGGGTGCGCGCCCGGTGGTTGCGCTCACCAACGTGTCGAAGGTGTTCTCGAACGGAACGAAGGCATTGTCGAACATGACGATGTCGGTTCGTCCGGGCGAGTTCGTCAGCCTGCTCGGACCTTCCGGCTGCGGCAAGTCGACGGCGCTTCGCATCATCGCCGGGCTCGGCGAGCCGAGCAGCGGAACGATCGACTGGCCGTCGTCGCAGATCGACAGCCGCGGGCTGCCCCAGGGTGATGTCGGTTTCGTCTTCCAGGAGCCGACGCTGATGCCGTGGCAAACGGTGTTCGGTAACGTCTACCTGCCGCTGAAGCTGCGCGGAAAATCGAAAAGCGCAGTGAAAGAGCAGATTATGGAGACGCTGGCGCTCGTCGGCCTCCAGGATTTCGCCGACGCCTATCCGCGTGAACTGTCCGGCGGGATGAAGATGCGCGTCTCGATCGCCCGCGCACTGGTCACCAAGCCGAAGCTGCTCTTGATGGACGAGCCCTTCGCGGCGCTCGACGAAATCACGCGGCAGAAACTGAATGACGACGTGCTGCGGCTTTGGGCGCAGTCCGGCCTGACCGTGATCTTCGTTACCCATTCGGTCTTCGAATCCGCCTATCTCTCCAGCCGCATCGTCGTGATGAAGGCAAGACCTGGCCAGGTCTTCGCCGATATCGCGCTCGATCCGCCGCTCGAGCGGGACGACCATTTTCGCACGTCGGAAACCTACCGCGCCATCTGTGCCGAGGTGTCCGATGCGCTGCAGGCGGCGATCGTGAAGGGTGGAGGTGTGCACCATGGCTGATGCGCTCGGCAGCACTGCCCGCGAAGCCGCAGAGGATAAGGCCGAACCGGAGCGGGCTGCTCCCGCGCGAGGACCCCTGGTGCCCGATCGATTGCTCAGGATCGTCGTGCCGCTCGGCATGTTCTGCCTCGCGGTCCTCGCCTGGCATCTCTACGTCACCATCAACGAGGTTCCGCACTATATCCTGCCGAGCCCCGTGCTTGTGGCGCAGGCCTTGTGGAACGACTGGGGTACGCTTGCGCCGGCGCTGTTCGTCACCGTCAAGATCACTTTCACGGCGCTCTTTATGGCGCTCGTCGGCGGGGTGGGGCTTGCCATTCTTCTCGTCCAGTCGCGCTGGATCGAACTCGCTCTTTTTCCCTTTGCCGTCATCCTGCAGGTAACACCGATCGTTGCGATCGCGCCGCTGCTGTTGATCTATGCATCGGACACGCAGACGGCGCTGCTCATCTGCGCATTCCTCGTCGCCTTCTTTCCAATCCTGTCGAACATGGTTCAGGGGCTGAAGAGCGTCGATCACAACCTGATCAATCTGTTCGAGCTCTATGGCGCAAGCCGCTGGCAGACGCTGATCCACCTGAAGATCCCGGCATCGCTGCCCTATTTCATGGCAGGCCTGCGCATCGGCGGCGGGCTGGCACTGATCGCGGCCGTCGTCGCCGAATTCGCGGCGGGCTCTGCCGGTGCCGGTTCCGGGCTCGCCTTCCGACTGCTTGAAAGCCAGTATCGCCTCAATATTCCACGCCTCTTCGCAGCGCTCGTCCTGTTGACGGCCACGGGCGTCGCGATTTTTGCCTTGACCTCCTTCATCTCCTGGCTCTCGCTACGGCGTTGGCACGAGAGTGCAATCCGCCGGGAGAATTGATGACCGCCACGACTGCAGCCGGGGCAAGCCGTCTTGTCCTGAAGAACGCGCGTCTGCCGGATGCGCTGGCCGGCAAGCCGACATCAGCCGCGGTGCCGCGCGTCGACATCACGATCGCGGATGGTCTGATCGCCGCCATCGAGCCATCATCAGAAGATGGCGGGGACGGCTCGGCGGCAACCGGCGCTGACACCCACGACATGCGCGACGGGCTGGTTCTGCCCGCTTTCGTCGACATCCACACCCATCTCGACAAGGGCCATATCTGGCCGCGCAAGCCCAATCCCGATGGGACGTGGATGAATGCCCTGCTGTCGGTCGCCGAGGATCGCGAGCGGCACTGGTCTGCGTCCGACGTCGAGCGACGGATGGAGTTTTCGCTGCAGGCAGCCTATGCGCACGGAACTGCGGCGATCCGCACCCATCTCGACAGCGCTCCTCCACAGCACGGCATCACCTGGGACGTGTTCGAAAAGGTGCGTGAGCGCTGGGCCGACCGCATCGAGCTGCAGGGTGTATCGCTGCTCGGGCCCGACCATCTGCTCGACAAGAACATCGTGGCCGAAGTGGTGCGGCGCACCAAAGCCGGCAACGGCGTGATGGGCGGCGCGATCGCCGATCATCCTGAAACAAAGACAGCCATGCGCAACGTCGTGGAGGCGGCGGGCGAGGCCGGGCTCGATCTCGACATTCACTGCGACGAGACCGGCAACCGGGAGGCATCGGCACTCTACTGGCTCGCCGAAGCGGTGATCGAGACGGGCTACAAGGGCCGTGTCGCGGCCGGACATTGCTGCGCGCTCGCGGTGCAGGACGAGGCAACGTTCCAGAAGACCTTGGAGCGTGTGGCGCGCGCCGGGATCGCCGTCATCTCTTTGCCCATGTGCAACATGTACCTGCAGGACCGTGCGGAAAACGGCGCGCGTACGACGCCGCGCTGGCGCGGGGTCGCGCCGCTGCGCGAACTGGCGGAAGCCGGCGTGCCCGTGGCGATTGCATCCGACAACACCCGCGATCCGTTCTACGCCTATGGCGATCTCGATTGCATCGAAGTGCTGCGCGAAGGCGCGCGCATCCTGCATTTCGACCATCCGGCAGAAGAAGCCTGGATCTGGGCCCGCAGCGTCGGTGCCACGCCGGGCGCCTTTGCCGGCATGGAGGCGAAGGCCGAGATCGTCGTCGGTGCGCCGGCAGATCTCGTTCTTCTCGGCGCCCGCAACTGGTCGGAGATGATGGCGCGCCCACAGGCCGATCGGAAAATCATGCGCGCCGGCCGCATCATCGATGCGAAACTGCCCGACTACCGCGACCTCGACGATCTCATGGGAGACACATCATGGACCTGACCGGCTTCCGCGCGGCGCTTGGCGATATCCCGATCGAAGATCATCCCCGGCTCGTGCAGCAGAAGAGCCGCGACCACTATTGGTATTCGCCGATCCTGAAAGCTCAGCTCGACAAGGTCACGGCCGATCTCGTCGTCATGCCGCGCAGCGTCGAGGATGTCGTGACGATCCTTGCCGCCGCCTACAAGTTCGACGTCCCGATCACGCCGCGCGGCGCCGGTACCGGGAATTACGGCCAGGCCATGCCGCTTGCGGGCGGCGCCATGCTCGATCTCAAGAACATGGACACGGTGCTGGAGATCAAACCGGACCGGGTTCGGGCGCAAGCCGGCGCGATCATGGTCAAGATGGATGAGGAAACGAAGGCCGCGGTCGGCGCGGAACTGCGCTTTCATCCCTCCACCTATCGCATGGCGACGATCGGCGGCTTCATCGCAGGCGGATCAGGTGGCATCGGATCCGTGCGCTGGGGCGGTCTGCGCAATCTCGGCAACATCCTCGGCCTGAAGATCGTCACCTGCGAGGAAACCCCGCGCGTGCTCGACATTCGTGGTGCCGACATCATGAAGCTCGCCCATGCCTACGGCACCAACGGCATCATCGTGGAAGCGGAAATGCCGCTCGCGCCGGCCTATGACTGGGTGGAAGTCGTCGTCGGCTTCGACGATTTCCTCGCATCCTGCCGCTACGCCGAAGCGCTCGCCGGCCAAGACGGCATTCTGCTCAAGGAAATCTCGCCCGTCGCCGCGCCGATACCTTATGACTATTTCGGCCGCTACCGGGATTTCCTGAGGCAGGACCAATCGGTGGTGCTGATCATGGTCGCGCCGAATTCCGTCGACGCGCTGAAACTCTTCACCGACCATCATGGTGGCGAGATCCTGCACCGCAGCGATGTGCACGATCTCGATGCGGACGGCCGCAAGCTGCCGCCGATCTATGAGTTCACCTGGAACCACACGACGCTCCGCGGCCTGAAGATCGATCCGACGATCACCTATCTCCAGACGCAGTATCCGACGCTCGATCATCTGGAGAAAATCTACAAGCTCCTCGGCGACGAGATGCCGATGCATATCGAGATGACGCGCTTCGACGGGCGCGTTGTCTTCTCCGGCTTGCCCATCGTGCGCTACACGGGCGAGGAGCGTCTCGAGGAAATCATACGCCTGCACGAGGAGAACGGTTGTCTGGTCTTCAACCCGCACCGCTACACCCTCGAGGAAGGCGGCATGAAGCAGACCGACCGGGCGCAACTCGCGTTCAAGAAGGAAGCCGATCCGAAGGGTCTCCTCAATCCCGGCAAGATGATCGCGTGGGATGACCCGGACTTCGATTTCGACTCCGGTCGCGTGTGGTTGTTTGCCGGTCTCGGCGTGCAGGCGCGAGGCGCAGCCTGATGCGGGTCCACGTCGTGCATGCCCATCCGGTCGAGACGAGCTTCAACCGCACGCTTTTCAACACCGTCTGCGAGACGTTGCAAGCCGCCGGCCACGAGGTGGATGCGCTCAGCCTCTACGACGAGGGCTTCGAGGCGACGCTATCGCGCGAAGAGCGCCTGAACTATCACGACGTGCCGCACAATGTGACGGACACCATCCGGCCCTATGTGGAACGGCTGAATGCCGCGGACGCAATCGTGTTCGTCCATCCGGTCTGGAATTTCGGCTACCCGGCGATCCTCAAGGGATATTTCGACCGCATTTTCCTGCCGGGCGTGTCCTTCACCATGTCGGCGGGCTCCGACCGGGGGCATCTGAAACCGAACCTTACCCACATCCGGAAGGTCGCCTTCGTCGCGACCTATGGGGGTACGCGCTTCCGTGCCATGCTGATGGGCGACCCGCCGCGCAATCTCGCTCGCCGCTGGGCCTGGGCGACGTTTCGCGGCAAGCGGCCGCCGGACTATCTCGCGCTTTACGATATGAACAACAACGAAGCGCCGGAATTGAGCGGCTTCATCGAGCGCTTGCGCCGTCATTTCGCGCGGTTTTGAGCGCACCAGCCGCGCCGTGCTCTGGGAGGAGGGGACGTCATGAATGAACGCCGCCTCCTTCAGGTCGTGGTCGCGGTGCTGTCGCTCATGCCCGTCTGCGCCGGGCTTGCCGGTGTCGTACTCGGCCCCGGGTTTCTTTCAACCGAGGAACCATGGTCGGCCAGCCTCGACAGCCATGTTCGCTTCCTCTCCGGCGTTTTCTTCGCACTTGGACTCGCGTGGTGGAGTTGCGTCCCAAACATTGAGAGGAAGACGGACCGCATGCGCCTGCTCGGCGTGGCAACGATCGTCGGTGGCTTGGCGCGGCTCGGTTCGCTCGTTGTTGTCGGCGTCCCGTCTGCCGGACATCTGGTCGGCCTCGGCCTCGAGCTCGTCATCGTGCCGCTGATCCTCGTCTGGCAGACGCGGATCCGGCGCATCGCCTTAAGCGGTGAGGGACGAACCTAGCCCTCGATCTCCTCGCGCAGGACTTCGAGTTCCAGCCATTCCTCTTCCATGCGATCGACATCGCCGCGCAATGTTTCAAGCGCCTTGGCATCACGAGCGAACGCTTCGGCCTGCTTGGTAAAGTAATCGGGCTTGGCCATGCGTGCCTCGATGGCAGCGATTTCCGCCTGCTTCGTCTCTATCTCCTTGGGCAGGGTTTCGAGCGCGAATTTCTGCTTGTAGGAGAGCTTGCGGGACGATCCGGAAGCCTGCGGCTTTTCCTTGCCGCCCGATGATCCCTTCGGCTTGTCGCCGGCGGCCTTCTTGGCGGCATCGTTGGAGAGCTTGCGCTGCGCCATCATATCGGTGAAGCCGCCCGCGAAGGCCGTCCAGCGGCCGTCCGGCGCCATCAGATTGGCGGGCGCAAGCACCGAGCCCACCGTGCGATCGAGGAAGTCTCGGTCGTGGCTGACGAGGATGACGGTTCCTTCGTAGCTCGCGACGATCTCCTGCAAGAGATCGAGCGTTTCCATGTCGAGATCGTTCGTCGGTTCGTCGAGGACGAGCAGGTTCGACGGCCGCGAAAGAATCCGCGCCAGCATGAGGCGTGCCCGCTCGCCGCCCGACAATTCGCGGATCGGGGTGCGCGACTGTTCCGGGTGGAACAGGAAGTCCTTCATGTAGCCGGTGACGTGCTTCTGCACGCCGTTGACCAGCAGCGTGTCGCCGCGCCCGTCGGTCAGATAATGGGCAAGCGTGTCGTTCTCATCGAGGTCGTCGCGGCGCTGGTCGAGAACCGCGATGTCGAGATTTGTGCCGAGGCGCACGAAGCCCGTATCCGGCGCCAGCCGTCCGGTCAGCATGTTCAAAAGTGTGGTCTTGCCAGCGCCGTTGGGGCCGACGAGGCCGATACGATCGCCGCGATGAACCCGCAGCGAGAAATTGTCCACGGCGCAATAGTCGCCGAAATGCTTCGAAATGCCCTCGGCTTCGATGACCAGCTTGCCCGACTGGTTGCCGTCGCTCGCCTGCGTCTCGACGCGTCCGGTCGGACCGCGATGGCTGCGGAACTCCTGCCGCATGGTATGCAGTTCGCCGAGCCGGCGGACGTTGCGCTTGCGCCTCGCCGTCACGCCGTAGCGCAACCAGTGCTCCTCGCGTTCGATCGCACGGCCGAGCTTGTGGAGGTTGCGCTCCTCCTCTTCCATCACCTGGTCGCGCCAGTCTTCGAAATGGGCGAAGCCACGGTCGAGCCTCCGGGTCGTGCCGCGATCGAGCCAGACGGTGGCGCGCGAAACCTTTTCCAGGAAGCGTCGGTCGTGCGAGATGGTGATGATCGCGCCGCGGAAACCGGAGAGCTCCGACTCCAACCACTCGATGGTGGGCAGGTCCAGATGGTTGGTCGGCTCATCGAGCAGAAGAAGATCGGGCGACGGCGCCAGAACGCGGGCAAGGGCCGCGCGCCGCGCTTCGCCGCCCGAGAGGCGGGAGGGTTCTTCTTCGCCGGTCAGGCCAAGATGCTCGAGGAGATAGGTTACGCGATGCGGGTCGTCGCCCGGAGCGAGCCCAGCCTCTGCATAGGAGCGCACGTCCGCGAAGTCGCCGAAATCCGGCGCCTGGAAGAGATAGCGGATCGTGGTCGAGGGGTGCCGGAAGACCTCGCCCGATTGCGGTTCGGCAAGACCGGCGGCGATCTTCATCAGGGTCGACTTGCCCGAACCGTTGCGCCCGACAAGGCAAATGCGGTCGCCTGGCTCGACCTGCAGCGCTGCACCGTCAAGCAGCGGTGTCCCGCCGAATGTCAGATGGATGTCGTCGAGCTTCAAGATAGGTGGTGATGCCAAAGGGTTAGGCTCCGGAAAAGTCGTTCGGGCGGGCAAGCAGCAGGGCAGGTCCGCCCGCGTGCCGGATGGTTACCGGCCCTTCCGCCACATTGGATATGGTGCGTGTCGTGCCGAATGTGCAGTCGAAATCGGTGAGAGGATAGCGCGCGCCCTCGATGGTCAGGCTCGCGATATCTGCAAAGGCCAGCAAGGAGAAGAGGCTGCCCTTCGGCAGATCGAAGGTCATCGGGGTACCGGTGAGGGGAAAACCCTCTTCCTCGCCCGATGTCAGCGTGATCTCGAAGCCTCGTTCCGCCAGCTTCACCGCCAGCGCCATGTGGGCAAAGGCGTGGTCCGTGCGCTCGCCGCCCAATGCACCGACGAGAATTATGCGCCGCGCTCCACTGTCGATCGCCGTTTCGATCGCGATCTCTCCATCGGTCGCATTCTTGGCCGGCGGGTATGGCTCGCGTCTGACATCCGGCCAGCTGTCGATCAGGTGAGCGTCGGCAGAATCGAAGTCGCCGACCCAGAGTTCGGGCTTCACGCGGAGTGCTGCTGCATGGCGCATGCCGCTGTCGGCTGCAATCACGCGGGTGCCCTCAACCTGCGATTTCAGGCGTTCCGTCACGGTCACTTCTCCGCTCAGGAGAACGGCGAAATGCGCATTTGCGTCTGTCGGGGTCGGTTCTGCCTGCATCGCCCGCTGCTCTAGCAGCTTTCACGCGCCTTGCCAGTGCCACCGGCCGCGATTACACATGGAGTTGCTCTAACGGGGTGTTGTCCGGAAACGGACGGCTGAGAGGCGCATGCCAACCCGAAGAACCTGATCCGGCTCATACCGGCGGAGGGATTAGACGCGTCAGAAAACGCCTATTCCCCTGAAAGCCATGAACAGAGGAGGCGTTGATGACGCTGAAGACATTCTTTCCCATGCTGCTCGCGGCCAGTTTCCTGGCTCCCATGTCGTCCGAGGCGCAGGAGGCGACGCGATCGCTCACCGTCTACACCTATGACAGTTTCGTTGCCGAATGGGGCCCGGGACCGCTGATCGAAGAGGCCTTCGAGGCGACATGCGACTGCGACCTGATCTGGGTCGGCGCGGCGGACGGCGTGGCGCTCCTCAACCGGTTGCGGCTGGAAGGCGACCGGGCGGAGGCCGGCGTCGTGCTCGGGCTCGACACCAACCTCGTCGCGGAAGCCAAGGAGACGGGCCTCTTTGCTGCCCATGAAATCGACACAAGCGCGATCGACGTCCCCGGCGGCTTCGAGGACGACGTCTTCGTGCCTTACGATTACGGGCATTTCGCCGTAGTCTACGACACCGAGGTGATCGACACGCCGCCGACAAGTTTGAAGGAACTGGTCGAAGGCGACCCGAACCAGAAGATCGTGATCCAGGATCCACGCACATCGACGCCGGGACTTGGCCTTCTGCTCTGGATCAAGTCGGTCTATGGCGATGATGCCGCATCCGCCTGGGCCGACCTCAAGGACCGCGTCCTGACGGTGGCGCCCGGCTGGTCGGAATCCTATGGCCTCTTCACCGATGGCGAAGCGCCGATGGTGCTTTCCTATACGACGTCGCCGGCCTACCACATGGTTTCGGAGGATACCGAGCGCTATCAGGCGGCGGCGTTCTCCGAGGGGCATTACCTGCAGATCGAAGTGGCAGGCGTTCTTGCCTCGGCGCCCGATATCGATCTTGCACGCGAATTCATGAGCTTCATGACTGGCGAAGGTTTCCAGGACGCCATCCCGACCTACAACTGGATGATGCCCGCAGGCCCGATAAGCGAAGAACTGCCCGAGGCTTTCTCGCGCCTGGTTCAACCGGAAGAAAGCCTGCTCTTTTCGCCGGAAGAAGTGGCCGCCAACCGTCGCGCATGGGTCGATGAGTGGCTGTCGGTGATGGCCGAATAACCAGAGAGCCGCCGCGATGCGCGCCTATCGGGCCGATCCTCTGGATATCGCTTTCGGCATCGCGGCGCTTGCCATCATCCTCGGCATCGTCGGGTTAGCCGTCGCCGGGCTGCTTGTGGCGGCAGGCGCCGACGCGTCGCGGTTCACGGCGTTCGATGCCTATACGATGCGTGTCGTTCGCTTCACGCTTTGGCAGGCCGGGCTTTCGACGCTGCTCTCGCTGGCCTTTGCCCTGCCGCTTGCACGGGCGCTGGCGCGGCGCCCGCATTTTGCGGGACGCGCCTGGATCTTGCGGCTCTTTGCCGTGCCGCTCGGCCTGCCGGCCATCGTCGCGGCGCTCGGCATCATCGCCATTTGGGGGCGCCAAGGCGTCGTTAACGACGCGTACCGCTGGCTCGGGGCGGAGCAGCCGATCTCCGTCTACGGTCTACCCGGCATCCTCATCGCCCACGTCTTCTTCAATATGCCGCTCGCAACGAGACTGCTGCTTGCAGCGCTGGAGCGCGCCCCGGCGGAGTATTGGCGCAATGCCGCCCAACTGGGGCTTTCCGCCGGCTCGGTTTTCAGATTGATCGAGTGGCCGGCCATGGCGCGGGTGATCCCGGGCATCGCCGGCCTCGTCTTCATGCTGTGCGCCACGAGCTTTACGCTGGTGCTTCTGCTTGGCGGCGGACCGGGAGCGACGACGATCGAGGTGGCGATCTATCAAGCGCTGCGGTTCGACTTCGACCCACCGCGGGCGGTCACCCTCGCATTGATCCAGATCGCGCTGACCGGCGCCCTTCTCGGCGTGCTGGCGCTTCTGCCCCGGCCAGAGGAAGGGCGCGGCGAAGGTGCCTTGCCGCGAAGGTTCGACGCGAAATCGCCAGGTGCGCTGGCTCTCGACACGCTGGTGATCGGCCTCGGCCTCGGCTTCGTGGCAGCACCGCTGGCGGCTACGCTGATGTCAGGTCTTGCTGCCGATTTGATCGCGCTTTTTGGCGAGGCGCTGGTGCAAAGAGCGCTCGTGACGAGCCTTCTGATTGCAAGCGCTGCTGCATGCCTCTCCGTCCTCATGGCGGGCATGATTGCACGGGCGCGCCATGCCGCAAGCGGTGCGCGCCGCAAGCGCTGGGCAGCCCGAGGGCTTCGCACGTCGCTTGCCGGGGCGGGCTCGCTGATTCTTTTGGTACCGCCGGTCGTTCTTGGTGCCGGCTGGTTTCTCGTCTTGCGGGATCATGTCGATCCGTTTGCAGCGGCGCCGGTCATCGTGGTGGTCGTCAACGCGTTGATGGCGCTACCCTTCGCGTTGCGGGTGCTGGAGCCGGCCTATGCCGGCCACATGCTGCGGACGGAACGGCTCAGTCTTTCCCTGGGGCTCTCGAGGTTGAGGCGGCTGTTGCGGGTGGACCTGCCGGCGCTGGGCCCGACGATCGGCGCAGCGTTTGCGTTCTCGATGGCGCTCTCGCTCGGCGATCTCGGTGCCATCGCGCTTTTCGGAAGCCAGGATCTGGTGACATTGCCCTATCTGCTGCTTCAACGAATGGGCAGCTATCGCACCGATGATGCGGCCGGGCTGGCGCTCATTCTCGGTTTTCTCTGCCTTCTGTTCATGATCGCCGGGACCCGCTATGGCGGCGGCAGCGCGCGGGAAGCATGAGCATGAGCGGTATGATGCCACCGACGATCGAGTTCGATGATGTGCGCTTTCGTTACGGTCGTGGCGGCATGGAGATGGCGTTTGCCACTGTCGTTCCGGGGGGCAGCATTACCGCCATCATGGGTCCGTCTGGATCGGGCAAGTCCACCCTGTTTGCGCTGCTCGCGGGGTTCGAGCAACCGCAGCACGGGATGATCCGCATCGGGATGGTCGACGTGACGCGGCTGGCGCCGGCCGAACGGCCGATTTCCATGGTCTTTCAGGACAACAATCTCTTTGCCCATCTCGACGTTGCCGCGAACATCGCGCTCGGGCAGGGCGCGCGCGATGCCAAAAGCGCCGCCGGCAAGGAGCAGGCGTCCGATGCGCTTCGGCGCGTCGGACTCGAAGGCTTCGAGCGCCGGCGGCCTGCGTCGCTTTCGGGTGGCGAGCGGCAGCGCGTCGCGATGGCGCGGGCGCTGGTTCGGGCGAGGCCGGTGCTGCTGCTGGACGAACCTTTTGCCGCGCTCGGTCCCGGTCTGCGCGACGATATGCGCGCGCTCATCGCTGATCTGCACCGGCAGAGCGCGTTGACCACGCTGATCATCACCCATCAGCCGGAGGATGCGCGCGCCATTTGCGACCGCATTATCTACATCGAGACAGGCAAGGTCCAGGCGAACGAGCCGACGCAATCGATGTTCGAACGGGCTGATCTTGCCGGATGGCGGGACTATCTCGGAACTGATTGAGACGATCCGTCAGCCGAGCCGGACAAAAATGTCACAGGTCGACCCGCGTCCTTCCGATGGAACCAACGTGCGCAAGATCGGCCTTTGAACCGACCTTTTGCTGTTGTAATGCTCCAGTCATCGGCTGGCATCCCGCGGGGCGACGAACCTGTTTCAATCGATTGCACATGATTGGGTGCCGCGTCAGCGGCGTGGAACTGCGAGCGGCAAGGCCGTCGCGGCAGTGATCCTTATTGCCTGCATGATTGTGCTGTCGGGCTGTCAGAGCATCATAAGCGAGCAAGACACCGTCGTGCTTGCGCCATCGCAAACCCCGCAGACCGTGGAGCAGATCGCGCGCGATGATCCGCGTGCCCAGCTCGGCGCTCGCGAACACCCGCGGATCGTTGCAAGCTATGGCGGCGAGTATCGGGATCAGCGCACAGAACTGCTTCTGGCGCGTATCGTCGGCAAACTGACCGAGGTTTCGGAGAATCCCCGGCAGACCTACCGCATCACGGTCCTGAATTCGCCGGCGATCAATGCTTTTGCCCTTCCCGGCGGCTATCTCTACATCACGCGTGGCCTTCTGGCGCTTGCCAACGATGCGGCGGAAGTCGCGGCCGTCCTTTCCCACGAGATGGCCCATGTGACGGCCAATCACGGGATCGAGCGGCAGCAGCGCGAAGAGGCCGAAGCGATTGCGGGGCGTGTCGTGTCGGAAGTGTTGTCGGGCGATATTGCGGGGCGTCAGGCGCTGGCGCGAGGCCAGTTGCGACTGGCCGCCTTTTCACGCAACCAGGAGCTCCAGGCCGACGTGATCGGTATTCGGATGCTCGGCGAAGCGGGCTATGACCCCTATGCGGCGGCGCGTTTCCTGGAATCCATGGCATCCTATTCGCGCTACCGCTCGGCCGAGCCGAACGACGATCCGCAGATGGACTTTCTCGCGAGCCACCCGACGGCGCCGCAGCGCATCGAACTTGCCCGCCGCCACGCACGCGCATTCGGTCCCGAAGGCGTCGGAACGGCAGACCGAGACCTCTATCTCGACGGCATTTCCGGGCTTCTCTTCGGCGATAGCCCGGAAGAAGGCTACGTGCGCGGACGGAGCTTCCTTCATCCGAACTTGCGCATTCGCTTCGATGTGCCCCAGGGCTTCGAAATCGACAACACGGCCGAAGCGGTTCTGGCGACGGGGCCGAACGACCTCGCAATCCGCTTCGACGGTGTCGACGATCCGGGTACGTCGCTTGCCGAGTACATGCGCAGCGGCTGGGTGACCGGGCTTGACGAGGCGTCGCTCAGGCCGCTCACGATCAACGGCCTGGAGGCGCTCAGCGCCCGCGCAGCCGCCGATCGCTGGTCGTTCGACGTCACGATCGTCAAGGTCGACGACCAGATCTACCGTTTCCTGACGGCTGCACCGCGCGGCAGCAGGCAATTGGACGAAGCCGCGAATGTCCTGAAGACGACGTTCCGCCGCATGACGGCTGGCGAGGCGGTTGCCCTGCAGCCGCTACGCCTGCGCGTACTGACAGCGGCCCCCGGGGATACGGTGCAGTCGCTTTCCGCCCGGATGGAGGGCGATGAACGCCGCGAGCAGCTGTTCCGTCTGATCAACGCACTTGGGCCGACCGGTCAGGTGGCGCCAGGCATGCGGGTAAAGCTGATCACCCAATAGACAGGCCGATATACCGCTTTGATCGCGGGTATATGCTTTTGCATGGACGTCGCCCAAGAGCATGATTTTGCTCATCCCGGCCCCGTCGCAGCGTCACGCTTGCAATGGTGGCTGCGCGGCAAAGCGGCATCTTGCAATGGTGCTGCAAAGCCGCTACCCCACCACCACTCACGAAGGACGGCGTGGAGCACGCATGACGTATCTGGTCACCGACAACTGCATCAAATGCAAATATATGGACTGCGTGGAAGTCTGCCCAGTGGACTGCTTCTACGAGGGCGAGAACATGCTCGTCATCCATCCGGACGAGTGCATCGACTGCGGTGTCTGCGAGCCGGAATGCCCTGCCGATGCCATCAAGCCCGACACTGAGCCGGGTCTCGACAAATGGCTTCAGGTGAACACCGAGTTTGCCGAGAAATGGCCGAATATCACGGTCAAGCGCGACTCTCCCGCCGACGCTGCGGAGTTCGACGGCGTCGAAGGCAAGTTCGAGAAATACTTCTCCGAAGCACCCGGCGAGGGCGACTGAGACAATCTGCCGCGCTTATCGCCTGTGGATGGTGATTCGGGCTTCGTTGCGATTCGGTGTTGGCGCACCGAACGATCTGTCGTGCATGACGGATCGAGCAAATATTTGATTTCGGGTGATTTTTGTGTTAGATAAGCACAATTGTCGTCATGTGGCGGCAATGCGTCGACCGCAACGACACCACGAAAGAACGTTCCCTGTCTTTTCAGCTGTATAAGATGGCGACCCCGTGTTGGCCAGTGCCAACCTTGTTTCGCGGCGTGGCTGCGTCTCGCAGGTACTCACGACGGAATGAAACGGGATGGACCTGATCGTCCTTCTCACTGTCCGGCTCGACCGGGCCTTATGCTTGTCCCGGCTGGGCCGGGGCGCGTAACAGGGAGTCTCGAGAACGAATGACAATGCAGATTAAAAAATCCAACCAGCGCCAGGGCTTCAAAACGGGCGAAGCGATTGTCTATCCCGCACATGGCGTCGGTACCATCGTCGCCATCGAAGAGCAGGAAGTCGCCGGCCACAAGCTCGAGCTTTTCGTCATCGACTTCGAGAAGGACAAGATGCGCCTGAAGGTGCCCGTCGCCAAGGCGCTGAGCATCGGTATGCGCAAGCTGTCCGAGACTGATTTCGTCGAGCGCGCCCTCAAAGTCGTTCAGGGTCGCGCGCGCGTCAAGCGCACCATGTGGTCGCGCCGTGCGCAGGAATACGATGCAAAGATCAACTCCGGCGATCTCATTTCGATCGCGGAGGTCGTGCGCGATCTTTACCGCGCCGAGAACCAGCCTGAGCAGTCTTATTCCGAGCGCCAGCTCTATGAAGCGGCACTTGACCGGATGGCCCGTGAAATCGGCGCCGTCAACAAGATGTCCGATACCGAAGCCGTTCGCCTGATCGAGGTCAATCTCAACAAGGGTCCGAAGCGCGGCAAGGCCGTCGACGAAGACGAGACCACGGACGAGGCTTCTCAAGACGAAGCAGCTTAACCGGCTTCATCGTTCCAATGATCCCTAAAAAGCTCGGGCCTCGGCCCGGGCTTTTTTTGTCGCATTCGATCAAATCGCACGAAACATTTGAATGATCCGCAACCTTTGGCGCTGCGTATTGTTTGCAGATAAGCCGACACAGAGGGTCCGCTGATGGATAGTGCAGCCCGCAGGCATATGGTGAAGGCGGCTATGGCCGCTCCCTATCTGGAACGTGACGAAGAGCACCAGCTTGCCGTTCGATGGAAAGAACAGCAGGACCAGGATGCCCTGCATCGTATCACGACCGCCCATATGCGTCTCGTGATCTCGATGGCTTCGAAGTTTCGGAATTTCGGATTGCCCATGGGCGACCTGATCCAGGAAGGCCATGTGGGCCTCTTGGAGGCGGCAGCGCGTTTCGAGCCGGACCGTGAGGTTCGCTTCTCCACCTATGCGACGTGGTGGATCCGTGCGTCCATCCAGGACTATATCCTTCGCAACTGGTCGATCGTTCGAGGCGGTACCAGCTCTGCACAGAAGGCACTCTTCTTCAATCTTCGACGTCTACGCGCGCGGCTGTCGCAGGGCAGCGAAATGTTGACCGAGAGCGCGATCCACCAGGAGATCGCGACGGCACTCGGCGTTCAGGTCAAGGACGTCGCGGTCATGGATGCCCGCCTTTCGGGCTCCGATACGTCGCTCAACGCACCCGTCGGTGACGGCGATTCCGGCAGCGCCGATCGGGTGGATTTTCTACGTTGCGACGCGCCGCTGCCGGACGAACAGGTCTTGCAGTCGATCGATGACGAGCGACGGTCAGCTTGGCTGAAAAGTGCGCTGACGACGCTCAACGCGCGCGAATTGCGCATCATCCGCGAGCGGCGGCTGGCGGAAGAGGGCGCGACATTGGAGTCGCTCGGCTCAGAACTCGGCATCTCCAAGGAGCGCGTGCGGCAGATCGAAAGCCGTGCGCTCGAAAAGCTGCGTCAGGCTTTGTCCCACCAGTTGCCCGCGCTTCAGGCTTGAAGGCAGGCGTTTCGTCCGCAGGTCTCCCGACGCAATCGCGGCGGCAAGCTTGACGTCGTGGCTGCCGCCGAGGCACTTACCGGCCCATGAACGAGCCAGGGAGTGGACCTGCCATGCGGTTTGACGGCACCGAAGCCTATATTGCGGAAAAGGATCTAACGGTCGCCGTCAATGCGGCAATCGCTCTGCAGAAGCCACTGCTGGTCAAAGGCGAGCCTGGCACCGGAAAAACCGAACTCGCTCGCCAACTGGCCTCCGCACTCGGTCTCGATCTCCTCGAATGGCATGTGAAGTCGACCACAAAGGCCCAGCAGGGTCTCTACGAGTACGATGCCGTATCGCGGCTGCGCGATAGCCAGCTCGGCGACGACCGCTTCAACGACATCGGCAATTATATTCGCCGAGGCAAGCTCTGGGATGCCTTCGATGCCGACAAGCGCGTCGTGCTTCTGATCGACGAGATCGACAAGGCCGACATCGAGTTTCCGAACGACCTCCTGCAGGAACTCGACCGGATGGAGTTCCACGTCTATGAAACGGGAGAGACGATCCGCGCCCGCCATCGGCCGATCGTCATCATAACGTCCAACAATGAAAAGGAACTGCCGGACGCCTTCCTGCGCCGCTGCTTCTTCCATTTCATCCGCTTTCCCGACATCTCGACCCTTCATCGGATCGTCGAGGTCCATTACCCGGGCATCAAGCAGAACCTGGTGCGCGCCGCGCTGACGCAGTTCTACGAGATCCGCGATGTTCCGGGCCTGAAGAAGAAGCCGTCCACATCGGAAGCGCTCGATTGGATCCGCCTGCTCGTCGCCGACGACGTGGCGCCGGAAGACCTGCGCGGCGACGCCAAGAACGCCTTGCCGCGCCTGCATGGCGCGCTCCTGAAAAACGAACAGGACGTCCACCTCTTCGAACGCCTTGCCTTCATGGCGCGGCGTCAGGGTTAGCGCCCGGCCATGTTTCTCCCCTTTTTCCTCGAACTGAAAGCGGCGGGCGTTCCCGTTTCGCTGGGCGAGTATCTTGCGCTGCTGGAGGGTTTGGAGGCGGAGCTTGTCACCTATGACGTCGAGGGCTTTTACTACCTTGCCCGGGCGACGCTGGTGAAGGATGAGCGGTTCATCGACCGGTTCGACAAGGTCTTTGCCCATGCGTTTCGCGGGGTCGAGGCGGTTACGGGAGAGGAGGGCGCTTTTCCCGTCGCCCTGCCTGAGGAGTGGCTGCGACGGCTCGCGGAAAAACATCTGAGCGAAGACGAGAAGAAGCTCGTCGAGGCGCTGGGTGGCTTCGAGAAGCTGATGGAGACGCTGAAGCAGCGCCTGGAGGAGCAGAAGGGGCGCCACCAGGGCGGCTCGAAATGGATCGGTACGGCCGGCACCTCGCCCTTCGGTGCCTATGGCTACAATCCGGAAGGTGTGCGTATCGGGCAGGACGGCAGCCGGCACCGCCGGGCGGTCAAGGTTTGGGACAAGCGCGATTTTCGCGATCTCGACGACCGGGTCGAACTGGGCACGCGCAACATCAAGATCGCCCTGAAACGCCTGCGCCGATGGGTGCGGGCAGGCGCGGCCGAGGAACTCGACCTCGGCGGTACGATCAAGTCGACGGCCGAGCACGGCTATCTCGACGTGCGCACGCGACCCGAACGGCGCAACGCGATCAAGCTTCTGATGTTCTTCGATGTCGGCGGCTCGATGGACGATCACATCAAGACCGTGGAAGAGCTCTTTTCCGCGGCGCGCGCCGAGTTTCGGCACATGGATTACTTCTACTTTCACAACTGCCTCTATGAAGGCGTGTGGAAGGACAATCGCCGGCGCCACGAGGCAGTGCTGCCCACCTACGATCTCATCCGTACCTATGGTTCCGACTACCGGGTGATCTTCGTCGGCGATGCGGCGATGAGCCCTTACGAGATCGTCTATCCGGGCGGGTCCGTCGAGCACTGGAACAAGGAAGCCGGGCAGGTCTGGCTGGAGCGGGTGCTCGCCCATTTCCCGAAGGCTGCCTGGCTGAATCCCACGCCGCAGGCTCATTGGGGCTATACCCATTCGATCGGGCTGATACGGCAGATCGTCAACGACCGCATGTTTCCGTTGACGCTCGGCGGGCTTGAAGCTGCAACGCGGGAATTGACGCGCTGAGCCTAAAGTCGTTTGCTCGACGGAACGTGCCTGCTGCTATCCCCGTTTGAGGGACAACAGCCATCACCAAAAATCCACTTAAGAACGGACAGGGAGAGCGTCATGCTGACACGCACGAGCCAGTATCTGAAGGAAGCCAATCTCATCGATGGCGCGTGGGTCGGTGCCGACAGCGGTGAAACCATCGACGTCATCAATCCGGCGACGGGCCAGCGGATCGGCTCGGTGCCGAAATCGGGCAAGGCTGAAACGCGCCGCGCCATCGACGCTGCGCACACGGCGTTTCTCGAATACCGCAAGACCTCGGCTGCCGAACGCGCCAAGCTGATGCGCGCGCTTCACGATGCCATCATGGACAACCAGGATGCGCTCGCCGAACTGCTCACCATGGAGCAGGGCAAGCCACTGGCCGAGGCCAAGGGCGAGGTCGGCATGTCGGCCAGCTACATCCTCTGGTACGCGGAGGAAGCGCGTCGGGTCTATGGCGACACGATCCCGTCTTCCTGGGCGGACCGTCGCATGATGGTGATCAAGCAGCCTGTCGGCGTCGTTGCGGCCATCACGCCGTGGAACTTCCCGTCCTCCATGCTCGCCCGCAAGATCGGCCCGGCCTTGGCAACCGGTTGCACGAGCGTCGTCAAGCCGGCAACCGCCACGCCCTATTCGGGCATCGCCTGGGGCGTTCTCGCCGAAGAGGCCGGCTTCCCGAAAGGCGTTATCAACGTGGTCACCGGCGGTTCGGGCGACATCGGTGGCGAACTGACGTCGAACGAGAAAGTGCGCAAGATCACCTTCACCGGCTCGACAGAAGTCGGCCGCAAGCTGCTCGCGCAATCGGCCGAAACGGTCAAGAAGGTGTCGATGGAGCTTGGCGGCAACGCGCCGTTCCTCGTGTTCGACGATGCCGATCTCGACCGCGCGGTGGAGGGCGCCATCGCGGCGAAATTCCGCAACACGGGCCAGACCTGCGTGTGCACCAATCGCTTCATCGTCCAGTCGGGCATCCACGACCGCTTCGTCGAGAAGCTGGCGGAGAAGGCGGCTGCGCTGAAGGTCGGCAACGGTCTCGATGACGGCACCACCCAAGGACCGCTGATCGACAAGGACCAGCTTGAAACGGTCGAAAAGTTCGTTGCCGACGCCAAGGAAAAGGGCGGCAAAATCCTGACCGGTGGCGAACGCCATGAACTCGGCGGCAATTTCTACAAGCCGACCGTGATTTCAGGCGCGACGAAGGAAATGCGCTTCACCAAGGAAGAGATCTTCGGCCCCGTCGCACCGGTCTACAAATTCGAGACGGAGGAGGAAGGCGTCGCCCTGGCCAACGACACCATCTTCGGCCTCGCCGCCTATTTCTACACGCAGGATCTCGGCCGCGCGTTTCGTGTGATGGAGGGGCTGGAATATGGCCTCGTCGGCGTCAACGAGGGCGTCATCACTGCGGTGGAAGCGCCCTTCGGCGGGGTCAAGCAGTCGGGTCTCGGCAAGGAAGGCGGTCATCAGGGGATCGAGGAATACCTCGAGAGCAAGTATGTCTGCCTAGGCGGTCTCGGCTTCTAAAAGCGTTTCCAGGTGAAGTGGACACCGGTTCACCGTCAGGAAACGCGCAAGATCAAAAACCGTGGGCCGGGACGCGCTTCAGTTCAGAAGAATGCGACCCACGACTGCCGGCCTGTCCGATCCTTCGGGAACCGGTCCGACGATCACCGCCTCGCCGTCGCGCGGGGTGGTGCCCGTCAGGGCCTGAACGACGCCGCCATGGGTGATGAAGAGCTGATTGCCGGGACCTCTGAAACCGTTGATGCGTGCGATGATGGCATCAAGCTGATCTTCTTCGCTCATCTCGGTCTGGCCCAGAGGATCCAGTTCCTCGAGCACTTCGACGCTGTATGAGCCGAAGGCGAGATCGGCGGTCTCCTGGGTGCGGCAGTACTCGCTGCTATAGATGCCGTTGATCGTCACCGCGCGGGCGGCGAAGCGCGTTCCCTGACGCCGCGCCTGGGTGCGGCCGCGGTCGGACAGAACCGCCTGCGTCGCGCAATCCTGAGGATCGACTTCGGAGGCGTCTCCGCCAAGCGTCTGCGCGTGCTGGAGCAAGATCGTATAGCCGCCATTCGACAGGCGCACCCAAGCCGCTTCGGTGGCCTGCGCGGCATCAGGAGCAATCGCCGATCCGACGACCAGGGCTATGGCTACTGCGGAGCCGGCGAGAAGGTGTCTGAGCTTTTTCATCCTGAACCATATCTAGGTGTAACGCTCAGAGATGTCAGCCCTTGATGTCGTGTATGAGCACGCATGCGCCGAATTGCGCCATGCCGTTTCAACCCATATCAAGCGAACTTCGTATCGTGGGTAAAGGGCATGCGCCGAAGGCGCTCGCCCGTCAGCGCGAAGATGGCATTTCCAAGCGCCGCTGCCACGGGCGGTGTGCTCGGTTCGCCCGCGCCGCCCATGCGCGCGGCATTCTGCAGGATTTCGACGTGAATGGCCGGGCATCGATCGATGCGCAGCGCATCGAAATCATGGAAATTGCTTTGCTGGACGCGGCCTTCGTCGAGCGTGATTGCCTGGCCGAGCGCGGCTGAGAGGCCGAAAATGACGCCGGACATCATCTGCGCTTCGAAGATCCCCGGATCCAGCACCGTGCCGGGGTCTGCAGCGCACCAGACGTTTTCCACGCGGATGCCGCGATCATCGCGCGAGATTTCAACCACCTCGGCGACCCAGGTGCCGAAGGACAGCGTGAAGGCGAGGCCGCGCGCCCGTCCTTCAACTGGCTGCGATCGCCAATCGGACATGTCGGCGACCTTCTCGAGAAGCGCGGTCGCGACCGGGTAGGGCGCCATCAGCTTCAAGCGGTAATCGAGCGGATCCATGCCGCTCGCCGCCGCCAGCTCGTCCATGAAGCACTCGTGGAAGAAGCCGTTGATGGAATTGCCGACCGAACGCCAGATACCCACCGGCACGCCGATATCGGCCTTGACGCCGGCGACGCGGTAATTGGCGATGGCATAGGGCTGGTTGAAGGCTCCGTCGACAATGCTCTTGTCCGGTCCCGGCAAGCTGATCGACGGATAGAAGCGTGATGCCATGGGCGAAAAGATCGGCGGAGCGGCCACCACGATGTCCAGGGCCTCCGGCAGACTATCGGCGCCGAGTGCCGCGCGCAGCCGTCCGGTCGCGGCGGGGCGATAGTAATCGTGGGCGATGTCTTCCTCGCGCGTCCAGATCACTTTGACCGGCCGACCGCCTGTTTCGCGCGCAACCAGGGCGGCGTAGACGGCGACATCCGGCTCGACGCGGCGGCCGAAGCCCCCTCCGAGCGAGGTCGTGTTGACCGTGCAGTCGGCAGTCGGGATGTCCAGCGCCGCCGCTGCGACGGCTTGAATGAGATTCGGCGCCTGGTTCGGCAACCAGAGATCCAGCCTGCCGTCCGCAAAGCGCGCCGTGGCGTTCATGGGTTCCATGGCGGCATGGGCCAGATACGGCACGTGATATTCCGCCTCGACGATCCGGTCGCGGGCATGGTCGGCGAAAACAATGTCCGTATCGCCATCGTCGCGCATCACATCGCGCGACCCGGTGCCGACGGCCGCTGTAAGGATCTCGCCGACGGCCGCATCGTCCAGGGTGGATGCGGGCTTTTCCCATTCCACCGAGACGGCGTCGGCCGCCATGAAGGCGCGCCAGGTGTTATCGGCAATCACCGCGAAACCGCGACCGAGCCGATGATCGATCTCGATCACGGAATGGACGCCGCGCATCTGTCTGGCGGCCTCTGCATCGAATGCGAGGACGCCGCCGCCGAAATGCGGATTGATGCGCACCGTCGCATGAAGCATGTCGGGCAGGTCGACGTCGACGCCATAGATCGGCGCGCCGGTTACCTTGGCGCGCATATCGGTGCGCGGCTGCGACTTGCCGAGCAGTTTCCAGTCTTCGGGCGAGCGAAGCGTTATGGCGCGCGAGACAGGCGCTTGCGCGGCCTCGGCGGCAAGCGCGCCGTAGGACAGAAGTTCGCCACTGGCGGGATTGCGCACCGATCCCGCGTCTGTCTCGAGACCCGTTGGTTCGACGCCCCAGCGGGTCGCCGCCGCTTGCTTCAAGGCCTCACGGGCGGTGGCGCCGGCATGGCGCATCTTCTCGAAGGCATCGACAGTGGACGACGAGCCCCCCGTGATGTGCAGGGCCAGGAACTTGCCGGCGATGCCAACTCCGGAGCGGGCGATGGTTGCGATCGTCGACTCGTCATAGGTCGGGAAAGGCAGGCCGTCTTCCAGCATCGCGATGTTGGCATAGGCGCCTGACGCCGGCCCATGCTCGACCACGACGGTCTCCAGCGAAACGTCGAGTTCTTCGGCCACCAGTGCCGCAAGCGTGGTGCTGACGCCCTGACCCATCTCCGCGCGCGGCACGAAGATCGTGATCGTCTCGTCCGGTGCGATCGTCAGATAGGGATTGAAGACGGCCTCCCCGTCATCGGCGCGCGCCGCGAGCGGGTTCTCAGGCGGCCGACGGTACGCATAGGCGCCGACCGCGAGCCCACCGGCGATGGCGGCAGTGCCGATGAGGAAAGTGCGCCGCGCGATCTTGCCGATCGATGCCATGGGCTCAGCTCCGCGCCGATTGTGTCGCAGCCGCGCGCCGAATGGCGGCCCGGATGCGCGGATAGGTGCCGCAACGGCAAAGATTGCCGGCCATCGCTTCATCGATCTCCGCATCACTTGGGGCGGAATTGGAAGCGAGAAGCGCGGTGGCCGACATGATCTGCCCGGCCTGGCAGTAGCCGCATTGCGCGACCTGCTCGGCGATCCATGCTTCTTGCACGGCCGTCAGGACGCCATCATTCGCAAGGCCGTCGATGGTCGTGACGGGGCCCTCGACATACTGAACGGGGAGGGAGCAGGAGCGCTCGGCAACGCCGTCGACCAAGACCGTGCAGGCGCCACAGGCGCCGATGCCGCAGCCGAATTTCGGGCCCATGATGCCCAATTCATCGCGCAGCACCCAGAGCAGCGGCATGTCGCCTTCGATATCGAGCGAGTGGCGTTCGCCGTTGACCGTCAATTCCATCGGGGTTTCTCCGTCGCGGCTCGAAGCCGTCCCACAGGTAACGATGGGACGTCACGCGCACAAGGCAAGTGCGGCTTCCAACTCGAGGGACGTTGACAATGGAGCGGTGCTATATCACCTGAAAGCCAGCCGGCAGGCTCGCCTCCGGTCTATCGTTTGAAGGACGCGCCATGCTCGATCGCAGCCCGAATTCGGCTCAACCCTATCTGACGGCCCCGCTTTCCCGGCGCGCTTCGATCGCGGTGGATGTCGGCGGCGTCATCGTCGGCGGCGGTGCCCCGGTGGTCGTGCAGTCCATGACGAACACCGACACGGCCGATATCGACGCGACGGTTGCCCAGGTCGCCGCGCTGAACCGCGCCGGTTCGGAGATCGTTCGCATCACCGTCGACCGGCCTGAAAGTGCGGCCGCCGTGCCGCGCATCCGCGAACGTCTCGATCGCCTCGGCATCGACGTGCCGCTCGTTGGCGACTTTCACTATATCGGCCACACGCTGCTTGCCGATCATCCCGATTGCGCCGCGGCCCTGGCGAAATACCGCATCAATCCCGGCAATGTCGGCTTCAAGGACAAGCGTGACCGTCAATTCACGCAGATCATCGAGCAGGCGATCCGCCATGACAAGCCGGTACGCATCGGTGTGAACTGGGGCTCGCTTGATGAGGATCTGCTGACGCGCCTGATGGACGAGAACCAGGCCAAGGGCTCTCCCATGACGGCGCGCGAGGTGACACGCGAGGCGATCATCCAATCGGCGCTTCTGTCGGCGGAACTCGCCGAGGAGATCGGCCTGCCGCGCAACCGCATCATCCTGTCGGCGAAGGTCAGCCAGGTTCAGGACCTGATCGCCGTCAATCTCGAGCTTGCCCGGCGCACGAACCATGCGCTTCATCTCGGGCTGACGGAAGCGGGCATGGGCTCCAAGGGGATCGTCGCCTCGTCGGCCGCCATGGGCATCGTGCTTCAGCAGGGTGTCGGCGACACGATCCGCATTTCGCTGACGCCGGAGCCGAATGGCGACCGCACGCGCGAAGTGATCGTCGCGCAGGAATTGCTGCAGACCATGGGTTTCCGCCAGTTTCTGCCGGTGGTCGCGGCATGCCCGGGCTGCGGACGCACGACGTCCACCGTGTTCCAGGAGCTTGCCCAGACCATCGAGGGCGATCTGAGACGCAACATGCCTGTTTGGCGCGACCGCTATCCAGGCGTCGAGAACCTGCAGGTCGCCGTGATGGGCTGCATCGTCAACGGCCCGGGCGAATCCAAGCACGCCGATATCGGCATCTCGCTGCCGGGAACGGGCGAAAGCCCCGCTGCCCCCGTCTTCATCGACGGCAAGAAGGCCAAGACGCTTCGCGGCCCGAACATCGCCGATGATTTCCAGGCACTCGTTGCGGACTATATCGAGCAGCGTTTCGGTCGCTCAGCCTGACAGCTTGGAGTTGCTGATCATGCGCGGCGCAGTTCGTGCCGTTCGGCAAGCCAGTGGTTGACCTTGGCTGCCAGCATGTCCGGTGAAATCGGCTTCGACATGTAGTCGTCCATGCCCACTTCCAGACACTTCTCCCGGTCACCCTTCAACGCATGTGCCGTGATGCCGACGATCGGAGTTCGCGAAAGGCCGAGCTGCAATTCGCGGCGGCGGATCGCTGCGGTTGCCTCATGGCCGTTCATTTCCGGCATGGAGACATCCATCAGGATCAACGCGGGGCGAAGCGCTTCCCACTGCATCAGGGCAAGACGGCCATTGCCGACGATCTTGAACGCGTAAGGCAGTTCCTGAAGCGCCTGGGTGAAGACGATCTGGTTCACCTCGTTGTCTTCGGCGACGAGAATGTCGATTTGGTCGGTGTTGGTACGCGGGCCTTTCTGCCGCGTCTCCGGCATGGACTGTGAAACTTGTTGCACGGGTTTCGGTGCCGGTATCTTGGGCTCGACTTGTGCCTGTCTCTCGCACACCACGGGCGTTGGCCTGGCAACGCCGCTGCGCGCGGCCTGGATGACGCTGGTCGCCGTTTCGAGCAGCAGCGAGGAGCGGGTCGGCTTGTTCAGATGCGCCTCGATGCCGAGTTCGCGCACGAAACGCATCTGCGTGTGCTGGTCCACAGACGAGAGCACGAGGATCGGTATATCGGCCAAATGCGTGTCGCCCCGGAGGTGGCGGGCGACATCGCCGCCATTCATCTCGGGCATCTGGTAGTCGAGGACGATCAGGTCGACCTTCGCGCCGAGCGAACGCGCCTCCTGCAGGAACGCGATACCGGCCGGACCGCTCTCGACCGCCACGCAGTCGAAATGCCAGCTCTGGAACTGCTCGATCAGAATGTCCCGGTTGATGGGGTTGTCCTCGATGATCAGAACGCCCGCGCCGCTCAGGTCCGTGGGCAGGATGCGCTGCGGCTTGGCGCCCTCCGCTTCGTGGATCGGCAACTCGATGGCAAAGGAGAAGCTCGATCCACGGCCGTAGGTGGACGCCACCGCAATGTCGCCGCCCATGAGGTTGATAAGGCGGCGCGCGATCGCGAGGCCGAGGCCCGTGCCTTCGTGCCGGCGCGTCGAGGATGCGTCGACTTGACTGAACTTGTCGAAGATCGTGTCGAGCTTGTCGGCTGGGATGCCGATGCCCGTATCTTCGATCGTGAAGGCGATTTTGACATTGCCTTCACCCACCGTGCCGGAGACGTCGACGAGCACATGGCCGGCTTCTGTGAACTTGACGGCATTGCCGACGAGGTTGGTTAGTATCTGTCGGAGGCGCCCGACGTCGCCGATCAGCATGGCCGGGAGGTCGGGCTGCACCCGCACGATCAGTTCGAGGTCCTTTTCAGCGACTCGACCGGAGACCAGCGTTGCGACATCCTCGACTGTCTCGGCCAGGCTGAAGGGTGCCGGATCGAGCTCGATCTGGTTCGCGTCGATTTTCGAAAAATCGAGAATGTCGTTGATGATCGTCAGCAGCGCGTTTCCGGATTTGACGATGACGTCGGTAAAGGTGCGCTGTTTTGCATTGAGCTCGGTCTTCGCCAGAAGCTCTGCCATGCCGAGAACGCCGTTCATCGGGGTGCGGATCTCATGGCTCATATTGGCAAGGAATTCGGATTTCGCGCGATCGGCGGCAAGGGCCTGGACCATGGCGCGATCGGTTTCCTTCTGCTTCGCCGACAGCCGCTGCACAATGCGCTGCACGGCGAAATCCATCGGAATGAAGACCAGGAAGAGCAGAGCCAGAAGCGCGGCAATGGTGATCAGCAGGAATTGCTGCAGCGTTTGGCCCTGGTTTCGGGAAAGACGCTCAAGATAGGAGCGGACCTCAATCTGCGCTCTTTGATTGGTCACGGCGACGTTGTTGTCGTAGAGCGAGAAAATCTCGCGCGCGGTCCAGTGCATGTCGAACTTGGAGCGCGCTGATTCCACACGCGCCCGATCCAGCATCAGCCGGTAGTGCTGGAAAGGGTCACGCGACGGCATGTATTGGGAAGCATTGACGATGCGCAGCTGGAGCGATTGAGGCGCGGCGCTCCAGAATGCCTCCAGGCGACGCATTTCAGCGTCCGCATTGTCCAGGCGAAACTGCATGGCGGCTTTGACGGGCTGGATGTCGACATCAATCGGCTGCGCGGCCAAACGCTCTCGTCTCTCAGCAAGCGTCATTGAGCGCAGTGCGAAGGGAAGAGTCGGTCGTTCTGATGGAAAACGACGCGCGACCGATTCCGAATAGGCCGCGAGGTCGGCCATCTGCACGTCGAGTTGGGCGAATTGTTCGCCGAGCGCGCCGATGCGGTTGATGTTGATGACCTGCTCGCGCTGCTGCAGGAAGAAATAGAAGCAGATGGCGCCGATCAGGACCAGGGAGAGGACGTAGCTGCATCGCAGGCTCCAGGCCCAGCGGTTGCTTCCGAAGATGCCGATCGAACTGATCTTCGCCATTGATTGTTTGCGCCCAGCCCGTTGTTGCCCCGCAGCAAACATCGTCGGTCAGGGTTAAGAAACCGTGCCTTCGTCTCAAGCAGCCCGGCAAGGACGAGGCTCAGTTTCGCCTGTTGGCGACGAACGCGGCTGCCTGGCGCAGGGGCTCGGCGCGGGCGCCGTAAGGCTCCAGCAATTCCACGGATGCGTCCACGAGGCCGCGGAGCTGCGTCTGTGCCCATTCCGCTCCGTGCAGGCTGACGAGCGTCGCTTTGCCCCGGTCGGCATCCTTGCCCGTCGCCTTGCCCATCGCGGCTTCGTCGGCCGTCAGGTCCAGAAGGTCGTCGGCGAGCTGGAAGGCGAGCCCGATCGCTTCTCCGAACCGCGAGAGCCGTTCGCGGTCGTCCGGCGCGGCGCCGCACACGATAGCGCCAGCCTCACAGGCGAAGCGCAGCAAAGCGCCTGTCTTCATGGCCTGGAGCGTGACAATCTCTTCTTCGGAAAGGCTTCTGTTTTCCGAAGCCAGATCGATCATCTGCCCGCCGACCATGCCGCCAAAACCGGCAGCACGGGACAGCGCGCTGACAAGCGCCACCCGGCGGTCGGGCGCAAGGGTGGTCGAGGGGTCGGTCACCATGTCGAAGGAAAGCGTCAGCAGCGCATCGCCCGCAAGGATCGCGGTCGCTTCGTCATAGGCGATATGGAGCGTGGGGCGACCGCGTCTCAGCGCATCGTCGTCCATGGCAGGCAGGTCGTCGTGCACGAGCGAATAGGTGTGGATGCACTCGAGCGCCGCAGCCACGTCCAGCGCAGCCGCCTGCGTGTCGTCATCGGGTGCAAAAAGGGAGGCGGATTCCATGACGAGGAAAGGCCGAATCCGCTTTCCGCCGCCAAGCAGCGCGTAGCGCATGGCCGAAAGGATGCGCGGTGGCAGCACGATCTCGCCCGGGCGCGGCGTTCCGTCCAGCCGATCGGCCAGTCTTCGCTCGACGAGCGTTGCGCGGGTGGCCAGTTGGCTTTCAAAATCGAAGGGCAGGTCCATTGCGCCCTCTTGGCACGGGCCGGGCCTCGTCGGCAACGATTTCCTGAAAGCAGTGGCAATGCTCCGACAGCAAAGCTATGGAGGATTTGAGACGGCAGAAGGATAGGCGGCCTTGTCGCAGCGACACCGACATTTCGGTGAGAATTTTGAAGCGAAACCGCGCGGCCGCCGGCGTCGGGCAGGCATCGGCCGATGGATCGGGCGGCTGTTCCTGCTTGGCGTCTTCCTGCTCATTTTGCCCTATCTGCTGATCCTCCTTTATCGCATCGAGATCGTCCGGCCATGGTCGACGCTGATGGCCTATGGTCTCGTCAGCGGGCAGGGTGTCGAGAGGACCTGGGTTCCGTTCGAAGACGTGGCGCCGGTGCTCGTCCAGTCGGTGATGATGTCGGAAGACGGCCAGTTCTGCGCCCATGACGGCATCGACTGGGAGGCGCTCAACTCGGTGATCGACGGCGCTTTGGAGGGTGAATCGACCCGCGGCGCGAGCACGATCCCGATGCAGACGGCGAAAAACCTGTTTTTGTGGCCAGGTCGGTCCTTCGTGCGCAAGGCGCTCGAGGTGCCGCTTGCCATGGCTGCAGATTACACCTGGTCGAAACAACGGATGATGGAAATCTATCTCAATATCGCGGAATGGGCGCCGGGCGTTTATGGCATCGAGGCGGCTGCGCATCATCATTTCGGCGTTTCGGCCAGCAATCTCAGCGCCAGCCAGTCCGCGCTTCTGGCCGTGTCGCTGCCCAATCCTCACCAGCGCAATGCCGGGTCTCCGGGCGATGGCCTGCGACGGCTGGCCGGCAACATCGAAGGGCGTGCACGTCAGTCCGGCGCCTACATCACCTGCCTTTATGGATAGTTGACGCGATCTGACTGGTCCGGCCGGGCATCGACACGGTAGGTTCACCGCCAATCGTCGGAGTATCCCCATGTCCCGCCTCACTTTGTTCATCGCCAACAAGACCTATTCGTCCTGGTCGTTTCGCCCATGGCTCGCGATGCGCATGGCCGGGATCGATTTCGACGAGGAACTGATCCCGTTCAGCGCTGGCGGCTCCAACCCGGCCTTTCGCGCATTCTCTCCGACAGGAAAGGTGCCGGTGCTGCGTGATGGTGACCTCGTCATCTGGGAGACCTTGGCGATCCTCGAATATCTGGCGGAAACGTACCCGGCGATTTGGCCTAGAGACGCGTCCGCCCGCGCCAGGGCACGCGCCATATCCTCGGAAATGCATGCGGGCTTCCAGGCGTTGCGCAACGAATGCCCGATGAACATGCGGCGTCCACGACGCGCCATCCCGGTGAGCGCGGCAGCGCAAGCCGATGTCGTGCGCATCACGGAGATCTGGACCTCGGCGCTTACGCAGTCCGGTGGACCGTTTCTCTACGGCGAATTTTTTGCTGCAGACGCGATGTTCGCGCCAGTGGTCAATCGCTTCGACGTCTACGCATTGACAGAAGATGCCGACGTTCTGGCCTATATGGAGCGGGTGAAGGCGCTTCCTCCATACCTGGAATGGGCGGAGGCGAGCCGGGATGAGCCCTGGGTGGTGCCTGAGGAAGAACACTAGAGAGTTTCGTCAAAAAAATGCCGTGGCCGCTGGTCAAACGCCTGCCGACACTGTATGAACCCGCCAAATTTCCGAATTCGGCAACGTCTGTCTTCGACGATCGGTCGAGCAATCAGGCGTTTCTTGTCGCCCGCGAATGGAGTGAACCATGGCTGTACCTAAAAGAAAAACGACGCCGTCCAAGCGCGGCATGCGTCGTTCGGCAGATGCTATCAAGGCCCCGACCTACGTCGAGGACAAGAATTCCGGCGAACTGCGCCGTCCGCACCACGTCGACCTGAAGACCGGCATGTACCGCGGTCGCCAGGTTCTGACGCCGAAGGAAAGCGCATAAGCGCTTCCCGGGCGGTCGCAACAGGCCGCCTTTTCGATCAGACTATGCAAGAGGCTGGCTTTCGCCGGCCTTTTTCCGTTGCGGGCGCCTGTATCCCGCACATCGTAGGGTGACGAACCTGTCGCCAAGGCGCAGGATTACACTGCCGATAGCTTAGAGTGATTTCGCTTTTCTTCGAATTGCTCAATCACACCAAAATTTTGATTTGTCGCGTTTCCAAACGGTGAACCGTTTTCCAATTCACCTGGAAACGCTCTATGACGGAGACCGCCGTGCTGACCGCATTTCCCCTGATGATCATTCCGTTCGTTCTCTACAACATCGCCATGTTCGGCATTGTCGGCTTTGGCGGGCCGGAATGGCTGGCAAGCGAAGTGACGAGCCTGCAGATGGTGTCGGGCGCCGTCTGGACGCTGAGCTTCGGCGATCTGATCATCGTCATCGCGCTGGTGATGCTGTTCGCGGAAATCGTGAAGGCAACGCGGACGGGTCCGTTTCAGATCGTCGACCATCTCTTGTCGCTGGTCGTCTTTCTCGTCTTCATGATCGAGTTTCTGCTGTTCCAGAGCGCCGCGACGGATGTGTTCTTCATCCTGATGGCGATCGCCTTCGTCGACGTGGCGGCAGGCTTCACGGTCGCGCTGCGCAGCGCATCGCGCGACGTCTCGATCGGTCTTGGCCGCTGAAAAGGTCCAGCGGCCGTCGGTGCCCGCTAGTCTTTCTGGGCAATGAGCCCGGCGGCTTCGATGCCCGCGACGGCTGCCGTCTCGTCGTTGTCTGCGGTGTCGCCGGAAATGCCGACTGCACCGAGTATGGTGCCCTTCTTGTCCTTGATCAGCACGCCACCCGGCACCGGCAGGATCTTGCCGTTTGAAATGCCGACCATGCCGGTAAGGAAGTGCGCGCGCGTCGCAGCCTGGTCGTGCAACCAGCGCGATCCCATGCCGACCGAGAGCGCGCCATAGGCCTTTCCGGCGCCCATGTCGAAACGCAGCATTGATGCCCCATCCTGACGCTGAAACGCCTTCACGTGACCACCGGCATCGAGCACGACGACGCCGAGCGGCTTCAGCCCCATTTCCTTGGCCTGCGCCAGAGCGCCGGTGATGATGCGATTGGCTTTGGACAGAGGCAAGTCGGTCATAGGTAAGTCTTCACTTTCATTTTAGATCGGAGTTTCTCAGAGGACGTCAGAGCACTTGGATTGCCAAGTGCTCAAAGAGCGAAACAGTTTTTCCGTGAAACGCGAAAACGGTTCACTCGCCCATGCGGTCGAGCTTTTCCTGAAGCGCGCGTAGCTGATCCTTCAGCTCGTTCAGGTCCTTACTGTCGCTGGTCTTCTTGCGTTCGCCTTCTGAGCCCGCTTCCTTCGCCGCCGCGTTGAAAGGCGAGAACATGCGCATGGCCTGCTGGAAAATCTCGGTGTTGCGGCGCACCTGCTCCTCGGCCATCTGAATGGGGATTTGCATGTTGCGTGCCATCGGGTTGTCGCCGAAGGCCTTGGTCATCTGCTCGCGCATCTGGCCTTGCTGGGATGTGAAGGCTTGCATGGTCTGCTCGAGATAGGTCGGCACGACCATCTGCATCTGATCACCATAGAACCCGATCAGCTGTCGCAGGAAGGAAACGGGAAGCAGCGTGTTGCCCGTCTTCGATTCCTGTTCGAAAATGATCTGCGTCAGCACCGAATGGGTAATATCGTCGCCTGATTTGGCGTCCTGGACGATGAAGTCCTCGCCGTTCTTCACCATCACCGCGAGATCATCGAGCGTGACGTACGTGCTCGTCCCTGTGTTGTAGAGACGCCGGTTGGCGTATTTCTTGATGATGATGTCACCGTCTTTTTTGGCCATGCTCTCCCCTTACAACCAAAATCGAACCGGCAGCCATTCTGCTGGATGCAAACTGTAGGCGATATGCCTCGCCGTTGACAAATGCTTTGTGCGATGCGGCGAACCTTCTTCTGCTGCGCCGCAATACACGCCGTAGCAAGCCGTCGCCCGCTGGTCGAAAGGCGCCAAGACGGATTTGACTTGCGGCGGGAGGTCGGTCAGTTTCTTTGGCAAAGAACGCCGCGTTTGCCGCAATGGCTGCGTGGCTAGAAAAGCACTCGCAAAACGGGATTTTCATCATCATGGCTTCCGCACAATCGATCGTCATCGCCAGCGCCGGGCGCACGGCCGTCGGCTCTTTCAATGGTTCATTTGCTTCCGTGCCTGCCCATGAACTCGGGGCGGCCGCTATCAAGGGCGCGCTCGAACGGGCAGGCGTCGATCCGAAGGAAGTGAACGAGGTGATCCTCGGCCAGATCCTGACCGCGGGCCAGGGCCAGAACCCCGCCCGCCAGGCCGCCATGGGCGCGGGCATCCCGCAGGAAGCGACCGCCTGGGGCCTCAACCAGTTGTGCGGATCTGGTCTGCGCGCCGTTGCGATCGGCATGCAGCAGATCGCAACCGGTGATGCCGACATTATCGTTGCCGGCGGACAGGAATCCATGTCGATGGCGCCGCATTGCGCGCATCTGCGCGGCGGCGTGAAGATGGGCGACTTCAAAATGGTCGACACCATGATCAAGGACGGCCTGATGGATGCCTTCTACGGCTACCACATGGGCAATACCGCCGAGAACGTCGCCCGCCAGTGGCAGCTTTCGCGCGACGATCAGGATGCCTTTGCCGTCGCGTCGCAGAACAAGGCTGAAGCCGCGCAAAAGGCAGGCCGCTTCAAGGACGAAATCATCCCGTTCACCGTCAAGGGCCGCAAGGGCGATACCGTCGTCGATCAGGACGAGTACATCCGCGCCGGTGCGACGC
This sequence comes from Rhizobium sp. EC-SD404, assembly GCF_902498825.1. Taxonomy (NCBI): domain Bacteria; kingdom Pseudomonadati; phylum Pseudomonadota; class Alphaproteobacteria; order Hyphomicrobiales; family Rhizobiaceae; genus Rhizobium; species Rhizobium sp. EC-SD404. The sequence continues at coordinate 600,057 of NZ_LR701459.1, forward strand.
TCGAAGGCATGCAGAAGCTGAAGCCCGCTTTCGACAAGGAAGGCACGGTGACTGCCGGCAACGCGTCAGGCATCAATGACGGCGCCGCCGCTGCCGTGCTGATGAGCGAAGCCGAGGCTTCCAGGCGCGGCATCACGCCGATGGCGCGTATCGTTTCCTGGGCGACAGCAGGCGTCGATCCGCAGATCATGGGCACCGGCCCGATTCCCGCTTCCCGCAAGGCACTGGAACGCGCCGGCTGGAAAATCGACGATCTCGATCTCGTCGAAGCGAACGAGGCGTTCGCGGCTCAGGCCTGCGCAGTCAACAAAGACCTCGGCTGGAATCCGGAGATCGTGAACGTCAATGGCGGTGCGATCGCCATCGGTCACCCGGTCGGCGCATCTGGCGCGCGTATCCTGAACACGCTTCTGTTCGAAATGGCACGGCGCGACGCCAAGAAGGGCCTTGCCACGCTCTGCATCGGCGGCGGCATGGGCGTCGCCATGTGCCTCGAGCGCCTTTGATCTATCGACCTTAGAATGAGCGAGGGGGCCGACAGAGCCCCCAGCTCAAAAGAATTTCAGTGCATCGGGAGGATGGCAGAGAATGGCACGAGTAGCATTGGTGACGGGTGGTTCGCGTGGGATTGGCGCGGCGATTTCCAAGGCGTTGAAAGATGCCGGCTATACGGTCGCAGCGACCTATGCCGGAAATGACGAGAAGGCCGCGGCGTTCAAGCAGGAAACGGGCATCGCCGTCTTCAAGTGGGACGTCTCCAGCTATGACGCCTGCAAGGAAGGCATCGCCAAGGTCGAAGCCGAAATCGGCCCGATCGACGTGCTCGTCAACAATGCGGGCATCACGCGCGATTCCATGTTCCACAAGATGACGCCCGACATGTGGAACGACGTGATCAACACCAACCTGACCGGCCTGTTCAACATGACCCACCCGGTCTGGACGGGTATGCGCGACCGCAAGTTCGGCCGCGTGATCAACATTTCGTCGATCAATGGCCAAAAGGGCCAGATGGGCCAAGCGAACTATTCCGCCGCCAAAGCCGGCGATCTCGGCTTCACCAAGGCTCTTGCACAGGAAGGCGCGCGCGCCGGCATCACGGTCAACGCCATCTGCCCGGGCTATATCGCCACCGAGATGGTCATGGCCGTGCCGGAAAAGGTGCGGGAATCGATCATCGCGAACATTCCTGCCGGCCGGCTCGGCGAGCCTGAGGAAATTGCCCGTTGCGTCGTCTTCCTTGCATCCGACGAAGCCGGCTTCCTCAACGGCTCCACGATTTCCGCCAATGGCGGTCAATTCTTCGTCTGACCGGCTGTCCAAGGGGCCGATCGAGGCCTGTGGCGAAATAATCCATCGGAAACGGGCAAGTCTGGTAAATCGCCGGACTTGCCCTTTCTCGTTGCGTCGCAATAGATAGGGCCGCAGACACCAGGGTGGATGGTGACGGTAGGAGGATCTGCACACGATGGCGACGCTTGGGAAAGCCGTACGGTATCTGGCGCTGACGCTTGCGATCGCCGGTGGATTGGCACTGGTCTTCATAACCCTGATGACCATCGTCTCGATTTCCGGCCGGGCGCTGATTTCCTTGGGGCTTCGGCCTGTCCCGGGCGACTTCGAACTCGTCGAAGCGGCGACCGGCTTTGCCGTGTTCAGCTTTCTCGCGTGGTGTCATCTCAACCGCGAGCATGCTTCCGTCGAAATCCTGACCATGCGGTTTTCGCCGGTCGTCAATCGCGTCATTGATGTGATCGTCGATGCGCTGATGTTGCTGGTCGCCAGCGTGCTCACCTATCAGCATTGGCTCGGCACGCTCGACAAACTCGCCTATCGCGAGACGTCCTTCATTCTGCAGTATCCGGTCTGGTGGGCTTATGCGCTGGGCCTCGTCGGTGCCGTCGGCTTCGTCATCGTCGCCGTCTATTGCCTCATTGCCAGCATCAGGGCGCTTGTGCGGCCTGATGCTGCGCCTCCCGTTCTTTCGCAGTCTCAAGGTCCGATCGCGTGACGAATTTCGAAATCGGCCTCTGGTCGTTCCCGGTCCTGCTGGTTCTGATCTTCCTCAGAATTCCGATCGGTCTGGCGATGTTGCTCGTCGGGATCGGCGGCAGCTTTGCGCTCAACGGTTCGCTTCTGATGATCATGGCGCAGCTGAAGAACCTGACCTACGGCACGTTCTCCTCCTATTCGCTGTCGATCATCCCGCTGTTCCTGCTCATGGGGCAGTTCGCGGCGCTGGGCGGCATGTCGCAGGCCCTGTTCCGGGCGGCTGAAACCTGGCTCGGCCATCGCAAGGGTGGCGTTGCCATGGCTGCGATCGGTGCCTGTGCCGGCTTCGGTGCCATCTGCGGGTCGTCGCTGGCAACGGCCGCCACAATGGGCAAGGTCGCACTGCCGGAGCTCAAACGCTACGGCTATGCCGGCGGGCTTTCGACCGCGACGCTCGCTGCCGGCGGCACGCTCGGCATCCTCATTCCGCCATCGGTCATCCTGGTCATCTATGCGATCCTCACCGAGCAGAACATCGCCAAGCTGTTTGCTGCGGCGTTCCTTCCGGGCGTGCTGGCCGCCATTGGCTACATCATCGTGATCGCCATCTATGCTCGGGTTAAGCCCGAAGCGGTGGGCAAGCGCGACCGTGCACCCTATTCAGAGCGGTTCCGCGCTCTTCTCGGCATCTGGCCCGTTCTCATCGTCTTCGTTGCGGTGATCGGCGGCATCTATACCGGCGTCTTCACGCCGACGGAGGCTGCCGCCGTGGGCGCGTTCGGGACCGGCGTGATCGCGCTTCTCAACCGTGGTCTCAACTGGACCACGCTGAAGGAGGCGATCGTGTCGACGGCCGGCGCCACGGGCATGATCTTCTTCATCGTGCTGGGTGCTGCGGTCTTCAACAGCTTTCTCGCCTTGTCGCAGCTGCCGCAGACCATGGCCGCGTTCGTGACCGAACAGGGCTTCAGTCCCTGGATGGTTCTGACGATCATCCTCGTTCTCTACCTCGTCATGGGCTGCTTCATGGATTCGCTCTCCATGATCCTGCTCACGGTGCCGATCTTCTTCCCGATCGTATCGGTGCTGGATTTCGGCCTCACGGCAGAAGAGTTCGCCCTCTGGTTCGGCATCCTCATCCTGATCGTCGTGGAGGTGGGGCTGATAACGCCACCTGTCGGGATGAACCTCTTCGTCATCAATTCGATGTCGAAGGAAACGCGGATTTCCGCCACCTATGCGGCGGTGATGCCGTTCGTCGCCTCGGATATCATCCGCACGGCGATCCTCGTCATTTTTCCGAGCATCTCGCTTGTTCTCGTCCGGCTTCTTTACTGAGGTTGGCGATCCTGGTTCTTCAGCCGATACGCGGTCGGCTGAAGTCCCGTCTCGCGCTGGAAGAAGCGCGTGAAATAGGCCGTATCCGTAAAGCCGAGCCCCAGCGCGATCGCCTTGATCGGCTGAACGCTGAAGATGAGGCTGCGCTTGGCATCGTTGATCAGCCGGTCTGCCAGAAGCCGCTGTACGGTGCGGTTCTCGGCGCTTTTCAAAATGCGGTTGAGATGGGTCGGTGAAAGACCCAGCTCACGGGCATAGAAGCCGACCGGACGGTGTTCTCGGTAATGGCGCTCGACGAGCTGTGTCAGCCGATCGAGCCGCACGCGATCCTTGTCGCGCTGCTCCGGGGCGTCTGTGTCCGTCGTGCGTTGCCGGATGGTGCGGATCAGCGATGCGGTGAGAAGACTCTCGATGAGTGCTGCATAGCCTGGTCGCCTAGCTGCGTATTCTGCCTGGATTTCTCGAAGCATGGCATGAACGGCGGAGTGCGCCGGCAGATCGTCATCCAGCGGCTCGACCTGGACCGTCGGTGTGTTCAACGCCGGCGAGAGATCCACTGCGAGCAAGGTCGCAAGCCGCGATGCGGCAATGGTGAGCACGAAGCCTTCGACGTCGTTGGAGAAGCGGAAGCCATGCACGGTGCCGACCGGCACCATGACGAGGCACGGCAATGCGAGCCGGTGATGCACTCGCCCGTCGCCAAGCTCCGCGGTGCCGGAGCGAATGTGCAGAATTTGAAAGTAGCTGCGATGCCGATGCGGCTTGATCTCCCAGCCATGCATGCGCGAGCGCTCGTAGATATCCTCGCAATGCAGTAAAAACTCCGGCGTACCGGAGGATTGGTCGGATCGGTCCTCGCCGTAGAGATCGTAGGTCGGAATGATGCGCATGGGTCTACTTGGATCGAGATGGCGGAAAAGTCCACATCAATGCAAGCTCCGTCCATTTGCCGTGCCACCCACAAAAGACATCTTGCCGGCAGGTACAGATTGAATTGAAGGAGCTCTCGGTGTCCGTCATCCGCACGCAGGTCGCGATCATCGGCTCGGGGCCGTCAGGACTGCTGCTCGGCCGGCTTCTCACCCAGGCGGGCATCGACAGCATCATCCTCGACCGCGTCGATGCGGCCTATATCCTGGAGCGCGTGCGTGCCGGTGTTCTGGAAGAGGGCACGGTGCGGATGCTGGAAGAAGCAGGCGTTGCAGAGCGCATGCACCGCGAAGGCCTGCCACATTCGGGTTTCGACCTCACCTTCGACGGGCGGCGCCACCGCATCGATCTCGAAGGCCTGACGGGCGGCAAGAAGGTCATGGTCTACGGCCAGACTGAGGTGACGCACGATCTTCTCGACCAGCGCGCGCGCGATGGCGCAACCTCGATCTACGACGCCGAGGACGTACAGCCGCATGATTTCGATAGCGAAAAACCCTACGTCACCTATCGCAAGGATGGTGTGGAGCACCGGATCGACTGCGATTTCATCATCGGCTGCGACGGTTATCACGGGCCAAGCCGAAAGGCGGTGCCCGAAAATGCGATCAAGCTGTTCGAGAAGGTCTATCCCTTCGGCTGGCTCGGCATCCTGGCCGATGTGAAGCCGGTCAGCCATGAACTGATCTATGCAAACCATCCTCGCGGCTTTGCGCTCTGCTCCATGCGCTCGCTCAGCCGCAGCCGGTACTACGTTCAGTGCTCGCTCGACGACAAGGTGGAAGAGTGGTCCGACGAGCGCTTCTGGGACGAGCTGCGCCGCCGGTTGCCCCAGGATGTCGGGGAAGCGCTGACGACAGGCCCCTCATTCGAGAAATCGATCGCGCCGCTGCGCTCGTTCGTCGCCGAGCCGATGCGTTTCGGACGGCTGTTCCTCGTGGGCGATGCGGCGCATATCGTTCCACCGACAGGGGCCAAGGGTCTGAACCTCGCCGTGTCGGACGTGCACTACGTCATGGACGGTCTTCGCGAACACTATCTGGAGAAGTCCCAGGCCGCGCTTGACGCCTATTCGGCGCGTGCGCTTGCCCGCGTCTGGAAGGCCGTGCGGTTCTCCTGGTGGATGACGACGATGATGCACCGCTTCGACGATACGGGTCCGTTCGGCCAGCGCATCCAGGAGGCCGAACTCGACTATCTCGTGCATTCGGAGGCGGCATCAGCCTCGCTTGCGGAGAATTATGTCGGGCTGCCTTACTGACACGGGCTCACTCAATAAACGATCGCGTCAATCCTTCTGCATGTCTCCATGGCGGGCGAGCGAGGACAGAGCCAGGACGACGATGAACAGGATCGGCAGGGCGGTGAAGACGGCGGCAAAGCCCGTGTGCTCGGCGATGAAGCCGATGACGGACGGCGCCACCAGGATGCCCGAATAGCCCATGAAGGTGACGACCGACAGCGCGATGCCCTGCGCGAAGCCCGGCAGATTGCCGGCTGCCGAAAAGGCGATCGGCACCATGTTGGAAATGCCGATGCCGGCGATAGCAAAGCCGATGACCGCGACAGTCGCGTTCGGTGCCTGACCTGCCACCAGCATACCGACGATGGCGAACAACGTGCAGATCCGCAGCGTCAGAACCGCTCCCAGACGGTCGCGGATGGGGTCGCCGGCGAACCGCATGACTGCCATGGCGGCCGAGAATGCGCCGAAGGCCATGCCGGACAGAGCGAGCGTCGCGTCCAGTTCCTGGCGCAGATAGAGCGCGCCCCAGTCGAGAATCGCGCCTTCAGGCGTCATGGAAAAAAGCGCCATGATACCGATCAGATAAGGCAGCACGCTTTTCGGCAGGCGAAGAGGCTGCTTTTCCGCAGTTTCCGGCTGTGCGTCGCCGCTGACGAAGCGGAGCGCGAGGAAGACGATGGCGGCGAGAACGACCGTCACGATGATCACATGGTTCGTCGTGCCGAAGGCCGCAATGAGCACGCCCCCGAGGGCCGCGCCGACAAGGCCGCCCAAGCTCCAGAAGCCATGGCAGGACGACATGATCGCGCGGCGCATGGACTTTTCGACGTGGACGGCGTTGGCGTTCATCGCAACATCCATTGCGCCAATCAGGCCACCGAAGAAGAAGATGACGACAACGGCTGCGGGAACGGTCGGTGCCAGCGTCAGCAGAAGCAGCGCCGGGATGCAGGCGATTGCGGTGATGCGCGTGACGAATGCGGAGCCGAGACGGGCGACCATGGCGCCGCCGACCGGCATCATCACGAGCGAGCCCAGACCGAAGACGAGGATCATCAAGCCAAGCTGGCTTTCGCTCAAGCCGAGACGACTGGCAAAGTCCGGGATTTTTGGTGCCCAGCTGCCGACGATGAACCCGTTGGCGAAGAAGAGAGCGGAAATCGCGGCCCGATGGCTTGGAAAGAAGCCGGTCGTCGCGCTGGTGTGTCCTGTTGTGCCGTGCATGTCACTTTTTCCCGGGCCGAGGCTCTTCGGGCTCTATTAAATCGATTTGATCGCGTTGGAAATGGGGCAGGCGCGCGTTCTCGCCTGCCCGAACTTCACGATTGATGGCAGATCATTCCGCTGCGTAGGTTGCGAGCAGATCCTTGGCATCGATCTGGTCGCCGGCTTTCACGAGCACTTCACCGATGACCCCGTCACGGTCGGCGTGGATCGCCGTTTCCATCTTCATGGCTTCGATGGACAGGATGACGTCGCCCGATTCCACCTTCTGACCGGCCGAGACGGCGATCGCCGACACAACGCCCGGCATCGGCGCGCCGATATGGTGGTCGTTGCCGGCTTCCGCCTTGCGCTTGACGCCGTTTCCGCCGGCTCCGTGGGCGCGGTCAGGCACCTTCACGCGGCGTGGTTGGCCGTTGAGCTCGAAGAAGACCGTGATCATGCCCTTGTCGTTGGTCTCGCCGATCGCCTGATTGCGCACGACCAGCGTCTTGCCTTTTTCGAGATCGACGAACAGCTCTTCGCCGACATCGAGGCCGTAGAAATAGGCCGGTGTCGGCAACACGCTGACCGGGCCGTAGGTCTCAGCGGCGAGCGCGAAATCGGTGAAGACCTTCGGGTACATGAGATAGGATGCGAATTCGAACTCGTCGACGTCGCGTTCCAGCGTCTCTTCGATCGCCTTGCGCTCGACGGCTAGATCGGCAGGCTCCAAGAGCGCACCGGGCCTTTCGGTGAAGGGCTTCTCGTCCTTCAGTATCTTCTTCTGCAGCGCTGCGGGCCACCCGGACGGCGGCTGGCCGAGATCACCACGCATCATCGACACGACCGATTCCGGGAAAGAGATGTCCTTGCCCGGGTTCTCGACGTCGGCCACTGACAGATCCTGCGAGACCATCATCAGCGCCATATCGCCGACGACCTTGGAGGAAGGCGTCACCTTCACGATGTCGCCGAACATGCGGTTGGCGTCCGCATAGGCCTGGGCCACTTCGTGCCAGCGGGTCTCGAGCCCGAGCGAGCGGGCCTGTTCCTTGAGGTTGGTGAACTGGCCGCCCGGCATCTCGTGCAGGTAGACTTCTGAAGCAGGGCCGCGCAGGTCGCTTTCGAATGCGGCATACTGGTTGCGCACGGCTTCCCAGTAGAAGGAAATCCGGCGGATCCATTCGGGGTCGAGACCGGGATCGCGCTCGGTGTTGCGCAGCGCTTCCACGATCGAGCCGAGGCAGGGCTGCGAGGTGTTGCCGGACAGTGCATCCATCGCCGCGTCGATGACGTCGACGCCGGCATCGACGGCCGCCAGAACCGTGGCGCCCGCGATGCCTGAGGTGTCGTGGGTATGGAAATGGATCGGCAGATCGGTCGTGTCGCGCAAAGCCTTGAAGAGCACGCGCGCGGCGGCGGGCTTCAGCAGCCCCGCCATGTCCTTCAGCGCGATGATGTTGGCGCCTGCCGCTTCAAGCTCCTGGGCGAGCTTGGTGTAGTAGGCAAGATCGTATTTGGCGCGCTCCGGATCGAGGATGTTGCCGGTATAGCAGATCGCCGCTTCGCACAGCCTGCCGGTCTCGCGCACCGCATCCATGGCTACGCGCATATTCTCAACCCAATTGAGGCAATCGAAAACGCGGAAGACGTCGATGCCGCCCTTGGCCGCCTGCTCCACGAAGTGGCGCACGACATTGTCGGGATAGTTCTTGTAGCCGACGCCGTTGGCGCCGCGCAGTAGCATCTGCAGCAGGATGTTCGGCGCGCCCTTGCGCACGAGGTCGAGGCGCTCCCAGGGGTCTTCCGTCAGGAAGCGCATGGACACGTCGAACGTCGCGCCGCCCCAGCACTCCAGCGAGAAGAGTTCGGGAAGCGCGCGGGCATAGGTATCGGAAATACGCGCGATGTCGTAGGTGCGCATGCGGGTTGCCAGAAGCGACTGGTGGCCGTCGCGCATGGTCGTGTCGGTCAAAAGCACGCGCGTTTCGCCGCGCATCCATTCGGCGAATTTTTCAGGGCCGAGCGTATCGAGGCGCTGCTTGGTACCGTCCGGAATCTCCTTCTTGCCCACATGGGGAATGCGCGGCGCCGCCGCTTCCGCCGGCACGGGACGGCCCTTCACCTCGGGATGGCCGTTGACCGTCACGTCGGCGAGGTAGGTCAGAAGCTTGGTGGCGCGGTCCTGACGACCGACTTGCTCGAACAACTCCGGGGTCTCGTCGATGAAGCGGGTCGTATAGGAATTGTCGCGGAATTTCGGGTGGCCAATGATCGCTTCGAGAAAGGTCAGGTTGGTGGCGATGCCACGGATACGGAATTCGCGCAGTGCCCGGTCCATGCGCAGGATGGCTTCTTCCGACGTCGGCGCCCATGCGGTGACTTTTTCAAGCAGCGGATCATAGAAGCGCGTGATGATGGCGCCCGAGTAGGCTGTGCCGCCATCGAGGCGGATGCCAAAGCCGGTCGCGCCGCGATAGGCGGTGATGCGGCCGTAGTCGGGAATGAAGTTCTGCTCCGGATCTTCGGTCGTGATGCGGCACTGCAGGGCGTGGCCGTTCAGCTTGATGTCTTCCTGGCGCGGAACACCCGATTCCGGCGTGCCGATCTTCTTGCCTTCAAGGATGCGGATCTGCGCCTTGACGATGTCGATGCCGGTCACTTCCTCGGTGACCGTGTGCTCCACCTGAATGCGCGGATTGACCTCGATGAAGTAGAATTCTTCGGTATCGGCATCCATCAGGAATTCGACGGTGCCAGCGCCGACATAAGACGTGACTTCCGCAATCTTGCGGGAGTATCCCGCAATTTCGGCTCGCTTCTCGGCGGAGAGATAAGGCGCGGGCGCGCGCTCGACCACCTTCTGGTTGCGGCGCTGGATGGAGCAGTCGCGCTCGAAGAGATCGACCACTGTGCCATGGGTGTCGCCGAGGATCTGGCTTTCCACGTGGCGGGCGCGCTCGACGAGCTTTTCGAGATAGACCTCGTCCTTGCCGAAGGCCGCTTTCGCCTCGCGCTTGCCTTCCGTTACCTCACGGGCCAGATCGGACGCTTGGCGGATGACGCGCATGCCGCGTCCGCCGCCGCCCCAGGACGCCTTCAGCATGAGCGGGTAGCCGATCGCTTCCGCCATTCGGCCCACTTCGTCCATGTCGTCCGGCAGAGGCTCGGTGGCCGGCACGACCGGGACCCCGACTTCGATGGCCAAATTGCGGGCGGCGACCTTGTTGCCCAGCCGACGCATCGTATCCGGGCTCGGGCCAATGAAGATGATGCCGTGTTCGGCGCATGCGTCGGCAAATTCCGGGCTTTCGGACAACAGGCCGTAGCCGGGGTGGATCGCATCGGCTCCGGAGAGCTTTGCGACGCGGATCACCTCATCGATCGACAGGTAGCTTTCGATGGGTCCGAGATCGCGCTCCAGATGCGGGCCGCGGCCCACCTGGTAGCTTTCATCGGCCTTGAAGCGGTGCAGGGCGAGCTTGTCTTCCTCCGCCCAGATGGCGACGGTCTTGATGCCGAGCTCGTTGGCGGCGCGGAAGACGCGGATTGCGATTTCGGAGCGGTTGGCAACGAGAATCTTCGAAATCGGCACAGCGCAACTCCCCATGTTGGCACTTCGAAGTGCCGGCAACTCGATCCTGACTGTCTAACGCAGAATTGTTGCGCTGCAAACAGATCGTCAGGACACGAGACCGAGCCGGAAGGCAAGCGCAACGGCGTGATGCCGGTTCTTGGCCTTCAGCTTCTGCTGGATGCCGTTCATGTACCAGTCGACTGTATGGTTGGAGATTTCCAGGACCGCCGCGATTTCCGGGGAGGTCATGCCGTCGGTCAGGTAATGCAACGATTCCATCTCCCGATGGGTGAGTTTGACGTCGTTCAGGGCGTCCAGCGGATGGCCACGTCCCAATCCCTTCAGATCGACAGTGTGCCAGTACGCCTTGCTCGCGAGGGCTCCGATCACAGCGAGATCTGTCCTGCTCAGGTCGACAGGATCACCGCCGATGCTGAGATGAGCGAGCAAGCCCCGGCGGCCATGGACCGGGAAACTATAGCCGTCCTTGAGGCCGGCTTTGCTGGCTTCTGCCATCATGCGGTCCATGCGCTTGCCGTGCTTTCCGTTCGCATGAAGTTCAGCAGCGGTCTGCCAGCGGAAGCCCGAGCGTGATTGGCCGAGATGCCTCACGACCGGATCTATAAGCAGATACTTACGTTTCACATAGGTTGCCGCCCATCCCTCGGGCAGGACGCCAGACAGGAGGGCGTCGTCTAACGGTTCATGGGGAAGCTGGGCTCTGACCAGGCCGTGGTAGGCAATGCCGTAGGATGCGAGCGCCTCCTGAAGGATTCGCGTCACTTCCTCCACGGTCTCGGCATTGTCGATGCGGTCGATTGCGGCAAGAAGGGCGCTGACAGTCACCTGGCGGGTCCTTGGATAGCTTTGGTCGAAGCTTCTGCATTGTGCGCCTGGGGCGCCGTGAGAATTTATGGGATTCGGTCCACGATGCAACGAGACGATGCGTTTTTGGATATACGACGATGGGCGCATGTCTCAGAGGTTGCATCAGAATTTCCCGACGCCTTTTCTTCTGTTCCAGACGGAACGGTCGCCATGGGCGGTGCGTTGGACAGGCAGACGGGGGGAGGCTCTCATTCAAAGGAGACGAGCATGCCCAAAATCGAATCTGCAAAAGTCGCGATCCTGGCAACCGATGGTTACGAGCGTTCTGAACTGCGCGAGCCGCTGGATTTTCTAAAGTCCAAGGGCGCGAAGGTCGACGTCGTTTCGTTAAAGTCCGGTGAGATCAAGAGCTGGGACGAAGACAACTGGGGTGACAGTGTCACCGTGGACAAGACCCTCGACGAGGTGAGTGTCAGCGACTACGACGCGCTCGTTCTTCCGGGCGGCCAGATCAATCCCGACTTGCTGCGCGTGGAAGAGAAAGCCGTCAAATTCGTTCGCGATTTCGCCGAATCCGGCAAGACGCTGGCGGCGATCTGCCACGGCCCGTGGCTTCTCGTCGAAGCCGACGTCGTGCGCGGCCGCAACGTCACGTCGTATGGCTCCATCAAGACCGACTTGATCAACGCCGGTGCGAACTGGAGCGATCAGGAAGTGGTCACGGACGAAGCGGTGATTACCTCGCGCAATCCCAAGGATCTGCCGGCGTTCAACGCCAAGATCGTCGAGGAGATCGAAGAAGGTCGCCACGAACGTCAGATCGCTGCCGAATAGAACCTTTCGGCGGACAAACTTGGAAAGAGCGGCCCCTGTGGCCGCTCTTTTCGTTTGATCAGACGAGTTCGTCCGGGACGAGCCAAGACTTCTTGGCGTGCGCGTCGAGGTGATGGCGTGGCAGCGGGACGATGAAGCCCTGACGTTCTTCGGCCGTGCCCTTGGCATTCTTCAACGCGATGCCATTCCAGCGCTTGAGATGTTCGGACGTCCATTTCGACGTGTCCATGTCCAGAGCGTGCTCCCAAAGCCGCACGCGGAACTTCTTCACGGAATCCCCGCCGCGCCATGCGATCGCGGTTTCCGTGTCCGTCACGAGGCTGCGGTCATTCAGGTTGGCGGAGCCGATGATCGCGATCTTGTCGTCGCAGACCATTGTCTTGGCATGAATGTAGATCGTGTTCTTGATGATCTCGTCGGGATCGTCCTCTTCCGGATCAGGAAGCTTGTCGTCGCGCGGCATCTGCATGCAGTAGATGCCCAGCCGATCACCGAAGGCGTCGTAGAGCATGTCGGTGTTCTTCTCGCGCAGATACTGCCCATGACGCGTGGCGATGTTGGGCTCGTCTTCGACGAACGCATCTTCGGGGATGAGGGGCAACACCATCATCAGCTCGAGCTGCTTCTTTTGTTTGGCACGCTTGGACAGCGCCTCGGCGATCGCCGTCGAGCGGATGTACTGGTTCTCGATGTAGATGAAGTCCTCGGCCTTCGAGATGATGTCGAGATAGGTTTCACGGATCTCGGTGATCTGGGTCGTCGGCGATCGAGACAGCCACGACCGGCTCTGCTTGGAGACCGTGCGCATCGGCTTCACTTCGACGCCGCCCTTGATGGGCTTCGTCTCGGGTACTTCCGTGGCCAGCTCGGGGATCGTGATGCCGTTGGGCATTTGCTTGATTCCATCCGGCGCCTTCAGCGATTTCAGGAACTCGATGCTGTCTTTGCGTTCCTCGTTCCACCGGCTTCGAAAATGGCGGGCAAAGAACTTGGCGACCGGGCCTTCCAGTCGGCAGGCCACGTCATGCCACGGAAAGGCGTTGTCGTGTTCCCAGTCGTCCTTGCGCTTGGTGGTGATATCCAGGCCGCCGAGAAAGACGATTTCGTCGTCGATGACGCACAATTTTTCGTGATGAGCCGCCGGATAGAATCCGGGGAACGCCGTTGGTTTGATCGAACACGTCTTTCCGTCGAAATTGACGAAAGGCCACAGGCCAGGTGCTGCTTCGAGATAGGCCACCTTTTCCTTCTTGGTCTTGAAGGCATTGATGGTGTTGACCTTCTCCGCGAGCTTCCAGCGCAGTATAGGCTGGGCCGCGGTTCGGGCTGCCGGGCCCCAGCGCGTATCGTGGCGTGAGCACATGATGGACAGGTGGCGCTTCTTATCCTCCGGCAGCGCGTCGGCGACGGCATGCAGCTTCCGGTAGGCTTTCCACGCATCGAGATGATAAACGGTGCCGATTACGGGATCGAAATCAGCCACCACGATGCGCAGGTCGACGCCACGTTCCACGACATCCTGCAGGAGGCCGCTGAGCGTCTTGGCCTTCACCTTGCCCGTGGTCTTGATGGATGGCTCCAGCGTCCAATAGGCCATGTGGACGGATGATTTCGCCCCATCGATCGCTTCTTCAAGCGCCGCATACGTTTCCATGCCGCCGATAAGCGGCTCTACCTTGTGTCCGGGAGTGAAATCCATCCCGTCGGGATGGGTCGCGAAAAGGTCGCCATCGTACTTCACGCTCTTCGCCATCAAGTTGCTCCGGATCGGTGGGAAATAGGAAGTGGAGTCAGGGTCAACCGTGCCCGCGGTCAACTCCTTCAGGTAACGAAATGCTAAAACACACAGGCGTCGATGCGGTTCCGGTGGATATCCGGCAGCTTGTGCGATTGCCGATCGAATCAGATATCGGGTCCAAGTGATCCGGCGATTGTGACAGTTGCGTAAAGGCACACATGAAAAAGAAGAATCCGGGCGTCAAAACCGCCGTATCGCCAGAACTGCCTGCACGCAATCTTTATCGTCAGACCGTCTTCGCCTTGGTGGGTGCCGGCGTTGCGCTGGTGGTCGCCAATGCGTTCGTGTCCAGTTGGGCCACGCTGGGGCTCATCAGCGCCATGACGTCTCTTGCGATTTACGCCACGGTCGGGGCGATCGTCCTTTCGCGCATTCTCGCGCATCATCCGTATCGCGTTTTCGGCTGGCCCAATACGGTGACGCTGATGCGAACGGTGCTGGCGGCTCTCGTTGCCGGTTACACCGCCGAGATTTCGCTGTGGACGCTGCAACCGAGCCCGCAGCTTGCCTGGTTCTTCGCCGGCATCGCAACGCTCGCCGTCGTGCTCGACGGTGTCGATGGCTGGCTGGCGCGGCGCTTCGGCCCCCGTTCCGATTTTGGCGCGCGTTTCGACATGGAAAGCGATGCGCTCCTGATCCTCATTCTGTCTGTGCTGGCGCTGGTCCTGGACAAGGTGGGTCCCTGGGTCCTGCTCATCGGCGGCATGCGCTATCTCTTCGTCGGCGCATCCTACCTGCTGCCGTGGCTCGATAGCCCCTTGTCGCCGTCGATGCGCCGCAAGACCGTTTGTGTCATCCAAGGCGCGGCCCTCTGTCTGCTTGCCATGCCTCCAATCGCCGGCGCGGCCGCCTCGAGCGTCGCGGGTTTTGCGCTTGCCGCCATCATCGGTTCGTTCGCCATCGATATCGCCTGGTTGTTCAGGCATCGCGGACGACTGGGCGGACAGCAGGAGGGCCGGGCCTGATGGATATCCGCACGCTCGCCGGTCTGGTCCGCTCGCTCGTCATCTATCGCGGTCAGCCTTGGAAGCAGCGACGTCTCGCGGCGTTCTACAGCAAGCTTCTAACGCCGGGAGATTTGTGCTTCGACGTTGGGGCGCATGTCGGCAGTCGCTCACGGGCGATGGTGAAAGCAGGGGCCCGTGTCATTGCGCTCGAACCACAGCCGGTGTTTCTCGATTTTCTTCGCCGCTTCGTCCGCTCCGCCGACATCGAGATCGTGGGCGCTGCCGTGGGCTCCGAAAGCGGCCGGCTGACGCTTCACATTTCGAGGCGCCATCCAACGGTAACGACGATGTCACGCGACTGGATCGATACCGTCGGCAAGACCAAGGCGTTTTCGTCCGTCGATTGGGACGAGGCGGTCGAAGTGCCCGTGACGACGCTTGATGCGCTGATCGAAACACATGGCCTACCGAGTTTCTGCAAGATCGACGTCGAAGGGCTCGAGTCCGACATTCTCGCAGGCCTCAGCCAGCCGATCCCCATCGTCGCCTTCGAATACATTCCCGAGGCGCTGGATGGCGCGCGCGCCTGCATCGAAAGGCTCGAGACGCTTGGTCGCTATCGCTTCAACTGGGTAATTGGCGAACGCCATGTTTTTGCCGAACCGCACTGGCTTTCCGCCGCCGACATGCAGGCCGCATTGACCCGTGCATCCGCCCACGGGTCCGGTGACATCTACGCCCGGCTGGAGGCCGCTGAAGATCGCTTGAGCAGCACGAGCGCACCGGGCAGGGCGCCGACGATGCTGACGACGCCGTAGAGCAGCGCCGCCGCCAACCCATCGGAGCCTGTAAACCCGGCCAGCGGCCACAGAGCGGCGGCTGCCCCTTCTCGCAAGCCGAAGCCGCCTATGGAGATCGGCACCAACATCGTCAAAAGCACCAGCGGAATGAGCGCTGCAGCTGCGAGCAGACCGAGCGGCGCGCCGATGGCAGCCGAGGCGAGTGCGAAAACGGCGATATAGAGAAGCGCGATCGCAAGGCTCAGCATGCCTTGGACGAGCCACGCGCCATCCGTCAGCCATGCCTTTCTGATCGATGGGCCGAGCGTTTTCAGCCAGTTGGCAAGGGGCCGCGGAGCCAGCCGCGTGCCGATCCAGGCGAGAAGGACAAGCGCGCCGAAGATCAACGGTGGTGCGGCAAGCAGCCAGCCGGTTCCGACCGGCAGCGTTTCTCCCAAAAGCAGAGGCCAGCAGGCGATGCCGATGGCGGCGACCATGAAAAACGCCACCTGGCCGGCCAGTCGCTCGAGAACGACGGCGCTTGCCGCCACGCCGTAGGCCTTTTCGCCGGCACCGTCACGGGCCTGGCCTTCCCGCGTTGCGCGTACGGCGTCACCACCGACGCCGCCCGGCAGGACCATGTTCAGGAGGCTTGCCAGATAATACTCCGAAATGGCTCGACGGATGGGGAGGGGACGGCCGAGTCGCTTCGTCGTGAAGTGCCAGCGATAGGCCGAAAGCACGATCTGGCCTTGCACGAGGATGATCGCGAGGATCGTCAGGGAAAGGTCGGCATCGAGCAGGCTTGCCATCGCCGCGTTCAAATCGACGGCAAAAGCGACTGCGACGAGAAGTCCAACGACGGCGAGCAGCCGTATGACAAGTTTATGACGATCTGGCATGTTGAGAAACGTAACGCTCGCCTGTTCTTGGGTCTTTTCGGCCGCGAGCCGGGAATGATGCTGCGCGACCCGGAGGAGGTCGTGGTTCCTCAATTCGGATCGTTGAAGTGATGGTAGATAGATTTCGATTGGACAATGAAAAGTCCGAGCGGTCCGGCGGCCGTCGAGGCTTCAGCGTTTTGTTGCTGATCGCGGCGGTTCTGGCAATCGCGGCGGCACTTTTGCTGCCCAACGACCAATCCCGCCTCACGCTTGGTGCCTTTGCAGCCGTTCCGATCGAACTGCTCGTCCTGATCATCGCGCTTGCGATCCTGCCGGGCGTGATACGGCCGCTTATACGATGGGGCGCGGCGATCCTGCTCGCCATCGTTCTGATCGTGAAGCTTGCGGACATGGCGGCGTTCGAAGCCATGGCGCGGCCGTTTAATCCGGTTCTCGACGCGCATCTGTTGAACGCCGTTTGGGATCTGGCGGTCGGAACACTCGGCCAAGCCGCTGCCATCGGGCTGACCATCGCCGTCGTTCTCCTGATCGGGCTGATCATTGTGCTTTCCGGCGTGCTTGTCGGGATCACTGCTTCAGGCGTCAGGCGCCATCGCCTCTCTGCCGTGATCATTGCGGGAGCCCTGCTCTTGGTCGGTTGGCAGGTGCCCACGCTTTATCCGCAGTCCCAGAACCTGCATTTCCTCACCGCATCGACCACGGGGCTCATGGAGCGTCACGCGACGTCCTTTGCCGCTAGCCTCAAGGATCTCGAGGAATTCGATCGCGAAGCCAGCAACGATCCGGCGGCCGATATCGCCGACGATGTGCTGATGTCGCGGCTAGGTGGTCGAGATGTGCTGCTGTTCTTCGTCGAATCCTATGGCCGCACCGTGCTCGACAATCCGCTCTACGCGCCGTCCATTCGGCCGCTTCTGACGCAGCTCGGCCAGACGGTCGACGATCATGGCCTCCATGCGGCGAGCGGCTTTCTCACCTCGCCCGTATCGGGTGGCCAGAGCTGGCTCGGTCATGCCTCGACGCTTGCCGGGCTCTGGGTCGACAATCAGCGGCGCTACAATTCGATGCTGGTCAAGAATCGGCAGACACTGGTCGATGATTTCAACCGCGCAGGCTATCGGACTGTGGCGGTGATGCCGGCGATCACGATGGCCTGGCCCGAAGGCACGGCGCTCGGTTACGACGTGGTCTATGACGAGCCCAATCTCGGTTATGAGGGCCTGCCGTTCAATTGGGTGACGATGCCCGATCAGTACACGCTTTCGGCGCTCGACCGCTTCGAGCGGTTGGCGGATCGGGACGAGCCGCTCTTTGCCGAGGTGGCACTCATTTCGAGCCACGCTCCGTGGACGCCCATTCCGCGCGTCATCGACTGGGAAGCCGTCGGCGATGGCTCGGTCTTCTCCGAACAGGCGCAGGACGGCGCGACGCCGCAGGAAGTCTGGGCCGATCCGGAGCGCGTGCGCACGCAATTTCGCCTGTCGATCGAATATGCCCTGGAAAATCTCGATTCCTATATCGCGGAACGGCTTGCCGACGAGTTCGTTCTGATCATTCTCGGCGACCATCAACCTGCCCGCATCATCACCGGCGAAACGGACAATCGCGACGTGCCAATTCACATCATTTCCGACGATGCGCAGATCGTGTTGGATCTTTCCGAAGCGCTCGGCTTCACGGCCGGGATGACCCCACCGGACGACGCGGTGGCGGAACGCATGGGCGTTTTTCGAGGACGCGTGGTCGAAACGCTGAGCTCGCCGCCAGGCACCCGTAATGATGGGGTTGCCGGCACTCGAAGCATCGGGCCGACTTGATGCCGGATACAAAGAATGCCGAGGGCGCTCAGGCGTCCTGTCTCACCTATGTTTCGCCTGGAAAGGTCGAACTTCGCCGGGCCCCACGCCGTCTCGGCGACGGGGATAATCTGGTTATGCTGAAGGCACAGCATTCCGGCATCAGCCGCGGCACGGAAAGGCTTGTTTTCAACGGCCTGGTTCCGCCCAGCGAACACGAGCGCATGCGCGGACCTTTCCAGCATGGCGATTTCCCATTTCCCGTCGGCTACGGTTACTCCTGGGTAGGGCAGGTCGTTGGCGACATCACGCAATCCTATTTCGGCCTGTTCCCGCATCAGGATCACGTGGAGGTTCCGCGAGAGGCGCTGACCGCGCTGCCGGATGGGCTCGATCCCCGTCGTGCCGTTCTGACAGCCAACATGGAGACGGCCCTCAATATCGCCTGGGATAGCGGCGCTGGGCCTGGCGACCGGATCTCCGTCGTCGGTGGTGGTGTGCTTGGGCTGCTGGTTGGGGGAGTCGTGTCCGACATTGCCGGCACGGATGTCGAGATCGTCGATATCGATGGCGCCCGGGAAGCTGTCGTCCGCGCTCTAGGCGCCGGCTTCGCCACCCCGGACCGCGCGACCGGCGATCGCGACATCGTCATCCACACGAGTGCGAGCGAAGCTGGGCTTGCGACGGCGCTGTCATTGGCCGGGACGGAGGCGACGGTCGTCGAGGCGAGCTGGTTCGGTGCCAACACGCCCAGCGTCCCGCTTGGCGGCGCCTTCCACAGCCGCCGGCTCGTCTTGAAGTCGTCCCAGGTCGGAATGGTGTCGCCTTCGCGTCGCGTGCGCTGGTCGTACAAGCGGCGTCTCGAAATGGCGATGAGGCTTCTGCTCGACGACAAATACGATCGTCTGATCACCGGCGATGTCGCCTTCGCCGACCTGCCGTACCAGATCGGGAATATTCTCGATCCGAAAGCGGATGGTCTGGCGACAGCCGTGTCCTATCTTTGAACCTTGAACACATCTCCATTTTTTACGAGGACTGAGCATTGTCGGAATATTTCGTCGAACTGCGTGACTCCATCATGATCGCCCACTCGTTGCCCGATCCGTTCTTCGGCCCGGCGCAGGGCATGCACGGCGCGACCTTCACGGTCGATGTGCAGTTCGTCGCCGATCGCCTGACCGATAAGAACGTGGTCGTCGATATCGGCAAGGCGATGGAGGCGCTTGCGGCAACGCTGAAGCCGCTGAACTACCAGAACCTCGACGAAATCCCCGCCTTCAAGGGCCAGATCACGACGACGGAGTTCCTGGCGCGTCATATCTTCGACGAACTGGCCGAAACGGCGCGCAGCGGCGGACTCGGTGAGGGATCGGAGAACATCAAGCAGATCCGCGTCTATCTCCACGAATCCCATTTTGCCCGCGCCGGCTACAACGGGACCCTCTGATCATGCCAGGCAACGAGGCTTCGGCGACGAAGCCGATTGCGTTCGTTATTCCGGGCGACATCGACACCCTGTCCGGGGGCTATGGCTACGCCAGGGAGGTCATGGCCGCATGGCGCGCTTCCGGCGTGCCGTTCGAGCATGTGGTTCTGCCGGGCGACTATCCGTTTCCTTCGAGCGCCTCGCTGGAAACGACGGAACGGACGATCGCGGCGATCGATGCGGATCAGCCGATACTGATCGACGGCCTTGCTTATGGGGCGATGCCTAAGGCTCTGATCGACAGGCTTCAGCGACGTTTCGTTGTCCTGCTCCATCATCCCCTTGGCCTAGAGACGGGATTGGACGAAACCCAGGCGAAGTCTCTGATCGAGACCGAGAGAGCCGCCGTCGATGCCTGCGCGCATGTGGTCGTGACGAGTGCGGAGACGGCGCGGACGGTCATCGATCTGTTCGATGTGGCGGATAGCAACGTAACCGTCGCCGTTCCCGGCACCAAGCGGCGACCAAGGGCGACGGCCGCTACTCGGCCTACGATCCTGTCGCTCGGCTCGCTGACGCCGCGCAAGGGCCATCTCGATCTGATTGCGGCGCTGGCGAGGCTCAAGGACCATGATTGGACGGCGCACATCGTCGGTTCCGCATCGGCGTCGCCGCAAACCGCCGACGACATCCGGTGGGCGATCGCAGCCGAGGGTCTTGAAGATCGCATTCATGTTCCAGGCGCGCTTGGTGGCGAGGACCTCGATCGGCTGTTTGCGCAGTCCTCGATCTTTGCACTGGCATCCTATTATGAGGGATACGGAATGGCGTTTGCCGAGGCGATGGCGGCGGGTCTTCCCATCGTCGGATATCGCGCAGGCGCCGTGCCGGATCTCGTTCCCGCCGAAGCGGGCACGCTCGTCGCGCCGGGCGACATCGATGCGCTGACGGAGGCGCTGGAAATATTGATCCGTGACGGCGCTCATCGGGACAGGCTCGCCGACGGCGCATATCGCGTCGGGCAGTCCCTACCGGACTGGCCGGAAACGGCCGCGCTCATCAACGACACCGTGCGGCGAAAGGCTTCAGCATGACCGATATGTCCGAAATCAAGGGCTTTGCCGCCGACTGGCTGGCTTTGCGGGAACCTGCCGATCACGCCTCGCGCAATGCGGAGGTTCAAGCCGCCTTTCTCGCTCATATGGCCGCGCTGACAGGCGAGGCGGTGATCGTCGACATGGGCGCCGGCACGGGGTCGACCGCGCGCGCACTTGCACCGGCGATCGCGAAGGCGAATCCGGAGCTCCGGCAAAACTGGGTTCTCGTCGATGCTGATAGCCAACTTATCGATCGTGCGCGTCTGGAACTGTCGGGTCTCATCGACCAAGGCATCGGCGTTGCGTTCGAGCAGGCCAATCTCGCCGACCGCTCGGCATTGAACGGCTATATGGCCCGCGCCGACGTGGTCACCGGCTCGGCGCTGATCGATCTCGTTTCGGCCGAATGGCTCGACTGGATGGCGCACGCCGCCGCCCAGCATAGGACTGCAGTTCTATTTGCGCTAAATTATTCGGGCACCGAGACGTGGTCGCCGCCGCATGCGGCAGACCATGGTGTGCTTCAGGCGTTTCTTGCGGATCAGCGTCGCGACAAAGGGTTTGGCCGCGCGCTAGGTCCGGATGCGACCGACTACCTCGCGCAAAAGCTTGCCGGGGCCTTTACCGTGACGCGGGGAACGAGCGACTGGCATCTGGGGCCGGCCGATCGCCCCCTGATCGAGGCTCTGGCGACAGGGATCGCCGATGGTATTGCGGCGCATCCCGAACCGACGGCTGATGTGCGCGATGGCTGGCTCACGTCGCGTAAAATGGCCGAATCCGTCATGATCGGCCACGAAGATATCTTCGCACGCCCGGTCTGACTGGCTGAAGCGAATGCGGCGAGGGAAGCTCAGGCTTCCGGTTCTGCCACCCGCTTGCCGATGCCCATGCGGCCGACCACCCCGTCGCGCTTGACGAAGGCGTGGTAAAGCGCCCCGGCGACGTGCAACACGAGCAGCACGAGGAACACTTTCGACGCGATTTCGTGGGCAAAAAGCAGCGTTTCGGCGAGATCCTCGTCCTTTTCGAGCAGGACGGGGACGTGGAACAGGTAGAAGACGTTGATCCCCTGCGCGCCCGCTCCATAGGCCGATTTGCCGAGCCAGCCGAGGATCGGCACGACGAACAGCATGACATAGAGGCCGACATGCACCAGATGGGACAGCGTGCGCTGCCATCCGGTCAGCACCGCGGCGGGCTTGGGTCCTGAAAAGGCGAGGCGGGATGCAACCCGCAGAACCATCAGGGTCAGCACTGTCAGGCCGATCGACCAGTGCAGGGTGTACATCACGTCGGTGACCGGGTTGAAGTCCCTCTCGACCATGATGAGGCCCAAAGGGAAGCCGACGAGGATCAGGAGAAAGATCGTCCAGTGCAGAAAGCGTTGTGCCGGGTGATATGTCCTGCGTATCATCGGACTGCGACCTCCAGATAATGAGGCTGGGTCAGGCCATGACTTCAGGCCGCGGACCAAACGCTCTGCATGGTGCATTCGTATAGCACGTCGCCATCGTCGAAACGGATCAAACGCACGTCCGGTCGGATGGCGCCATTCAGGCTGTCGATGGGGGTCAGGTTCAGGCCGCTGACGCCGGATCCGAGGATGATCGGCGCCATCAGGATGTGGAGCTTGTCGATCGCGCGGTGATTGATGAAATGCGAGAGCGTGGAGGCTCCGCCTTCGACGAGGATACGGCGATAGCCCCTCGCTGCCAGCGCGTTGACCACGGCTACGGGGTCGAGCATGGGCTTGTCTTCGCCGTCAGCGAGCGGAAGCGTGGCGACCCCGATCTCGTCCTCATGTTGCACGTCGCCTTCGCGACGGATGAAGAGCGGCTTTTCCGTGTGGGCATCGAAAAGGCGAGCGTCGGGCGGCGTGCGGCGGCCCGGATCGATCACCACGGCGCGCGGCGAAGAACCATTGCAGCGGCGTACCGTCAACTGCGGGTCGTCCGCGACGACGGTTCCAACGCCGACGATGATCGCATCCGCCTCTGCCCGTAACGCGTGCAGGTGATCGAGCGCATCGGAGCCATTGATGTATTTGGATGCACCGTTGGCGCAGGCAATGCGTCCATCGAGTGTCTGGCCCAACTGACCGACCACCACGATCTGGTCAGATTTTGCAGTCTTCAATGCATCCATGTCCACGCTGATGTTCACGCCAAAGCTCGCCTTTTGCTGATGCCGCCGCATCGCATTTGCCATGCACTACGACCAACAGCCCAAAGCGGATTGGTATCGAGGCGAGGTCCCGGCGCCGAGACGACGGCTCTCGGCTTCTCATATACGTGACGGACGGTCGAAAGTTCCGGGCCTGATACAGCAGGAAATTCAAAATTATGACAAAGCGGGATGGAACGCGTTTATAAGAAGCGGATTAACAGAACCGTTGGGCGCAGAATGCGGTGTCTGAAAGCGACGCTTTTCAGATCATCCAAACCGCTCAACGACCTCTCAAGATATGCGGGCAGCGAACGCCGATGAATTTTCAGGACAAGTCCCTCGACAATGGCGCGTTGACCGCAGGCTCGACTGAGCCTCGGGATCCACGACGGGCCAGCGGTGGCGCATCCAGCCGTGCAGCCGTCACCAAAGTCCTGAAGCGCATGAACAAGAACGATTCGATCCGCGCGAGCTACCTGTCCGACGACGATCTGAAGCAGCTTGGCGGGCGTCTTGCCACGGGCGAAGTGCACACGCTGCCGGAATTTCGTGCCTTCGACCTCGTGGCGCGCCAAAAGGAAAACGAAGCTGCCATCCTGAAGGCGTATCGCTCGACCCGCGAGGCGAACGAGAGCGGCGAGATGATCACGCCGGCGGCGGAGTGGCTGCTCGACAACCACTATCTGGTCGAACAGAACATTCGCCAGGTGCGCCAGGATCTGCCGCTCAAATTCTATCGGCAGCTGCCGACGATCGATCTGCCGGGCGTCGGCGCGTTGCCGCGCGTTCTCAGCATCGCCTGGATGTACATCGCCCACACCCACAGTGCGCTCACGATGCCGAGCCTGACGGCAATGGTCGACGGGTACCAGTCGAAGAAGGTCCTGAAGATCGGCGAGGTCTGGGCGCTGCCGTCGATCGTGCGCTTCGTGCTGATCGAAAATCTCAGCCGCATTTCGGTGCGCGTCGAGCACGCGCGCAACATGCGCCGGCTCGCCAACGAAGTGGCCGATCGGATTCAGAAGCTCGAGCCCGGGCAGAGCTGCCGCGACGTGCTTTCGGAGAACGCCAAGCACACCGAAGACAACGCGTTTGCGGCGCAAATGCTCTATCGCCTGCGCGATGGCTCTGCCGTCGCCGAAGAAGCGATTTCCTGGCTTGAGGCGCGGCTCGAAGAGCGCGGCATGGACGCCGAAGAGGTGCTGGTGCGCGAGCACAGCCGCCTTTCCTTCGGCAATGCCACGATGGGCGCGATTATCCGCTCGCTGCGCAAGATCGACGACACGGATTGGACGGTCTGGTTCGAGACGGTCAGCCGGGTCGACAACATTCTGAGGGAGCGGTCGACTTTCTCGCGCCTCGATTTCCAATCGCGCGACATCTACCGCGACGCCATCGAGCGCCTTGCCCGCCGGGCCGAGAAGGAAGAGGTCTTCGTTGCCGAGACGGCTCTGGCCATGGCCTCGGAGGCGTCCCTGCCGGACGACGAGCTCGATATCGGGCCCTTCGTGGTTGGCGATCGCCGCGCCGAACTGGAAACGGCCATCGGTTATTGGCCATCGATCCGTGACCGGATCTGGCATCAGGCCAAGCGTTTCGGCTGGCTGTCCATAGCGGTGCCGAATCTTGCCCTTGTTCCAATTTTCATGGGGCTCGCGTGGTGGCTGCTTTCGTCGCTCGACGTCCCGACAGGGCCTGCAATCCTGCTGATGGCGTTTTTCCTGTTGCCGGCAACCGAAGCGGCAACAGGTCTCTACAATACGCTGGTCTCGCTCACCGTTCGGCCGACGCGGCTCATCGGTTACGAGTTCAAGGACGGCATTCCGGAAGATCAGCGGACGCTGCTCGTGGTGCCCTCGCTTATTGGTTCGCGCGATGGTGTCGATGAACTGATCCGCAATCTGGAAGTGCATTATCTCGCCAACACCGCGGGCGAAATCTATTTCGCAATTCTCTCCGACTGGACGGACAGCGACGTCGAGGAGGGCGCCAAAGATCTGGAGATTCTGGATTATGCCAACCAGCAGATCGCAGAACTCAGCGCGCGCTATGCGTTCGACGGTCGCACGCGCTTTTTCCTGTTGCACCGCCGTCGGCTCTACAATCCGGCCGAGGGCGCCTGGATGGGCTGGGAGCGCAAGCGCGGCAAGCTGCACGAGCTGAACCTGCTTCTGCGCGGCGACAAGGACACTACTTATCTGGAGCCCGAAGCGCCGCTTCCCTCCGATATTCGCTATGTGATGACCCTCGATTCCGACACGCGCCTCACGCGTGACGCCGTCACCAAGCTCGTCGGCAAGATGGCGCATCCGATGAATCGGCCGGTTTTCGACGCCGACACGGGACGCGTAACCAAGGGCTACGGCATTCTCCAGCCGCGCGTGACGCCCTCGCTGACGACGGGGCACGAGGCTTCCGCGTTCCAGCGCATCTTCTCGGTCAACCGGGGTCTCGACCCCTACGTCTTCACCGTGTCGGACGTTTACCAGGACATCGGCGAAGAGGGCTCGTTCACTGGCAAGGGTCTCTACGACATCGATGCATTCGAAGCGGCGCTCAACGGGCGTATTCCGGAAAACGCAGTGCTTAGCCACGATTTGCTGGAAGGATCCTTCGCCCGCAGCGCGCTGGTGACGGATGTCGAGCTTGTCGAGGATTTTCCCGTTCGCTATCAGGTCGAGGCTTCGCGGCAGCATCGCTGGGCACGTGGCGACTGGCAGCTCTTGCCCTTCATCTGCAAGGCGACCAGCGGTGTAACGGCGCTCGGGCGCTGGAAGATGATCGACAATCTCCGCCGTTCGCTGACCCCCATCGTCTGGGTGCTCGGATCAGTGGCCGGCTGGACGATCCTACCGATCAATGACGCCCTCGTCTGGCAGATGGTCATGATCGTCAGCCTGTTCGTTGCTCCGACGCTCGGCCTTCTTTCCGGTGCGATCCCGCGGCGAACCGACATCATCCCGCGTGCGCACGTTCAGTCCGTGGTCGAGGAATTCGCATCCGCCACGGCGCAGGTCGTGCTGCGCGTCATCTTCATGGCCCACACCGCCTGGATCATGGCCGACGCGCTGGCGAGAAGCCTCTACCGATTGTTCGTCAGCCACGAGAAGATGCTGGAATGGCGGACGGCTGCGCAGGCGCATTCCGGTGCTTCCGGTGATATCGCCTCCTATTACCGATCGATGTGGCAAGCGGTCGCCATCGGCCTTCTAGCGCTTCTGATACCGTTCCTGTCCATCGGCAATGGCGGCGAGCTGGTCGCCGTGCCTTTCGCGCTGTTGTGGGTTCTGTCGCCTGCGATCGCCTGGTTCGTGAGCCAGTCGGCCGAGACGGAAGATCGTCTCGTCGTCAGCGACAGCGACAGGGATGAGTTGCGGCGTGTTGCGCGTCGCACTTGGAGCTACTTCGAGACCTTCGTCAACGAAGAGCACAACCACATTCCTCCGGACAATTTCCAGGAAACGCCGGCACCTGTCGTCGCGGGCCGCACATCGCCGACGAATATCGGCATCTATCTGCTTTCCATCGTCTCGGCCCGGGATTTCGGCTGGATCAGCCTTGAGGAATCCGTGCGGCGCCTGGAGCAATGCGTGCGCACGCTGGACCGTATGGAGAAGCATCGCGGCCATCTCCTGAACTGGTACGATACCCGTACATTGCAGCCGCTCCTGCCGCGATACGTTTCCGCAGTCGACAGTGGGAACCTGGCGGGTCATCTGATCGCCGTGTCGTCGGCCTGCCGCGACTGGGCCGATGCGCCTGCGGCTTTCCTGCAGGGCTCGCTGGACGGCATCGACGATGTCGCAGGCATTCTGGAAGAAACCTTCGCGCAGGTTGCCGACGACCGGCGTACGGTTCGGCCGCTGCGCAAGCGGATATCGGAGCGCATCGAAGGCTTCCGTCGTGCACTCGCGCGTTTGAAGCATGAGCCGGAATTTGCTTCGATCCGCACCATCAACCTGTCGGTGCTGGCCCGAGAGATCGAAAAGCTCGCGGACGATCTGCATAATGAGATCGGCTCGACGGAGACGCAGGATCTCATCTCCTGGTCGCGCAGCCTGATCGCAGCCTGCGAGGCGCATGTCGCCGATGCGGTGTTCGAGCCGCAGCAGATCAGCGCGCTGCGCACACGGCTAGAGGCATTGCGGGATCGCACGCGCGATATCGCGTTTTCGATGGACTTCCGCTTCCTGCTTCGGGCCGACCGTCGGCTGCTTTCGATCGGCTATCGGGTCGTCGAGAACGAACTCGACGAAAGCTGCTACGATCTTCTGGCATCCGAAGCGCGGCTCACGAGCCTGTTCGGCATCGCCAAGGGCGATCTGCCCACCGAGCACTGGTTCCGTCTCGGCCGCCCAATCGTGCCGGTTGGCTCCCACGGCGCGTTGATGTCGTGGTCGGGATCGATGTTCGAATATCTGATGCCGCCGCTCGTCATGCAGGAGCGCCAGGGCGGCATCCTCAACCAGACGAACAATCTGATCGTGAAGCGACAGATGGAATATGGCGCAAGCCTCGGCGTGCCATGGGGCATTTCAGAAGCGGCCTTCAATGCCCGCGACCCGGAGATGACCTATCAGTACACCAATTTCGGCGTGCCCTCGCTCGGTCTCAAGCGCGGGCTTGGCGAGAATGCCGTGGTCGCCCCCTATGCGACGATCCTTGCCAGCCAGTACCGACCGCGCGACGCGGTCGCCAACCTCAAGCGCCTGCGCAATCTCGGCGCGATGGGGCGATACGGCTACTACGACGCGGTCGACTTCACGCCGAGCCGCGTGCCTGAAAAGCAGAAATATGCGGTGGTCAAAAACTACATGGCCCACCATCACGGCATGTCGATCACCGCGATCGCCAATGTCGTCTTCTCCGGCCGCCTCAGGGACCTGTTCCACAGTGATCCGGTGATCGAAGCGGCGGAGCTGCTGCTTCAGGAAAAGGCGCCGCGCGACGTGCCGGTGATCACCGTCAAGCACGAAGAGAAGCTGGCGGACAAGGGCACGACCGACTTGCGACGCCCGGCGTTGCGGATCGTCGAGAATCCGAAGGTCGCAGACCGGACCGTGGTCCTGCTCTCGAACGGCCACTTCTCGACGATGCTGACGGCAACCGGCTCGGGCTATCAGCGCTGGAACGGCCTCGCCGTCTCGCGCTGGCGGCCGGATCCGACGGAAGATCGCTGGGGTTCTTACATCTTCGTGCGCGACACGCGGTCAGGTGACTGGTGGTCCGCAACGGTCGAGCCGAAACAGGCTCCGGGTGAGAAGGCGACGGCAATCTTCGCCGACGACAAGGCCGAATTCTACAAGACGGTCGGCGATATCCGCACCGAGCTCGAATGCATCGTCGGTGTTGAAAGCGACGCGGAGGGCAGGCGCCTTACGATCTTCAATACGTCCAAAGAGGATCGCTTCATCGAGGTCACGTCTTTCGCCGAACTGGTGATCGGGGCCGACGATGCCGACATGGCGCATCCGGCTTTCTCGAAGATGTTCGTGAAGACCGAGATCGCCCGTCAGGGCGATGCGATCTTTGCCGAGCGCAAGAAGCGGTCGCCCGGCGATCCGGACATGCAGGTCGCCCACTTGATCGTCGACAGCTCCAACACGAGCCGTGAGACCCAGGTGGAAACGGACCGTCGCGCCTTTATCGGCCGGGGCCGAACCCTTGGCGAGGCGCAAGCCTTCGACGGGCGCGATGCGTTGTCGGGCAGTCAGGGCTTCACGCTCGATCCGTGCCTGTCGCTGCGGCGTACCGTCCGCGTTCCGGCCGGCAAGAAGACGCGGGTGATCTTCTGGACGATCGCTGCACCGAGCCGCGCGGAACTGGAAGAAGCCGTTGCCCGCTATCGCCACGTGGAAAGCTTCAACCACGAGCTGATGCAGGCATGGACCCGGTCGCAGGTGCAGACGCGCCATGTGGGCGTCAGTTCGCAGGAAGCTGCCGATTTCCAGCGGCTGGCGCGATACCTGGTCTACCCGGATCTGGAGCTGCGCAGCGGGACGGAATCCTTCACGTCCGGCCTCACGCGACAGTCGGCTCTGTGGCCGCTCAGCATCTCGGGCGACTATCCGATCTGCGCGCTTCGGATCAACGACGACACCGACCTCGAAATCGTGCGCAAGGCGCTGCTCGGACAGGAATATCTGCGCGCACGCGGCCTTGTCGCCGATCTCGTGGTGATCAACGAGAAGGCGAGTTCCTACGCGCAGGATCTGCAGAACGCGATTGAGTCCATGTGCGAAAACGCGCGGTTGCGCGGCACGGCCGACGGCCCTCGCCAGCACATCTTTGCCGTGCGGCGCGACCTGATGGACCAGGCGACCTACGAGCAGTTGCTCGCGGCGTCGCGGATCGTGCTCCATGCCCGCAACGGCAAATTGTCGACGCAGATCGACCGTGCCGCGGCGGCTGCCCGCGCCTCCGCGGAAGCGGAACGCAAGCTCAAGGGCCGTGCCACGCAGGCCGATGATGACCGCCAGATGCTCGCTACCCCATCGGTGACTTCGCCGGTGGTGCCGGGCCGCGCCGTCAAGGCGCAGCTTGGTACCGCAACGGTCGATGGCAGCGATCTCGAGTTCTTCAACGGCTATGGGGGATTTGCCGAAAATGGCGCGGATTACGTGATGCGCTTGCGTGCCGGCGAAGCGACGCCCCAGCCCTGGATCAACGTGTTGTCCAACGGCACCTTCGGCGGGCACATCGCTGCAGAAGGTTCGGCGTTCACGTGGAGCCTCAATTCGCGCGATTACCAGCTAACGCCGTGGACCAACGATCCGGTCGAAAACCGCCCGGGCGAAGCCTTCTACGTGGCCGATCGTCAGTCCGGCCGCGTGATGACGCCGTTTGCAGCGTTCGCCGAAGATGGACCCGAAATCTACGAGGTCCGGCACGGGCAGGGCTTCAGCAAATTTACGACTGATCGCGGCGGTGTTGCGCTCGAGCTCACGCAGATCGTCGATCCGGAAAACCCGGTGAAGCTTTCTCGGCTCACCATTCGCAACGATGGCGAGATCAGCCGGCATCTCAGGGTGTACGGCTACGTGGAATGGGTGCTTGGCGGCAATCGCGGCCGCACAGCCCCGTTCGTAATGTCGGAGCGGCCAGCACAGAACCTGCTGACGGCGACCAACCCCTACAGCATCGACTATGCCGGGCGAACCGCGTTCCTGGCGCTTGACGGCGCCGACAGCTTCACCACCAGCCGGCGTTCGTTCATTGGCACCGGAGGATCTGTGTATCGACCGGATGCGGTCTATGGACTCTATCCCCTCGACGGCATGATGGAGCCAGACGGCGACCCGTGCGCCGCGCTCGCCAAAGACATCGATTTGGCACCAGGCGAAAGCCGGACGGTGATCTTTGCGCTCGGCGATACGGACAGCGCGGAAGAGGCCGAGCGAATCGCCGCACTCGCTTCGCCTGCGCATTTCGACCAGGCGCTCAATGCCATCAATGCCGAATGGGATGGCTTCCTTTCGACGCTCACCATCGACACACCCGACAGGGCGATGGATTTCATGGTCAATCGCTGGCTGCCATACCAGTCGCTGGCGTGCCGCATCCGGGCGCGTTCCGCGTTCTATCAGGCGAGTGGCGCCTATGGTTTCCGCGACCAGTTGCAGGATACGCTGTCGCTGATGCTGCATGATCCATCGCTGGCGCGTGCGCAGATCCTGAATGCGGCCGGGCGGCAGTTCCGCGAAGGCGACGTTCAGCATTGGTGGTTGCCCGCGACGGGAGCCGGCGTTCGCACGATGATCTCGGACGATGTCGTCTGGCTCGGCTACGGAACGGCGGAATATCTCCAGGTGACCGGAGACCTTGCGATCCTCGAGGAGCCTCTGCCGTTCCTTGAAGGACCGGCGCTTTCGGAAGGACAGCACGACAACTTCTTCCAGCCGCAATATTCCGAAGAGACGGCAACGCTCTACGAACATTGCGCGAGGGCTCTCGATCTCGCCGTCATGCGGACGGGTCCGAACGGTCTGCCGTTGATCCTCGGTGGCGACTGGAACGACGGCATGAACCGGGTCGGCGAAGGCGGGCGTGGCGAAAGCGTGTGGCTCGGCTGGTTCCTGATCCATGTCCTCGATCGTTTCGAGGCGATCGCACTGGAGCGCGGTGAAACGGAACGCGCGGGCGCATGGCGTGCCCACGTGGAGAAACTAACCGTGGCTCTGGCCGGGCCCGGCTGGGATGGTGACTACTATCGCCGCGGCTATTTCGACGACGGATCGCCGCTCGGTTCCCACATCAACGACGAATGCCGGATCGATTCCATCGCCCAGTCCTGGAGCGTTCTCTCGGGTCTCGGCGATCCGGCGCGGTCCGAGCAGGCGATGAACGCCGTCATCGATCATCTCGTCGACGACAATGCGCAGATCATCCGGCTGTTCACGCCGCCTTTCGAAAACTCCGACAAGGAGCCCGGCTACATCAAAGGCTATCCGCCGGGCGTCCGTGAAAACGGCGGGCAGTACACCCATGCCGCAACGTGGGTGGTCTACGCTCTGGCAGCTTTGGGCCGTGGCGACGAAGCGCATCGTGCCTTTGCGATGCTCAATCCCGTGAACCACGCGCTCGATCGGTCGGCTGCCGACCGCTACCGCGTCGAGCCCTATGTCGTTGCCGCCGACATCTATTCCGGCGGTCCACGCGACGGACGCGGCGGTTGGACCTGGTACACGGGTTCCGGCGGCTGGCTCTATCGCGCGGCGGTGGAAGCCATTCTCGGCATTCGACGGCAGGGCGATCGCCTGATCGTCAATCCGAGCCTACCGAGCAGCTGGCCTGGCTTTTCCGCGCAATTGCGTCTGGATGACAAGAGCTATCGCATCGAGGTCAAACGCGAAGCGTCCGAGTTGCGCATCACCGTCAATGACGTTCTGGTGGAGAATGTGAAGACCGGGATCGCACTATAGCTTGCAACCAAACGCCGCTCGTGGCGTTTGAATTCGTCCGGCCGATCAAGAAGAAAAACAAGATCGCCAATCGGCCGGTACAGGTTTCAAGGGACATTCTCAGCCGATAAGGCGCGAGCGAGTGGGTGCGCGCGTGTCTTGAACGGTGTCCACCTTGCGATAGCCAGAGAGCTTCGCGGGTGGCGAAGCTTGGACAGGCTTGAAGACCAATGGCTTTCTTTGCAAACCCGAACGCGCAGTCGTTTCCCCTGGCTGCGCCGCCAACCGACAGCCGCGACAGCCGGCTCGATGTGTTGCGCGCGTTGGCGTTGATCACGATCTTCATCAACCACGTGCCCGGCAATCCGTACGAGATTTTCACGAGCCGCAATTTCGGCTTTTCGGATGCAACGGAAGCATTCGTTCTGATTTCCGGCATCGCGGTTGGGCTGGCCTATGGGTCCAAGTTCCAGGCGGGGCAGCGGGTTGCCAGCGCCATTCGCGCATGGCGGCGGGCGTTCACGCTCTACGTCGCGCACATCATGGCAACGATGGTGACGATCGCTATCTTCTCCGCCGGGGCGATCTATTTTTCCGCACCGGATCTCTTGGAGCGCATCAATCTCAAGGCGGTCTTCGAAGACACGCCCATGGCGCTGTACGGCATCGTCACGCTTGGCCACCAACTCGGTTACAACAACATCCTGACCATGTACGCCGCCGTGCTCGTCATGGTGCCGGTCCTGCTGCTCATCGGCACGCGCAGCCTGCGGCTGATGCTTGCCGTTTCCGCAACGCTCTGGCTGCTGGCCGGGCTCTACCGTATCGGGCCGCCTCATTTTCCCAATGGCGGCACCTGGTTCCTGAACCCGCTCTCCTGGCAGTTCCTTTTCGCGATCGGGATGGCCGGCGTGATGCATGTGAAGCGCGGCGGGCGCATCGCCATCCATCCGGGTCTGGTCGGTGCCTCGATCGTCTATCTTCTGGTCAGCCTCGCATGGGTGAAGCTACCTCTGTGGGGCCTGGAAAAGGCCTTGCCGTTGCCGTTCGTCCTTGGCGACTTCAACAAGACATTCCTCACGCTGCCACGGCTCCTGCATGTGCTGGCGTTGGCATATGTGTTCCTCGCCTTTCCGATCTTTTCCAGGATCACCCGTCTCGGCCACGCCAACCCCTTGGCCGTCATGGGTCGTCATGGCCTGCCGGTCTTCGTGGGCGGGACGATCCTCTCCATGGCGGGGCAGGTCGTCAGCCAGGTGACGGAAACCGGCTTTCTGCTCGACACGG
The DNA here is from genome assembly GCF_902498825.1 of Rhizobium sp. EC-SD404. Lineage (NCBI taxonomy): Bacteria > Pseudomonadati > Pseudomonadota > Alphaproteobacteria > Hyphomicrobiales > Rhizobiaceae > Rhizobium > Rhizobium sp. EC-SD404. The sequence continues at coordinate 633,115 of NZ_LR701459.1, forward strand.
CCATCCTCAGCGCCGGTATCGCGCTCCAGTTCCTGCTTGCCTATTACCTCGAATGGGAAGCGCAGCTGCTGAAAGGCCAGAAAGCGCGTGTCAGGCCCGTCCAGGGAACGAGCGTGCCGCCGGTTGCTCCTGCCCGAGGTCTTGCGCCGACAAATGCGCCGGCCGAGCAGCAGATCCCCGCATAGAAGAAAGTTGCCGAGGAGACATTCTTGCCAGGGGTAAGAGCTTCCGACAAGGCAGCTTCCCTCACGCAAAACGGCCCCGGTTTGAGCCGGGGCCGCTTCGAATGGCGTCGGGAGGGATCTGGGTTCGGGAGGAAAACCGTCTCGCTTCCGAAGCCGCCAATTTGCGCATTTGGTTGCGGACGACGGGGCTCCCCGTCGTCCGTTTTTGGTTCGCCTATTGCGCAGGAGGAGCGGGCTCCTCGGCGGCCGGTGGCACGGCTTCTTCGGCCGCAGGAGGTGCGGCCGGTTCTACGGCGGGCGCAACCGTGCTGTCGGCGGGAGCGGCGGGCTGCTGGCTCTCCTCAGTCGCCGCTGGCTCGGCACCGGTAGCGTCGGGAGCCGGCGCCGGATCCGTCGCGGCGTCATCCGGTGTTCCTGCATCCGCAGGAGCCGGATCGCCCGGAACTGCATTCTCCGCGTCCGGTGCAGTCGCGCCATCCGCCGGCGTTTCGGCCGGTGCCTGGTCGGGAGCCTCGTCCGCCGGGGTGTCCATGGTCGCGCCGTCGCCGCCTTCGGCATCGGGCGTACCGCTGGCCATTTCGGGCGGGCCGGCGAGTTCCGGATGGTCCTGCAGCATGCTCACGCCACCGAGAGGCTTGTTCACGCCGTTGTGGCAGGTCGAGCAGACGGCTTTCGGCACGTCGCCCTGGGGTCCGAGGCGGTTGGGCGGGAAGACCCCTTCAAGCGGCAGGATGTAGTCCTGGTTGATATCGCGGACCATGTTGATGCCGTACCAGGCCGTCGTTCGTTGCGTCGGGCTCGTCTCCCAGCTCGAGAAGGAACGCGTGTTGTGGCAGAAGGTGCAGTTCACGCCGAGCGAGTCCGACATGTGCATCATCAGACCATAGGTATTCTCGGCCGCCTGGATCGGCATGCCTTCCTGGTCTTCGATGGGCAGGGCATTGGTCGGAACCACGCGGATAACTTCGCGGTCAACGAGGTAGTCGGTCAGCGCGTCGTAGGGCAGCGACGAATAGGCCGCGACCTCGGTGGCGACGTTCTGTCCATTGCGACCGCCTGCCATTCCACCTGCACTCGGCAGGTCCTCGTTCTGGTACCAGACCGATTGCGGTACAGGCTGGCCGAGATGGCAGGTGTAGCAGGTGACGCCGGTTTCGGCGACGTGGTCGTCCCAGTTCTGGTTGATGTCCCAGGTCATCTCGATCATCGAACGGGCGACGACCTTGGTGTAGATTTCGTCGGACGCCATGTTCTCGAGGTTGTGGCAATAGCCGCAGCCTTCTTGTGGGGCGACCCACTCGGTGATGTGCGCCATCAGCCGGTTGAACTGCGCGTCCGACAGGTCGCCAAGAACCTGAACGTTCTCGTAGATTTCGGAGGCGCGGGTGCCTTCCGCCGATTCCGGCGGATAGAGAGGCTCGGGAATGACAACAGCGGCCTCCTGGATTCGGGGATTGGTGACCTGTTCCATCCCGGTTCCGCGGTAGCCGATCTGGGTGACCTCCATCGGAGGCCGCTCCCAGGTCAACATCATGGCGATCGTCAGCAAGGCGGCAGCGACGATGCCGATCAACGACAATGCGATTCTCATGGCGCCCTCCTACTCGATGGCGAGCGCTGCTGCCGGATCCGGCAGCGGTGCCCATATTTCGGGATACATCGGCGCGACGCCATGCTTGACGGCCCAGAGGTACCAGTTGTCGACGACGGTGCCTGTGAGCAGGATACCTATGCCGCCGGTCAGCGTGACAAGGACTGCGAACCACCATGCCCAGCGGTGAACAGATTCCATTGTTGCATTGAATCCCATCGTCCAGCGCCACACGAGTGCAGCGCGTTCGGATGCAGTGCCGCGATCGGTGATCTGCTCGATCTCGCGTTCGCCGCCGACACGAGACACCGCGAGAATGGTGGCTGCGTGCATCGCGAAGAGAACAGCCGACCCATAGAGGAAGGCGATCGAGAGCATGTGGAAGGGGTTATAGAAGAGGTTGCCGTATCTCAGGGAAAAGGCGGCGGTCCAGTCCAGGTGCGGGAAGATGCCGAAGGGAACAGCTTCCGACCAGCTGCCCATCAGGAGCGGGCGGATGAAGCCCAGCACCAGATAAAGGAAGATAGCGGAGGCGAAGGCCCAGGCGACATGGGTGCCCATGCCGAGAGCGCGTGCTCTCGTATAAACGCGCACCCACCACAGAAGGATGGAGGTGGTGAGGAAGAAGCCGGCCATCAGCCACCATCCCCCTTCCGACATCGGGGGGATCGTCAGGCCGTATTCCGGCCGTGGGGGCTCCAGCGCGAGCCAGGGCAGCTGCCGCACGAACTGGATCGGGTCCCAGTTGACCGAAGCCCACATGTTGAGACCGATGATCTCGAAGGCGATGATGCCGCACATGAGCGAGACGATGCCGGTCCAGCCGAGATAGATGGGGCCGACCTGGGCGTTGCCGATCTTGCCGAGCCAGTAGGAAAAGCCTGCCTGAGGCTCACGTCCCCAGGCGCCCGTGCGCATCGGAACGCCCATGTCTGGCTCGGATCTGACCTGAACGCGCGTGAAGATGTTTTGATATTCGAACATGGTATCGCCTCCTCACGACCAGATCGGCAGGTTGAGCCACCAGGTCCACCATTCCGGCCAACCACGTGACCAGAAGGGACCGGAGATGATGATGCAGACCGCGCTCCAGAAAGCGGCGGAAACGGACAGGAACAGGCCAAGCCGGTGAATGCCGAGCGTGCCGATCGAATAGCCGATCGTGTCACGGAAGAAGGTGTCTTCGTATTCGGGAGACTTCACCTCTTCGCCCTTCGGCGGATTGGTCGCCGACAGGATCAGGCCGCCGTGCATGGAAAGCGCAAGCGCGTTCGTGAAGAAGAACGTGATCGCGATCATGTGGGCCGGATTGTAGTGGAAGTGCAGGTACTGGTAGCCGACATTCGACACCCAATCGAGGTGGCTCATGATGCCGTAGGGGAAACCGTGACCCCAGGCGCCGAGCAGAACCGGGCGGATGACGACGAGCGAGATGTAGGCGAAGATCGCGAAAGAGAATGCAAAGGGGATGTGAAGCCCCATGCCCAACTTGCGGGCGATTTCGGCCTGGCGAAGCGCCCAGGAACAGAACGCGCCGATGGCGCAGATCGTGATGATCTGCCAGAGCCCACCTTCCTTGAGAGGCGCGAGGCCCAGTCCATAGGAGAGGTCGGGCGGGGCGATCGAGATCTGCCACAGGTTCCAGGTCGGGCCGATCGCTGCGCCATAGAGGATCAGCGCCGTGCCGAGAAATGAGAAGAAGATGGTGGTGACACCGAAGAAGCCGACATAGAACGGGCCGACCCAGAAATCGAAGAGGTCGCCGCCGAGAAGCGTGCCGCCACGCACGCGATATTTCCGTTCGAAACTGAGCATTGCCATGGCGCCATCTCCCTTCCCAGAAGGACCCGTTTCCGCTCTCCAGACGAGGCGGACTTCGCAGCCGATTTGTGCGGATGGACGCGGGCGTGGCGGACTGGCCGCCGGCGCCCGCACCGGTCTTGAACCGGCACTATCCGAGTTGGTGCTCGAATGGTGCAGGAACGATCTGTTCGATCGATGCGGCGGCGGGGGCGGCTTGCGGCGCGCCTTCCAGCCAGTTGAACCGTTCCGTGCTGAGCAGGATGAAATGGATCAACAGAGCAAGTGCGAACAGGAACGTAAAAAGCGCGACGAGTGCACGACGCGGATCGAAAAGCAGCCAGATTCTCCACATGGTCTTCTCTCCTCAGCCGACGAGTGTCTGAAGGACGCTGAGCGCCGGCTGAACGCCGTCGTTGAGCGAGACGTAACCCTCTGGTCCCGGCAGCCACGGCCGCCACATCCACACGAGGATGTGAGCGATAACCGCAACGATGACGAAGCCAATAAAGCTACTCATGAAGACGGAGTGGAATTCCCTGGCCTCTGCTTCGGAAAGCCCCGACAGCGCGCCGTCGATTCTCTCAGCCATGGTCTACCTCCTAGGTTTTGGCCTTTCGGCCATGGTCCCCAACGGCACGGGATCGTGCCGGCAGAGTCTGCTTTGCCGTCTCGGCCCGGAGGCGTCCTCGGCGTTTTCCTTTGCGGCGAACCGCAAGGGATCTGTTGCCGTTCAGCGGTAGGCGAACGGTATGCAGCTGCTTGCGGCAACCCGAACCTCGGTGAGGATCGATCGTTGACCGCTCAAAGCGGGAACTGAGGCGCGCAACCGGCGCGGCGCCAGGCGAAGGCCGATGGCGACGATCAGGAAAAAGGCGAAGACACCGAAATAGGTGAGCCGGTATTCCCGATACTCCGCGCGTCGTTCGCGACGGTCGTGTCCCGGTCTGGCGATATCGATGACAGCCATGTGCAGTCCCTCCTGCGGCAGAGCCGCCCCGGCATTACGCCGGCTCCAATTCTCCGTTCAGCACCGAGCGCATGCGCCCGATGCCGACTTCGTCTTCGCCCGCATTGCGAGCCTGCCGTTCCGCAGCATCGCGCAGCCGTTTGGCGGCGGAGATGCGGGTGAGTACGGGGTGGGCTTCGATCGCCTCGTCCAGCAGCGCGCGTGCCGCCTCGTTCCAGCCAAGCGCGCGCTCGGGTCGCGCCGGCGTGGCCTCGACACGGTCGAGATCGGTGCCGAGCGGTAGGATGTGGAAGAGCGCATCGAAGAGTGCGTTGCAGACTTCCTGGACGAGATAGGTCGCCCCGGCGTAGCCCATGAACGGCGTTCCCGTGTGCCGCCTGATGATAGCGCCCGGAAACGAGGCTGCAATGAACGCAGGCCGCGGTCCGTGCATGGCGCCAAGTTCTGCGGCATACATGCGCTCGTTGAACGACCCGAAAAGCACCAAGGGCGGAGTTGCCTTGATCGCCGCGCGCACGGCGTCGTTGTCGGTCTTCGCTCCGGCGATGCGCGCGATCGCGAAGTTGCATGGCAGGCCCATGTCCTCTTCGAGAAAATGCCGGATGCCGCGCGTATATGTTTCACCCGCCACGATGCCGAAGCTCGCCGTGGCATAGAAATCCTGGGTGACCGACCGCCAGAGATCCCAGATCGGCTTGATGGTCGTGTGCTTTTCGGCGGCGATGAACGGTTCCGGATCGAGACCGGTGAGCTCGCCGAGCTTGCGTAGGAAAAGTGTGGTCGAGTGAAGACCGATCGGTGCCTGCAGATAGGGGCGATCGAGGTCTTCGCAGAGCTTGCGCCCGAATTCGCGATACATGCAGACATTGACGTCGGCATCGATAAGGCGCGGCACCTCGGCCAGGTCCGAGCCGAGCGGGAAAATGAGATTGAGCTCCGCGCCGATGCCTTCGACGAGGCGACGGATTTCCGCGACATCGGATGGCATGTTGAACATGCCGTAGGCCGGGCCGATGATGTTGACCCGCGGCTTGCCTCCGCGCTTCTCGGCGGCTGCTTTCGCCTTCTCCAGCGCCTTTGCCTTGTTCTTCGGGCCGAAGATCTTCCAAAGCCAGGCCAGCGCGCGGTCGGCGCTCTGCCACTGATCTTCATCGATCGTGCGTGGCAGAAAGCGCTGAATGTTCATGCCTTCCGGCGTCACGCCGCCGCCGATCATCTCGGCGATCGAGCCGGTCACGACCACGGAAGGAACAGCGGGATCGAGCGTCGAATGGGCGCGCTTCATGGCCTGCTCGGTACCGATCTGGCCGAGTTCCTCTTCGCCGAGGCCGGTGACGACGATCGGCAGTTCATGCGGCGGCAAAGCGTCGGTGTAATGCAGGACAGAGGTGACCGGCAGGTTTTCGCAACCGACGGGCCCGTCGATGATCACCTGCAGGCCCTTGAGCGCCGTGAAGACGTAAACGGCGCCCCAATACCCGCCGGCACGATCGTGATCGAGGACCAGCATCAGACGGGTCCTCCGACTTGCGGCCAGACGCCGGACGTCGCACCGGTGCCAACCCCTTCGAAGAAGTCCGTCATGCGATCGAAGCGCGCCTTGCCGGCAACGGCCGCGTTGATGACGGTTGCCAGCGAACCGGCGCCTGCGATCCCCATCAGCGGACGGGCGGATATGAGGTTGGTAAAATAGAGCGCCGGGACCGAGCGCTGCTTCACATGCTGCACGACCGGTGTGGTGCCTATCGCGAGATCCGGCGAGAATTCCTCGAAGGCGGCGATGTCGTCTTCCAGCGACGCACGGAACTTCACCATGACGCCGTGGGCCTCGAGCCAAGCTGCATCTTCCTGCGACCAGCGCGTCTTCGGGCATGCGGTGCCGACATAGCGGAGGTCCGCGCCGGATTCCTTCAGCAGCCGGCCGACCAGCAGTTCGGAGCCTTCGTAGCCCGACAGCGTTATGCGGGCGTTTATCGGCGCTGCCTTCAATGCGGCAGCGATCGGGTTCAGCACCAAGCCCTTGGCGGCATCGATGATGGCGGGCGCGACGCCCGCTGCCTTGCCGACAGCGTCGAGCCAGGCTGCTGTGCCCGACAATCCGACGGGGGCCGAACCGATGACGGGACGGCCGGCAGCCTCGAACTCGCGAACGCTCGCGGTGTAAAACGGATGGATCGCCGCTGCGACCGCGCAGTCGAGGGCGCTATAGAGTTCGCGCCATTCGCGTGTCGGAACGACAGGTCCGGCGGCAAGGCCGAGCGGTTCGATGAGGCGGGAGATGCTGACCGGGTCGGCCGGGAACATTTCGCCGATCAGCGCGACGGTCGGCTTGTCGGTGACGGCAGTGCTCGGCGCTGCAACGGGGCCCTGTTCAGCTTCGCGGCGGGCATAGGCGAGCATGGCGCCGGCCAGCACGTCCTTGGCTTCCGCATGGGTCGGCACACCAAAGCCCGGCACGTCGATGCCGATGATGCGCACGCCGTTTATTTCCTTGGGCAATGCGCGGAGCGGCACTCCCGATGCTGTCGGCACGCAGAGATTGGTGACGACGATCGTGTCGTAGAGTTCCGGATCCGCCAGCTTGTGGACGGCGTCGCGGATGTCCTCGTAGAGCTTGCCGGTCACGAGCGTTTCGGAATTGAACGGGACGTAGCCGACCGAGCGCTTGGCGCCGTAGAAATGGGACGTGAAGGTCAGGCCGTAGACACAGCAGGCAGATCCCGAGAGCACCGTTGCCGTGCGACGCATACGCAGCCCGACGCGCAGAGAGCCGAAGGCCGGGCACATGGATTGCGGCTGGTCGTGCGGGCCGGTCGGGTAATCCGATTTCAGCTGGTCGAGCATCGCGCTCTTGCCGTTGGCACGCGCGGCCTTGTCCATCTCGGCCTTGCCGCCATGGCAGGAACCTTTGGCCGAAACCGGCCGATCATTGACGACGGAATCGAATACCGGCGAGCCGCTATCGTCACCGCGTCCGGCATTCGCGGCGTCGTTGTCGCGCTCTCCCGAGAGCGGCAATCTTTGATCCAGTTGGCTCGGGCGGTCATCCATGATCGCGCTCAAACCACGTCGTAGACGACTTCGAGGGACTGCTTCTCGACCACGATGCCGCCACGCATGTCGGCCTGTGTCGCGGGATCGAGCACCACATGCGCACCGACGTCGCTGCCCTTGAAGAGCGCGAGCAGCCCGTCATGCTCCAGCGGGTTGGGGCGCACCGGTTGGGCTTCCGCCACGTTCAAGGCTAGCGTTTCAAACAGCGAGCCCCAGCGGCCGCCGGGCAGGCCGATGATCTCGTAATTGGCGCTCTTGCGACGAATGTCCTCGTCGGCAGGGATGGCAGCGAGGATCGGAATGCCGACCGATTCCGCAAATGCGGCCGCTTCGCCCGTCCCGTCGTCCTTGTTGATCACCATGCCCGCGACACCGACATTGCCGCCGAGCTTGCGGAAGTAATCGACCGCCGAGCAGACATTGTTTGCGACGTAGAGCGATTGCAGGTCGTTGGAGCCGACGACGATGACCTTCTGGCACATGTCGCGGGCGATCGGCAGGCCGAAGCCGCCGCAGACCACGTCGCCCAGGAAGTCGAGCAGCACATAGTCGAAGCCCCATTCATGGAAGCCCAGTTTCTCGAGCAGTTCGAAGCCGTGGATGATGCCGCGTCCGCCGCAGCCGCGACCGACTTCCGGCCCGCCGAGCTCCATGGCGAACACGCCGCCTTTCTTGAAGCAGACGTCGCCGATCTCGACTTCTTCGCCGGCCGCCTTCTTCTTGGAGGATGTCTCGATGATCGTGGGGCAGGCGCGCCCACCGAACAGAAGCGATGTCGTGTCGCTCTTCGGGTCGCAACCGATCAGCAGCACACGTTTGCCCTGCTGCGCCATCATGTGGGAGAGATTGGCGAGCGTGAACGACTTGCCGATGCCGCCCTTGCCGTAGATCGCGATGATCTGCGTGGTCTTCTTCGCTTCACCTGTTTCCGGCGTTGCAATTGGCTCGGAGGCTTCCGCGCGCAATGCGGCGTGGAGCTCGTCCATCGCGCCGGATTTCGGTTCGCTCGCGCCGATCTTCACGTGAGAATTCATTGGATGTCTCTCCAGTCGAGGATCATTTTGAGGCAGTTGCGATCGAAAAATGCGGTCTGGTAGGCGCTGTCGGCGTCTTCCGGATGGCTGCGATGGGTGATCAGGCCGTCAAGCGGAAGGCGACCCTCTTCGACCAGCGTGCTGACGGCTGCGAGATCCTCGGGACGCCATTCGGCGGCAATGCGGATCGCGCATTCCTTGATGAAGGCAGGGGCAAAGGCGAAGCCGACCCGCTGATCGTAAAACCCGGCGAGCACGACCGTGCCGCCGCGCGCCAGATGGCGGATCGCCGGATCGAGGATGGCGCTGTCGCCGCTTGCATCGCAGATGCAACCATAGTCGCGCCGCTCGTCTTCGGCCGGATCGACGACCGTGTAGCCTTGCGCACCGGTTCGGCGCTCCGGGTCGGTTTCCCAGACGGTCGGCGCGGGGGCGCCACAGGCGATGGCAAGACGTGCGATGAGCCGGCCGAGAACGCCATGGCCGATGATGAGATCGGGCATCTGGTTGGGGCAGGTCTGCAGCGCATGGTAGGCGGTCGCGGCAAGCGCCATGAGCACGGACTGCGCATTGCGCGGCGCGATCGTCGTCCTGTTGCCGGGCGTGATGATGCGCGAGGAGGCGCCGCCGAAGAGACCGCGCATGTCGCGGTAGCAGGAAGCGCCCGGAACGAAGACGAAGTCACCCGGCTTTCGGCCGGATGTCGGACCGGCTTCCACCACTTCGCCGACCGTTTCGTAACCGGGAACCAACGGATAACCCATGCCCGGGAAGGGCGGCATCGTACCGCTCCAGAAAAGCTTCTCGGTGCCGGTGGAGACGCCGCTGTAGTGCACGGCCACGACCACGTCGTCGTCGTCCCGGCTCTTGAGCGCGAGATCAATCAGCGACAGACGTTTGGGCTCGTGAAGGACTACGGCATGCGCATTCATGACCTGCTCCTGGCGGCCGTGGCAGACAACACTCCCAACGACCAAGTGTCAGCATATATTGACACATTAGTTTGTCAAATCTTTTGTACATATTGTGACAATGAGATTTCTAGCGGATCGCCAGAATGCTGCGAGAAAGCAGCGGTTGACGCGCAGGCAGCGCGCGGATCGTTTCGAAGCCGGCTGCCCGCAACATCGCCTGGATTTCCTCCGCGGAGCGGGGTCGTCCCTGTCCCATCGCGAGCAGATAAAAGCCGAAATAGGCATCGGCCATGGCGCTCGTGCCGTCCGTTTCCGACATGGGCTCGCTCAGCAGAAGCCGGCTGCCCGCGCTCATGGACCGGTGGAGATTGGCGAGCAATCGCTGTGCGTCGCCATCGTCGTGGTCATGCAGAACGCGGTTCAACGTCACGAGGTCGGCGTCGAGCGGAAGAGCGTCGGAAAATGCACTGCCTCCATGCACCTCTATGCGATGGCCGAAAGGATGCTCGTGCAAACGCCGGCGGGCGATGGTGGCAACTGCGGGAAGGTCGAGAAGAACCAGCCTGGCCTTTCTGGCTCGTGCGGCGACGGCAAGAAGGAAGCTGCCGTCGCCGCCGCCGACGTCCAGGACCACTTGATGGTTGCGGACAGGATAGGCCGAGAGGATCTCCGCGGAGATGAAGGATTGCGAGGCGGCCATCAGGTCGCTGTAGCGTCCGGCCGCAGCGTCCCCGTCACCTTCCGCATCGCGATAGTTCCAGAACCGCCGAAGTTCCGTGTCGGATTTCGGGGTGCGCAAGAGCGCCAGCGGATCGGCCAAATCGCGGTAGAGCAGGCTGTGGTGGCGGATCATGGCCACGACGCCGGGATTGTCGACCAGCGCCGCACCGAGTGTGCCCAAGGCATAGCGGCGGTCGGGCTGCTGGTGGGCGAGGTCCAGAGATGCGAGCGCCCGCATCAATGTGTGCGCAGACGCCGTCGACATTTCGCCGGTTTCCGCAATGTCTGCCGTGGATTGGGGACGGCGCGCCATCTGATCGAAAAGATCGAGCTCGACGGCCGCCGATAGGGCCTGGCTATAGACGAAGCCGGCGGTCAGATCGAAGAGGCGGGACGCGTTGCGGCGCGCGATCGGCCGGGTCAGCGGAAAGCGCGCGGCAAAATCTCGAAACTCCCTGCGCGCTACCTGGCGGCTGCGAAATGCATGGAACGCCGACAGCAAGCGGCGCAGCGGCGAGCCCGCGGAATAGGGTTGGTCCACCATGTCATGCGGGCAGGAGCGCGCTGGATGCCGGAAGAAACCGCGCGGATTCGCGCTGGATCTGGCGGCGCAGCGCGTCCCTTCCCGGACAATCCGGAACGGCTTCGATCGTTTCGTCGATGAGCGAGGTGAGGCGGCGGACCGCGCCCTTCAGCCCCAGTGCCTTGACTGCGTTCGGGCGACCCAAAGCGTCATCCTTGCCGATGGGCTTGCCGATTTCCTCGCGCGTTGAGCACACGTCGCGGATGTCGTCGGCGACCTGAAACGCTTCGCCCAGCCGGTATCCGAGCCCGGCCCATGGTTCGTGTGGCTGCCCTGCCGCTGCAGCGCCGGCCATCGCGGCACCGGCAAAAAGCGAGCCGGTCTTGGCCTGCTGGTAGAGCACGAGGTCTATCTCGGGCTCGCTTTCCCAGGCCTGCCCGGCAACGATGCCGCCCGGCATGCCTGTCGCGCGGGCGAGGATCAGCGTGAGCTGCAAAGCCCGCTCAGCGCTCACACCACCGGCCATCGCCAGTGTCTGAAAGCCGAGAATGATCAGGCCGTCGCCCGCGAGAAGCGCGAGTGGTTCGCCAAATGCCAGGTGGACGGAGGCTTTTCCACGCCGAAGGTCGGCGTCGTCGAAGCAGGGCATGTCGTCATGCACCAGCGATGCGCAATGGAGAAGCTCGATGGCAGCTGCTGCGGCATTGGCGACTGCGGGGCGATCGTCGCCGCAGGCACCAGCCACCGACAACGTCAGGCGTGGCCTGATCCGTGCTCCACCGGGGAAGACCGCATGGTGATAGGCCGCCGCCAGCAAGGGTGGCGCGTGGCCTGTGCAGGCGCGCGCCAGCACCTCGGCCAAAGCCTCTTCGATTCTGATGCCGGGATCCTGTCCGGGGTCGATCGCTCGCATGCTTCCCTCCACCGGTGTAAAGTGTCATGATCATCTTGCATGTAAATTCAGATTTACACAAGGACGCTTGGTTGACATCAGCTTCGGACCTTTTGGACGCCGAGATCGCCGTCATCGGCGCGGGTATAGGCGGCTTGAGTGCGGCCTTGACCCTGGCTGGTTCGGGCGCGCGCGTCATCGTAGTGGAAGCGCAGTTGCATGTGGGTGGAAAGCTGAGAAGCCTGGATGTCTCCGGAGCTGCCATCGACTCCGGCCCGACCGTGCTGACGATGCTGGATGTGTTCGAAGGTCTGTTCGATCAGGCCGGATTGAACATGTCCGACTATGTGACGGTCCGGCCATCGCACTGCCTCGCGCGGCATTTCTGGCCGGACGGAACGCAGCTCGACCTTTTCGCCGACCTCCAAGACAGTGCTGCCGCCATCGCTGACTTTGCGGGCGCTCGCGAGGCGCGCGGCTACCTCGATTTCAGCCGCCGGGCCGAAGATGCGTATCTCGCGCTGAAGGACAGCTTCATGGCTGCGCCAGCACCCAGTGCCGCCTCGCTGACATTGAGCGGCGGCATCGGTGCGATGTTCAAGATCGCACCATTCCGATCGCTCGACGCAGTGATCGGCGATCATTTCAGAGACAGGCGCCTGAAGCAGCTTTTCGGACGCTATGCGACCTATTGCGGTGGCTCGCCCTATCAGGCGCCGGGCCCGTTGATGACCATCGCGCATGTGGAGCGCGCCGGTGTCTACCTCGTCGAAGGCGGCATGGTGCAGCTCGCCGAAGGGCTTGCACAAGCATGCCGGGATCGCGGCGTCCGATTCCTCATGGGCAACAGGGTCGAGCAGATCGAGCTCGATCCCGCGATCGGCTTCCAACTGCATCTCGATGACGGCCGCGCGGTTAACGCCCGAGCCGTCATTCACAATGGCGATCCGTCGATGCTCTCGATCGCTGGCCGCGGTAATACCACAGTTCCTGCCGTGTGCCCCCCGCATGAACGATCCCTGTCCGCCGTGACGCTCTCCCTCACCGGGATCGCGGAAGGCGTCGATCTCGTTCGCCACAACGTCTTCTTTTCGAGTGACGCTCGCCGCGAGTTCTCCACGCTGTTCGAGCGGCGCGAGGTGCCGGACGAGCCGACGCTTTATGTGTGCGCGCAGGACCGGGACGACGCTGGCCTGCCCACGCCCGGGCAACCCGAGCGCCTTTTTGTCCTCGCCAACGCGCCTGCGGATGGCGACGATCATGTCTCTGATGATAGGGAGCGCCAGCAATGGCAAGCCAGGATGTTGAAGCGCTTGGCGGAGATGGGGCTGACGCTGCGCGAGGTGACGTGCGCGGTGACGATGCCATCGGATTTCGAAGCGCTGTTTCCGGGATCGGGCGGAGCGCTCTACGGCGCGGCGCCGAACGGAGCCATGTCGTCCTTTCGACGCCCAAAGGTGCGGACGGCGGTGCCCTTTCTCTACCAAGCAGGCGGGGCGATCCACCCCGGGCCGGGCCTGCCGATGGTGGCGCTATCGGGAATCAATGCAGCGCGGGCGGCAAAGATGGACCTCGGTTCGACGTCCATGTCGGCGCGAACGGCTATTGCTGGTGGTACCTCGACGCCACGAGCGATGACGGGCAGCATGCGCTGACCGTCATCGTCTTCGTCGGCAGCGTCTTCTCGCCCTATTATCGTTTTGCTCGAAGGAGCGGTGCGGCCAATCCGGAAAACCATGTCGCGTTCAACGTTGCGCTCTATAGCAAAGGCGCAAACCGATGGGCGATGACGGAGCGGAGCGCCTCTTCCCTCAAGCGCGACGAGACCAGTTTTTCGATCGGCGCGAGCTGCGTCGAACGAACGCCATCGGGACTTCAGTTTCGTATCGACGAGCGCTGCATGCCCGTGCCGCGGACGCTGAAGGGCTCGATCAAGGTCACGTTCGAAGAGGTGTCGCCCCGTGCATTCGCGCTCGATCGTCTCGGCAAACACAGCTGGCGGCCGCTTGCGCCACGAATGCGGGTCGATCTCGCATTCGACAAGCCGGATCTGCATTGGAGCGGTGACGGCTATCTCGACATGAATTACGGCTCGGAGCCTCTGGAAGCAGCGTTCTCGACATGGTCATGGTCGCGGATGCACCTCAGCGATCGAACGCGGCTGCTCTACGACGTGACGGAAAGCGATGGACGATCCCATTGCGTGGCGGTCGATGTCGTCGACGGCGAGATCGTGCCTTATGTCCCGCCGGGTCCGGAAGGCATCGTGGGCCTTCCCAAGGGACTATGGCGCATGGATCGGTGGACGCGCAGCGACCCCGGGGTGAAGCCTGCGCTGGTCAGGGCGCTCGAAGATGCGCCGTTCTATACGCGCTCGCTGATCGATGCGTCCATCGGCGGACGGCGCGGCTTGATGGTGCACGAAAGCGTGGATCTTCGGCGCTTCGTCTCACCGGTCGTTCAGGCCATGCTCCCCTTCCGGATGCCGCGGCTCCGTTGATTGTTTCTTTGCGGCCTCGGCCCGTTCGCGGTCGTAGCGGCGCAAATTGCGCAATTCCCGAAAACCGAAGAAGAGCGCAAGGCCGAGAACCAGCGTCAGTTCCGCAAAGATGATCCAGCCCGGCGACATCCCGGCTACCCTTCCAGCTGCGCGGCGCCGTCCGGTTCTCGACGAGCCTTGAAGGCGCCCAGCAGTTGCAGCATGCGCACCACCCGGGCGTCATACCGCCACCAGGGCGGCAGCGTCTCCAGGCGCGGGGAGCGTGCTTCGGCTTCGACGGCATCGATGAGGAACCGGGTCGCCGGGAGCGATGGTTGGTTCAGTCCGTCCGGCGATGGCAGTGGCATCGCGGCCGCCTTCAGGGCGAGCGAAATCTTGCGACGTTTCGAGATGATGGCGCGCTCATGGACCGGATCGACGCCGGCGCGAATTTCGTCGCCGATCGCGTGATAGAGAAGGCGCGAAGCCTGGATGCCGCGGCGGCAATTGGCCGGTAGCTCGGCGATGCCCGGCAGCGCGCGATCATAGAGAAACTCCGCCCGGTCGAGCAGCCGCAACGTCATCCGGCGTACCGTTTCCGATTGGGCGCCATCGGGCTTTGTTGCCGCGATTTTCGACAGGCCCTCACGGCGCAGCCATTCCTCCGGCACGTAGTTTCGGCCGGCACGTGCGTCCTCGCCGATGTCGCGGGCGATGTTTGTCAGTTGCATCGCCACGCCAAGGTCGGCTGCGCGGGCGAGCACGAATGGATCGCGCCTTGCCATGACCAGCGTCATCATCACGCCGACTGTGCCGGCGACCCGAGCAGCGTAGTCCTCGAGATCGCCAAGCGTGTCGTAGGTCCGGCCGTATGCGTCCCATGCAAGGCCTTCGAGAAGCGCTGCGGGGACGGCTTGCGGGATGGCGAAGCGGGCCACGGTCTCGGCGAAACTGCGGTCGACGAAGTGGTTTGCGGGCCGCCCGCGATAGATGTTGTCGAGACGTGCAGTCAGCTCGGAAATCGCCTCGGGGCCACCATTCGCCTGATCGATCATGTCGTCGGCCATCCGGCAAAACGCGTAGATGGCATAGGCCGGTTCACGCACTTCCACGGGCAGCAAAAGCGAGGCGATGAAGAAGGATTGCGAGCCCTGGCGGATCGACTGCCGGCACTGGGCACAGTCGCGCGGCGTCAGTGGCGATCTAGCGTTTGAAGGCAACGGCATCGGGCACCATCCTGTCGAGCATGCGGGCAGAGGAAATGACGCCGGGCAGGCCGGCACCGGGATGCGTGCCGGCGCCCACGAGATAGAGGTTCTCGGCCGCATCGCTGCGATTGTGCGGCCGGAACCACGCGCTTTGCGTCAGGATGGGTTCCAGAGAGAAGCCTGAGCCGTAGGGCGAGAGATAGCGTTCGGCAAAATCATCGGGAACGGCGATCGCCTCCGTCACGATCTCGTCCCGCAGGCCCGGCAACAGCGTCGACGAGAGGCGTTCGATGATGGCGTCGCGGCGCCTGGCGGTCGCCTCAGTCCAATCGATGTCCGCGCCGAGATGGGGGACGGGCGTCAGGGCATAGAAGGCATCACATCCCGAAGGTGCAACGGTCGGATCGCTGGCACTTGGGCGATGCAGATAGAGGCTGAAATCCTCGGTCAGCGGACGGCGCTTGAAGATGTCGTTCAGCAGGCCTTCATAGCGCGGACCGAGCAGGATGGTGTGGTGGCCGACATCGTCGTAGCGCCGCCCGGTGCCGAAGTAGAAAACGACGAGCCCCATGGAATAGCGCGATTTGCGAAGCCGTTTCGCCTGGCGTTGGCCATTCGGCAAAAGTGGGCTCGTCACGGCGGGATCGGCATTTGAGATGACGATATCGGCATCGAGCCGCGTGCCGTCGGACAGCCGGACGCCGGAAACCTTGCCGTCGGTCAGCGTGATCGCTGCGACTTCGCTGCGCGTGACTGCGAGATTATCTTGTCCCCGGATGAGCTTCACCAGGCCATCGACGATCTGGCTGACGCCGCCTTGCGGGTAGTGAACGCCCCAGCGACGTTCCAGCGAGGGGATCAGACAGTAAATCGCCGGCGCGCTTAGCGGATTGCCGCCGATGAGCAGCGGGTGAAAGCTCAGCATGGTGCGCAGTTTGGGGTGCTTTACATGCGCCGAGACAAGGCCGAAGACCGACCTGTAGCCCTGCAGCCGCAAGAGGTCCGGCGCGATGCGCAGCATGTCCGTGACGGTCGAAAACGGCTGGTCGGCGAGTTGCTCGAAACCGAGCGCCATGATCTCGTCGCTGAGCTTCATGAAGCGGCGATAGCCCGGTAGGTCGGCCGGGTTTACGCGCCGCACCTCCGCCTCCATGGCAGCGATGTCTTCCGAGCAGGCGATGGTGTCGCCGTCGTTAAAGCGGAGTTTGTAGAACGGCTTCAGGCGAAGCATCTCGACGTCGTCCTGCATTCGCTTGCCGCAGAGGGTCCACAGTTCCTCGAAAAGATGCGGCGCCGTGACGATCGTCGGGCCGCGATCGAAGGTAAAACCGTCCTGATGGATCACACCGGCGCGACCGCCGAACTCGTCGAGCCGCTCAAGCACGGTCACGCGATAGCCGCGAGCGCCCATGCGGACGGCTGCGGCGAGGCCGCCGAAACCGCTGCCGATGACGATGGCGTGGGGTCGCTTGTCGTCAGCGGCGCGCAGCGGGCGTTGATTGTCCACGACGGTCAGCATTCATCGATCCTCGCTCGGTTCGGGCTCGCCCGTTCGCGTCGCGCCGGGCGCGATGGCGGCATCGCTTGCCAGAAGTCGCAGCAGGCGCGCCGCTTCGTTGGGCTGTTCTTCGTGGTAGAGATGGCCGCCCTCATTGAGGATGAGCGTTGTGATCGCCGGCGACAGGGCAGCCACCGACTGACTGTCGGCGAAGGGTACGGCCTTGTCGCCTCTTGTCGCGACCAGCATGGTCGTCGTCTTTAGCTTGCCAAGGTCCGTGTTGAGGCTTTCGAGATCCCAGTTGGCCATCATGCCGAGCGTTCCCGCCACATGGCCGGAATGGCGGAAAAGGGCGCGATAAAGCGCTACGCCTTCGGGTTCGATCGTCGAACCGGTGCCGGCGAGCAGCCTTCGGGTGGCATCCATGCTTTCCGCGCGCCACGCAAAAAGCTTGGGTGCTAAGGGATTGATGAACAGCAACCGCGCCAGCGGCCCGTAGATGCCGGAGCCGGCGATCGGGCGGATGGCGGCATTGAAGCCGACGATGAGCTTGCATTGCGGCAGGCGCCCATCGAGCGCCATGCGCAGGAGAATAGCCGCCCCGGCGGAGTGTCCGGCGGCGCAGACGATGGAGAGCTTGAGCTCTGCGATCAGCGCCGCCAGTGCGCGTGCCATGCCGGACAGCGTGAGATCGTGCTGGCTGGCGCCGCGCGTGAACCCGTGACCCGGCAGATCCGGTACGATCACGGTGAAATCGCGTGCGAGGTCGGGCAGCATCCGGCGAAAGCTGTGGCTTGCCGCGCCGGTGCCATGGATGAGCAGCAGCGCGGGGCCGCTCCCTGCGACCTGCACGTGCCAGGTGAGCGGGCCGGATCTCACAAAGCGGCTGTTTTCGCGGTTCGGCCAGTCTTTGCCGAGCACGTTCCAGTCCGGATAGCGGTGGGTGGAGAGCGCGTTCATGGCCGTTCAGTTCGGCCTGGCATTCGATTGCCGATCCATTCGGCTCCGCACCGCAAGGCTCAGATCCTTCGCGCGGCCGGCAGGTAGCGGGAGATATTCGCCGCCCATGGCCCGGGCCAGATCGGCTGCATGTTCGCGCGGCCGCCGTGCCGTATCGACCAGCACGCTCGAGAGGCCGGCAAGCCGGAATGCGGCGGCCATGCGCTGGGTATCCGCCTCGGCACGCTCCCGCCCGGCGGTGCCGTCGAGCGCGATGTTGGCGCGGCCGTCGGTCATCAGGATCGTGATGGCGTTCTGACCGCGTTCGGCAGCCTTGCCGGCAAGGAGACGGGCAAGCGCCAGCCCGCCGGCAAGCGGAGTCGGTCCGCCGCCCGCCATGGCGACGAGCGCGCGCCTTGCGCGCAGCAGCGAGCGGGTAGGGGGCAGAACGATCTCGGCTTGCGCGCCCCTGAAGACGATTAACGCCACGGCGTCGCGCCGCGCATAACACTGGCCAAGGAGCGTCTCGATCGCGCCCTTCGCTTCGCCGAGCCGTGCGTGGGCCGACGACCCGGACGCATCGACGGCGAAAATCGCGAGCGTTTCCGATGGCGCCGAAAAGCGGGTGTAGCGAAAGTCCTCGCGCCGGATCGCGATCGGCCGACCGGTTGCAGCATCCGAAGAGGTCGCTATCCGTCGGATCGTCTGCCAAGGGACCGCAGCGCGCAATGTTGCAATGATATCCAATGCGCTGCGACCATTTTCAGGTCGCGGCCGAGCAGCCAAACGTCGGCCTCGGCTTACGGATCGTTGGCTCGGTCCGCGCTTGCCGGAGGATGCTCCGCCGCGTGCGCCCCGTGCTGCGGCAGCGGCTTGAAGCACGTCTTCCGGCAAATAGGCGTCGAGGATGTCGACCGCGATTGTTTCGTCGGCGCCGGCATGTTCCGAATCTTCCAGATCCTGCGGCAGGTTTTCGGCTCGATTGCGCTCGGGTTCAGATTCGGCTGCCGTGTCGGGTTGTGGAATGTCCGGTGATTCCGGGTTTTCACCACTGTCGTCTTCGGCGGCGATGGGGGTGAGACCGAAAACAAGGCCGACTGCTTCACGCAGTGCTTCGGTGCTGGCGGTAGCTTCCCCATCCAGATACGCGAGGATGCGGGTCACGTTCAGAAGATGCGATGGCGCACGCATGGAAGATCGGTTGAGGGCGAGTGCCAACGCGCAGCAAGCCTCCATCACCGGCTCCGGCACTTCGACATCGCGTGCGGTTTCCTGAGCATCTGGCAGCGCCGAGGCGGTACTACCCGGTTCCAGAAGCAAACGGCCCCTGGAAAGATCCAGCGTCAGCGAGACGCGATCCAGCAGGCAGGGATGGACGGCTTCGTCCGACAGACCCTCGTCGAGCAACAGAACCGTTATTTCGCGCCGATCGATCGCGGCTGCGATCAATGCGGCCTGCAGCGCCGTCAGCCTTTCCGCCATGGCAATGATGAGAATGCCGCCCTTTGCGCGCGACAGGATCCCAGATCGCGCAACAAGCTCGCGTTGCGCGAGCGTCGCGGCGAGATCATATCCATCGACAAGATGATCGTCGGCGATCGATGGCGTCATGCGCAGCCAGGGCAGCTGCTTGGCGATGCGCGACTGCAGAATTTCCACGACAGAGTCACGTACCGGCCCGGCCTGCGACTTCAGGCGCAAGCCGCCGAGCAGCAACGGATCCGTAGCGAAGACATCGGCTGTCCTCAAGACAGCGGACCAAATGTCCGGTGCATCCGGCCGCTCACCCACCGGGAGATCGCCGGTGTCGGCTGTCATGCGACTGCAACCGATATGGAGGCGATCGCGCGTTCGACACGGATCGACGAGCCGCTCTCGTCCATCGGATCGCGGCGCAGGCGATGCCGCAGGCAGGATGGTGCAACGGCCAGCAGAAGTTCGGGCGTGACGCGTTCGCGCTGTTCGTAGGCTGCGAGCGCGCGGGCTGCCCGCATCATGGTCAACTCGCCGCGCGAGCCATCGATGCCGAGCTTGATTGCCAGGCCAGCCGCGATCTCCAGGATTTCGTCGCCAACGGCGATACCGTTCAGTTCCGCGCGAGCCTTGAGAATTCGCTTGCCAAGCGCTGCGTCCTTGCGCGCCCAGCTGTCGAGAAACTGCGTGGGATCGCGCTCGAACGCATCCCGTCGCTTCACCACCTCGATGCGCTCCGCGATATCGGTGGGCGATGTCACGTCGAGCGACAGGCCGAACCGATCGAGCAGCTGCGGCCGCAGCTCGCCCTCTTCAGGATTGCCGCTGCCCACCAAGACGAAGCGCGCCGGATGGCGCAGGCTCAGCCCGTCGCGCTCGACGAGGTTGACGCCCGATGCGGCAACGTCGAGCAACAGGTCGACGAGGTGGTCCTCCAGGAGGTTGACTTCGTCGACATAGAGGAACCCGCGGTGGGCAGCTGCCAGCAGTCCCGGCTGAAACGTTTTTTTGCCCTGGGTCAGCGCCGCTTCGATGTCGAGGGCGCCGGCAACCCGGTCTTCGCTCGCGCCGAGAGGCAGATCGATAACCGGAATTGGGCGCTTGTCGACCTTGAGGCGCGGGTTCGAATTGCGCTGGCAATCCGGGCAGTCGGCTGTCGGCGCGTCCGGATCGCAGTTGAAGCGGCAGCCGAGCACCGTCTTGATCGGGGGAAGAAGAGCCGCCAGCGCGCGCACGGCCGTGGACTTGCCGGTCCCCCGATCGCCGAGGACCAGCACGCCGCCGATCGCGGGATCGATGGCCGCCAGAAGCAGCGCGCGCTTCATTTCGTACTGACCGACAATGGCGCTGAAAGGATAGGTCTGCGGCATCCGCGTCTCTCTTTTCGAGTGTCCAACTGTATGTCGACATTGACTGTAATGTATGTCAATCTAAATTGACATACCCAATCGTCCGTCGGCGGTCATTGATTGTCGGAGGGTCATGACGCCGGGAGAGCCATGATGAGCAGCAGGAAGACGCCTTCACAAACGCCGCTTCTCGATCAGGTGACCGAGCCCCACGACATGAAGCGGCTGAGCGACCGGCAGTTGCGGCAGCTAGCCGATGAGTTGAGGCGCGAAACCATCGACGCGGTTTCGGTGACGGGCGGCCATCTCGGCGCAGGGCTGGGCGTCGTGGAACTGACGGTTGCGATCCACGCGGTGTTCGACACGCCAAAGGATCGTCTGATCTTCGATGTCGGTCATCAATGCTATCCGCATAAGATATTGACGGGCCGGCGCGATCGGATCCGGACCTTGCGCAAGGGCAACGGACTGTCCGGCTTCACGAAGCGGTCGGAAAGCCCCTATGACCCGTTCGGCGCCGCCCATTCGTCCACATCCATTTCCGCAGGGCTCGGCTTCGCCGTCGGCCGGGACTTCCAGGGCAGCGACGACCATGTCATCTGCGTGATCGGCGACGGCGCCATGTCGGCCGGCATGGCGTATGAAGCGCTCAACAATGCCGGCGCGCTCGGCAGCCGGCTGATCGTGATCCTGAACGACAATGCCATGTCGATCGCGCCGCCCGTCGGTGCGATGTCGAAATACCTTGCCCGGCTCTATGCCGCACGGCCTTTGCAGGACCTGAAGTCGGCTGCGCGCAACGCCGTCGACCACCTGCCGCCGCCGCTCAGGGAAGGGGCCCGACGCGCCCGTACGCTCGTCAAAGGGCTGGTTCCGGGCGCGACGCTGTTCGAGGAACTCGGCTTTTCCTATGTCGGCCCGTTCGACGGACATGATCTTTCGCAGATCCTCCCCATCCTCAGGACCGTGAAGGAGCGATCCGACGGCCCCGTTCTCCTCCACGCCATCACCCGCAAGGGCAAGGGCTATAGACCGGCTGAAGAAGCCGCGGACAAATATCACGGCGTTTCCAGCTTCGATGTCGCGAGCGGCCATCAGGTCAAGAGCGTGGCCAAGGCGCCCTCTTATACGAAGGTGTTCGCCGATGCGCTGATCCAGGAGGCGGAACGCGATGCCTCCATCGTCGCGGTGACGGCTGCCATGCCGGACGGCACCGGTCTCGACCGCTTCGCCAAACGCTTCCCGTCACGCATGTTCGACGTGGGCATTGCCGAACAGCATGCGGTGACCTTCTGCGCCGGTCTCGCCGCCTCCGGCATGAAGCCGTTTTGCGCCATCTATTCGACCTTCCTGCAGCGTGGTTACGATCAGATCGTGCATGACGTGGCGTTGCAGCGCCTGCCGGTGCGCTTCGCCATCGATCGTGCGGGGCTCGTCGGCGCCGATGGGCCAACGCATGCGGGATCCTTCGATCTCGGCTATCTGTGCAACCTGCCGGATTTCACTGTCATGGCTGCAAGCGACGAGGCGGAACTGGTGCACATGGTTGCAACGGCGGCTGCTTTGTCCGACGGGCCCTCGGCGGTGCGCTATCCGCGCGGAGAAGGCACCGGCGTAGCCATGCCGGCCGTCGGCCAGGTGCTCGAGATCGGACGCGGCCGGATCGTCAAGGAAGGCACGCAGATCGCGCTTCTGTCGCTCGGCACCCGCCTGCAGGAATGCCTGGCAGCGGCCGAACGGCTCGACGCGATGGGGCTTTCCACGACGGTTGCCGATGCACGCTTCGCCAAACCGCTCGACGAAGCGCTGATCCTATCGCTCGCACGCGAGCACGCGGTGCTGATCACCATCGAGGAGGGCGCACGCGGCGGGTTCGGTGCTCATGTGCTGCATCTGCTTGCCGAGCGCGGCGTGCTCGACCGCGGCTGTCGCATTCGCACGCTGACCTTGCCCGATCGCTTCATCCAGCAGGACAAGCCGGAGGCGATGTATGCGGAAGCCGAACTCGATCGCACCGCCATCCTCGCCGCCGCCGAAGCTGCCATCGGTCTCGGCACGATCGAGCGCCAGCCGGAAATCGTGCGGTTGCACCGGTTGCGGGAATAGGAAAGAAATTAGTTAGAAGACGCCGACGGCTAGGTGCATCCAGACCGTCAGCGCGGCCAGGATGGCCACGATGCCCGCAGCGGCTTGCGCTCTCGTCCCAGGCAGTAGCCTAACCGACATCTCGATCGCCAACCACACGAATGCCAGGATCCCGGCCGCCGCGAAGAAATCCTCCACCCCCCAGGCGATTTCGGTCGACACGGTCACGGCCAGCGCCGGGACGAGAAGCACTGCGACAGCCACGAGGGCAAATGCGCAGCGCCAAGTGCCGGGGCTCAAGATTTTCGAAATCAATCCAACGCTCCGGACAGTCAAGCCGACTGCATCAGGCAGGCTGATGATCGCTGTATATGACGTCTCTCCGTGGCATTTCGGAGATGGCGAACCGCTACAGGCGATGATGACATCTATATCTGCGCTTTAGCTTCCAAATGAGCGGATAGCTGCACCGTAATCCAATCTCGGCCGATCCTGCGGATGTGGATCGTTTTTCGCGGTCTCCAAAAAATTGCAAGGGATCGCGAGCCTTTAGGGCGGTGAAGGCCATCGCTTCGTCCACGGTGCGCCGGTTCGATTCAATACTTGTCGCGACGAAACGAAGGAGGTCGCGGCTAGTGGATCGGCACGAAAGCAGCCTTTCACAATTACGATGGCAGCTGGCTGGGCTACGCATGCAGGCGGCAACGCTGCGCCTCGCGTTTGCGCTCAAGGCTGGCTTTCGTCCCGATCAGCCACGCGTTCCAGGTGGGCGCACGGATAGTGGACAATGGACCCGAGTGCCCGGCTATGCGCAGGTCCATCCTGTCTCACGCCGAAGGGCGGGTGGCGGGCAAGTTAGAATCGGCGGTCGCTGGCATTCCATCACCCCAGCGCAGGAAGTGCGACTGGCGCAATCCTACAGCGCCATGCGACGCGCTTTGCGGGACGTGCGTGAGGTGGACCGAAACTGGAAGCCGAATGCGCAAGCCTACTCGACGGTCGAGGGACTCATTTCGGCCAACCGCGGCATCGAGCTTGAAGCGCGATTTCGACTGTTTCAGCTTCTTGGAACCCGTGCCGAGCTAGGTCCATACGCACGCGAGTGGATACCGGCACCATCTACCAACCGCCGCCTGAGCCGATTTGAGCAAAGGGAGGTCGATCGACTCGGAAGGAAATGGGGGTGTCATCGCTGCGGCAGCACGGATCCCAACAGCACATCCGGTTCTTTCATTGGCGATTATCAGGTGCCAAAGTCGATAGGAACACCGACGAGGATTTATCCTCACTGCGCCCACTGTAGCGCGAGCCAAGGTGGCCTGATTGGAAATTTTCGACGGAGGATGATTCAATGACGGCCAAAAAGGCGTCTGTCTTGCTTGATTATTGCAGCTTCTACATTTCTGGTATTGATGGGGTGAGGGTACCCCTCGATCACGACCTGCGCGGTGTCGCGTTTACCGAAGATTGCATAAATGTCAGCGCTCTTCCCTGGAACGAAGGGGAGACGACCATCACGCTCGTTTGTTTCGAAGAACTGCCGCCGCAGGCTACTTCGCTGAGATTTGACGGTACCCTCAATACGCCTGACTATCGCGTGGACCTCTTCGATGCGAACATCCCGGAAATTCTTTCCATGGAAGTTCCTAGCACGCGAACAAGAGTTCGTATCTGGATGAACCGTCCGCTCCATCCGGATAATGTGATCGTGGCGCTGGGGTGACCGGCACTGTTGCCTTGGGTCTGGCCATGCAGACATTACCCGTTGGTCGGTACAAGATTGTCCTTCATGTCCGAGGTGCAAACCATTACCAACGTCTCCGGGCTGTAAAGTTCCGAAGTTGGTGATCCCGGCAGGATTCGAACCTGCGACACCAGGATTAGGAATCCTGTGCTCTATCCCCTGAGCTACGGGACCACGCGGGTCTTTCCATAATTGAGACCGCGGCGTTCGCCAAGGGGCTCAGGCTGCCAGGCGGGTCTCGGCGAGGCGGACCCAGTAGGAGATGCCGTGGGGGATGGCCTCGTCGTTGAAATCGTAGCGTGGATGGTGAAGGCCGGCAGTGTCGCCATTGCCGATGAAGATGAAGGCGCCAGGCCGCGCATTCAGCATGTAGGAAAAGTCTTCGCCGCCGAGCGTTGGCGCGACGTCGCCGTCGACATTGTCGTCGCCGGCGATGGTCGCCGCCGCCTGGATGGCGTGGTCAGTCTCTTCGTCGTGGTTGAAGGTGACGGGATAGTTGCGGTCGTACCAGATGGAGACGGTCGCGCCATGGGCCGCCGCGATACCTTCCGTTATCTGTCGGATGCGCGCTTCGCCGAGGTCTCGGTTGTGTTCGGACAGCGACCTCACGGTGCCGGAAAAGACCGCCTCTTCCGGGATGACGTTGTGGGCAAAGCCCGCCTTGAACTGGGTGACCGAAACGACGATCGCATCGACCGGATCGGCATTGCGCGAAGCGATCATCTGCAGCGCCTGCACCATTTGCGCCGCGATGACGATCGGATCGATGGTCTCGTGCGGCATTGCCGCATGGCCGCCGCGCCCGTTGACGGTCACGCGGAACTCGTCGGTGGCAGCCATGATCGGGCCCTTGCGGGTCGCGAACGCGCCGACGGCGAGGCCCGGCAGGTTGTGCATGCCGTAGACTTCCGCAATCTGGAAGCGCTCCATCATGCCGTCCTTGACCATTTCGTTGCCGCCGCCACCACCTTCTTCGGCGGGCTGGAAGATCACCGCAACTGCGCCGCGGAAATTACGGGTGTCGGTGAGATATTTCGCCGCGCCGAGCAGCATGGCCGTATGGCCGTCATGGCCGCAGGCATGCATCTTTCCAGCGGAACGCGATGCCCAGTCCTTGCCCGTCTGCTCGGTGATCGGCAGGGCATCCATGTCGGCCCTGAGACCGATCGTCCGGCCTTCGCCATTGCGGCCGCGGATGATGCCGACGACGCCCGTCCGGCCAAGCCCCGTCACCACTTCGTCGCAGCCGAATTCCTTGAGCTTGTTTTCGACGAAGGCCGCCGTCTCGTGCACGGCGAAGAGGATTTCCGGACGCTGGTGCAAATGACGCCGCCAGCCAGCGACTTCTCCCTGCAATTCGGCGGCGCGGTTGAGGATTGGCATGAACGATCCTTGATTTTCTGTGCAAGGCCACGAGATGGCAGCCAGTTGGTCCCCAATATGTGGACCTCGGGAGCGTCCGGATCAACGATCTTTTTGCCACGGTGGCGCCATATAGGTTAAGTACGGCCTTCGGCTTCGCCGCCACTGTCCAAGGAATGCATGACGTGCTGCAAAGCCGCGCTAGACATCTGTTCGCCGCCATCCTCCTTTCGGGGGGGCTTCTCTCTTCGACAGCCGGTTTGTCGGCTGCGGATGCTGCGCCACGCATGCTGGTCGATGTCGAGAGCGGCCGGGTCATCGAGCACGAGGATGCGTTCAAGCGCTGGTATCCGGCTTCGCTGACGAAACTGATGACGACCTATCTCGCGCTGCGCGCCATCGAGAGCGGCGAGGCGGACCTCACGTCGCCGGTGACGCTCAGCGCGCGCGCCGCCGCACAGCCGCCGAGCAAGATGTACTATGGCGAAGGCGCCACGATGACGCTCGACAACGCCATCAAGATCATCATGGTGAAGTCGGCGAACGACGTGGCGATGGCGATCGGGGAGTCGCTCGCCGGCACCGACAGGAACTTCGTTGCGCGTATGAACGCCGAGGCAGAGCGGCTTGGCATGACTTCGACCCGCTTCATCAATGCCAATGGCCTGCCAGGCGAAGGCCAGTACACGACGGCGCGCGACATGGCCTTGCTGGCGCTCGCGATCAAGCGCGACTTTCCGCAGTACTCGAACTATTTCAGCATCGAGGCCATCCAGGCCGGCAGCGACATCTATCCCAACTTCAACATGCTGATCGGACGTTATCCGGGTGCCGATGGCATGAAGACGGGGTTCATCTGCTCCTCGGGCTTCAACCAGGTGTCGTCGGCAAGTCGCAATGGCCAGTCCGTGGTCGCCGTCGTCTTCGGGGCTGAAAGCTTGGCCGACCGTGCGGAAGAATCCGCCCGATTGCTGGAGGAAGGTTTGACGGGCCAGGTGCCGGCCAGTGCAACGCCCATCACCCAATTGCAGCCCTATGGCGAGGGTAACGCCGAAGTTGCGGATCTGCGCCCGCAGATCTGTTCGCCCGAGGCGGCCGCTCAACGATCCGAAGGCCGCGACGATGACGGCGAATTGATCCTGAGCTCTTCTTTCATCCGGCCGCTCGAGCGCGAGCTTGAGCCCGTCGCGGTTGCGCTTGGTGGAACAGGCGGACGCGTGGCGGCGATCCAGGTGGATGTGCCGATCCCTACGCCACGTCCGCGGCTGGTCGAGCTCGAGGACGATTCAGCGCCCATGGAGGCCTCGCTTGCGACATCAGCGCCGGAAGGCGAAACGGAGACAGACGGGCTTCGGCCTTCGCTCGACGTTCCGCTGCCACTTCCGAGGCCGCGCCCTTGAAGCGCCACGATCCCATTCCCGTGACGGTCCTGACCGGCTTCCTCGGCTCGGGCAAGACGACCCTGCTCAATCGCCTGCTCAAGGATCCGCAACTCACGGACACGGCGGTGATCGTCAACGAGTTCGGCGATGTCGGTATCGACCATCTGCTGGTCGAGCAGTCGAGCGATGGCGTGATCGAACTGTCGGACGGATGCCTTTGCTGCACGGTGCGCGGCGAACTGGTGGATACGCTGGCGGAACTGGTCGATCGGCTGCAGACGGGTCGCATCGAGCGCCTGCGCCGTATCGTGATCGAAACGACTGGCCTTGCCGATCCGGCGCCGGTTTTGCAGGCCGTGATGGGCCATCCGGTCCTGGCGGACAGCCTCCGCCTCGACGGCGTCATCACCACGCTCGACGCGTTGAACGGGATGGGCACGCTCGACCGGCACGAAGAAGCGGTCAAGCAGGTAGCGGTCGCCGATCGGATCGTGCTGACCAAGACGGATCTGGCCGACGATACATCGGTCGACGCGCTGCGCCAGCGCATCGGCGCGCTTAATCCCGGAGCGCCGCTTCTCGATGCTCAGGAGGCGCAGACGGGCTATGCGGCGCTCTTCGATTGCGGGCTTTACGATCCCGAGACAAAGACGGCGGACGTGCAGCGCTGGCTGCGCGACGAGGCGATTGCGGCGGCGGGTCACCATCACCACCATCATCACGACGTAAACCGCCACGATGCGCGCATCCGCGCCTTTACGCTCGTGCATGAGGGTCTGGTGGATCGCGACGCGATCGCGATGTTCATCGATCTCCTGCGCTCGGCCCACGGCGAACGGGTGCTGCGCATGAAGGGCATCGTCGCGCTGTCTGACAATCCGGAGCGCCCGCTCGTCATTCATGGCGTCCAGGGTACCTTCCATCCGCCGGCACGATTGCCGTCATGGCCGGATAGCGATCGCCGCACGCGCATCGTCGTGATCACGCGCGATCTGGGTGAAGACTTCGTGCGGGACCTTTTCGGCGCCTTCGCCGGGCAACCGGCTGCGGATCGGGCCGATCGCGTTGCGCTGGAATCCAACCCGCTCGTCGTGCCGGGTCACCGGTTCTAGCAACCGGATCTCACGAATAAGCGGGCGTTCAAGCCTTCTCGATGCAGAAGCGGTGTCCGCTCTCCACCGTTTCAGTGGAAATGAGCCGATTGCCGCTTTCCTGACAGAAGTGGGGAATGTCGATGACCGCCATCGGGTCGGTCGTTTCGACCAGCACCCGCGTGCCTGACGCCAGCGCGGCCATGCGCTTGCGCGTCTTGAGGACGGGCAGCGGGCATTTCAGGCCTTTGAGGTCGTAGGTGATCGTTTCGCCTGATCCAGACGTCAATTCCGACCCCAGAGCGACCAGCGGGGGCGTTCCGCGACCTGCTGGGCGGGCGCAGGAGGCGGCGCTGCGTAAAGCGACGTCGAAGTGCCGAGCGGATTGGCGGCGGGAACGGGCAGCGCGGTCGTCGTCATCGGTGCCGATGCGGCAGGTGCGCTTGCTTCGGTGGGAACCGGAACCGCAGCGGGCTGTGCAGGCTGCACAGGAACGGTGGCACCTGCCGTTGCAGGCGCGATGACGGCCGGTGAAGCGGCAGCAGGCACGACAGTCGTGGCGGTCGTAGCCGTTGCGGCGGCAACGGAAGCCGGGCTCGATTGGTTTGCCGGCAACAGCCGAGAAAGCGAACCGGAGCGGCCCGGGCGCTGGCCGGTCTGCTTCTCCAGAGCTTCCTGGAACGCTGCTTCATAGTCTTGAACATAGGTCTGGTAGGCGACCTGCAGACTTTGAGGCGTGGAGGTCGCGGGACAGGCGGCGGCGGCGTCGAAGACCGCGTTCGGCTCTGTCGGAACCTGGTTGAAGATGTATTCCTTGTTGCAGACGTCGACCTTCGGCGGCGTCTTGGTCAGCTCGAAATGGTCGTAGCCGACCTTGAGCATTTCCCAGAAGGCGTAGTTCGGGTTGTCGCGGTGACGCGCCATGTTTTCAGCCGTCATGCGGAACGGCAGTGCCTGGACCTGGAAATTCTCCTGTCCACCTTTGAAGGCTTCGCGGGCAAATGCGTAGATTTCGAGGACCTGCTCGTCCGTCATCGAATAGCAGCCGGCGGATGAGCAGGCGCCATGCACCATGAGGTTGGTGCCGGTGCGGCCATGGGCGCGGTCGAAACGGTTCGGATAGCCCAGATTGAACGAGAGATAGTAGCTGGAATTGGGGTTCATCTGGTGACGGTTGACCGTGTAGAAGCCTTCCGGCGCCTGACGATCGCCTTCGACCTGCTTCGGTCCAAGCTCACCCGACCATTTACAGATGTCGTATTCGGCGATCTTTTCGAAGCGGCCGTTCGCTTTCGCCTTCCAGACCTCCAAAACGCTCTCTTCCTTGAAGATGCGCATCATGATCGGTGAGGCCTCGGTCATGTCGTAGGCCTTCATGCGGTTGACGACCTTCGTCGGCAACGGATGTTCGACCTTGTTCGAAACGCTGGAAAGCGTGTCGTTGCTGCATGCCGCCAATGTGAGGCAAAGCCCCGAAACCACAAGAAGTCGATGCCAGCGCATGTCGGCTGTCCACCCTGCCCGAATCGTCATGCGGTAATCCCCGCGGTCACTGATCAAGCGACCTCAATAGGCTGAATACAGTTCATAAATTCTTATCGCAAGCGTTAACCTCTGATTTCTGGGTTCGAAAGATCGCTCAATTCGTCCGAATAGTAAGGCCGATCGCCCGGTTTTGGCTGGCATAAGCTGCGTGAAGGCTTCAAAGATCGGCAGGGCTTTACGAAGCGACGGCCAGACGGGATAGTCGCCGGCATGACACAGACTTCTCAAGAACGCCGCCGCCTCACAGTTCTCGGCGCGACAGGATCCATCGGGGCGAGCACGCTGAACGTCGTGCGCCATCTCGGCGGGCGGGACACGTTCAAGATCACGGCGCTGACAGGGCGCGACAATATCGAAGTCCTTGCGCGGGAGGCGATCGCGCTCGGGGCGGACTTCGTGGCCACAGCTGACGAAGATCGGTACCATGCGCTGCGCACGGAGCTTTCCGGCACCGGCATCGCTTGCGGGGCAGGTGCCGACGCGCTGATCGAAGCCGGTGAACGCGAGGCGGACATCGTGATGGCGGCCATCGTGGGTGTGGCCGGCCTTGCGCCAACGCTCGCCGCCGCGCGGCGGGGCGCCGACATCGCGCTGGCCAACAAGGAATGTCTCGTGTCGGCGGGTCAGTTGTTCAAACGGGAAATGTCAGCTGGTGGCGGACGGCTGCTGCCTGTGGACAGCGAGCACAATGCGATCCACCAATGTCTCGCGGCCGGGGGAAACGAGGCCCTTGAACGTATCGTTCTCACAGCCTCGGGCGGTCCCTTCCGCAATCACACGCTCGAACAAATGGCGCAGGTGAGCGCGGATGACGCGGCCGCGCATCCGAACTGGAGCATGGGCCGAAAGATATCCATCGACAGCGCGTCAATGTTCAACAAGGCGCTCGAAATGATCGAGGCGCAGCATCTTTTCGATTTGCGGCCGGATCAGGTGGAAGTGGTCATTCACCCGCAGTCCATCATCCATTCCATGGTCGGCTATGCGGATGGTTCGATGCTGGCGCAGCTTGGCGCGCCCGACATGCGCACGGCGATCGGCTACGCGCTGGCCTATCCGGAACGGCGGAACCTGCCGGTCGAGCGGCTCGATTTCAAGCAATTGTCACGGCTGGATTTTCAGGTGCCGGACGAAGAGCGGTTTCCAGCGCTGCGGCTGGCGCGTGAAGCGATGGAGCGCGGTGGTCTTGCCGGTGCCGTGCTGAACGGCGCCAAGGAAACGGCCCTCGACTCTTTTCTGGCTAAAGAAATCGGCTTTCTTCAGATGGCGGATGTGGTGGAGCGCACAATGGCGCGTATGGCCGGAGCGGGTGCCGCGACGCGGATCGATGCCGTGTATGCGGCCGATGCGGAGGCACGCGTCATCGCTGCCGAAGAAATCGCCGGCCTGCGCCACGCAGCTTGAGGATTTGAGGCAGCTCGAGGATGCTCAAGCCGCTTTGATGGACATCAGGCGACGGCGCGCGACAAGGCGCAACGGGACCAGAGCGACGACAAAGCCGACACGAGATGATCGATGTCGGCATCGCTGTGGAACGGTGACGGCGTGATACGCAGGCGTTCCGTTTTTTTCGGTACCGTCGGATAGTTGATCGGCTGAACGTAGATACCGTAATTGTCGAGCAGCAGATCCGACAGCCATTTACACTTGGCCGCATCGCCGACCATGACCGGCACGATGTGGCTCGGGTTCGGCATATAAGGAATGCCAATGGCATCGAGGCGGGCGCGGACGCGGGCAACGCGGTCCTGATGACGCATGCGCTCGATCTGGCTCTGCTTCAGATGGCGGATCGAGGCAAGCGCGCCCGCGGCAAGAGCCGGCGGCAGCGCGGTGGTGAAGATGAAGCCGGAGGCGAAGGAGCGCACGAAGTCGCAAAGCGCGGTGGAGGCAGCGATATAGCCGCCCATCACGCCGAACGCCTTGCCCAGCGTGCCTTCGATCACCGTCAGGCGGTGCATCAGGCCTTCGCGTTCGGCGATACCGCCGCCGCGCGGTCCGTAGAGGCCGACGCCGTGGACTTCGTCGAGATAGGTCATGGCGCCGAACTCGTCGGCGACGTCACAGATCTCCTTGATCGGCGCGATGTCGCCATCCATCGAATAGACGCTCTCGAACGCGATCAGCTTCGGCGCCTTCGGATCGGCTGCCTGGAGCTTGGCACGCAGATCCGCGACATCGTTGTGCTTCCAGATGACGCGCTCGGCCTTGGAGTGGCGGATGCCTTCGATCATGGAGGCGTGGTTCAAGGCATCGGAAAAGACGATGCAGCCGGGGATCTTCGAGGCGAGCGTGCCGAGTGCCGCCCAGTTGGAGACATAGCCCGAGGTGAAGAGGAGCGCTGATTCCTTGCCGTGCAAATCAGCGAGCTCCTGCTCGAGCAGGACATGATAGTGGTTGGTGCCGGAGATGTTGCGGGTACCGCCGGCGCCTGCGCCGCAGCGGTCGATCGCTTCCTTCATGGCAGCCACCACCTTCGGATGCTGGCCCATGCCGAGATAGTCGTTCGAGCACCAGACGGTGACGCTCTGCTCGCCATTTTCAGTATAACGGGTCGCGTGCGGAAATTCCCCCTGGCGCCGTTCCAGGTCGGCGAACACACGGTAACGTCCTTCTTCACGAAGGCCGTCCAATGCGTTCTGGAAAAATCCGTCGAAATCCATCGTCACACGCTCCACTGACTGCAACCCGTTTTCGGTTTGGAACCGTTCTAAGTCAAGGTTGGATGCCCCAATTCATAGCAAAAGGCCTGCTTTCTCTGCAGAAAACGAGGAAATGCGACGACCCGTCGCACAGTTACGCAAGCCTTCCTTCCCTACAACCGTTCTAATGTACGGCATTGGCGTTGGCCACGGGCGAAGGTCGTAACCCGACTTGCTGTTGCGGGCCGAAGGTCGGATCACTCAGGCAAGACAAAGGGCCGACAGCTTGCGCTCCGGCCCTTCGTGCAGGTCAATGTCGACGCAATTACTTGGCTGAAGCCACTGCGCGTTTGGCCATCACCTTCACCAGATTGGCGCGGTATTCCGAGGATCCGTGAAGGTCGGAAAGCATGCCACCCGGATCGACCGAAAGAGTGGCGACGGCGTCGGGCGCAAAATTCGCCGACAATGCTTGCGCTGCCTCCTCCCAGTGGAAGACCCCGTCCGAGCCGGCGCCGGTAACGCCGACACGCACGTTCGAGCCGGTTTTCGCGACG
The DNA here is from genome assembly GCF_902498825.1 of Rhizobium sp. EC-SD404. Lineage (NCBI taxonomy): Bacteria > Pseudomonadati > Pseudomonadota > Alphaproteobacteria > Hyphomicrobiales > Rhizobiaceae > Rhizobium > Rhizobium sp. EC-SD404. The sequence goes on from NZ_LR701459.1 coordinate 666,152, forward strand.
AAGACGCCGCACATGGCATAGCGCGATGCAGGGTTGCGGAACTTCTCGTAGCCGGAAATCTCAGGCGCCGTGAACGAGACGGCAGTCACGATTTCATCGTCTTCAAGTACGGTTTCCAGCAGGCTGACGAAGAATTCGGAGGCTTTGACGGCCCGCTTGCTGGTATGGATCGTGGCATCCAACGCGATCATCGCGGCGGGGTAATCGGCCGCTGGATCGTTGTTTGCGACCGAACCGCCGATCGTGCCCATGTAGCGCACCTGCGGATCGCCAAGCACGCTCGCCATGTGGTGCAGGCCATAGCAGACCGACTTGATCTCGTCTGAATCCTTGATCTCGAAATGCGTGACGGCGCCACCGATGCGGACATCACGGCCATTGACCGTGATGCCCTTCATTTCCTCGACGTGACGCAGGTCGACAAGATCTGACGGCGCGGCGAGACGCTGCTTCATGGCAGGCAGAAGCGACATGCCGCCAGACAGGAACTTGCCCGATTCCGTGGAGCTCACGAGCTTTGCGGCTTCCTCAACCGAGGTCGGACGATGGTAATTCGTTTGGTACATTGGATGTCTCCCTGAAGACGAAGGGCAAGGGCTCGCAGGGTTCAGTCGCTACGGTGCCGCTTGCTCTTCAATCCTCTGCTTTCTGATGGCGTTGTCAGGCGTTGTGCAGGGCTGCCCAGACCTTTTGCGGGGATGCCGGCATGCTGAGCACGTTGGTGCCGATCGCGTCGGTGATGGCGTTGATCACCGCCGGTGGCGACCCGATCGCACCAGCCTCGCCGCAGCCCTTGATGCCGAGCGGATTGCCCGGGCATGGCGTGGTCTGGTGCGAGATCTGGAACGACGGCAGGTCGTCGGCGCGCGGCATGGTGTAATCCATGTAGCTTGCCGTGATCAGCTGTCCCGTCTGCGGATCGTAGTGGCAGCCTTCCAGCATTGCCTGGCCGATGCCCTGCGCGAGACCGCCATGGACCTGACCTTCGACGATCATCGGATTGATGATGTTGCCGAAATCGTCGGCCGCTACGAAATTGAGGATTTCCGTCTTGCCCGTGTCGGGATCGACTTCGACCTCGCAGATGTAGCAGCCGGCCGGGAACGTGAAGTTGGACGGATCGTAGAACGCGCCTTCCTTCAGGCCTGGCTCCATGCCAGAGGGCAGATTGTGCGCAGTGTAGGCCGCAAGTGCCATCTGGAACCAGGGCAGCGTCTTGTCGGTGCCGGCAACCTTGAGCTCGCCGTTCTCGATGACGATGTCGCCTTCGTCCGCTTCCATCAGATGGGCTGCGATCTTCTTGGCCTTGGCCTCGACCTTGTCGAGCGCCTTGACGATCGCGCTCATGCCGACGGCTCCTGAGCGAGAGCCGTAGGTGCCCATGCCCATCTGCACCTTGTCGGTGTCGCCATGGACGATGTTGACACTGTCGATCCCGACGCCGAAGCGTTCCGCCACCAGCTGCGCGAAGGTCGTTTCGTGGCCCTGGCCGTGGCTGTGCGAGCCGGTCAGGATTTCGATCGTGCCGACTGCGTTGACGCGCACTTCAGCCGACTCCCACAGGCCGACACCGGCGCCAAGCGAACCGACCGCGGCAGACGGCGCGATGCCGCAGGCCTCGATGTAGCAGCTCATGCCGATGCCGCGCTTCTTGCCGCGGCTTTCAGAATCGGTGCGACGGGCGGCGAAGCCGTTATAGTCGATCTCCTGCATTGCGGCGTTCAGCGATGCTTCGAAGTCGCCGGTGTCATAAGCCATGATGACCGGGGTCTGGTGCGGGAAGGAGCGGATGAAGTTCTTGCGGCGAAGTTCAGGCGGGGAAACGCCCAATTCGCGCGCCGCCGTCTCCATCATGCGTTCCATCACGTAGGTCGCCTCCGGACGGCCCGCACCGCGATAGGCGTCGACAGGCGCCGTGTTGGTGTAGATCGCCTTCACATTCGCGTGGATCGCCGGGATGTTGTACTGGCCCGACAGGAGGGTCGCGTAGAGATAGGTCGGCGTCGCCGACGAGAAGAGCGACATGTAAGCGCCGAGATTGGCCTTGGTCTCGACCTTGAGGCCGAGAATGTGGTGGTCGGCGTCGAACGCCATCTCCGCATGGGTCACGTGGTCACGGCCATGGGCGTCGGTCAGGAAGGCTTCCGTGCGATCGCAGTTCCACTTGACCGGTACGCCGGTGCGCTTGGAGGCCCACAGGCAGACGATCTCTTCCGGATAGATGTAGATCTTCGAGCCGAAGCCGCCGCCGACATCGGGTGCGATGACGCGCAGCTTGTTTTCGGGCGCGACGTTGTAGAACGCGCTCATGACCAGGCGGGCGACGTGCGGGTTCTGCGACGTCGTCCAGCAGGTGTAGTGATCTTCCGCCGCATCGTAGACGCCGAGAGCCGCGCGCGGCTCCATGGCGTTCGGCACGAGGCGGTTGTTGACGATGTCCAGCTTGACGACGTGCGCCGCCTTGGAGAACGCGTCGGCAGTTGCCTGTTCGTCGCCGAGCACCCAATCGAAGATCAGGTTGTTCTTGGCTTCGGGATGGATTTGCGGAGCGCCGTCGCGCAGCGCATCCTCGACGCCGGTGACGACTGGCAGTTCGTCATATTCGATATTGACGAGATCGGCGGCATCGCGTGCCTGTGCCCGGGTGTCGGCCACCACGATCGCGATGGCATCGCCCACATAGCGGACGGTGTCCTGTGCCAGCGGACGCCATGCGCCCATGTTCATCGGCGAGCCGTCCTTGGAGTGGACCATCCAGCCGCAGATCAAATTGCCGATGCCGTCTTCCGTCAACTGCTTGCCGTTGAGGATGCCGATCACGCCCGGCATCGCTTCGGCTTCGCTCGTGTCGATGCTGACGATCTTGGCGTGAGCATAGGGCGAGCGCACGAAGACGGCGTGCTTCATGCCGGGAACGACCATGTCGTCCGTGTAGCGGCCTTTGCCTGTGATGAAACGCTTGTCTTCCTTGCGCAGAACGCTGGCGCCAATACCTTCGATACCCATCAATTCCTCCTCAAGATCCGGGGGCCGGAAACCGGCCAATTCCTCCGAGAAAACGCAGGCAATGCCGCTTCGTGAGGCGCGCCTATGGCGCTGCCCACAGCCCGACCTGCGCCGGTCTGCTTATTCCGCGGCTTGGCGCTGCTCTTGCGAACCGGCAGCGGACAGAACTGCTTTCACGATGTTGTGATAGCCGGTGCAGCGGCAGATATTGCCTTCCAACTCGTGACGAACGGTCTGCTCGTCGAGGTCGGCACCATGGCGATTGACGATGTCGATCGAGGCCATGATCATGCCGGGCGTACAGAAGCCGCACTGCAGGCCATGGTGCTGCTTGAAGGCAGCCTGCATCGGATGCAGCTCCCCACCCGTGGCAATGCCTTCGATGGTGACGATTTCGGTACCTTCGGCCTGTGCCGCAAGGATCGTGCAAGCCTTCACCGCCTGGCCGTTCATGTGGATGGTGCAGGCCCCGCACTGGGTCGTATCGCAACCAACGTGCGTTCCCGTCAGTCCGAGATTCTCACGAAGGAAATGAACGAGAAGGGTGCGTCCCTCGACCTCGCCTGAGACCTGACGCCCATTCACCTTCATCGCAACTTTCGTCATTCGGGTTCCTCCCCTTGAACTCGCTGTCATTCGTCGACCGAACGTGAGGCGCCATCGACATCGATCATGCAATCCGACGCCCCGCAGCGATAGTTTGCGCGGAAGGGCTCGTTATGCAAGGTCGACGGCAGACGATGATCGTCGGTGACCTTCTCTGGCTCTCGCACCATGTGGCTGTATGAGCCACCATGCGGGAGCGTGGCGAACAATGGCATGGCCCTGAGAAAAGGACATTGTACTTTGGATGGTCGGCCGCGGCAGGCGCAGTGCTTGATAAGCGCGCGGTCCGGGGCGAATAGTGGCCGCAGGAAGAGGCGAGAGGCAATGGCCGGATGACCTGCCATATCACGACTTATGCGTGCGGCATCGTTGCCATCCACGGCAGCGATATCGGGCTGGACGAATTCGCGGGCACGCTTGCGGTCCAGGCGGGGGTCGCAGGCGCCGAGCTCGCTTCGCTTTTTTTTTCCCAGGACGCCATCGACCCCCACGAGATAGCAGCCAGCATGGCGCAACACGCGCCAGGTCTGCGCTATGTGGGCTGTTCGACGGCAGGTGAAATCACGCCGGATGGCTATGGCGAAGGCTCGATCATTGCCATGCTGTTTCCCTCGGACAAGTTCAGCGCATCGGCCTGCCTGATCCGCGACATCTCCACGGCGCGCATGGAAAGCGTCGTCAAGGACGTGCGCCAGTTGCGTCGCAGTTTCGAACCCAAGCGGTTCGCCGGCGGTCGCACCTTCGGCGTCGTGCTGATCGATGGTCTGTCCCGCGCCGAGGAAGCGGTGACCTCGGCGCTCTACTGGAGCCTCGATGAAATTCCGCTGGTGGGAGGTTCGGCCGGCGACAATCTGCGGTTCGAGAAAACGACGCTCATTCACAATGGCGACGTGGTGACCGACTGCGCGATCCTGATGCTCGTGCACAGCGCTGTGCCGTTCGATGTGTTCAAGACCGAGAACTTCAATCCGACCAGCCGAAAGCTGGTGGTGACCGCGTCCGATCCGGACACGCGCACCGTCCACGAGATCAATGCCGAGCCGGCGGCTGCGGCATACGCCCAGGCCATCGGCCTCGATGCGGCATCGCTGACGCCGATGAGCTTTGCCTCCTACCCCGTGGTGGTCCGGGTCGGCGGGGAGTATTTCTGCCGCTCCATCCAGAAAGCCAACGAGGATGGCTCGCTCACCTTCTTCTGCGCGATCGACAACGGGATCGTTCTGACGCTCGCGGAACCGATGGGCATGGTGGAATCGACGCGGGCGAAACTGCACGACGTGGCGGCCGGGCTCGGCGGGATCGATGTCGTGCTTGGTTTCGATTGCGTCCTGCGTCGTCTCGACGCTCAGAACCGGCAAAGTCTCGCCGCGATCTCCTCGCTCTATCGCGAGAACAACATCATCGGCTTCGGGACCTATGGCGAGCAATACCGGTCGATGCATCTCAACCAGACTTTCACGGGGATCGCCTTTGCGGCGAGCCCGGCGGCATCGGAGTGAAGCGGATGCGCGATACGCTCGGGATCGACGATGTCGAGAAGCTTCGCAAGATCAACACCGCGCTTATCGAGCGCGTCGAGCGTTCCATGGACCAGCAGGGCAATGCTTTTTCGCTGTTCCAGACTGCAATCGGCCTCGAAGCGCAGGTGAGGCAGCGGACTGACGAACTGACGAGCGCGTTGCGGCGTATCGAACAGACGAACCGCGCCTTGAGCGCCGCCAAGGAAGCAGCCGAGGCGGCCAATATTTCAAAGACGCGCTTCATCGCAGCGGCAAGCCATGACGTGCTGCAGCCGCTCAATGCGGCGCATCTTTCCATTTCCGCGCTGGCGGATTTGCAGACGAGCGATCAGGGCAAGAAGCTTGCTCGACAGGTCGAGCAGTCTCTCGACACCATGAACGAATTGCTGCGTACGTTGCTCGACATTGCCAAGCTCGACAGCGGCGTGATGAAACCGGACATCGTGAACCTGCCACTCGATGCGTTGCTCGGAAGCCTGAGCAGCGATTTCCAGCAGATCGCCGCCGCGAAGGGCCTCCATATCCGGTTCCGTCCGACCGATGCGATCGTGCGGTCCGACCGGGGAATGCTGCGACGGGTGCTCCAGAACATCATTTCCAATGCCATCCGCTATACGAGCCGTGGCGGGGTGCTGATCGGTGCCCGCAAACGTGGCGCGCTTCTGCGCATCGACATCGTCGACACCGGCATGGGGATCGCCGAAGACCAATACGAAGCGATCTTCGAGGAATTCCATCGCGGCACGATGCCGGCCGGTGGCGACCTTGGAGGCACGCCGGGCCTGGGCCTCGGGCTGTCGATCGTGCAGCGCATGGTGTCGGCGCTCGGTCACCACATCACCTTTACCTCACGCCCCGGGCACGGCACGGCATTTCACCTTTACGTGCCATTCGGCCAGCCCGATCTGGTGCGGGGGAAAACCCGCGAATACGCGCCCCGGCTGCCGATCTCCAACCATCTCTTCGGGGCCAACGTGCTCCTGATCGAGAATGACCGCTCGGTCATGGAGGCTATGCTGACCCTTTTGGAGAGCTGGCATTGCTCGGTGCGGATCGCGAGCCACAGCAGCGAGGCGATCGGGCTGCTTGCCGATCCTGCATGGCGGCCGGACATCGTGATCGCCGACCAGCACCTCGATCATGGCGATCTCGGCTCGGTGACGATCGAGCACATTCGCTATTATCTTCGCCGGCAGCTTCCTGCCCTGATCGTGACCGCCGATCCTTCGGCTGGCCTCGAAGCCCGTTGCAAGACCCGCGACATCGAGGTCATGTACAAGCCGCTCAAACCAGCCGAGTTCCGCGCCCTCGTCGAGCATCTGCTCGCGGCCGGCAGGGCCGAGTGAGATCAGGTGAGGGACTACCGCCCAAAGCGCACTAGGGATTGTCCCGCGCAAAGGCGTTCAAGTCCGCGATATCGAGCTTGGTGACTTCGATGACCGCCTGGGTCCTACTGTAGACGTTCAGCTTGCGCAGGATTTCGGAAACATGCGCCTTGATCGTGGTTTCTCCCACCCCGAGCTCATAGGCGATCTGCTTGTTCAAGAGCCCCTCTCGGAGCATTTGCAGGACGCGCAATTGCTGTGGGGTCAATGTCGACACCTTGCTGATCATGGCCTTGCGTCCGCTGTCGTCCGCATGATCGTTCGGCGGCTCATAGAAATCAGGCACATAGACTGCGCCGGCCATGACGCGCTGGACGGCGATGGTCAGCTCCTGCTTGCGCACGGATTTTGGAATGAAACCGGCGGCGCCATAAGACAGCGCTTCCGAAATGACCCGGGAATCCTCGTGACCTGAGATGACCACGACCGGGAGGCGCGGAAACTGCGACCTTATGGCCAGAAGGCCTTCGAAACCGCTGACACCGGGTATCGCCAGGTCGAGAAGAACCAAGTCGAACGCTTTCTGCTCATGCAAAATGGTAAGCGCGCTTGCGAAATCGGCAGCGTCGACGGTCTGGGTGTCAGGGCCCGCCAGGGCGAGGGCGCTGGTCAGGGCTTCACGGAAGAGCGGATGGTCGTCGACAATCAGATAACGTGGCATCAAGACCCCTTAGATCGACTGAGGCCGTTCGTCACGTATAATTTTTCTGTTTTATACTTCGATGTTCATGCGGCGATTACCTTGCCAAAACTGTTTGGCATCCCAGATATGGAATCCGGGCAAGATGGAATGCGATGCATCTGAGTAAATTTTTTGCATCTGCGAAGTAGCCTTCACGGCATGTTACAGTGAAAGCGAAAATGTTGCGGACGCTGGCGCAACCATCCCTCTGAAATCCCATTGTGTTTCCTAAATTACCCGATAACGCTGCTGCCGATTGGTGCGGCGCACAAAAGTCGCGTTCGGAGTGTGTGATGTCTTTGACTGAGATTTATTGGCGGGCCCTGCGTTACCTTGGGCACCAGCGTACGGGCGTTCTGTTCGTGTGCGCAGCCAATATCGTGTTGGCAGTGGTAACGATTGCCGAACCCATCCTGTTCGGCCGCGTCATCGACGCGATTGCCGAGAAGCAAGGCATCTTCCCGACACTCGGCCTGTGGGCCGGCTTCGGCGTTTTCAACATCGTCGCTTTCGTCATCGTCGCCCGCAGCGCCGACCGCCTCGCTCACCAGCGTCGCGTTCAGGTGCTCGGTGATTCCTTCGAGCGCGTCATCCGCATGCCGCTGTCGTGGCACCACGAGAAAGGCACCTCAAACGCACTTCACACCATGCTGCGCGCGGTCGATACGCTTTTCGGCCTCTGGCTCGAATTCATGCGGACGCACCTGACGACGGCCGTCGCTCTCGTGTTGCTGGTGCCGACTGCGTTGGCCATGGATCTGCGTCTGTCGATGGTGCTCTTCGTTCTGGGCATTCTCTACTTCATGATCGGCCGCTTCGTGATGAAGCGTACGAAGGAAGGGCAGGCGGCTGTCGAGCGCTACCACCATGATGTCTTCGGCCATGTGAGCGATTGCATCTCCAACGTCTCGGTGCTGCAGAGCTACAATCGCATGGATAGCGAAGTGCGCCAGCTGCGCATCCACACATCCCGGTTGATCAACGCTCAGTTTCCGGTTCTCGATTGGTGGGCGCTCGCAAGCGGCCTGAATCGTATGGCGTCGACCATTTCGATGATCGTGATTTTGCTGATTGGTGCGATGCTGGTGTCGGCTGGCGAGCTGCGCGTTGGCGACGTCGTGGCCTTCGTGGGTTTCGCCAATCTTCTCATCGGGCGTCTCGACCAGATCATGCAGTTCGTGAACCAGGTTTTCGAAGCGCGCGCCAAGCTTGTCGATTTCTACGCGCTGGAAGATGCCGCACCGGCACTGGACGAGGCAGAGCAGGGCCGTGACATCGGTCGCGTCGAAGGCCACGTCCGCTTCGAGAACGTCTCGTTCTCGTTCCCGAATTCCGGCCATGGCATTTTCGATCTGTCGTTTGAGGTTCCGGCCGGCAAGACGGTCGCGATCGTCGGTCCGACGGGCGCCGGAAAAACGACGCTCATCAACATGCTTCAGCGGGTGAATGAACCTGTGGAAGGACGAATTCTGATCGACGGCGTCGATGTACGCTCGGTGACGCGTCGTTCGTTGCGCGACAATATCGCCACTGTCTTCCAAGATGCCGGCCTTCTCAACCGTTCGATCGAGGAGAACATCCGCCTCGGCCGTTCGGAGGCGGGTGACGACGAAGTTCTTCGTGCGGCTCAGGCTGCGGCGGCCGACGACTTCATCTACGGCAAGGCGCAGGGCTTTGCGACGCTGGTCGGCGAGCGTGGCGGTCAGCTTTCGGGCGGCGAGCGTCAGCGCATCGCCATCGCGCGGGCCGTGCTGAAAGATGCGCCAATCCTCGTTCTCGACGAGGCGACCAGTGCGCTCGACGTCGAAACGGAACAGCGCGTCAAGGAAGCGATCGACGAACTGCGCCGTGACAGAACGACCTTCATCATCGCGCACCGCCTGTCGACGGTGAAGGATGCGGACTTCGTGATGTTCCTCGATAAGGGACGTCTCGTCGAAGCGGGTTCGTTCGGCGAACTCGCGGCATCGAGCGGTCGCTTTGCAGCGTTGCTTCGTGCCGGGGGGCTGTTGACCGATGATGAAGTTCGCCGCGTCAGCCACCTCGCTGCAGCTGCTTGAAGATCGCCAAGACGTCTGTCGCCCGTCACTTTCAGGCGGGCGACAATCCCAGTTCAGACCAACGCTCGAGATAGATCCGGAACCAGGGTGTGATGCTGTCCGGGTTCAACCGCGCTTCGCGTTGAAGCTCTGCGATCTCGACCCAGCGCACCTTGTCGACTTCCGTCGGATCGAACGGGATTGCGGTCTCGGGATCGTCGACAGTACCTTCGAAGACGTGGACCCGCTCGTGCTCCGTCAAACCCTGGCCGACATCGGCCCGATACTCGATCACGGCGCGAGGCTCGAGATCGATGTCCAGACCGAGCTCCTCCCATAATCGGCGGGTGGCGCAGGCGGAGGGGTTTTCTTGCCAGTCCGGATGCGTACAGCAGGTGTTCGCCCACTGGCCGGGGCTGTGATACTTGCCGCCGGCACGACGCTGGACGAGCAGGCGGTTTCCACTGAAGACAAATGCCGAAATCGCCAGATGCTTGATGCCGCGCCGATGCGCATCAAGCTTCTCCACCGGGTAGAGAGCGCCGTCATCGTCGATCGCCGCAATGATGCGATCGTCGCCGCAGCGGGTCGTATCCGGGGAGCGCATCAACGGCAAAGGCATGTGCTCTCCCCTTGTTCGGCGGCGGCGGTCTTGGCGTCAGGCGACTGCGCGTGACAGGGCGCAGTGTGACCAGAGATCGCTCAGCGCATGCAGCATCTGGGCCATGTCCCCGTCGTCATGCACCGGGGATGGGGTGATGCGCAAGCGTTCCGTCTTCTTCGGCACCGTCGGATAGTTGATCGGCTGAACGTAGATGCCGTAATTGTCGAGCAGCAGATCCGACAGCCATTTACACTTTGTGGGGTCGCCTACCATCACCGGCACGATGTGGCTCGGGTTCGGCATGTAGGGAATGCCGATCGCGTTGAGGCCCTGACGAAACTTAGCAACACGGTCCTGGTGACGCATGCGCTCGATCTGGCTCTGCTTCAGATGGCGGATCGAGGCGAGCGCGCCTGCGGCAAGAGCCGGCGGCAGCGCGGTGGTGAAGATGAAGCCAGAGGCGAAGGAGCGCACGAAGTCGCAAAGCGCCGTGGAGGCAGCGATATAGCCGCCCATCACGCCGAACGCCTTGCCGAGCGTGCCTTCGATCACCGTCAGGCGGTGCATCAGGCCTTCGCGTTCGGCGATGCCGCCGCCGCGTGGTCCGTAAAGGCCGACGCCGTGGACTTCGTCGAGATAGGTCATGGCGCCGAACTCGTCGGCGACATCACAGATCTCCTTGATGGGCGCGATGTCGCCATCCATCGAGTAGACGCTTTCGAACGCGATCAGCTTCGGCGCCTTCGGATCGGCTGCCTGGAGCTTGGCGCGCAGGTCGGCGACATCGTTGTGCTTCCAGATGACGCGTTCTGCCTTGGAGTGGCGGATGCCTTCGATCATGGAGGCGTGGTTCAACGCATCGGAAAAGACGATGCAGCCGGGGATCTTCGAGGCGAGCGTGCCGAGTGCCGCCCAATTCGAGACATAGCCCGAGGTGAAGAGGAGCGCTGATTCCTTGCCGTGCAAGTCAGCGAGCTCCTGCTCGAGCAGGACATGATAGTGGTTGGTGCCCGAGATGTTGCGGGTACCGCCGGCGCCTGCGCCGCAGCGGTCGATCGCTTCCTTCATGGCGGCCACCACCTTCGGATGCTGGCCCATGCCGAGATAGTCGTTCGAGCACCAGACGGTTACCGTGTGGGTTTTGCCTTCCACATGGCGGACTGCCTTCGGGAATGCACCGTTCTGTCGTTCGATGTCGGCGAAGACGCGGTAGTTGCCTTCTTTGCGGAGGTCCTCCAATTGGCCTGCAAAGAAATTTTCGAAATCCATCATCGCGTTTTCCCTCCCCTACTCGACATGAATTTTAACGGGTGCGACAGGCGCCTTCGCGCCCAGTTGCGTCGCACCGACTCCAGAACGGCTCCAGTTCCAGATCGCGTCCACCGGCAGCGGCAGGACGAGGAACCAGTGCTCGACAATGGCCAGGACCAGAAGCGTCAGAAGCAGCATCGTGCCGGCGATCTGCGCGGCATCGGTTGCTTCGACGAGGGCAAGGCCCATCGCTGTCGCGATGATTGTCGAGATGGTGATCGAAACCGGGAAGAAAGCGTTCATCGAACGCTTGCGTAGAAAGCTTTTCAGATAGGCGAGGTGCGGCGGCAGCAGGCTTTCGCCGAGATTGCGCACGCCGAAATGTAGATTGAGCTTGGCACTGGCGCGCATGCCCCAAAGGATCATGAAGGTCCAGAAGCCGACCTGGTTTTCCGCGCCCCAGGTCAGCAATGCGATGACTGCCGCCGCCGCGACGATCAGAAGCTCGTGCCAGATGATCGCGCCGATGGCGTGCCCCATATGGGCCAGCCCGCTGCAATGGGCGTGGCATGGCCGGGTGCGGGTCCCCGTCACGAAGCCCATCAGGAAGCTCATCTCGATGAACGCCCACACGGCCAGGGCACTGGTGAAAGCGCCGTAGACTGCCGACACGCTATCCTGCGTGCCGGTCCAGGCGAGACCGACGAGACCCGCAACCAGCATCACCGTCGCCCCGGCCATACTGAAACCGTATGTGCGCCGGGGGAGCCCATCCAGGAAAAGGATCGCTCCGGTGGCGAACCACCAGAGGAACAGGGCGTAGGCGATGGGTGCGAGATAGGCGCTCACAGCTTTTGGCTTACCAGACCGGCTGGAGGCGACTTGCCTCCGGCAGTGCATTTTCCTTCACCGGCAAAGCGTAAAGGCGAACGAATATCGTCCCAGCACGCGCGATCAGCATGGCGCGCGAGGCCTTTGCCGCGACGCCCTGCTTGCCGTTGAGATCGTTCAGCTTGGCGTTGATGACGCTGAGCTTCTCCAGGCCGCGCGCGAATTTCGGATTGTCGATATCGAGCACCAGCGGGAACACCTGGCGCGTGATCTCGCTCGTCAGGTGGAAGACGCGGTAGTCGTATTCGACCGGGTCGATGCCGAGCGCCTTGTGGAACTCCGGCCGTGCCTGGTCGCGGACATACATCGTTGCGAAGACGGCGAGCAGGAAGAAGCGCACCCAGAGCTTGTTGGTGCCGGCCAGATAATCGGGATTGGCCCGCATCAGCAAAGCGAAGGCTTCACCGTGCCGGAACTCGTCGTTGCACCACTTCTCGAACCATTTGAAGATCGGGTGGAAGCGGCGCTCCGGGTGGCGTTCGAGATGCCGGTAGATGGTGATGTAACGCGCGTAGCCGATCTTTTCAGACAGGTACGTGGCGTAGAAAATGAATTTCGGCCGGAAGAAAGTGTATTTCTTCGCCTTGGTCAGGAAGCCGAGATTGACGCCAATGCCGAACTCTTTGAGCGCGTCGTTGATGAACCCCGCATGGCGGGCCTCGTCGCGGCTCATCAGGCCGAACAGCTTGACGATGTCTGGATTCTGACCGCGTTTCTTCATCTCCTTATAGAGAACACAGCCGGAAAACTCGGCCGTCAGCGACGAGACCAGAAAGTCCACGAACTCGTTGCGTAGGCCTTCCGGCAGCGCATCGAAATCGATCCGGTCCCAGTTTTCGTCGCGCTTGAAATGGCCCTTGTTCGGATCGGCTTCCATTTCGGCGATGAGGGCATCCCACTCGCGGCGCACGGGCTCGACATTGGTGCGGTCGAGCTCGGCGAAATCGGTCGTGTAGAAGCGCGGCGAGAGCATGGTGGTCTCGGTCGCCATTCCCGTCGTGTCGCGCGATTGAAGGGAGAGTGTTTCGATGGTCATAGCCGTTCTCCTGACGAGAAGCTGAATTCCAGAAGTTCCATGAATTCGAAGTCGCCGGTCATGCGGACCCAAAGCTTTTCGGGTGCGGATGCCTTGGTGACGGTCGCCATGCGGTTGAAGACGGCGGTTTCGCCGTAGGGCACAGCGATCTCCGGACCGTGGACATGCACGCTGTCGCCCGGCTCGATCTCGACGTCACCGGCCAGTTCCATATGCGCGTGCAGACTCTCGAACGTGTGGGACACCTCGATCCGGCAGGGCAGGTCGATACGCGTCCGTGTGAGCGTGATCTTCTCCATCATCATGGTCGTTCTCCCTGGGAATCGTTCGGCAGCGCCGCGGCGATTTCCCGGTCATCCAGGAAGCGCTCGAAGGCGGCTCGGTTGGTTTGGCCAAAGGCATCCAGTGCAACGAGCCGGCCGGTCGCCGGATCTGAAAGAAGCACATGACCCTCTTCCGTGCGCTGGAGCGAGAAGGGGATGTCGTCGGAGATTTCCCGACGCTTGCGCTCATTGGCGAGCCCACGCATCGTGGCACGCAGGAAGCCGCCCTCGCCGGGCTGAACTCGCTGCAGCACGTGGCCGGTGCGGGCATCGATCACATCGACCGCGCCATCTCGGCGATCTGAAAACGACAGTTGTGCCGTTGCGACCACATGGGATGATTGATCGATCGCGCCCAGTCCGAAACCGCCGACCGCGGCAAAGCCGATCGAAAGCACCATAACGCCAACCATCCAGGCCAGCGGGCTGGCGTAGATGCGCTGCGGAGCGGGGTTTGCCTGGGTCATCAGCTTATCCTCTAACCGTCGCGGGCTGCGGTGCCTGGTGGGCCGGCCGCTGATCGCTCGAGACCACGGTGAAGCGCGGTTGAACATGGCCAGCTTCAGCCGCCAGCGCACGGGCAACTTTCTGCGCCACGATATCCGCACCTGGAACGGCGCGCAGCATCGGCTCGGGATCGCGCAGCGACAGAGGGCGCACATGCGGCCAGAGAAGGAGCCAGGCGATCCGATCCGGACGCGCGACCTTCAATGCGACATTACCCGCGCCTGATTTCGTCAGCTTTCGGACAGAAGCACTTTCGATGCGTGCGAAGGGAATGTTGAGCGTGACGGGCAGGGCGAGACCCGAGCGGATCAGCAGGCGCTTGCTGGTCAGCGTATAGATCGTGGTGCGGGCGTAGGCATAGCCAAGGCCGAGCAGGATGCCGAGGCCGGCGAGCGCCACAGGCACCATCCAGGCAGCATGCATCAGGGCGGCCATGACGCCGAGACCATCATAGAGAGCCGTCGCAAAGCGCCAGATCAGCAGCAGTGCGAAATAGATCGCCACGGCGCGCAGGTGGAAGGCATCCGCTGCAAGGGCGCGCCAGTCCGGTGAGCCCTGCCAGAGAAGGGCTTCGTCCTGGGGCAGGGCTTCGGGCAGGCCAGGGGCGTGCTCGAAGGCGAAATCGTCATGGGAGAGAGCGCTCATATCAGGGGCTCCGAACGTTCTGGTGTCGCGTAGAGGTGGCCGCCGGCGAAATAGGCCATGATGCGATCTTCCTCGAGCAGAGTGATCCGATCCATCGCGGCCAAACCCGGCACGTCGGCGAATTGCGCGGAGGTCAGCGACTTGACGTCGACCTGCGTCTTCTTGATGCGTGCAAGGTTGTGCGGAACGAGAACGTGGCGTCCGTCGCCCAGTTCGACTTCGAGATAGCGGACCATGTGCTCAGCCCGATCGACCCAGATATCGGTGACGGTCGCGACCCGGCGGCGGTCGACGGCGAAAACCGGCAAGCCGCGGGGATCGAAGTCGCCGTTGGCGATGCCGAAATGGGTGTCGCTCGACCACGGCACAATGCGCAGGCGGCCGTCATAGGTCATGTCGGGACGATCGTCGCGCTCAGCCCAAGCGGCGGGACCGACCCCGTCGATGAGCGGATTGCCCGTCGGCGTCATCGGTGCGCCCGGCCATGGGGCGACGCGCATCGCGGCGATCGGCCGGCGGTCGCGCTTGTCATTCGGCACAGTGTAGGTGCCGGCGCCGTGTGGCCGCAGGAAGGTCTTCGGCTCCGCCATCAGCAGTTCGTTGGGGCGGTGAAGCTGCCCGCCGGGGTCGCGCTCGAGCGGATAGCCCTCGCGGCGGTCTTCGCGGCGGATGTAAAAGATGAGGCCGGCGAAGAAGAGCCAGAAGGCGTAAAGCGCCAGCTGGGCAACGTCGATATAGCCTGTGATTGCGCCGATTTCCATTGCCGTGTCCTTCCTCCGTCCCCGAGCTAGTTGGGGAATTCCATCATGCCGAAGCGTTCACGCGCTGCGCCGACCTGCGGGCCCGGATACCGGGCGAGGGGGCCGATCGCGATGAGCGTGGCGAAGAGCAGTCCAATTTCGATGTGGTAGACGACGCCGTAGCCGGCCGAGACCTGGTCGAAGACCGAGCCCTGAGCGGCAAGGTGCGTGACGCCGTCGCGGATCAGTCCGCCGGCCGCGATACCGAGCCCCATGGAGGTGGCCTGCACCGCGCCCCAAGCGCCAAGCGCCATGCCGCTGTCGCCATCGTCGGACAAATCCATTGCAGCGGTGAGCATGCTTACCGCGAAAAGCCCGCCGCCGAGCCCAATCAAGGCCGTGCCAAGACGGAAGATCAGGGCCGATTCCAGCGGTGCCGCGATGATGACGAGCGAGAAGGCCGGAACACCCACCAGCGCGCCGATGGCCGACAGGCGATACGCGTTGAAACCTGACGACAAGAGCCGCGCGGCGATGGTGAGGCCGACCAGCGTGCCGGTTGCGAGAATGGCCGTCAGCATCGTCGTCGCGCCGACCGTCAAGGCGAGGACCTGGCCACCATAGGGCTCGAGCAGCACATCCTGCATGGAGAACGCCGCTGTTCCGAGTGCCAGCGCGGCGAGAAGGCGCCCGGAGCGTCCCGACGCCATGAAAGAGGCCCAGGCTTCGGCAAAGGCCGGCCGGGGACGGTCGTGGCGGGTGCGTGCGGGATCGCGGCCTTCCTGCTTCCAGAGCGCGATGATGTTCAGCGCCATCGTGACCATCGCGGCGCCCTGCACGACCTGGATGAGCCGCAGATGCGTGTAGTCGGCCAGCAGTGTCGAGAAGACGATCGCGGACACGAGCATCCCGACCAAGAGGAAAACGTAGAGCAGGGCGACGACGCGCGGGCGATTCTTCGGTTCTGCAAGATCGCAGGCGAGTGCCAGCCCGGCGGTCTGTGTTATGTGCATGCCGGCGCCGACCAACAGGAACGCAAGCGCTGCGCCGATCTGCCCGCCGAGGGGACCATAATGGCCATCGCCCGAGAGCAGGAGGAGCGCGAACGGCATGATGGCCAAGCCGCCGAACTGAAGCAGCGTGCCCATCCAGATGAAGGGAACCCGGCGCCAGCCCAGATAGGAGCGGTAGGTATCCGAGCGATGGCCGATCAGCGCACGCAGCGGGGCGGCGACGATCGGCAGCGCCACCATGAGCGCGACCAGTGCGGCCGGAACGTTGAGCTCGACGATCATGACGCGGTTCAAGGTGCCGGTCAGGAGCACCATGGCCATGCCGACGGAGACCTGGAAGAGCGAAAGGCGGAGCAGTCGTGCAAGCGGCAGCCCGGGGCTCGCGGCATCGGCGAACGGCAGGAAGCGTGTCCCAACCGAGCGCCAGAGCAACGCCAATCCCGTCTTGTGGCTGCGCGCAGTGCTCATCGCCGCATCAACTCCAAAAGTTCGGAGGTGTAGAAGCCGTGGCTGACGCGGCTGCGATCATAGGCCTGCCAGTCGATCAGTGCGGGAGACTCCGCGATCTGCGCCGCGATGGCAGCCGGCGATGTCGGCGTCACGGAAGGTGCCCGGCTGCGCTTCGGGAAAAGCCGGCCGGTCAGGTGCATCGCGGCCAGGAGCGGCGTGCGCGGTACATAGGTGAAAAGCAGTGTGTGACGCGTGCGGGCACCGAGACGCGCGAGCACCTCCACGGCATCCGGTGTGCTGTAGTGGATGAGCGAATCCATCGCCACGACGGCGTCGAACGGACCGAGCTCGCCATCAAGCATGTCGCCATGGCGGAACTCGATTGCGCCGTCGCGGCAATCGGCCGGCAGGTTTTCCTGCGCGTAGGCGATCGTTTCGGGCGAGAGGTCGACGCCGACCACGCAGGCGCCGCGCCGCGCCAACGCGACGCTGATCGCGCCGGTGCCGCATCCGGCATCGAGGATGCGCCAGCCCTGCAAGTCGGAGGGAAGGCGCGACAGGATCGTCTCCCGCATCTGGCTGCGGCCCTCGCGCACGCTGTCGCGGATGCGGCCGAGTGGCGAGCCCCCGGCAAAGCGCTTCCAGGCATCGAGCGCGGTGCTGTCGAAATAGGTGCGGACTTCGTCGCGCCTCGATCGGTAGGTGCTGCTCTCCATCATTCGAATCCCAGGAATTCGAAGATGTCGCGGTCCTTCATCGGCTGGGCATCAAACACTTCGTTGCCGGCGAGCAGCGTGCGGGCGAGCGCCATGTATTCGGCGCGTGCACGGTCGACTTCCGGCGAGGAGTCCATTTCGAACAGGGTCGACTTCTTCAGTCGCGACCTTCTTACGGCATCGAGATCCGGAATATGGGCGAGGCGCTTCAGGCCAACGGCCTGGTTGAAGCGATCGATCTCGTCGGTCGCATGGGACCGGTTGGCGATAACACCGCCCAGGCGCACATTGTAGTTCTTGGACTTCGCCTTGATGGCCGCGATGATGCGGTTCATCGCGAAGATGGAATCGAAGTCGTTGGCAGCCACGACAAGCGCGCGCTCCGCATGTTGCAGGGGCGATGCGAAACCACCGCAGACCACGTCGCCGAGAACGTCGAAGATGACGATGTCGGTGTTTTCCAGAAGGTGATGCTCTTTTAGGAGCTTCACGGTTTGGCCGACGACATAGCCGCCGCAGCCCGTGCCGGCCGGCGGTCCGCCTGCTTCGATGCAGCGCACACCGTTGTAGCCTTCGAAGACGAAATCCTCCGGTCGCAGCTCCTCGGTGTGGAAATCCACCTCTTCGAGGATGTCGATGACGGTCGGGATCAGGGATTTTGTCAGGGTGAAGGTGGAATCGTGCTTGGGGTCGCAGCCGATCTGCAGAACGCGCTTGCCTAGCAGCGAAAACGCCACCGACAGGTTCGACGATGTCGTCGACTTGCCGATGCCGCCCTTGCCATAGATGGCGAAGACTTTCGCCGTCTCGATCTTCAGATCGGGATCGAGATGAACCTGGACGCTGCCTTCACCGTCCCCGCGGCCCTTGAGGTCTGGTCTTGTATAGACGTTCATGCTGCGGCCTCCACTGATATGCCTTCGAGACGGTCCTCGAGTTCGTCGTTCGCCTCTAGCAAGGCGTCGAGTGTTTCGGCGTCTGGGTGCCAATAGCGGCGCTCATGGGCCTCGATCAGGCGACCGGCGAGACGCGCGGAAGCCTGCGGGTTGAGCTCGGCCATGCGACGGCGCATGGTTTCGTCCAGCACGAATGTCTCTGTGATGTTCTGATAGATCCAGGGCGCGACCTGGCCGGTGGTGGCCGACCAGCCAAGCGTATTGGTGACGTGGCTTTCGATCTGGCGCACGCCCTCGTAGCCGTGATCGAGCAGCGCTTCGTAGAACTTCGGGTTCAACGTGCGCGTGCGGGTCTCGATCGCAACCTGTTCGGCGAGCGTGCGCACCTTGCCGGTGCCGCGCGTTTGGTCACCGACATAGACCGGCACATCGGAACCGCTCGCACGCTTCACTGCGCGGCTGATGCCGCCGAGCGTATCGAAATAGTGGTCGACCGTCGTGACGCCGAGTTCCACCGATTCCAGGTTCTGATAGGCGGCATCGACACCGGAAAGAATATCGCCGAGAAGTTCCGCCTGGCGGACGGGTTTGCCGTCCACGCCGTAGGCGAAGCATTTGCGGCGCTGATAGGCTTCGGCCAGTTCGTCCTCGCCGTCCCATGCGCCGCTGTCGATCAGCTGATTGACGTTGGAGCCATAGGTGCCGGCGGCGTTTGAGAACACCCGCAATGCGGCTGTTTCGAGCGTGCAGCCGGATTGCTCCGCGTAGCGGGTGGCATGCTTGCGGACGAAATTCCTGTCGAGCGGTTCATCCGCGGCGGCAGCCAATTGGCATGCTTCTGCCAGAAGCTTGGTCTGAAGCGGAAGCAGGTCGCGGAAGATGCCCGACAACGTCATGACCACGTCGATACGAGGCCGACCGAGCTGATCGAGCGGGATGAGATCGGCCCCTGCAAGCCGGCCATAGCCATCGAAGCGGGGCGCTGCGCCGATCAAAGCAAGTGCCTGGCCGATCGGGCCGCCTTCGCTCTTGATGTTGTCGGTGCCCCAGAGAACGAGCGCGATGGATTCCGGCAGTCGGCCTGTGTCGGCGAGATGGCGTTCCAACAGCCGGTCGGCCTGCGCGCGGCCATCGGCGCAAGCGAACGCGCTCGGCAGGCGGAAGGGGTCGAACCCGTGGATGTTGCGGCCGGTCGGCAGGATCTCGGGTGTGCGAACGATATCGCCTCCGGCAACCGGGCGGATGAAGCGGGCATCGAGTGCCGCGATTAGGCCGGAGAGTTCGCTGTCCGTCGAAAGATGCCGGTTTGCCGTGGACAGGCGTTCGGCCAGAACCAGTTCCGCGCCGGTGGGCGCGATGCCGTGTTCCTTGAGGGCGAGTGTTGGATCCTTGCTATCGGCGATCATGTCGATCACTTCGGGCGGCAGCGATGTGTGTTGGTCTGCCCCTGCGATCGCCTTGAGGAGATCGACGCGTTCGGATGCGGTGATCGGCTCGCCGGCCACATGCATGCCGTGTGGAATGAGCGTCGCTTCCAGCTCTGCAAGGTCGGTCATCAGAACGGCGATTTCGTCGCTGCCGGCACCGTCGAAGACGGCGTTCTCCTTGATGAGATCGAGAGCGGCCGCCTGCGTGCGGATCAGCGCGGCCAAGGCAACTCTTTCGCGGTGCGCGGCAGGGGGCGCGGCACGCCAGCGGTCGATCGCCGATTTCAGGTCGACCATGCCGCGGTAGAGGCCGGCCTGGGTCACGGGTGGGGTCAGGTAGCTGACGAGCGTCGCACCGGAGCGACGCTTGGCGAGCGTGCCTTCCGACGGATTGTTCGCGGCATAGAAATAGATGTTCGGCGCACTGCCGATGAGCCGGTCCGGCCAGCAATCGCCAGAGAGCCCTGCCTGCTTGCCAGGCATGAATTCCAGTGCGCCGTGCGTGCCGAAATGCAGGATGGCATGCGCGGCAAAATCCTCGCGCAGATAGCGGTAGAAGGCCGAGAAGGCATGGGTGGGGGCGAAGCTGCGTTCGAAGAGCAGCCGCATCGGGTCGCCCTCGTAGCCAAAACCGGGCTGGATGGCGACGAGGACATTGCCGAACCGCTCGCCGAGAATCTGGATGTTCTGGCCATCGCTCAGATCGCGACCGGGAGCGGGGCCCCATTGCCGCTCGATTTCTTCCAGGTGAGGCTCGCGACGCACATGGTCTTCAGCCGAAACGCGGGCGGTGACGTTCGCCGGCGTTCCGAAGCGGGCGGCGTTGCCCTCCAAGAGAGCGACGCGCAACGCATCCGCATTTTCAGGAAGGGCGACGTCGTAGCCTTCCGCCTGCATGCGCTTCAGCGTGTTGAACAGGGAGCGGAAGACCGACAGATAAGCGGCGGTCCCGGTCGCGCCGGCATTCGGCGGGAAATTGAAAAGAACGATCGCCACCTTGCGATCGGCACGCGCGGAACGGCGCAGGCGAACGAGCCGCTCGACCCTCGCGGCCAGCATCGCGACGCGTTCAGGTTCCGGCTGCATATCGCGCCCGCCGGCGGAACCGGCGCGGCCGCCATAGACCATGTGGCCGCCGGCTCCGTCTATTTCCGGAAGGGCGACCATCATGGTGGTCTCGACGGGGGTCAGGCCCTCGCCTGAGCGGTGCCATTGTTCCAGACCTTGGAATTCGATGGCGCACGCCGAGAGGTAGGGGACGTCGAGGCGCGCGAGAAGCGCTTCGGCGGCGCTGGAGTCATTATAGGCCGGGCCGCCGATCAGCGAGAAACCGGTGAGCGAGACGACGGCATCGACGGTGGCGCGGTTATCGCGCAGGAAAAAGCGCTCGACGGCCTGGCCGGCATCGAGACCCGCCGCAAAGGCGGGCACGACGTTCAGGCCGCGCGCTTCCATCGCCCGGATGACAGCGTCATAATGGGCCGTGTTTCCAGCGAGCACGTAGGATCGCATGATGATGAGGCCAACGGTGCCACTGGCAGCGGCCTTGCGTGGCAACGCCTCGGCGCGATCGCTGACACGGGTTGCCAGATCCGGGTGGTAGACACCGATCTCGGGATATTCGTTCGGCGCCTTGGCGTCGACGACGGCGCGCAGGGCGACGCGATTGCCCGAT
This sequence comes from Rhizobium sp. EC-SD404, assembly GCF_902498825.1. Taxonomy (NCBI): domain Bacteria; kingdom Pseudomonadati; phylum Pseudomonadota; class Alphaproteobacteria; order Hyphomicrobiales; family Rhizobiaceae; genus Rhizobium; species Rhizobium sp. EC-SD404. Next base: position 687,564 of record NZ_LR701459.1, read on the forward strand.
GCGTATCGGCCGACGAGGTAGCGGACCATGTTGGCGATGTTCTCGTCCGAACCGGCGAGCATATACTGCAGCGTGAGGAAGTAGGCGCGCAGGTCCTGCGCCTTGCCCGGTATGAAGCGCAGGATGCGCGGCAGCTGCTTCAGCATGCGCACCTGTTGGCGGCCCGCCTGCTGGCCTGGCTTGGCGGCGCCCCGCAAGCGCTTGAGCAGGCCGATGATGCCACCGGTCGGGTTGTTCATGGCGAAATCGCCGAGCCGCGTGATCTTCACCACTTCACCGGCCGAGAGGCAGCCGATGATGGCGTCGCATGCATCTCGCCGCGCCTTCAGCCACGGCATGACTGTGCGGATGTGTTCTTCCATGAAGATCATGTTGGCGATGACGATGTCGGCGGATGCGATGTCGTCGCGACAACGATCGGCAGCGAGCGGATCGTCGCCCCATTCGGCCATGGAATGCAGCGTCAGACGAAGCCCGGGAAGTTCCGGCGCAAGAAGCCTCCCCGCACGCTCGACCGCGCTCGCCATGTGACTGTCGAGCGTCACGATGGTCACGGTGATTGGGGTCACCGCGATGGGTGTCGTCTCACCGGCTGTAATGCGCTTTTGCATCGTAGAGCGTCTCGATTGTGATGGTGGACAGACCGTGGTCTGCGGCGAAACGTTCTGTGTTGCGGCGGGCTTTGCCGCGCACGAAGAAGGGGATCTTTTTCAGTTCGCTTTCAGCGTCCTGGGCCCAGTTGGCAGCGCTCGAGGCTTGGGGTTGCGGTGCTTCCGGCTCGACAGATTTCTGGCTTGCGGGAGCAAGGTGCGAAGGGTTCGCGCCGTCATGAAATTCGAAGTCGTTGCGGAACATGCCGAGGAGATGTTCCTCGAGGCCCATCATCAGCGGGTGGACCCAGCTGTCGAAAATGACGTTCGCGCCTTCAGGTCCCATCTGCGGCGAATAGCGCGCGGGGAAATCCTGCACGTGAACCGGTGCCGAGATGACCGCGCAGGGAATCTGCAGCCGTTTGGCGACATGACGTTCCATCTGGGTGCCGAGCACGAGTTCCGGCTGGGCCGCAATGATCGCATCCTCGACTTCCAGGTGGTCGTCGGTGATCAGCGCTTCGAGACCGTAAGCCTTTGCGGCTGCACGAACGTCGCGGGCAAATTCGCGCGTGTAGGTGCCGAGACCGCAAACGTTGAAGCCGAGCTCGTCGCGCGCGATTCGAGCGGCGGCGATGGCGTGGGTCGCATCGCCGAAGATGAAGACACGCTTGCCGGTCAGGTAGTTGCTGTCGATCGAGGCGGCGTACCATGGTGCCCGCGACTGGACGGTGGCGAGCGCAGCATCAACGTCGAGACCGGCCAGTTGAGCCACCTCTGCGACGAAATCGCGGCACGCGCCGCTGCCGATCGGCACGGTCTTGGTGAAGGGCTGGCCGTGGCGCTCTTTCAGGAAATTGGCGGTCGTCGCGGCAATCTCGGGATAGAGCACGACGTTGAAGGCAGCCTGCGGGAGCCGGGCGAGATCATGCACGGATGCGCCGAGCGGTGCCACGACATTGACCGTCACGCCGATCGAGACCAGCAGCCGGCGGATTTCCTCAATGTCGTCGCGGTGGCGAAAGCCGAGCGCCGTAGGACCTAAGATGTTGCAGCTGGCCAGATTGCGGCCTTCAGGCGTCGGGCCGGCGGCAAAGCTGCGGACCAGGCGATAGAAGGTTTCGGCAGCGCCCCAGTTTTCCTTCTTCTGGTAGGAGGGCAGCTCGAGCGGCACGACGGGAATGGAAAGGCCAAGCGCTGCGGCAAGCCCGCCCGGATCGTCCTGCAGCAGCTCTGCCGTGCAGGAGGCCCCGACGATCATTGCGTCGGGCTGGAAGCGGGCCGCTGCTTGCGCGCAGGCGGTCTTAAAGATCGCTGCGGTGTCGGCGCCAAGATCGCGCGCCTGGAAGGTGGTGTAGGTGACCGGCGGACGCTTGGCGTCGCGCTCGATCATCGTGAACAGCAGATCGGCGTAGGTGTCGCCCTGCGGTGCATGCAGCACGTAATGAAGCCCGCGCATGGCGGTTGCGATCCGCATCGCGCCGACATGGGGTGGGCCTTCATATGTCCACATCGCAAGCTGCATCACGCTCTCCCGGTCTGAAGAAGCGCGCGACGGCGCAAGGGGCGCATGAACAGCTCGGCGAGATCGCCGGCCTGGTCATAGCCCTGGATGGGGGTGAAGACGAGTTCGATCGACCATTTGGTCGCGAACCCTTCCGCCTCGAGCGGATTGGCAAGGCCCATGCCGCAGACGGTAAGGTCAGGCGCAGCATCACGCAGTCGATCGAGCTGGCGGTCGACATCCTGGCCTTCGCTGAGCGTGACATCGCTCGGCAGCAGGGCGAGTTCGGCAGACAGGTGCTGCCGGTTGAGGAAAGGTGTGCCGACTTCGATCGGGATCATGCCGGCTTCGCGCGACAGCACGCGGGCCAGGGCTGGCTCCAACTGGGAGTCGGGGAACAGGAAGAGGCTCTTGCCCTCAAGCTCGGAGCGCGCCCGCGTCATCGCGATGCGGGCCCGATCACGTCCTGGCCGGGTGATGGCTTCGAAGCGCCCGCGATCGACGCCGAAAGCGTCAGCCGCAGCCTGGAGCCAGGCGGTCGTGCCTTCTTCGCCGAGCGGAAACAGGGGATGCAGCAACTGGCAGCCGCGGGACTGAAGAAGGCGGGCGGTTTCGGTGAGATAGGGCTGCGCCAAAAGCACCGTCGTCGAGGGGCCGACCGACGGCATGGCCGTGCTTTCGCGCATCGGCAGAAAATCGACGTGCTCGATACCGAGCGCGGTGAAGATGCGGCGGAACTGATCTTCCACCACATCGGCGAGCGAGCCGGCGACGAGGAGGCGTGGCTTTGCGTCCTGATCCTGCGCGGGCAGGGCCGCGACGAGACTTGCCAGGAACCGGTCTTCGCCCTCGGTGAAAGTCGTCTCGATGCCGCTGCCGGTATAGGTGAGGAAGCGGACCCCGTCGTGCTGGCCGCGGGCCTGCAGTCGTTCGGCCGCTTTGGAGAGATCGAGCTTGATCACTTCCGACGGGCAGGAGCCGACGAGCACGATCATCCGGATTTCCGGCCGTCTTGCAACGACGCGGGCGACGATGCGGTCCAGTTCGTCGTGCAGGTCCGCCATGCCGGCAAGGTCGCGGTCTTCAATGATGGCGGTCGCGAAACGGGGTTCCGCGAAGATCATCACACCGGCCGCGGACTGCATGAGGTGGGCGCATGTCCGCGATCCAACGATCAGGAAGAATGCATCCTGCAGCTTGCGGTGCAGCCAGATGATGGAGGTCAGGCCACAGAAAACCTCGCGCTGGCCACGTTCGCGCAACAGAGGCGCAAGCGGCGTCGAAGGCGTCGTGGGTGAGGATGTCCGGTCGAGCACGGTCGTCATGACGCAGCGCCTTCTGCAAAGGGGGCACCGGTCGGGTCGTCGCTGCGCGAAAGCCGCGCCTGCCGCAGCTTCACGATGAACTGGGTCGCGTTGACGACGTAGGTGAAATAGGCAGCCAGCGCCAACCAGAGCAGCTGCGTGGTGTCCAACGCGCCTGACAGCAGTGCGGCGAGATAGGCCGTGTGGAGCGCCAGCACCACCATGGAGAACACGTCCTCCCAGAAGAAGGCGGGAGCGAAGAGGTAGCGACCGAACACGACCTTCTCCCAGATCGAGCCGGTGATCATGATCGCGTAGAGAAGCAGCGTTTTGACGACGATGGATGCGTGCGCAGCCATCGCACCGTCGCCACTCAGGAGATAGCGCGCAATCAGAATGGCGGAGATGATGAAGGCGAGGAACTGGATTGGCGCGAGGATCCCCTGAACCAGCGTCCAAACGGTCTGGTCCCGGCGGGCGCGCTCTTCAGCGGTGTAAAGCGCTACGCACTGCCTGGTACTCGATCCCGCCATGCGCCTTGCCTCCTGCTGCACTGAACTGCAGCTGTTGAAAGGAGAGTACTGCCGCACGGAGGCATGTGTCAACTAAACATGACGTACATCTGGATTTACAATGTCGTGCAATTGGGTCATGCTCAGCTGACATTGAAGATACCCTTGGCGCCGGATCGACCATTCCTTCGACGCCTTTCTTTGGTGCCCGATCAACACCAGTCATGGCGATGGGGTCGTCGAGCGAGGTGGCCCATGAGCGATACTGCACATCGCATTCATGCAGTCAGACCGAACGGTCGGTCTGCCGATTACCTGCGGCAAATCGGCGCGAAACGTCCGTTTGCACCGTTGCTTCCGATCGATGAGGTGATGATCGCGGCCTTTACCGAGACGCTGCGAGCGCCTGGCTTCTGGGCATGCGAGCGTTCGGTCGACATCCTGCGCGATCGGTTGCAGCCACGGCAAACCATTCAAGATGCTGTATTTTCACCGGCCGCACGCCTTGCGGGCGCTTATTGGTCGAGCGACGTCTGGTCATTTCTCGATGTGACGGTTGCCGTCTCGCGGTTGAAGCGTCTTCTGGCGCAGGAAGCTCGGCAGAACCATCAAGCCCCAAAAATCGGCGCCCGCTCGATCCTGCTTTCGGCAGCGCCGGGCGAAACGCATGATTTCGGCCTTCATTACGTGGCACTGGCGTTCGAACGCGCAGGATACGCGGTCGATCTGCGCACCGGCGCCGATGAGGCCGAACTCATGTCGGCGCTGGTTATGCACAGATACGACCTCGTGGGGCTGTCTCTCTCGGCCCAATGCTTGCTCGACAGGTTGACATTGTTTATCGGGAGCGTTCGTAACAGGGATAAGACCCGTGACGTTTTATTCCTCGTCGGAGGTAATGCGTTCGTCAGTTGCCCTGAGTACGCCGCTTGTGTCGGTGCCGACTTCTTGGCGACAGATCCCGACACGGCAGTTTTCCTTGCACAGCTGCGATTGGGTTCGCATGCGGGGCGGGAGCAAGCTTTGGCGCGGTAGGTAAAGGAATTGGACGGCCTTGATGGACCATCAACCTGCCGACGAGTTCAGTCGCTCCTTTGCGAGCCAGCAATCTTTGCTGGGTGATCTCGGCCCGGCTGCCATCGTGGCCATCGCCCAGACCGCATCCGACATCACGCTCGTCTTGAACGCCGACGGAACCGTCATCGACGTCGCCTACCGCGACCGCGACCTGTCGAAATATCGCCCGGAGTCGTGGGTCGGTCGACTTTTTGCGGAGACCGTGACGGTCGAGAGCCTTGAGAAGGTCGAGGCGCTGCTTGCCGATGCGGCGCACAGTCCGCGCACGCGGGCGCGGCAGGTCAATCACCCGGCTTCCGGTTTTCCCGATCTGCCGGTGTCCTATGCGCTTTTGAGCTTTCCGGATCAGAAGATCCATCTCGCCCTCGGCTCCGACCTGCGCGGTGTGGCCCAGATGCAGCAGCGGCTGGTGGCGGCGCAGATCGAGATGGAGCGGGACTATCGCCGGCTGCGCGATGCGGAAGCACGGTATCGGGTGCTGTTTCAGGCCGAAGATGAAGGACTGGTTGCGCTCGACGGCACGAGCCTGCGCATCATCGATGCCAATGAGGCTGCCGGCCGCCTTTTCGGGCGTCCGGTTGCAAAGCTCATCGGCATGTCCTCCGTCCAGCTTTTTGCTGCCAGCGAGCCTGCGGAACTGGCGGCGACGCTGGCCGACGTGCGCGCGCGTGGCGTCGCAGAACAGATCGTTGTCAACGCCGCCGACGGTATCGGCGCTCTCAGTCTCTCGATTATCCCATTCCGTCTTGCCGGGGCGGTGGAGCTTCTGATCCGTATCAAGCCGAGCGGAAGCCCGATGTCGGGGGAAGCCCATGGCAGGGATTTCTTCAGCGGTTTGCCCGATGGCCATGTGGTTACCGATCGGCAGGGCGTGGTGCTGGAGGCGAACCCGGCTTTTCTCGATCTCATCCGTGTCCTCAGCCCGGAGCGGGTCGTCGGCAAGTCGCTCGACAACTGGCTCGGGGCGACCGGCGTGGACGTACAGATCATCCTATCCAATCTGCGCGAGCACCGTGTCGTCAGCCGGTTCCAGACGATTTTGCGCGATGGCTTCGGCGGCCGACATGATGTCGAATTGTCGGCGGGGCAGATCGACGAGGGTGGCGGCACGTTCGGGTTCTCGATCCGAGAAGTTGCCGCTGTCGCCGCAGATGCCGTGCGCACCGCCGGCGAGGGCGGGCTCCCTTATCAGGTGGAGCAATTCGCGGATCTGGTTGGGCGCGTCCCGCTCAAGGATCTCGTTCGGGACACGTCCGACATTATTGAGAAGATGTGCATCGAATCCGCGCTTCGCCTGACGGGCAACAATCGCGCATCGGCGGCCGAGATGCTCGGGTTGAGCCGGCAGAGCCTCTATATCAAACTGCGCCGCTACAATCTGGCCGACTTTACCGGCGAGGATTGATGTCAATTTGAATTGACAGTCTTTAGCGTCAGTCGTAGCTTTCCGCTATGGCCCAGTCTGCGACCGCGCATCCACGCCCTGCCTATCCCTCGCTCTCGGCGACGATTGCGCTGTTGAAGCCCATCACGTGGTTTGCGCCGATGTGGGCGTTCGGCTGCGGCGTCGTAGCCTCCGGCGTGCCGCTTCAGGAGCGCTGGGTCGCCATCCTGCTCGGTATTCTTCTCGCCGGTCCGCTTGTTTGCGGGGCGAGCCAGGCGGCCAATGACTGGTACGACCGCTTCGTCGATGCGATCAACGAGCCGCACAGGGTGGTGCCTTCCGGCCGCATGCCGGGACGCTGGGCATTTCATATCGCAGCCATCGCAAGCGTCATCTCGCTGTGGATAGGGTATCTCCTTGGCCCCTGGGTGCTGGGCGCAACGGTGGTCGGGCTCATTCTCGCCTGGATCTATAGTGCGCCACCGCTTCGGCTTAAGCGCAATGGCTGGCTTGGTGCCGCCGCCGTCGGGCTCTGCTACGAAGGCTTGCCCTGGTTTACGGCCGCGGCTGCGGCGCTTGGCGGCTATCCGGGCCACAAGACGCTGATCATCGCGCTGCTCTACAGCATCGGCGCGCACGGGATCATGACGCTCAACGATTTCAAGGCTGTCGAGGGCGATCGGCGGATGGGCCTTGCTTCCTTGCCGGTGACGCTTGGAACCGATCGGGCCTGCCAGGTCGCCTGCTTCTTCATGGCCGCCGCGCAATTCGCCGTGGTCGCCTTGCTCATTGTTTGGGGCGCACCGATGCACGCTGCGATCGTCGCGGCCCTGATCGTCGTGCAGCTTGGTCTCATGCGCCGGCTTCTCGCTGATCCAGAAGGACGTGCCGCCTGGTACAACGCGACCGGCACGACGCTCTATGTTCTCGGCATGCTCGCTGCTGCTTTTGCACTTCGCGGCTTTCCGGGCGGGCTATGACGATGAGCGACGCGAAACCCGCAAACGCACTCGCTTGGATCGACATCGTTCGGCTCGGCCTCGTCCAAGCCTCGCTCGGCGCCGTTGCGGTGCTGTCGACGTCCACGCTGAACCGGGTGATGGTCGTTGAACTGGCGCTGGCGGCTATGGTGCCGGGCATCCTGGTGACACTTCATTATGGCGTTCAGATAACGCGGCCGTTGTGGGGCCATGGCTCCGATGCCGGCGGTCGCCGCACGCCGTGGATCCTCGGAGGAATCGCGCTCGCGGGCCTCGGAAGCGTGGGGGCTGCCGCTGCAAGCGCGTTGATGGCGACGAACTTCGCGCTGGGCATGGCGCTCGCTGTGGTCGATTTCATCCTGATCGGGATCGGCATCGGTGCTGCCGGCACATCGCTGCTGGCACTTCTTGCCACCAACACCGCCGCGCCCCGCCGCGCAGGAGCCGCCACGCTCGTCTGGTTGATGATGATTGCCGGCATGGCGCTCACGTCCATTGCAGCGGGCGCCTGGCTCGATCCTTTCACGCCAAGCAGGCTCGTCCTCGTCACGGCGATCGTCAGTATTGCTGCGCTGGCGCTGGCTGGACTGTCGCTTGCCGGTATCGAAAGCAGACTGCGCCGCAATCCGCAGCTTGCGCCCGAACAGGCGGCCGTGAAGGTGTCGTTCCGCGAAAGCCTTGTTGACGCCTGGGCTGACGGGCAGGCGCGTCGCTTCACCATCTTCGTCTTTCTGTCGATGCTTGCCTTCAGTGCGCAGGATCTCATCCTGGAGCCCTACGCCGGCCTCGTCTTCGCGATGACGCCCGGAGAAACGACGACGCTTTCCGGTATCCAGAGCGGTGGTGTCTTCATGGGCATGCTTCTGGTGGGCCTTCTTGGCAGCAGCCTCGGCCGCACGCGCCCGGGCGTTCTGAAAATCTTCACGGTCACCGGCTGCATCGCTTCGGCGGTGGCGCTGGCGCTGCTCGGGGCGTCCTCGCAGAGCCCCGGGGCATGGCCGTTGACCGCCAATGTGTTCGCGCTCGGTTTTTCCAATGGCGTGTTCGCCGTTGCCGCGATCGGCTCCATGATGGCGCTTGCCGGTGCTGCCAACAGGCATGGAGAACGGCCGCGCGAGGGCATGCGCATGGGCCTTTGGGGCGCAGCGCAGGCAATCGCTTTCGGCCTGGGTGGATTTGCGGGCACGATCGTCGTCGACATCGCCCGGTCCGTGCTCGCCGTCGAAGAGGCCTATGCGCTGGTGTTCATGATCGAAGCCGGTCTCTTCCTGATTGCAGCCGCCGTCGCTTTTGCGATCGTCATGCCGTCCTCGGCCAGACCGCGCGTGACGACCAATCCTTCTCCAGATGTCCTGCAACCCGCGGAGTAAGCCATGAGCCCTGCCGAATACGACGTTGCGATCATCGGTGGAGGCCCGGCGGGAGCGACGACCGCACATGAGCTGGTCAAGTCCGGCGCCAGCGTTCTGCTGCTCGATCGGGAAGGGCGGCCAAAGCCTTGCGGCGGAGCGGTTCCGCCCCGGCTGATCGAGGATTTCGCCATTCCTCCGGAACAGATCGTGGCGCGTGTCGGCTCGGCGCGTATCATTTCGCCCAAGTCGCAGGCGGTCGAGATGACGATCGACGGACATCGCCGCCGTGCTGGAACATCCTATGTCGGCATGGTCGACCGTGAGCATTTCGATCGCTGGCTGAGACGGCGGGCGCAAGCTGTCGGCGCCCATGTCGAGCAAGGCACGTTCGATCGCGTCGAAGAACGGACCGGCGGCGGCTTCGCGCTCAATTACCGCGATGCGCACGGTGCGCGCGTTTCGTGTCGGTCGCGGCTGGTCATCGGTGCGGATGGAGCGAATTCGGCAGTGCGGCGGCAGATGTTTCCGTCGTCGGCGCGGCCGCCTTACGTCTTCGCCTATCATGAAATCGTCCGTTCACCCGACAGCCTGGAGTTCGACCAGTCGCGATGCGATGTCGTCTATGATGGGGCCATCTCGCCGGATTTTTACGGCTGGGTCTTTCCGCATGGGGCAGTAACGAGCGTCGGCGTCGGCAGCGCCAAGAAAGGGTTCGATCTGAAAGCCGCCACCGGCGAGTTGCGGCGTCGATCCGGGCTCGGCGATGCGGAAATCATCAGGCGTGAAGGTGCGCCGCTGCCGCTCTATCCCTTGAAGCGCTTCGACAACGGCCGCGGCGTTCTCTTGATCGGCGATGCCGCCGGCGTCGTGGCGCCGTCATCGGGCGAGGGCATCTACTACGCCATGTGCAGCGGCGAACTGGCGGGCCATGCGGCGCTGGAAGCACTGCGGACCAACGACGTGCGTGCATTGAAAAGCGTGCGCAGCGAATTCGGGCGCATGCATGGGCGCACCTTCTTCATCCTGCGGATGATGCAGTATTTCTGGTACTCGAGCGATGGCCGCCGCGAGCGGTTCGTTTCCATGTGTCGCGATCCAGACGTCCAGAAGCTCACCTGGGAATCCTACCTCGACAAGCAGATCGTGCGGCGCGAGCCGATGGCGCATCTGCGCGTCTTCCTCAAGGACATGTCGCATCTGATGGGCATCGCCAAGGCATGATGGCCTGGCTTCTGGACGGCGGCGGCGTCGCGCTCCTCGCCCTGGCCATCCTCCTTGCCGAAATGGTGCTGCTCGTCCGCCCTGCCTTTCGCGCAGGCCGCAAGGCAGGGATAGGATACGTTGCGACATCACTATCCGGCATCTTTCTGATTCTTGCCGTCTACCGCGTTGCGGTCGCGGGGCTGGATGCCGTGGTCCTCATGCTTCTCACTCTCGCATTCGTCAGTCATCTGACCGATCTTTGGGCCAGATTTCGCTAGCCGATGGGTTATAGTGGCTGCAGTCCGATCGACATCTGTAGATGCAATCGGAACCTCAGACCTCGCGCGCCATTCGGTGCAAGAACCGCCTTTTTCCGGAGCCAGTCAGGTCCATGGCACTCGCAGTCTTCGTAGTTCTCGTTCTCGTCGCCGCTTCAACCGGTGCCATTTTCAAGCCCGGCGCCTGGTACGAGCGGCTGGACAAGCCCTCCTGGACGCCGCCGAACATCGCGTTTCCGATCGTCTGGTCGATCCTCTACGTCATGATCGCGATGGCGGGCTGGCTGGTCTGGCGGGAGGTCGGCTGGTCTTTGCCGATCGTCCTGTGGGGCGCGCAACTCTTCGTGAACGCGGCCTGGTCTTGGTTGTTCTTCGGGCGGCGGCGCATGGACTTGGCGCTGATCGATGTCGGCGCCCTGTGGCTGGTGATCGCCGGCTTTATCCTGACGGCCTGGCCGATCTCGACGACGGCTTCTCTGCTTTTCTTGCCCTATCTCGTCTGGGTCAGCATTGCGGCGGCGCTCAACCGATCGGTGCTGAACCGCAACCCTCACGCACAATCGCATCCAGCATGAACGGCGAAACCAATTTTCGGCGTTGACCGTATCGGACTGGCTGACTAGCAAGAGACGAGGGAAAGCGCTGTCTCGGCGGCGTTGGGGCTTCCTGCCCATTCAGAGGAACGACCATTTCATGACAATGAAACTCGCTGTTGCGCTTGCCGCCGCTTGTGCCGGCCTTTCGACATCGATCGCTTTCGCGGCCGATGCGACCATGGGCGCCGCCCCGATGGGACAGGATCCCGTTGTCCAGGAAAGTGGCGGCCTGCCGTTCGGCATCGTTGCCGGTGGCTATGCATTCGTGTCGCCGGTTTACGAAGGCTCGGATGAATACCGCGTCGTCGCGTTCCCCGTGATCTACCCGCGCTTTTATGGCGACGGCCCGGGCCTTGGCGATCGCTTCACCCTGCGCGGTCTCGACGATGTGCGCTTCGCGGTCATCCAGCATCAGGGCTTCGAGTTCGGCCCGCTCGCCGGTTACACGTTTGGCCGCGACCAGGACGACGCCGATCTGATCAATGGCATCGGCGATGTCGACGGTGGTCTGATCGTCGGCGGCTATGCCGGCTACAAGTTCGAACCGTTCTTCATCGATGCGGCATTCGCCACGCAGGTGACCGGTGAGGACGACGCTGGCTATCAGGTTAAGGTCGCCGCCGGGGTCGATCACACGATCACCGACCGGCTGGACATGACGGCGACACTCTCTACGGCTTACGCGTCCGACGACTACATGGACACGTATTTCTCGGTCACCCCGGCCCAGGCGGCCGCATCCGTGGCAAATCTCGCCCCCTACGATGCCGATGGTGGCTTCAAGAACGTCGCCGTCGATCTCGCTTTCGACTATCGCCTGACAGAGCGCGCGACGTTCACGGGCAGCGTCGGCTATTCGCGCCTTATCGGCGATGCGGCCGATAGCTCGATCACGGCTTCGGAAAACCAGTTCCGCGGCGGCGTCGGCCTCACCTATACGTTCGGCCGCATTCAATAAGTCGCGTCAATTTTCAGCGATCGATCGCCGACCCGTCCAAAAGCGGGGAGGCATCGATCGCATGCGCGTTCAGCATCGTCGCGACGCGCTCGAGCGATGAGACGATCATCGCCTGCTCCCAGCTCTCCAGCGCCTCGAAACGCGTGGAAAACAATTCCTGAAGTGCATCGGGCGCTGTCTCCATCGTTTGCCGACCCTCGGGCGTCAGGCTGATCCAGATTTGCCGCCGGTCTGTTTCACCCCGGATGCGTCGCGCAAAGCCGCGGTGTTCCAGTTTGTCGATCAGCGACGTCACGGTCGCCTGGCTGATCCGCGCGCGTGACGCGATCTCCTTCGGCGTCGTTTCGCCTGCTTCCGCAATGATCTGCATCAGAACGCGCTGTGCGGCCGTCAGTCCCGTGCTGCGCGACAGCGCTCGCGCATGCTGATCCGTCGCCTTGAGAATGCGCCGCAGCGCCACGAGGCTTGCGTGCGTTCGCTCCTGCATTTCCTTAGCCTTTCAAAGGGGTGTTTCAGCACCACTTGTCTTTAGAGTGCGCCATGCATTTCGTCTATCAAATGAATTTTGGATCGGTTTTCGTAGAATGCCATTCGCCAAGTGCGGCATTCGCCCCCAAAAAAAGATCATTATTCCTTGGAACCCCGCCTCTCATGTAAAAAATGCCTGAAATGCGGCGTGATCGTTGAATCGTTTCGTAGGTGCTGTATATTTCGGCAATCGAATTAATAAGACCAAGGCGGACGGGACAATGACACATCACACGATCGAACTTTCGGGGCACCGCAAGCGGCCGGTCGACGGCGTCAGCTTTCGCAAGCCGAAAAAAAGCGATGGCGCCGATGTTTGGCGACTGATTGCCGGTACAGGCAAGCTCGATGAGAATTCCATGTACTGCAATCTTCTGCAGTGCGACCACTTCGCCGACACCTGCATCATTGCGGAACTGAACGGAGAAATCGTCGGCTGGATTTCAGGTTACATCCAACCCGACGCGTCGAGCACATTTTTCGTCTGGCAGGTTGCGGTATCGGAGAAGGCCCGGGGGCGGGGTATTGCCAAGCGCATGCTGACCGAACTGATGCGCCGCAAGGAATGCGCCGACGTCGAGCGCGTACAGACGACGATCACCAAGGACAATGAGGCGAGCTGGGCACTTTTCCGCTCGTTCGCCAGGCAGTCCGGCGCCGAACTTCAGGATCGGCCCTATTTCCGCGAAGAAGAGCATTTCGACGGCGAGCACGACACCGAGCACATGGTGACGATCACCTTCGAAGACAGCGTACGCATCGCTTTCGCTGCCTGATCAGCTCTTCACTTCACCCTTCGAAACTTTCACCAATCCAGACACTGGAGTGGCACCATGACGACTATGACCATGACCGACAAAACCATCTATGAACGTCGCGAATCCGAAGCGCGCAGCTATTGCCGCAGCTTCCCGAACGTCTTTTCATCGGCCCGTAATGCCGTGCTTCGTGATGAAAGCGGCCGCGATTACATCGACTTTCTCGCCGGCTGTTCCTCGCTGAATTACGGCCACAACGATCCGGACATGAAGGCGGCGCTGGTCGACTACATCACCAGTGATGGCGTCACGCACGGCCTGGACATGCACACGTCGGCGAAAACCGCCTTCCTCAAGGCGTTCGAAGAGATCGTTCTTGAACCGCGCGGCCTAGACTACAAGGTGCAGTTCACGGGTCCGACGGGTGCCAACGCCGTGGAATCGGCGATGAAGCTCGCTCGCAAGGTGACTGGCCGCACAAACATCATCTCGTTCACCAACGGCTTCCACGGCGTGACCATGGGTGCGCTTGCTGCCACTGGAAATGGGTACCATCGCGGTGGCGCATCGGCGCCATTGTCCAACGTGCAGCGCGTGCCGTTCGATGCCTATCATGGTGACGAAATCGACACGGCGCAGATGCTGGAGAAGATGCTTGACGATCCGTCCAGCGGAATCGACACGCCTGCAGCGATCATGCTCGAGACCGTTCAGGGCGAAGGTGGTCTCAACGCCGCGTCGGCCGCGTGGGTCAAGCGCATCGAGGAGATCGCACGTGCCCATGGCGCGCTGCTGATCATCGACGACATCCAGGCCGGCTGTGGCCGGACAGGCACGTTCTTCTCGTTCGAGGACATGGGTGTTTCGCCTGACATCGTCACGATGGCGAAGTCGTTTTCCGGCTTCGGGCTGCCCTTCGCGGCTGTGCTGATCAAGCCGGAGCACGACATCTGGGGCCCGGCTGAGCACAACGGCACGTTCCGCGGCAACAACCATGCTTTCGTCACGGCACGGATCGCGCTGGAGAAATTCTGGAAGGACGGTGCTTTCCAGCAGGAAGTCCAAGCAAAGGGCGACTATCTGAAGCAGCGCCTGGAAGCCATCGCCGACATGGTGCCGGGTGCCCGTCTCAAGGGGCGCGGCATGATGCGTGGCGTCGATGTGGGAACGGGCGAAGTTGCCGGAGAGATCTGCAAGCGCTGTTTCCAGCAGGGTCTCATCATCGAAACGTCGGGCGCGCATGACGAGGTCGTCAAGATCCTCGCGCCACTGACGATCGAACAGGACCTGCTGGCAAAGGGTCTCGACATCTTGGAAGCTGCGGTTGCCGAAAAGTTTTCGGCGCACAAGATGGCGGCTGAATAGCCGCCGTCTCGCCGTACCTGCCGAGAACAAGACAAGAAGGATCAACGCATGATCGTCAGAGATTTGCATACGGAAAAGACCACCGAACGACGGGTGGATTCAGAAGGCTGGAACTCGGTGCGCCTGCTGCTTGCCGGCGACAACATGGGCTTCAGCTTTCACATCACCACGATCTATGCAGGCGGCGAACTGCAGTTTCATTACAAGAACCATTTCGAGAGCGTCTACTGCATCTCGGGTGAAGGCTCGATCGAGGATCTGGCGACCGGCGAAGTGCACGAAATCCGCCCCGGCGTGATGTACGCACTGAGCGATCACGACCGGCACATCCTGCGCGGCAAGACCGAGATGACCATGGCCTGTGTGTTCAATCCGCCGGTCACGGGTAATGAAGTCCACCGGGCGGATGGCTCCTACGCGAATGCCGACGAGCATCAGCAGTCAGCCGCAGGCTGATCCGCGTCGCACCGAAATCTGGACACCGGACAAGATGCCGCTTCTCAGCGGGATGGAGAGTGGAATGAGTATCACCGACAACATGAACGAGACGCGCGGCGTCCACACGGTCGAGAAGATCGGCGGCACTTCGATCAGCCGATCGCGCGAACTCATCGACAGCATCTGGGTCGGCGACCGCGAGGGCGTCGATATCTACAATCGGGTTTTTGTGGTTTCGGCCTATGCCGGCATGACCAACGCTCTTTTGGAGCACAAGAAAACCGACGAGCCGGGCGTCTATGCCCTGTTCTCCAATGCCGACAACGACCATGGCTGGATGGACCAGCTGAACCGCGTCGGCACAATGATGCGGGACAAGAACGCAGAAATCCTGAGCGATGCCGGCGACCGGAAAGTTGCCGACGATTTCGTGCGCGAACGCATCGAGGGTGCGCGCACCTGCTTGTTCGATCTGCAGCGTCTTTGCTCCTACGGCCATTTCCGGCTCGAGGAACACATGATGACGACGCGCGAGCTGCTGTCGGGTCTGGGCGAGGCGCACTCTGCCTTCACGACCGTGCTGCTTCTGCGTCGTCACGGCGTCAATGCGCGCTTCGTGGATCTCACCGGCTGGCGCGACGAAAGCCACCCAGATCTCAACGCTCGGATCGAAACGGCTTTTGCCGACATCGATCTTGCGCAGGAACTGCCGATCGCAACCGGTTACGCACAGTGCCGCGAAGGCCTGATGCGCGAATTCGATCGCGGTTATTCGGAAGTGACGTTTGCGCGGATCGCCGCGCTGACCAAGGCGCGCGAAGCGGTCATCCATAAGGAGTTCCACCTGTCGAGCGCCGATCCGAAGCTCGTTGGCGTCGATGCGGTCAAGAAGATCGGACGGACCAATTACGACGTCGCCGACCAGCTTTCGAACATGGGCATGGAGGCCATCCATCCCAAGGCCGCCAAGACCCTGCGCCAGGCGGGCATTCCGCTTCGGGTCGCCAATGCGTTCGAACCCCAGGATCCCGGCACTTTGATCGACGCGGAACCGGCAAGCGAGCCACGCGTCGAGATCATCACTGGCTTGCCGGTCATTTCGCTGGAACTGTTCGAGCAGGACATGGTCGGTGTGAAGGGCTACGATGCGGCGATCCTCGAGGCGCTGAAGCGTCATCGTGTTTGGATCGTTTCGAAGACCTCCAACGCCAACACGATCACGCATTATCTGGAGGGGTCTCTGAAGAGCATTCGGCGCGTCGAACACGATCTCGCGGCCCTCTATCCCTCGGCCGAGATCAAGGTTCGCAAGGTGGCGATCGTCTCTGCGATCGGACGCGAACTGCGCGGTCTGGACGTGATGCTCAATTCGCTCATTGCGCTCAAGGATGCGGGCATCGAACCGCTCGGTGCGCACGAAACCGGCCGCGGTGTGGATGTACAGATCGTCGTTGCGCAGGAATCGATGGACGTGGCGGTGAAGAGCCTGCACCGCACTCTCGTCGAAACCGAAACCGACGTGGAGCTTCGAGCTGCAGCTTGATGCATGAATTCTGAACGAAGTACGCCAAGCCCGGTTCAAGATTGGTTCAACCGGGTTTGCTTATAAAGCGCCACTGCCGGCCTTCGATGGGTCGGCCGTGGCGTTTTCTATTTCCCTGAAGGCGCCTCCTTGAGACGTAGAAACAGGGTTGAACCATGGCAAGTTCCGCGAGCCGCATCCTGGCCGGCGCCACGCTCCTCTCCCTTGTCGGAGCAGCTGCCGCCTATTCATCAGGCCATTTCACCCAGCCAGCCGAAACCGAGCAAAATGGCGGGCTTCTCGAAGTTGCCGCGGGCGATCTCGTTCGTACGGTTGCCGCATCGGGCAAGCTGACACCGGCTCGCGAGGTCGACGTCGGTGCGCAAGTGTCGGGCCAACTGCATCGCATCCACGTCGAGGAAGGCGATCTCGTTGAAGCAGGTCAACTTCTCGCAGAAATCGATCCGACGCTCGCGCAGGCCGCTCTGGTCGAAGCGGAAGCTGCAGTCGATGTTCTTCGTGCCGACCTCGATGCCAAAGCCGCGGAAGTTCGGCAGGCCAACTCAAGTCTGCAGCGTCTTCGCCATCTTGCCGATCGTGGCGTCAGTTCAGCCGCGGAGCTCGATGTTGCCGTCTCGGCCATCGCGGTTGCCGAGGCTGGCGCTAACAGCCTGCGCGCCCAGATCCGGCAGGCAGAAGCCGCACTCCAGACAGCGCGCGCGAATATCGCCTATACCCGTATCGTGTCACCAATGGCCGGGACCGTGATGACCGTTGCCGCCAAGGAAGGTCAAACGCTCAACGCCAACAATGAAGCGCCGCTACTTTTGACGATTGCCGACCTCACGCGGATGCGCGTGGAAGCGGAGGTATCCGAGGCCGATGTGTCGCAATTGGAGCCTGGCCAGACGACGCGGTTCACGGTCCTGGGGCAAGCCGATGACGCGCGCAATGGGCGGCTGGCGCAAATCCTGCCGGAGCCGCTGGTGGTGAATCAGGTCGTTTTCTACCGGGCGCTGTTCGAGGTCGACAATCCGGACGGCCGACTGATGGACCAGATGACGGCGCAGGTCTTCTTCGAGCTCGAAACCTCGCAGGGGGAGCCGCTCGTTCCTCTCGATGCTCTGGTCAACAATGGCCGTGAAGGATCATCCGACATCGTGCTTCTGCCAGGCGTCGACGGAAGCGTAGAGCAACGCCGCGTGGAGCTGGGTGCGCGTGACGACGTGCGTGCCGCTGTCGTCGACGGCCTGGAGCCGGGTGAATGGATCTTCGCCAGCGGGGCTGCTTCGCGATGAATGCCCACATGCGTCCGGTGGTCACTGATGATCGGGACAACTTGGTCGAGCCGATCATCCGGGTCCGAGGGCTCACACGTCACTACGGGATAGGCGACGCGCAGACCGCGGTGTTGAAAGGCATCGATCTCGATGTTGCAGCAGGGGAGTTCGTGGCGATCATCGGACAGTCCAGCTCGGGCAAATCGACATTGATGAACATACTGGGTTGCCTCGATCAGCCATCCGATGGGACCCTGCATATCGCCGGCCAACAGATCGACAGTCTGTCGCAAGACGATTTGGCGGCGCTTCGCCGCGATCGGTTCGGCTTCATATTTCAGCGTTATCACCTGGTCGCCGGCATGAGCGCGGTCCAGAATGTGGCGTTGCCGGCTGTCTATGCCGGCATCGCCGGGGACGTGCGGCGGCAACGCGCGGAAGAGATCCTCCAACGCCTTGGGCTCGGTGCGCGTCTCGACCATGCCCCTGATGCCTTGTCGGGCGGGCAGCAGCAGCGTGTTTCGATCGCACGGGCTCTGATGAACGAGCCGGATATCATTCTTGCCGACGAACCGACCGGCGCGCTCGACAGCGACACGGGTGACGCGGTGATGGCGCTGCTGGCGGAACTGAATGCGGAAGGCAAGACCGTCATCATCGTCACGCATGATCCGGAAATCGCGGCGCAAGCCACCCGGGTAATCCGCGTCAAGGACGGCCTGGTCGTGGACGATCGGCGCAGTGCAAGCGCTCAGCTCGGCGCCGGGCAGTCGCCCGTCGAACTCGCAAGCGAAAAGCCCGCGCGCGCAGCGCAGCCAGGCGAGATAGCCCTGATGGCGCTCTCTGCACTCCGACGCAACCGTTTGCGCACAGCGCTCACCATGCTCGGAATCGTCATCGGTGTCGCATCCGTCGTCGCGATGCTCGCCATCGGCGCGGGCGCGCGCGAGCAGGTTCTTGCCGATATTCGAAAGATGGGAACGGACCTGATCGAAGTGAAACGCGGCGCGCGGAATGTGCGCGGCGGTGGCGACGATGTTCAGACGCTGGTGGCATCCGATCTGAAATCCATCGAGCGCGTCGCCGGCGTTGCCGGCGTCATCCCCGAAAGCGATCAATCGGTGGTTCTGCGCTCGCCCGTGCGGGATCATCAGGTCACCGCGATCGGCACGAGCCACGATTTTCCTTTCGTTCGGGACTGGCCGGTGGAGAGCGGTATTTTCTTCGACGAGTCCCATGAAGGACGCTATGCCAGCGTCGTCGTCATCGGGTCCTACACGGCCTCGCTTCTCTTTCCCGATGCCGATCCCGTCGGGCAGTACGTTCTCCTCAACAACGCTCCTTTCCAGATCATCGGCGTCATCGAGGAAAAGGGTGTCGTTACCGGAGGCGGCCGTCACAACAGGGACGACCAGGTTCTGATCCCCTATACTACGGCTGGTGCCCGCATTTTCGGACAGGATTTCTTCAAAGAGATGATCGTGAAGGCAGAGCCTTCAGCGTCGCTCGACGCTGTTGAGGCGGGACTTTTCGATGCACTGCTGCATACACACGGGCGCGAGGATTTCCATTTCCAGAACATGAGCGGGGCGATCGAGCAGGCAGAGGCTGCTCAGGCATCTTTCACCGTGTTGCTTGGATCGATTGCTGCCATTTCTTTGCTGGTTGGCGGCATTGGCGTGATGAACATCATGCTGGTTTCTGTCACCGAAAGGATCGGCGAGATCGGCATTCGCATGGCCATCGGAGCGCGACGGATCGATATCACGCGCCAGTTTCTCATCGAGGCAATTGCGGTGTGCGTTGCTGGCGGGGTGACGGGTGCTGCGATCGGTGTCGCCATCAGCATCGGGCTTCCATTGCTGGACGACGGCTTTGCCGCGGTCCTGACGCCTGGTCCGGTTATGATTGCGGTGTTGTGCGCCGTAGCGACCGGTCTCCTCTTTGGAATCGCACCCGCCCGCAAGGCAGCCAGACTTGATCCGGTCGCAGCGTTGACGCGCAACTGACGAACGCTACTCGAGTCATTTCGCTTTTCTTCGGATCGCTTGATGACTTCAAGGTTTTGATGTGTCGCGTTTCCGAACTGTGAGCCTTTATCCAATTTGCCTGGAAACGCTCTAGCTGGCCGTGATGTCCGCAGGTCGGGAGAAGCGTTTTACCCAGGCGACGTTCTGCATGTCGTTGTCGAGGGCACGGCTGAGGGCTGCTTCCCGTGAAAGCCCGTGGTGAAGCCAGCGACGGACGAGACGCTCCTGGAGCGTTTCGTCATCCACGTCGAGCCAGACGGTCATGTCAAAATGGGCAGACAGATCCGACCAGGGCGTCCGGTCGACCAAGAGATAGTTGCCTTCGGTGACGACGACCCGGTGATGCGGTGCAATGATCGCGCCTCCGGAACGAGCGAGATCGAGCGTCCTGTCGAACACGGGCACGGCGATCTCGAAATCCGGCATGGTCCGAATGGTATCCAGGAGAAACGCGTATCCTCGCGCATCGAAGGTTTCCGGCGCGCCTTTGCGATGCATCAAGCCGCGCGCCTCCAAAACGGTGTTGTCGAGGTGAAACCCATCCATCGGCAGCAGCGCCGCGACCTCGCTGCGATCATTCAATGCCCTGACCAAGCGTTCGGCCAGCGTCGACTTGCCGGCGCCCGGTGGACCGGCCAAAGCCACGACGAAGCGGTGGCGGCCGGCCGCGCGGTTCGCGACCTGTTGCGCCAGATCCTCGATGCTTGGGTTCATGCTGCCAGAACATCCTCAGGCGGGGACTTTGCGCCCGTCATGAAAGCGACAGCATCGGACATGGAATGATCGCTTGGCTTGACGACGCAGAGCCGTCGGCCGAGCCGGTGAATGTGGATGCGATCGGCCACCTCGAACACATGCGGCATGTTGTGCGAGATGAGCACGATCGGGATGCCGCGCTTGCGGACATCCAGGATGAGTTCCAGCACGCGGCGGGATTCCTTCACGCCGAGCGCTGCCGTCGGTTCATCCATGATGATGACCTTCGAGCCGAATGCAGCGGCGCGTGCGACGGCGACACCCTGGCGCTGCCCGCCCGAAAGTGTTTCCACCGGCTGGGCAATGTTCTGGATCGTCATCAGGCCGAGATCGGAAAGTTTTTCACGGGCGATCCGCTCCATGGCGCTGCGGTCGAGCATCCTGAACATCGAGCCGAGCGGCCCCGGCTTTCGGATTTCGCGGCCGAGGAACATGTTGTCGGCGATCGAAAGCGCTGGGGAGAGCGCTAGCGTCTGGTAGACGGTTTCGATGCCGGCTTCGCGCGCCTCCATGGGCGAGGAAAACCGCATTGGCTTGCCATCGAGTTCCATCTCGCCGTCGTCGATGGTTACGGCGCCTGAGAGCGCCTTGATCAGCGAGGATTTGCCGGCACCGTTGTCGCCGATCACCGCAAGGATTTCGCCCGGATAAAGATCGAAGTCAGCTTTGTCGAGTGCGGTCACCCGGCCGTAGCGCTTGACGAGACCTCGTGCCTTCAGGATCGGGCGGGAAGCATTTTCCGAAACCGTGCTCATGCCGAAACCTTTCTGATCCACTGGTCGATCGCGACGGCTATGATGATGAGCCAGCCGATGGCGAAGACCTGCCAGAGCACGTCTACGCCCACGAGGCGAAGGCCGGACTGGAAGACGCCGACGATCAGCGCGCCGATCAACGGACCCATGATGGAGCCACGACCGCCAAAGAGGGAGATGCCGCCGATCACCACGGCGGTGATGGACTGCAGGTTGCCTTCGTAGAAGCTTTGCGGCGAAACCGAACCGACGCGGCCGATTGAGGCCCAGGCGCCCAACGCGCAGACCAGGCCCGCCAGCGCATAGACGGAGACGAGGATTCGGTTGGTGCGGATACCGGCGAGTTCGGCCGCTTCCCTGTCGTCGCCGACCGCATAGACATGGCGGCCCCAGGCCGTGCGGTTCAGCATGTACCAGAGCGCCGCGAAGATCAGCACCATCAGCACCGATCCGTAGGAGAACTGCGCGCCCATGACGCCGAAGTTCTGGCCGAAGAGCTTGAGGATCGGCGCCTGCGCATCGATGTCCTGGCTGCGGATCGACTGGGCGCCGGAGAGCCAGAGATTGAGCGCGAAAAAGATGTTCCAGGTGCCGAGCGTCGTGATGAAGGGCGGCAGTTTCAACCGCGTGACGAGAAGGCCGTTCATCGCGCCGGCAGCAACGCCGCCGACGAAGCCAATCAGGATCGCGATGGGCGCCGGAACGCCCATGGAGACGGCCAGGTTGCCCATGATGACCGACATCAGCACCATGATGGCGGCGACCGAAAGGTCGATGCCTGCCGTCAGGATGACCAGGCTCTGGGCCGCGGCGAGAATGCCGATGATGGAGACCTGCTGGATGATCAACGACAGGTTGAAGGCGGAAAAGAAGCGGTCACCAGCGACGAACCCGAAGGCGATGACCGAGAACAGAAGCACGATGATGGGCACCATCGTCGGATTGCCGTGCAGGAAATGCTGAAGCCGATCGATGGCCGTGCGGTTGTTCGCCTCGAACTCGGCAAGTTTCCGGTCGCTGCTCTCCAGGCTTTCCTCGAAGGATTGCCGGCTTCGCGTCGCAGCCGAGGGCTGGTCTGTCGTGGTCATGGTGAAACCTCCCATCGTTCGCGACGAAGAGCGTGAAGCGGAATGGACCGCCAATCAATCTGCGGTGCACAATGGCTCGGGGCGCAGGCCTGTTTTGATCAGGCATGCAGGCTGGTTCGGGCGGACGGCAGAGCTTGCCATCCGCCCGAAATGCACCCGTCAGCCCCAGCAGAGCTCCAGGCCTTCCTGGACGCTGATGGAGTCGACGCCGTCCACGGTCTGGTCGGTCACGAGCTGAACACCGGTGTCGTAGAAGTCGAGGCCGGGCGTCGGCGCGGGCTTTTCACCGGTTTCGGCAAATGTCGCGATCGCCTCGATACCGAGGGCAGCCATCTCCAACGGATATTGCTGCGACGTGGCGCCAATGATGCCTTCCTGGACGTTCTGGACGCCCGGGCAGCCGCCATCGACGGAGACGATGAGAACTTCGCCCTCGCGGCCGAAGGAACGTAGGGTTTCATAGGCGCCTGCCGCCGCCGGCTCGTTGATCGTGTAGACGACGTTGATTTCAGGATCGACCTGAAGAAGGTTTTCCATGGCGCGACGGCCACCTTCCTCATTGCCGGCTGTCACGTCGTTGCCGACGATGCGCTCGTCTTCCTCGTCGCCGATCATGTTCTCGTCACCAAGCTCGACGCCGAAGCCGGACAGGAAGCCTTGGTTGCGCAGGA
The DNA here is from genome assembly GCF_902498825.1 of Rhizobium sp. EC-SD404. Taxonomy (NCBI): domain Bacteria; kingdom Pseudomonadati; phylum Pseudomonadota; class Alphaproteobacteria; order Hyphomicrobiales; family Rhizobiaceae; genus Rhizobium; species Rhizobium sp. EC-SD404. The sequence goes on from NZ_LR701459.1 coordinate 710,493, forward strand.
CGTCGACTGACGGCTGGCTGGGCGAAAGGTCCAGCATCGCAATCTTGGCGTTGGCGGCTTCGTCGCCAAGCTGGGCTGCGGCCCACTGGCCGATCAGTTCGCCGGCCTTGAAGTTGTCTGTCGCGAAGGTGGCGTCGGCGGCATCGATTGGCTCGAGAGGCGTGTCGAGGGCGATGACCAGCACACCGTTGTCGCGGGCTGTCTTCAGGACATCGACGATCGCCTTCGTGTCGGAGGCGGTGATCAAGATGCCCTTGGCGCCCGAGGCGATGCAGGATTCGACCGCCTGGACCTGGGTTTCATGGTCGCCATCGACGCGGCCTGCGTAAGTGGAAAGTTCGACGCCGAGCTCTTCCGCTTTCGCGGTGGCGCCTTCCTTCATCTTGACGAAGAACGGGTTGATGTCGGTCTTGGTGATGAGGCAAGCGCTCACCGTATCCTGAGCTTTGGCAGGTGCGGCCATGATGAGGCCGGCGGTGACGGCGGCAAGGGCAGTCGACGCGAGAATGGCGTAGCGTGTCATGATGATCCTCCCAGAATGACGATCCGGACCACTCCCTGTCCGGCGCTGACCAAACGAAACACCAAGCGTCGTCGCGTGTCAATAAATAAATCACTCTTATTTAGTTATTGACACGCGGGCTGTGTCGCGCTCATCCTTGTCTCTGCCGGGAAGACCTGCGAAGGACGTCCGGCATCGGCAGGGAGGACATCAATGGCGCTGACGGGCGGGCTGCAGGAGGCTGGCGGCCAGCAATTGCGCGGCTCGAACCAGAGCGGCATGCGCGCTTACAACGAGCGGCTCGTGCTGAGCCTCGTTCGGCGCCATGCGGTGCTGGTGAAGACCGAAATTGCCCGCATGACCGGCCTTTCCGCCCAGACGATCTCGGTCATCATGCGCGAACTTGAAGCCGACGGCCTGCTCGTTCGCGGCGAGCCGATCCGCGGCAAAGTGGGGCAGCCCTCGGTGCCGCTGTCGATCAACCCGGAAGGCGCCTTCTTCATCGGGCTGAAAGTGGGACGGCGCAGCGCCGATCTCATCGTCATCAATTTTCTCGGCCAGCCGGTCGCCAGCCGTCACGTCGGCTATGCCTATCCCGACCCCGATGCCATTCTGGCCTTCGTGCGCGAGGGACTATCCGAAATGATCGCGGCGCTCGGCGCCGGGCAGCAAAGCCGGATTGCCGGGCTCGGCATCGCCATGCCGTTTCAGCTTTGGAACTGGCATGACGAGGTTGGTGCGCCGCAGGTGCAAATGGATCGCTGGCGTCATTTCGACCTGAAACGCGAGATCGACGCGATCTGCAATTTCCCGGTCTATCTGCAGAACGACGCGACGGCGGCATGCGCGGCGGAACTGATCTTCGGCGAACGTGCCAGCCGGCAGGACTTCATCTATTTCTATGTCGGCACCTTCATCGGCGGCGGTATCGTTTTGAATGGCAGCCTCTATGCCGGGCGAAACGGCAATGCCGGGGCGCTCGGCTCCATGCCCGTTCCCGGAAAAGAAGGGCGGACCGAACAATTGATCGATCAGGCTTCGATCATGGTGCTCGAGCGCATGCTGGTGAGCGACGGTATCGATCCGGCTCCCTTATGGCAGGCGCCTGAGGACTGGTCGCGGTTCGACGCGCATGTGGATCGCTGGATCGCAACGGTAGCGACCGGTCTCGCCTATGCCATCGTCGCATCCGTCTCGATCATCGACTTCGAAACCGTCGTCATCGATGGCGGGATGCCGCAGCCCGTGCGCGATGCTCTCGTTGCCGCAACGCGAGCAGCTATCGGTGCGATGGACCTGCAAGGCATCGACATGCCCACGGTCGAGGCCGGCTCCATCGGCCCTATTGCGCGGGCGCTGGGTGCCGCCAGCCTGCCGCTCTTCGACAAATACCTGATCGACCAGCACACGTTGATGCGGGAAGCCTGACGGGCGGCCGGGCGATCTCGGCCAACTCGTCTTTCGACGAACTCGGGGTGAGGTAGAGTGGTCTGGCTGGGCACCACCGAGGTGACCAGCCTTTGACCGGTGGTCAGCCGAAGACCTCGGCCAGTGCAGTGCGCGTGGCGTCGACGATGCGGTCTGCTTCCTCGCGCGTCAGGCAAAGCGGTGGCGCGAAGCCCAGAATGTCGCCTTGCGGCATCGCACGGCCGATGACGCCCTGCTTCAGGACAGCGGCCGAGACGGCGGGACCGATCTTGCGCGAGGGGTCGTAGAACGTTCGGCTGGACTTGTCCTCGACGAACTCCACCGCACAAAGCATGCCTTCGCCGCGAACATCGCCGACTTGGCTGTGATCGGCGACGGCGTCCTTCATCTTCTCGTTCAGATAGGCGCCGACCGTTCCTGCGTTCTCGACGAGACCGAGATCGTCGACGAGTTTGAGGTTTGCAACGCCTGCGGCTGCGCCGATCGGGTGAGCCGAATAGGTCCAGCCGTGGCCGATCGGGCCCATCTCATCGGAGCCTTTCACCAAAACCTGCCAGACCTTGTCGGAGATGACCGATCCGGACAGCGGGGCATAGGCGGACGTCAGGCCCTTTGCGATGGTGATGATGTCCGGCTTCAGGCCATAATGCGCCGATCCCGTCATGGTGCCGAGACGGCCGAAGCCGGTGACGACTTCGTCGGCGATCAGGAGGATGTCGTGCTTGTCGAGCACGGCCTGGATGGCGTCCCAATAGCCGGCCGGCGGCGGAACGATGCCGCCGGTGCCGAGCAGCGGTTCGCCGATGAAGGCTGCGATCGTGTCGGCACCCTCCATGGCGATCATTTCCTCGAGCTTGTCGACGCAGTGGGTGACGAAGTCGGCTTCGCTCATGTCGAGATCGGGCCGGCGGAAATAGGATGGCGTTTCGGTGTGCAGCACCTGGGAGAGCGGCAGATCGAACTTGTTGTGGAAGGGCGTTAAGCCGGTCAACGAGCCGGTCATCAGGCCCGAGCCGTGATAGCCGCGCCAGCGCGAGATGATCTTCTTCTTCTGCGGACGGCCGAGAATGTTGTTGTAGTACCAGACGAGCTTGATGTTGGTTTCGTTCGCGTCCGATCCGCCTAGCCCGAAATAGACCTTCGACATGTGCTCGGGCATGCGGTCCATCACCATCTTCGCGAGCGTGATGGAGGCCTCCGTGCCGTGGCCGACATAGGCGTGATAGTAGGAAAGCTCCTTGGCCTGGGCGGCGATCGCATCGGCGATCTCCTGGCGGCCGTAGCCGACATTCACGCAGTAGAGGCCGGCGAAACCATCCAGCAGGCGGTTGCCGTTACGATCTTCGATATAGACGCCCGAGCCGCCGGTGATGACGCGGTTGGCGCTTTCGCCGCGTTCGTGTTGGCCCATATGCGTGGAGGGGTGGAAGAAATTCTCGCGGTCCCACTGGTCGAGCTGGTCGTTCCTGAGCATGGCTACTCCGTCGGGTGGTCACTTGGTTTCCAGCGCCCTCTTGCCGGCAATTCGATGCAGCGGCCGGGCCTTCGGGCCCCTCCATGGCGCATAGCGCGGCAAAAAACGGAGGTGCGGGCCTATAGGGCCACTTTTGAACCTTTACCCCCCGCCTTGGCAACCCCGAGTGCAAAGGTCGCGATCGCGGTGTCCTGTGCGCCGGTGCCGGTGAGGTCGCAAATGGTGATCGCATCGTCGGAAAGACGACCCTCGATCTTGCCGGCGACGATGTCGCCCAATTCCACCGGCTGGCCGGTTCCCCATAGCCCGGACGCGATCGCGGTCCTCAGTTCGCCGAGCTTTTCGCACTGGCTTGCACGATCGGCGACATAAAGGTCGGCCCGGGTGAGAGCCTCTGGCTCGATCTCGTTCTTCTCCGGGCTGTCGGAGCCCATCGCCGTGATGTGGAGGCCCGGATGCAGCCATTCGGCCTTGATGATGGGTTCGCGGGCAGGGGTCGTCGTGACGATGAGCTGGCTTTCCGCCACCGCCTTTGCGCCATCCGGTTCGGCGACGACCTCGATGCCCAGCTCTGCCGTGAGATCCGCGGCACAGGCTTCCGTCTTCGCCCGATCCCGGCCCCAGACGATGAGCTTGCGGAACGGCCGGACGAGATATGCCGCTTTCATCTGCAGACGTGCCTGGACGCCGGTGCCAAAGACGGCAGCCGTATCGACGGATTGCGGCGCCAGGTGTTTTGCGGCGACCGCGCCGGCCGCTGCCGTGCGGATGTCGGTCAGGTAGCCATTGTCCATCAGTAGTGCTTCGACGAGGCCCGTGCGCGCGGAGAAAAGGATCATCAGGCCGTTCAGGCTCGGCAGGCCAAGCTTCGGATTGTCGAAGAAGCCGGGGCTCACCTTGATGGCAAAACCGTCGAAGCCGGGGATATAAGCGGTCTTCACGTCCACTTCGCCGTGGGCCTCGGGGATCGCCATGGAAAGGATCGGCGGCATCACGACCTTGCCACTTGCCAGTGCCGCGAAAGCCTCTTCCACGATTTCGATGGCTGCATGGTCCAGATGGACGAGTTCGCGCAGGTCGCGCTCGGTGAGAATGAGAACGTCGCGTGGCTCAACCATGGTCGTAAGTCCTTCCTTTGACGGTGACGTCACCGAGCACGATGTCGTCTCCCGCCATGATGCGGGTGAAGACGCCCATATCGACGTTGCGTCCGGTGATGACGGTCGCGACGGGACTTTCGAGGTTCCCCAGCTTTCCGGCCATCATGGCGGCGATCCCGACGACGCAGGCGCCCTCGGCCACGATGCGCTCCTCGAAGAACAGGGCCTGCATCGCCCGGTAGATGTCGTCTTCGGTGACGAGGACTGTGTCATCCAGAAAGGCGCGGCAGAGGTCGAAGGAATAGCGGTTCTGCAGCCCGATCCCGCCGCCGAGTGAATCGGCAAGGCTCGCCACTTCGGTGACAGTGACAGGACCGCCAGCCAGAATGCTTTCGTGCATTGCGGCGCCACGGTCCATGGATATGCCCACCACCCGGATCGACGGTTTGATGTGCTTGGCGGCGAGCGACATCCCTGCAGCAAGTCCGCCGCCGGAAAGCGGGATCAGCAGCGTTTCGATGTCGGGCCGGTCTTCCAGCATCTCCAGCGTTATCGTGCCTTGTCCGGCAATGATCTGCGGATGATCAAAGGGTGGAATGTCCACCAAGCCTTCATCGGCGACGAGGCGTGCCGCTTCCTCTTGCGCATCATCCTGACTGTTTCCGACGATCCGCACTTCGGCGCCGAGCGCACGAATGCCCTCCACTTTGGTCTTCGGCACGAGCGCGGACATGCAGACGACCGCACGCATGCCGCGTGCCTTGGCGGCATGGGCGACCGCGCGGCCATGGTTGCCGGTCGAGCAACAGGTGACGCCGGCGCTATCCGATGGAAGCTGCATGATCGCGTTGACGGCGCCGCGCAGTTTGAACGCGCCGATGGGCTGCAGCGACTCCAACTTCAGAAGTGTCTCGGTGCCAAGGATCCGTGACAGCGCAGTGGCTTCGACGAGCGGGGTGCGCAGCACGTGGCCTGCGATGGTCGCCTGTGCCTGTTCGATGTCGTTGAAGCTTGGGGAGGTCAATGCGGCGCGCTCTCCGGTGTTTTTCTTGATTTGATGGCGTCGTGAGGCCTCAAGCCGACCACGGAGGCGTCGACGCTGTCAAGTTTGCCCCGATGCGGGCTGCGAGCGCCTGGCTCGTGGCGGCATCCGGACGTCGCTTTCAGACAGGTTGTTGCCCGTGCTGCTTGTAGTGTAGGCATAGTGTGACGGTGCCTAAAAATGTCGTTTTAGATCAGGAAAATTTGCCGATGCCTGCCAGTGCATTGCCTTTCAGCCACGCCGAATACGAGCGTCGACTGCGTCTCGTGCGCGACTCCATGCGCAGGCAGGAGATCGATGTCCTGTTCGTCGAGGACCCTTCCAACATGGCATGGCTGACCGGCTATGACGGCTGGTCTTTCTACGTGCACCAAGGCGTGCTCGTCTTCCATGACGAAGACCCGATCTGGTGGGGGCGCGGGCAGGATGCCAATGGGGCGGTCCGTACAGTCTACATGGAGGACGCGCGCTGCGTTCCCTACGCCGACCACTATGTGCAGTCGCGCGAAATTCATCCGATGCAGACGCTCGCGGCGCTGATCCGCGACAAGGGCCATTCGTCGTCGCGTATCGGCGTCGAACTCGACAATTACTACTTCTCCGCCAAGGCCTATCTGGTGCTGGAATACGAACTGCCCAACGCGACCTTCAGCGATGCGACGGGTCTCGTGAACTGGCAGCGCACGGTCAAGTCGAACGAGGAACTCGCCTTCATGCGCAAGGCGGCGCTGATCGCGGAGAAGGTCGTCGACGGCATCGTAGAGCGCGTCGAGCCGGGCATGAAGAAGAACGAGGTGGTGGCCGAGATCTATGCGGACACGATCCGTGGTCTCGACGACGGCACGGAAGAGGGCATCTGGGGCGACTACCCGGCTATCGTGCCTCTTCTGCCGAGCGGATCGGATGCCGCCGCGCCGCACCTCACCTGGAGCGCGCAGCCTTTCAAAAAAGGTGAAGCGACCTTCTTCGAGATCGCAGGATGCTACCGCCGCTATCACGTGCCGTTCTGCCGGACGGTGTTTCTTGGCAAGCCGCCGCAATATCTGCTCGACGCAGAAATGGCCGTGGTGCTCGGCCTCGAAGCAGGGCTCGAAACCGCGCGTCCGGGCGCGCGCGCCGGCGATGTGGCGCGGGCCTTCCACTACGAGCTCGAGAAGATCGGCATCGATCGCGGCGCCCGTTGCGGCTATCCGATCGGCATTTCCTATCCGCCGGACTGGGGCGAGCGGACCATCTCGTTCCGCGAGAACGACGACACGATCCTGGAAGCCGGCATGACCTTCCACTTCATGCCGGGGCTCTGGATGAAGGATTGGGGCCTGGAGATCACCGAAAGCATCCTGATCCGCGATGGTGCAGCGGCGGAATGCCTCTGTAATCGCCCGCGCAAGATGTATGTGAAGGACTAGCCGGCTTCATGTTGCTGGAGCGGACCCGCGCGATCCTTGCCGATCTCATCGCCTATCCGACGGTGTCGTCGGATAGCAATGTGGATCTGATTGCGTATGCGGCGGACCTGCTGAAGCAATCCGGCGCGGAAATCCGGATCTCGCAGGATCCCGAGGGCGGCAAGGCGAACCTCTTCGCGTCGCTTGGGCCTGGAGGGGATGGCGGTATCGTGCTTTCGGGCCATTCCGATGTCGTGCCCGTCGAGGGGCAGGACTGGACGAGCGATCCGTTCGCGCTTCGGGAAGCCGACGGCCTGCTCTACGGGCGCGGCACCTGCGACATGAAGGGCTTCATCGCCGCATGTCTCGCCATAGCGCCGGTTTTCGCCGCGCGCGATCTCACCCGCCCCGTGCATTTCGCGTTCACCTATGACGAGGAAGTCGGCTGCCTCGGCGCGCGGACGCTGATTGCCGATCTCGCCGAAGCAGGCATCCGACCGTCGGCTGTCATCATCGGCGAGCCGACAGAGATGCGCATCATCGAAGGCCACAAAGGCTGCTTCGAATACACGACGCATTTCACGGGCTCAGGCGGCCATGCCTCGATCCCCGATGCGGGCGTCAACGCCATCGAACATGCCGTCAGCTACATCACGCGGTTGCTGCAATTGCGCGAACCGCTGAAGGCGCGGGTGCCTGCGGGCAGCCCGTTCACGCCGCCGTGGACCACGCTTCAGGCCGGGGCCATCGTTGGCGGGCCGGCGCGCAACGTGGTGGCGAGCGACTGTCGCGTCGACTGGGAAATGCGGCCGGTGACCGCCACCGACGCCGATTTCGTCAAGGCCGAGATGCGGGCTTACGTCGAAGAGGTGCTGAGGCCGGCCATGCATGCGGTCGATCCAGCAACCGACATCGTGACCCACGTGATCGGCGAGGTCGAAGGTCTGGAACCGGCCAGCCATTCCGAGGCGCTCGCCATCGCGCGCGAGCTGACCGGACGCAACGAGGCCGATGTCGTCTCTTTCGGCACAGAGGCCGGCCTTTTTCAAAAGGCCGGCATTTCCGCCGTCGTCTGCGGCCCCGGCTCCATCGCGCAGGCCCACAAGCCGGACGAATTCATCAGCCTCGACCAACTCGACCAGTGCCTCGGCATGTTGGAGCGACTGGCCGATAAGGTCAGCCGCTGAGTCCGATCAGAATTTGTGGTCGATGCCCGCCTGTTTCATGATTTGATGTCGCTATCGACCGGGAATTTCTTGCCGGTCGTCGGGTTCCACCAGATCTCGTGATCACCTTTGCCGTGGCGGAAGAATGCGCAACCGTTCTCGCGCAGGATGTCTTTGACTGCCTTTGTGTAGCCCGGCATCCGTCGAAGTCAGGCGCGCGATGAGATGCCGGCGACGTTCGCCATCAGCGCAAACGGCACCTCTGCGTGGACAGCCTCGATGACACCGTTCTCCTCGAGAAGCTCAGGCACCATCACTTTCAGCTTGGCGATCATCTGATCCATGGACGGCGCTTCGGTAGCAAGGCCAGGAACATCGCTATCGGCGACGTACCAGACCTGCGCCTCCTCATCCCATTCGACAGCGACAAAGAATTCATGCTCGGGTCGCATCACCGGGTCCTTTCGCGGTAACTCGCACCGCTGCGCTCACGAAAGATATGGGGCGCCGGGCTGATCTCTGTCAACGCCGGCGCGCCACTGCATCCTTAGACCGACTTGATCGCGCCGCCGTCGCAGCGGATCAGGCTGCCGGTCACGTAGCTTGCGGGCACCGACACCAGGAAGGCGGCGACGGAGGCGAATTCTTCCACGGTGCCGTAGCGGCCGGCGGGGATCGAGGCGCGGGCGGTTTCGCGGATGTCGTCGATCGGCTTGCCGGTGCGCTTGGAATTGGCTTCGTCCAGTTCGTCCACGCGTTCGGTCTGGATGCGGCCGGGCAAGAGCATGTTGAAGGTGACGCCGGCACCGGCATTCTCATTGGCCATGGATTTCGACCAGCCGACAAGTGCAGAGCGCAGGGCGTTGGAGAGGCCTAGATTGGGGATCGGTTGGATCACGCCGGATGATGCGACAGTGAGGATGCGGCCGAACCCTTGCTCCTTCATCGCAGGCAGGAAGCGCTGCGTGATCGCCATCACGCGCAGCACCATCGTGTCGAACTGTTTTGCGAGAACCTCGAGCGAGGCGTCGGTCATCGCGCCGGGAGGCGGGCCGCCGGTGTTGTTGACGAGGATGTCGATGCCGCCGAGTTTCTCGGCGACTGCGGCGGCGAGCGTATCCACGACGCCCTGATCGGTGAGGTCGGCTTCGACGAAATCGGCCTTGCCACCCGCTTCGCGGATCGTCGCGACGGCGCGTTCCAGCTTGTCGCGGGAGCGGCCGGACAGCAGCACATGTGCGCCTTCTTCGGCGAGCTTGGTGCCGATGCCGAGACCGAGGCCGCGTGTGGAGGCAAGCACGAGCGCGCGTTTGCCGGTCAATCCGAGATCCATGATGCTCTCCCTTTTCGTTATTCGGGCCTCGGTATAGCCGCCGGGAGCCGTGAACAACAAGCGGTGCGGCGATTGTCCTTGGCCGACCGGCTCTGCTAACGAGGATCAACGTTACAGACTTGTGAGACCTCAATGACCGAACTGACGATCCGCCGCCCCGACGACTGGCATCTGCATCTGCGCGACGGGGCGATGCTGGAAGGCGTGCTGCCGCAGACGACGGCGCATTTCGCACGCGCGATCATCATGCCGAACCTGGTTCCGCCAGTCGTCACCGCGAACGATGCGCGCGCCTATCGCGATCGCATTCTGAATGCGCGGCCGGACGGGTCGGACTTCGCGCCGCTCATGACGCTCTATTTGACGGAAACGACCGACCCCGACGATCTGGCGGAGGCCCAAGCGAGCGGTATCGTCACGGCTGTGAAGCTCTATCCGGCCGGCGCGACCACCAATTCTGCAAGCGGTGTGCGCGACATCGACAAGGTCATGCCGATCCTCGAGCGCATGGCATCGATCGGCTTGCCGCTCTGCGTGCATGGCGAGGTGACGGATCCGGCGATCGACATCTTCGACCGGGAAGCGGTCTTCATCGAACGGGTGTTGGCGCCGCTGCGCAAAAGGCTGCCGGAACTGAAGATCACGATGGAGCATGTCACGACGAAGGACGGCGTGGATTACATCAAATCGGCTTCCAGCAATCTCGCGGGATCGATCACCACCCATCACCTGATCATCAACCGCAATGCGATCCTCGCAGGCGGCATCCGCCCGCATTATTATTGCCTGCCGGTCGCCAAGCGGGAGACGCATCGCCTGGCGCTGCGCGCCGCCGCGACGTCGGGCGACGCGCGGTTCTTTCTCGGCACGGATTCCGCACCGCATGTGGATGCCACGAAGGAATGCGGCTGCGGCTGCGCGGGGATCTTCACCGCCACCAACACGATGCCGCTGCTTGCCCATGTGTTCGAGGAGGAGGGTGCGCTGCACCGGTTGGAGGCGTTCACCTCGCTCAACGGTCCTGCCTGGTACGGCCTTCCGGTCAACAAGGGCACGTTGACGCTGACCAAGCGCGCCGAGCCGGTCGCCTACCCCGCAAAGATCGAGACGGGCGCCGGGCCGGTCACGCTTTTCGATCCCATGTTTCCGGTTCACTGGGATGTCGTCTGACGGGTAGCGCCGCGCATCGCTTGCTGCTAATCAACCGGCGCCCGCTCTTCCCGCCCGCCCGATCAGACAGTCAAGGATCCGCCGATGTTCGCCAACAGCTTCCCCGACAAGGATGTGGCCGCCGAACTCGTCGCGAAAATGCTGCTTGAGATCAAGGCGGTCCACTTCAACGCGGACGAGCCTTACAAGCTCGCATCGGGCATGCGCAGCCCCGTCTATATCGACTGCCGCAAGCTGCTGTCCTATCCGCGCGTCCGTTCCGCCGTCATCGATTTTGCCGCTGGCACGCTTCTGCGCAACGCCGGCTTCGAGCAGTTCGACTGCATTGCCGGCGGCGAGACGGCCGGGATCCCCTTCGCGGCCTTGCTGGCCGATCGCCTTGGCCTGCCGATGATCTATGTGCGCAAGGCGCCAAAAGGTCATGGCCGCAATGCCCAGATCGAAGGCCATATGCCTGAGGGCGCGCGCGTGCTCGTCATCGAGGATCTGACGACGGCCGGCGGCAGCATGTTCAAGTTCATCGATGCGATCCGCGCAGCCGGCGGCGTCGTCGATCACGGTATCGCGCTCTTCTTCTACGGCATCTTCCCCGAGGCAGAGCAGCGCTTCGAAAACGGCAAGGTGAAGCTCCATTACGTCGCCACCTGGCGCAATGTGCTGGCCGGTGCCCGCGATCAAAAACTTTTTGACGAAAAGACGTTGTCGGAAGTCGAAGCATTCCTGAATTCGCCGCTCGAATGGTCGGCGCGCAATGGCGGCATTTCCGAACTGCCGCAAGGCTGATTTTCTTTCCATAGCTCAATCAACGAGGGAGACAGGCCGTGACGAAGCCGAAGCTCTTGATCGTCGGTGCCGGTGGCGTCGGCCAGGTGACTGTCCACAAAGCGGCCCAGTTCCGCGCCGAATTCGGCGGGATCGTTCTCGCTGCACGCAACGCGGATAAATTGGCTGCGATCGCGCAGGAAGTGCAGGAGCGCTGGGCGAAGCCCGGCGAGGCTGCGCTGATCGAGACAAGAACGATCGATGCACGCAGCATCGAGGACGTGAAACGCGTGATCTCGGAGACGGGCGCCCGCATCCTGATCAATGTCGCGTCGCCCTATTGCAACGAAACGCTGCTCGACGCCTGCCTTGCCACAGGCACGCATTATCTCGACACCGCGCTTGGCGAGGACGAGCATGTCGAGGACATCAAGGCGCCCTGGTACTCCTATGTGGAGTGGCCGCGCCGCGAGAAGTTTGGCGAGAAGAAGCTCAACGCTTTTCTCGGCATGGGGTTCGATCCAGGCGTCGTGAACATCTTCTGTGCGCAGGCCCGCAAGCACCATTTCGACAGCATTTCGTCTATCGACATCATCGACGTGAATGCCGGCAGCCATGGGCAGTACTTCGCGACGAATTTCGACGCGGACGTCAATCTGCGCGAGGTGAAGGAAGACGTCATCACCTGGGAAAACGGCGCGTGGAAGACGATCCCGCACCACTCGGAATGGATGGATGTGACGCTGCCGCAGGTGGGATCGCACCGCGTCTATTCAATGGGGCACGACGAGTTGCAGTCGCTGGCCTACACTTTCCCTGGCACCGAGCGCATCACCTTCTGGATGGGCTTCGGCGAGCACTATCTCAAGGTGTTCAACGTGCTCGACAATCTGGGGCTAACCTCGTCGATCCCTGTCGAAGTCGACGGTGTGGAAGTCGCACCGAACCGCCTCGTCAAGGCACTCCTGCCGGATCCGTCGTCGCTCGCACCGGATTACGAAGGCAAGATCTGCATCGGCTGCGACATCCGAGGCATGAAGGATGGCCAGGAGAAGCGGCTGTTCATCTGGTCGAACTGCGACCATGCGGAGAACTACGAGGAGGTCGGTAGCCAGTCGATTTCCTATTCGACCGGCGTTCCCGTCATCACCGCGATCCGGCTGATGGCGGACGGCACGTGGAACCCGCAGACCATGACCCATATGGAGGAGCTGGATCCGGATCCGTTCCTGAAACTGATGCCGGAAACGGGCATCGATTGGCACGAGACGGTGCTGCCGGTCGACGGCTCTTGGCCATTCGCAAAGCCGGGGGCTGCCTGATGGCGGGCAATTTCGAGCGCTTCGATCCCGCGCGCGTGCCGAGCCCCTGCTATGTCATCGATCTCGCCAAGCTCGAGGACAATCTGAAACTTCTGAAGTCGGTCGGTGAACGCGCGGGCGTCGAGATCCTGCTCGCGCTCAAGGCCTTTTCTTTTCCGGGCGCCGGCGGGCTCGTCGGCCAGTATCTTTCTGGAACGGCGGCAAGCGGGCTCTATGAAGCGCGGCTCGGGCGCGAGCGGTTCGGCGGCGCGGTCCACACCTATGCGCCGGGACTGTCGACCGCCAATATCGACGGCATTCTGGAGCATTCCGATCACGTCATCCTGAACTCCCTGCATCAGTGGCAGCGCTTCGAACCACAGCTTAAGGCGGCATCAGGCGTCGATTTCGGACTGCGCATCAACCCTGGCCATTCGGAAGTGGCGCAACCGCTTTACGACCCTTGCGCACCGTGGTCTCGGCTGGGCGTGCCGGCCGACGCGATCACTGCCGAGGACCTGGCGCCTTTCGGTGGTTTGCATGTGCATGCGCTTTGCGATCATGATTTCGATGCGTTCGACCGACTGCTGAGCGCTGTCGAAGAGCGATGCGCGCATCTCTTCGGTGCGGTGCGCTGGATCAATCTCGGTGGCGGGCTGCTGATCACCGAGGATGGCTTTCCGATCGACACGCTGGTGGAGCGCCTGAAGGCCTTCCGCGCCCGCACGGGCCTCAAGGTCTATCTCGAGCCCGGCACGGCGGTGGCCCTGCATGCGGGCGCGCTGGTCGCGGAAGTGCTCGATATTGCCGAGAACGGTGCCGCCATCGGCATTCTCGATGCTTCGGCCACGTGCCACATGCCCGATGTGATCGAAGCGCCGTTCACGCCAGAACTCATCGGCGCACAGGCTCTGCCGCGCAGCCTGGCAGCGTCCGAGGCGGACGATCTGACAATGCGTCTCGGCGGGCCGACATGTCTGGCCGGCGACGTGATCGGTACCTATCGCTTCGCCACCCGGCCAGAGATCGGCGACCGGCTCGTCTTTCTCGATCTCGCCTATTACACGATGGTCAAGAACACGACCTTCAACGGAACGCCGCTGCCATCCATCGCCACATGGGATGCGCGCACGGATGCCGTCGAGATCGTCAAGACATTCGGCTACGAAGATTTCGAGCAGCGACTGGGCTAGCCACGAAGGGCCGAATTGATTAAATCGATTGAATTCTTGGGAGGGGTGCGATGATCGTTTGCTGTGGTGAAGCCTTGATCGACATGCTGCCGCGCAAGTCGGTCACCGGCGAGGACGCTTTCGCACCCTATGCCGGAGGGGCGGTGTTCAACACAGCCATCGCGCTCGGGCGGCTCGGTATTCCCACCGGGTTCTTCACGGGTCTCTCCTCCGACATGTTCGGCGATGTGCTGCGGGCGACGCTCGACAGTTCGCATGTAGACCATTCCCATTGCGCATCCCTCGACCAGCCGACGACGCTCGCCTTCGTGAAGCTCACCAACGGTCATGCGAGCTACGCGTTCTTCGATGAGAACACTGCCGGACGGATGATCACCGATGCCGACCTGCCCACGTTCGGGCCTGACGTGACGGCGCTGCATTTCGGGGCGATCAGCCTGATCTCGGAGCCGTGCGGCTCGACCTACGAGGCGTTGATGAAGCGCGAGGCGGCACGCCGCGTGATCTCGCTCGACCCCAACATTCGCCCGGGCTTCGTTCGCGACCGGCAGGCGCATCTGGAGCGGATGAACCGGATGATCGCCATGAGCGACATCGTGAAGCTGTCGGACGAAGATCTCGCCTGGTTCGGTTTCGATACGCCCGAGGCGGCTGCTGCCGAATGGCTGAAGGCCGGCCCGTCGCTCGTGGTGGTCACGAAAGGCGCGGAAGGTGCAATCGGTCTTTCGATTCGCCACCGCGTGAGCGTACCGGGCAACCGCGTCGACGTTGCCGATACGGTCGGTGCCGGCGATACGTTCAACGCAGGCATTCTCGCCTCGCTCGACCGTGCATCTCTTTTGACGAAGGTTGCCATTGCCGACCTCGGCGAAGATGCCATTGCAGATGCGCTGTCGCTCGGCGCAAAGGCCGCGTCGGTGACCGTGTCGCGCCCGGGCGCCAATCCGCCCTGGGCTCACGAAATCGGTTTTTGATCCCGGCTTGAACTGTGCGTGGCCTGCTGAAGCTTAGGCGCCCTGCAGATTTCGGATCGTCTTGACCAGGCCGAGCGTCGATGCATCGTGGCCTTCGCCGGCATCCTTGCCTTTGACGACGGGCAGCAGGCCGGTAGCGAGCTCCTTGCCGAGTTCAACGCCCCACTGGTCGAAGGCGTTGATGCCGAAGATCTGAGCCTCTACGAACACCCTGTGCTCGTAAAGCGCGATAAGGCGACCGAGCGCTTCTGGCGTCAGCTTGTCATAGACGAGCGTGATCGAGGGGCGGTTGCCGGAAAACACGCGGTGGGGCGCGATGCGATCGGCATCGGCGTCGGATGCGCCCTTGTCCTTCAACTGCTGTCTTGCTTCAGCGAGCGTGCGGCCGCGCATCAGCGCCTCCGATTGCGCCAGGCAGTTCGCGATCAGCAATTGGTGCTGATGGGCGAGATCGGGCTCATGGCCGTTTGCCGCGATCATGAATTCCACCGGGATGATGTCCGTCCCCTGGTGCAGCAGCTGGAAGAACGCATGCTGGCCGTTGGTGCCCGGCTCGCCCCAGACGATGGGGCCGGTCGGTGTGTCGACCGCGGTGCCGTCGATGGTGACGCCCTTGCCGTTCGATTCCATGTCGAGCTGCTGCAGATAAGCGGCAAAACGGGAGAGGCGCTGGTCGTAGGGAATGATCGCGCGCGAGGCGTAGTCGCAGGCAACGCGGTGATAGAAGCCGATCAATCCGAGCAGCATCGGCAGGTTCTGTCGGATCGGCGCATCCGCAAAATGGCGGTCCATGGAGTGGGCGCCATCCAGGAAGCGGCCGAAATTCTCCGCGCCGACGGCAATCATCAGCGGCAGGCCGATCGCCGACCAGATCGAATAGCGTCCGCCCACCCAGTCCCAGAACCCGAAGGTGCGGTCTTCGCTGATCCCGAAGGCTGAGACCTTGTCGAGCGCGGTGGATACCGCGCAGAAATGATCGCCGACGGCCGCTTCGCCGAGCGCCGCCACAAGCCAGCGGCGCGCGGTCTGCGCGTTGGTGATCGTTTCGATCGTCGTGAACGTCTTGGACGCGATGATGACGAGCGTCGTTTCGGGATCGAGCGGCTTCAGCGTGTCGGCGATATGCGCGCCGTCGACATTGGAGACGAAATGCGCCTTTGGCCCATCATGATAGGGCGCGAGCGCCAGCGTCGCCATGGCCGGGCCGAGGTCCGAGCCGCCGATGCCGATGTTGACGATGTCGGTGATCTGCTTGCCGGTCGCACCGCGAGCCGTGCCGCTGCGGATCGCTTCGGCGAATTCTCCCATTGCCTTCAGTACGGCCTGCACGTCGCCCATGACGTCCTTGCCATCGACCATGACGGGCTTGCCGGACCGATTGCGCAGGGCCGTATGGAGCACAGCGCGCCCTTCCGTGGTGTTGATCGCCTCGCCGGAGAACATCGCGTCCCGCCGGGCCTCGACGTCGCTGTCGATGGCGAGTTGCTCCAGAAGCGCGATGGTCTCGTCGTCGACGCGGCACTTGGAATAGTCGAGCACCAGATCGTCCAGCCGCGCCGAGCAGCGCTCAAAGCGCGATGGGTCGGCATCGAACGCTGCGCGCATGTCGGCCGGAGCCGCAGTTTTCGCATGGATTTTCAGGGCGTCGAGCGTGGTCTTGCGAGCATCTGCGGTCATGGTGCGTGCCTGTCTTCGCTTGGGGCGGGACTGTTCTATGCGCGGTCTGAGAGGGCTGTTCAAGGGCGATGAGGGTTGGCAAAAATTGCCGCGACGGTGGATTTTGCTGTAGAAGGTTGCATCAGCCGGGAGATTGGCATGCTGCGCATCGCGCTTGAACAGGAAGACGACGGACGCTGGATCGCCGAGGTTATCGATCTGCCCGGTGTCATGGCCTACGGGAACAGCCAGGCGGAAGCTGAAGGAAAAGTCGAGGCACTCGCTCTTCGAGTCCTGGCCGATCGCCTTGAGCACGGCGAAGTCATCCCCGAACTTAGCCGACTGTTCGTCGTGGCTGCATGAGCCGTTTTGGCTCTTATCCTGCTCGTCGCGTTTTGGCGGCTCTTCAGCGGATCGGATGGTCCGTAAAACGTCAGAGCGGTTCCCATAAGGTGCTTGAACGCGAAGGTTGGCCCGAGGTGGTCTTCGCATTCCACGATAGCGAAGAAATCGGTCCTCGAATGATGACCCGAATTGCCAAGCAGACTGGGCTTGAGCCTGATCATCTCTGATAGCAGCGGAATAGGCGAGGCAGGGCGCTTCCCCGCCTCGCTTCCTGAATTTATTCGTCGCGCAGCTTGCGACGCAGGATCTTGCCGACATTGGTCTTCGGCAGTTCGTCGCGGAACTCCACGTATTTCGGGCGCTTGTAGTTCGTCAGGCCTTCGGCGCAATGCTTCTTCACGTCGTCTTCGGTGAGGGACGGATCCTTCTTGACGACGTAAAGCTTCACGACTTCGCCGGAGTGCTCGTCGGGTAGGCCGATGGCTGCCGCTTCGACGATGCCCGGATGGGACACGGCCACTTCCTCGACCTCGTTCGGATAGACGTTGAAGCCGGAGACGAGGATCATGTCCTTCTTCCGGTCGACGATCTTGGTGTAGCCGTCCTCGTCCATGTAGCCCATGTCGCCGGAGCGGAAGAAGCCGTCCGGCGTCATCACCTTGGCGGTCTCGTCGTCGCGCTGCCAGTAGCCCTTCATGACCTGCGGGCCGCGGATGCAGATCTCGCCGACGTCGCCGATGCCGAGATCCTTGCCGTCCTCGTCACGGATCGCGATCTCCGTGGAGGGCAGGGGCAGGCCGATCGTGCCGGTGAATTCGGCGCGGTCGAAGCGGTTCGCGGTGGCGACCGGCGATGTTTCGGAGAGGCCATAGCCTTCCGAGATCGGGCAGTTGGTAAGCTGGTGCCACCGTTCGGCAACCGGACGCTGCACGGCCATGCCGCCGCCGAGCGTCAGAATGAGGTTGCTGAAGTCCAGCTTCTTGAAATCATCGTTGTTGAGCAACGCGTTGAAGAGCGTGTTGAGGCCCGGGAAGATGTGGACCTCATACTTTGCGAGTTCCTTCACGAAGCCCGGAATGTCACGCGGATTGGGGATCAGGATGTTCTGGGCGCCCTGGTCGATGCCCATGATCGCGTTCACCGTCAGCGCGAAGATGTGGTAGAGCGGCAGCGCGCAGACGAAGATCAGCCGATCCGGCCGCTCCTTGTTGAGGAACGCCGCCTGCAGCCAGAGATTGATCTGGGCACCGTTCGACAGGACGTTGGCATGGCTGAGCACGGCGCCCTTGGAAACGCCGGTCGTGCCGCCGGTATATTGCAGGAACGCGACGTCGTCCGGCTTGACCTTGGCGGGGACGAGCGTCTTGCCCCGGCCGTCCGCCAGGGCCGCCTTGAAGGGTGTATGGCCGGGCAGATTCCACGCCGGCACCATCTTCTTCACCTTGCGAACCACGAGGTTCACGACGTGGCCCTTGAGGCCCATCATGTCGCCCATGGTTGCCACGCAGACATGCTTGACGTCGGTCTTGGCGACCACTTCCTGCAGCGTGTGGGCGAAGTTTTCCAGGATGATGATCGCCTTTGCGCCGGAATCCTTCAGCTGATGCTGCAATTCGCGTGGCGTGTAGAGCGGGTTGACGTTGACGACGACGAAGCCCGCACGCAGCACGGCTGCGATCGAAACGGGGTTCTGCAAAATGTTCGGCATCATCACGGCAACGCGGTCGCCCTGTTTCAGGCCCTTGCCTTGCAGCCAAGCACCGAGCGCGGCGGAATGGGTGTCCAGATCGGCATAGCTGATGGATTTGCCCATGCAGGTGAATGCCGGCCGCTCCGCATAACGCTTGCATGCGGTTTCGATCAACTCACCGATAGAGGCATAGGCCAGTGGCCCAATATCGGCCGGAGTGCCCGGTGGATATGAGTTCAGCCAGATCTTGTCGGGGTTCTGGTCGGTTGTCCTGATATTTTGTTCCACGATGCCCTCCCGGTATCTTGTGGTCTTTTAGGCACTTCCTCTCAAACCTTCCGCGCCGTCCCACGCTGGTTTGAAAGGCTAGCAGGATTTGTAGGGCATGGCACCCCGCGCCCTCCGCGCTAATTGATATGACTTTGACGTAAACGTCGCTCGTACGCAACTGTCTCAAACATGGCCGGTGTGGGTTGTTGACTCTTTGTGGAAGCTGAGTCCTAAATAGAACATAACATGAACATTAGATTGACCCCAAACCGACGATCGAGCCTTGGTTTCCATGTCCTCCACCCTTTCTCAGCTCAAGCGGCAACTGGCTGCACTGGAACCGGCGCGATCGCCGGGGGAGAAAGGCTTTACGCTCGGCCTCGACCAGGTCGATGCGGCCTTGGGCGGCGGGCTTCCGCGGGGGTGCCTGCATGAAGTCTTTGCCGGCAATGTGGGCGATGCCGGTGCAAGCGCCGGGTTCGCGCTTTCGCTTGCCCTGCGCGCCGCCGGTGAGGGACGTCACATCGTCTGGGTACGGCATGCTCTTGCCGTGCTGGAGCAGGGCGATCTCTATGCGCCCGGTCTTGCTCAGTTCGGCATCGATCCGGACAGGGTTCTGCTGATTTCGGCAAAAAGCGAGACAATGGTGCTGCGGGCGGGACTTGAGGCCTTGCGGTCCCCGGCCCTTGGCGCCGTTCTTTTGGAAATCTGGGGCAAGGCAGGGTTTCTAGACCTGACAGCCAGCCGCCGCATGATGCTGGCGGCCTCACGTTCCGGCGTGACCGGCTTCGTCCTGAGGGCGGCGGGGCAGCCGCAGCCCAGCTCTTCACTCACCCGATGGCAGGTAAGGGCGGCACCCTCGGTGGGGCTTGCGGCCGGGGCACCGTCCAATCCTGTCTTCGACATTCTTCTGGACCGTCATCGTGCCGGCATTGCGGGCGGGCGCTGGCATTTGGAGTGGAACCGTGACCGCAAAAGCTTCGACCTTTCCGCAACACAGCCTGCCCGTTTCGACGAGCCCCTCGCTGCACCCAAGCGCCGCGCCGCAAAGCCGCTTTCTGGCTCTGTGGTTTCCCTTCCTGTCGACCGACCGGCTGCATCGCCAGAAGACCAGAAGCCCTTCCGCAAGACGGGCTGAAGACGCGCTGACAGAGAAAAGCGGCAACCTGTCTAAGCCTCTCGTCACCGTCGAGAAGGTGAAGGGCGCACTTCGCCTCGCCGCCACCGACAAGGCGGCACGGGCGCTCGGCCTGTCGCCCGGGCTCACTCTTGCCGATGCACGAGCGCGCGTGCCCGATATCGAAGTGTGCGAAACGGCGCCGGAAGCCGACCGGCGCATGCTCGAACGGCTCGCCGATGCCTGCGACCGCTTCACGCCGCTCGTCGGTTTCGATGGCAAGGCCGGTCTTCTGCTGGACATTGCCGGCTGCGTCCACCTTTTCGGTGGCGAGGCGGCCATGCTGAAGGAAATCGCAGACAAGTTCGAAACGGCCGGCTTCAAGACCTTCGCCGCGATCGCGTCGGCGCCGGATACGGCACGCGCAATGGCGCAGTTCGGGTTCGGCGGCATCGTTGCCGGCGGCAGTGAAGAGCAAGCGGTGCGGCCGTTGCCCGTGGCCGCCCTTGGTCTTTGCGCAGAGACCGAAAACGGGCTCGCCCGCGCCGGGCTCAGGAGCATCGGCGATGTCGCGGCGCGTCCGCGCGGGCCGCTCGTTGCGCGCTTTGGTCCGGAACTCGCCTACCGGCTCGATCTCGTGATGGGTCGTGCACGCTCGTCGATCACGCCGCGCCGCACGGTCGGCGACATCATCGTGGAAAAGCGGTTCGGCGAGCCGATCGGCTACGAGGAAGACATTCGCGCGTGCCTGCGCCACCTCGCGGGGCAGGCGGGAGAGCTTCTTCAGGAGCGCGGCAAGGGCGGCCGGCTCTTCGAGGCGGCCTTCTTCAGGGCCGACGGAAAGGTTACGCGCATACCGGTGGAAACGGCGCGGCCCTCGCGCGATGCTGCTGCGCTGATGCGCCTTTACGATGCCAAGCTGGAGGGGCTTGCCGATCCCCTCGATCCCGGCTTCGGCTTCGATCTGATCCGCCTCTCGGTGATCTTCAGCGAAACGCTCGTTCCCGAGGCGCAGGAGCTTTCGTCGAAAGGCGTTCCGACCGAAGAGGCGAGCGAATTGGTGGAGCGGTTGAGCGCACGGTTTTCGCCCGAGCAGGTGGTGCGCTTCGTCTCGCGCGACACGCATATTCCCGAACGTGCCGCCGAAGCCATTCCGGCATTGTCGTCGGAGCAGTCGGCGATCACCTGGGTGGTGCAGGAGAGTGGCGAGCCACCCTTGCGGCCGCTCTTTCTCTTTACGCCGCCCCATGCGATCGACGTCACCGCCTCGGTTCCGGATGGCCCGCCGCATCGCTTCTTCTGGCGCCGGGTCGAGCATGCGATCGTCAAGGCGGAAGGCCCTGAACGCATTGCGCAGGAATGGTGGCGCGATGCCGGACAGGCCATGACGCGCGACTATTTCCGGCTCGAGGACACCGCTGGTCGGCGGTTCTGGGTCTATCGCGAAGGGCTCTACGGGGTGGAAGTCACCAATCCTCGCTGGTTCCTGCACGGGATCTTCGCATGATGCGTTATGGCGAACTTGCGGTTTCCACCAATTTCTCCTTTCTGCGCGGGGCCTCCCATCCGCATGATTTCATCATCCGCGCGCTGGAACTCGGCCATGCCGGCATCGGTATCGCCGACCGCAACACGGTAGCAGGCGTCGTACGCGCCTATAGCGCCCTCAACGAGTTGAATGCCGATTACGCCGCTCAGTACGGAAAGGGTGCCAAGCTCGATTTCAAGCTGGTCGTCGGCGCCCGGCTCGTCTTCGCCGACGGCACGCCGGATATCCTCGTCTATCCGGAAAACCGGGCCGGGTGGGGAAGGCTTTGCCGGCTTTTGACCAAGGGCAAGATGGGCGACACGAAGAAAGGCGATTGCGTCTTGAGCTTCGCCGATCTTCTGTCGCTTTCGGCCGATCTTCTGTTCATCGTCATGCCACCCGACCAGCTGGACCAAGTGGAGGCGACGCTCGCGCAGCTTTCGCGGACCGCACCCGGCTCGGTCTGGCTGGGCGCCGCCATGAGCCGCCGCGGGGATGACCGGCGCCGCCTCGTCGCCTTGAAGTCCCTGGCCGATGCGGCGCGCGTGCCGCTGATGGCACTCAATGACGTGCTGTATCACGCTCCCGAACGCCGGCCCCTGCAGGATATCCTCACCTGCATTCGCGAGAAGACGACGATCGAGGCGGCGGGTCGGCTGCTTCAGGAAAATGCCGAGCGCTATTTGAAGCCGCCGCACGAGATGCAGCGGCTGTTTCGCGATTGCCCAGAGGCCATCGGCGAGACCACGGACTTTCTCGCCCGCATCGATTTTTCGCTCGATCAGTTGAAATACGAATATCCCGAAGAACCGGTGCCGCCCGGCAAGACGCCCCAGGGCTGGCTGGAGGAGCTCACCTGGAAACATGCCGGCTGGGTTTACCCCGACGGCGTTCCGCCCAAGGTGGAAGCGCTTTTGAAGCAGGAATTCGCGCTGATCGCGAAGCTCGATTACGCGCGCTACTTCCTGACGATCCACGATATCGTGCAGTTTGCGCGCAACCGGGGCATTCTGTGCCAGGGAAGGGGGTCAGCCGCCAATTCGGCGGTGTGTTTCGTGCTCGGCATCACCTCGGTCGATCCCGCGACCAGCAATCTTCTCTTTGCGCGCTTCCTGTCGGAAGAACGCCGCGAGCCGCCGGATATCGACGTCGACTTCGAGCATGAGCGGCGCGAAGAGGTGATCCAGCACCTTTACAAGCGCTATGGACGGCTGCGCGCGGGCATCGCCGCGACCGTCATCCGCTATCGGCCGCGCAGCGCCATCCGCGAGGTCGGCAAGGTTTTCGGTCTCACCGATGACGTGACGGCCAGGCTTGGGGGCATGGTGTGGGGCAGTTTCGGCGACAGCATTCCTGAAAACCATGTGCGGCAGGCGGGGCTCGATCCCCATAACCCCGTCATCGCCCGCGCGCTCGATTTCGCCCGCCAGCTTCTCACCTTTCCGCGCCATCTCTCCCAGCATGTGGGCGGTTTCGTGCTGACCAACGGGCGGCTCGACGAAACGGTGCCGATCGGCAATGCGGCGATGGAGGACCGTACCTTCATCGAGTGGGACAAGGACGATATCGACGACCTCGGGCTGATGAAGGTCGACGTGCTGGCGCTCGGCATGCTGACCTGCATTCGCAAGTGCTTCGACCTGATCCGGCTGCACGAGGAAAGGGATCTCGATCTCGCTGCCATCACCCACGACGACGGTGTCTACGGCATGCTGCAGAAGGGCGATTCCATCGGCGTCTTCCAGGTGGAAAGCCGGGCGCAGATCAACATGTTGCCGCGCCTGAAGCCGAAGGAATTCTACGATCTCGTCATCCAGGTGGCGATCGTCCGGCCCGGGCCGATCCAGGGCGACATGGTCCATCCCTATCTTCGGCGGCGCGATGGGCTGGAGGAAGTGAATTTTCCTTCGCCCGCGCCACCGCATGATCCGGACGAATTGCGGCACGTTCTTGAGCGCACGAAAGGTGTGCCGCTGTTTCAGGAACAGGCGATGCAGTTGGCGATCACCGCGGCGGAGTTCACGCCGGACCAGGCCAACGGCTTGCGCAAGGCGATGGCGACCTTCCGCCACAACGGCACGATCGGCCGTTTCGAGGAAATGATGGTGGATGGCATGGCGCGGCGCGGTTACGACCGGGCCTTTGCCGAGCGCTGCTTCGCGCAGATCAAAGGCTTCGGCGAGTACGGATTTCCGGAAAGCCATGCGGCTTCCTTTGCCCGCCTGGTTTACGTGTCCGCCTGGATCAAACACCACTACCCGGCGGTCTTTGCCTGTGGCCTCCTCAATTCGCAGCCCATGGGGTTTTATGCCCCGGCGCAGATCGTTCGCGATGCGCGCGAGCATGATGTCGAAGTGCGCCCGGTGGACGTCAATTTCAGCCATCACGACAACACGCTCGAGCGGGCGGCGAACGGCAAGCTCGCCCTGCGCATCGGCTTTCGCCAGATGGACGGTTTTCGCGAGGACTGGTCGGAAGCGCTCGTTTCACGGCGTGGCCGTGGCTACACCAGCATCGAGGCCTTGTGGCACACGGTCGAGCTCGAACATCGCGCACTGAAAGGCCTGGCCGATGCCGATGCATTCCGTTCGATCGGGATCGACCGGCGTGACGCGCTGTGGGCCGTGCGGCGGTTGCCGGAAGATCGGCCGCTACCGCTCTTTGCAGCCGCCGCACAGCAGGAGCTCGGGCTTGAACAACCGTCCCGCCTGCCGCCCATGCCGCTCGCCGAGCAGGTGGTCGCCGATTACCAGACCGTGAAACTCTCGCTCAAGGCGCATCCGATCGCTTTTTTGCGCGAGCGCTTCCGCAAGGAAGGCATCATCTCCTGCGCCCAGACGGCGGACATGCCGGATCGCGCTTTCGTCAAGGTTGCGGGGGTGGTTCTGGTGCGACAGCGGCCCGGCAAGGGCAATGCCATCTTCATGACGCTGGAAGACGAGACAGGCGTCGCCAATACGCTGCTATGGTCGCGGCTTTTCGATCGCTACCGCCGCGCCGTGATGAGCGCGAAGCTTGCCTTGGTCGAAGCCCAGATACAACGAAGCAAGGAAGGCGTGGTGCATCTGATGGTTACTGCTGTGCATGACCGAACCGGTGATCTCGCGACGCTTTCCGATGTCCATTCCGCCAGCATCGAACTGTCACGTGCGGATGAAGTCACCCGGCCGAATTACGGCCGCCAGGGCGAAGGCGGCCGACATCCGCGCAATGTGCGGATCATACCGAAGTCGCGTGACTTCCACTGATCCGCAGCCACGAATTGGCGGTGGGCGACTTACTTCGTCGGCATCCTGACGCCTGTCTTCGCGCTTGCAGGGGCAGGTGTCACTGCCATCGTGTTGCCGATAGCAGCAGCGTCTGCCGTGCCGAAGAACCGATCGCGCTCGCGCCAGATCGCCGGCAAGGCAAGAAGGCCGATCGACACCACGGCGATCACCGTCTTCGTCAGCTGCGACAGCTCCGGCGTGCGCTGGTCCATATAGTAGACAGCATAGACGATCACGACGTGCCAGACATAGACCTGCAGCGAGTGACGACCGAGCAATTGAAGGAAGCGCAGGGTGAAGACCCAGATCAGACCATCGGCCACCGCACGCACGACAGCGTTTGCGTGGCGCGGTCCGGCAATCAGCAGCCATGCCATGCCGAACGCGACGGCGATGAAGTTGACGAGATAGACCGGACCGAAGTCGGCGCGCACTTCAAGCGACGCAAACTTGCCGATCATGAAATCCGGCATGAAGCCGTGAGCGGTCGCGACACGCAGTGGCAGGAAGAACAGGACTGTGATCAACGCCACCTTCGGCCAGAAGGTTTTTTCCGGCGCAAAGATCATCGTCCAGTCGATTTTCTTCTGAGCCGTCAGGGCGCCGAGCACCAGCGCGGTGAAAAATACGATCTGCCAGCCCATCATGTTGAAGCTGACGCGCACGCCCTGATCGTCCGCTCCCGCCACCAGCGTGTCGAGCGGCGCCGTTACCAGGCGATGGACGCCGAGCTGGGCTGCGAACCAGATCAGAAAGGAGCCCACCATCACGGTGCGCCATTGTCCCTGCAGCGTCAGCCAGATCAGCGCAGGCGCGAAGAGCAGGTAGACCGTGTATTGGGGCAGGATGTCCATAAAAGTCGGCTGGAAGATGAACGTGGCTATGGCCGCCAGCCGAAGCGGATCGCTGAAATCGGTATCGCCGAGCCAGTTCCACCATGCCTCGTGACCGCCCGGCAGAACCATACGGACAAGCAATACTGCAATGACGAGACCCATGGCGTAACGATAGAGTTCGAACGCGCGCGAGTAGACTTTGCGCGATCCTTCAACCTTGCCGTATTTCAGCATCTTGCGGGCGTAGACCAGTCCGATCAGAAGACCTGACAGAAACACGAACCCCTGAGCGTCCTCGACAAACGCCAGCTGGCGATGGTTGATCTCGACCAGCCAATACCCACCGATGAACACGAGGTGGTTGATCAACATGAAAACGAGGAAGTACCCTCGCATTCCATCAATGATATCGAGACGTTTCACGAGCGGATAACCTTGGTTGAGCTGGGAGAGACCGTTTGGCCGCTCGCCAGGAACAACCATTGGACACTAATTCTGAGGTTTGAACGGGCTTCTAAAGGAAAGGTTGCGGCAAAACCGGGCCGTTTACCGGCCCGGTGGGTCACAATCAGCGACTCTTTGCCTTGATAGTTTATCGGAAGCTCAACAAGCGGCCGATGACACGTGGCCTGAGTGGCCGATCATTCGACCGTGTAGCTGCCCGTCTCGCACAGGTTTGCAGCGTCTTCCACGACGTCGCCATCGTCAAAGACCATGCGCAGATCGTAGTCGCAGGTCGACCGGCCGTCGGCGATGGTGATCTGAACGCTTTGCCCGGTTCCGAGAACGTCCGCTCCGAGAATATCCTCTTCCCAGTTCGAAACGTCGGTCGGCGACGCGTAGAATTCCATCAGCGTGTAGTCGGTGTTGTTGTTCAGCGTGAAGACGAGATCTTCAGCCGATGCGTTGGTTGCCAATGCCAAAGACGCAAAAGCGACTGCGGACAAAAAGGCGGACTTCATTGCGGTGTTCCCCAGGCGGCACAGTGCCCCAACGGCCGCGCACGATGCGCAGCCGGGCATCTCAATAGCCGCAGGCCGTCAACGGTACAATCGAGCCGCTGACAAGTTCACTGATATTGGTGAATGGAACCGTGAGCTTACGGGCGTCAGACACCCATGAACGACCAACCACCGAAAATAATCAGAAGAATGATGATGACGGCGATCAGCGTATTGCGGCTCATGACAGCTCCTTGCTCCGAATGACAAGCAAACTGCGCAGTGTGTGGAAGGTTCCCGGCTCTGCCTTACCCTTCCGCCTGCATCGTCCTTGCGATCTCCAGAAGCTTCTCGCGATCGGCGCCGTGCTTGGCGACGAGCTCCTTGGCCTGAAGCGGTGACAGGTCGGTGTTCTCCACCAGATACTTGATCTCCGCCTCGTCCTCATCCTGGGGGTTCGTCCACTCGTTGCGATCATCGGCCATGCTGGTCTCCTTCAGGAACAGAACCGGCGATAACGCACAGTGTTCCGAATCTGGCTCACTTCGAGTGAGGACAACAGGTGCCGAGCCGGTCGATACGCGCGGGGCAGTAGCACGAGAAAGAACGGCCACGCGGTGATGCCGCGCGGCCTGTTTCCTAATCCTTGAGGTTCTTTTCGACCTTTGTTCGGCTGTTGCCGACCTCTTTCACGGCGTCCTTGACCTCCGCCTTCGATTTCCCGGTCTTGTCGGCCTCGTAGCGAACTTCGTGGTCCTGCTTTCCAGCGACGCGTGAACGATCCTGCGGTGTGTTTCCCAAGATATTCTCCATTGATGTTGGCCCGCGACTAACGCCGGGACCAGCGTGATGTTCATATGGATGTCGTGAAATTCCAGATGAGATTCCGGCCTCATTGACGAGGCTGCCGGGTTTGCTTGGGGGGAGGGGACGCCAGGCTGTTAAGGCCCAAAGGCATGCAAAAATGGTGCCGCTTAGGTGACTCGAACACCTGACCCCATCATTACGAATGATGTGGCGGCACCTTTCACCATCTCACACTGTGAATCATGGTGCACAACCGAAAGCCCCTGATTTCTGGACTTGCGGCGGGTTCGTGGGGTCGTGCTATTAACACGACATAACATGCCCATACAGGGCTCCACGTTACCCAGCTGTTACCCAGGATGAAGAATGGCCAAGGCGCTGACGGTCAAGGCAATAGAAGCCATGAAGCCCGGAACCACCCGAAAGGAAGTCGCGGACGGCGGATTACCCGGGCTTTATCTGATCGTGCAGCCTAGTGGCTCGATGGTCTGGGCGGTGCGCTACAGGTTCGCCAATCGCCCGCGCAAATTTACAATCGGTGCTTATCCCGCGTTCACGCTTGCGATGGCTCGTGAAGCTGGCGCTACGGCTCTACGGGCGGTGACTGAGGGTCGCGATCCCGGCGAAGAACGTGCGGCCCGCGAAGCGGCTAGGCCAGCCAGTCTGGATCTCGTGCCGGCCGTGCTGGACGATTTCGTAAAGCGCCACGTCAAGCGCCACAATCGCCCCAGCACGATCAAGAACACTGAGGGATTCATTGACCGGACGATTAAGCCGGAATGGGCGAATCGCGATATAAAGACGATCACCAAACGTGACGTGATCGACCTGCTCGACAAGATCGCAGACGAGGGAAAGCCGGAATCCGCCGCACGGGTCCGGGCGGTCCTGAGCAAGTTTTTCAACTGGTGCGTAGATCGGGACATTATTCCGGCTTCGCCTGTGCCTCGGTCGACCTTCAAGCAAGGTAAGAGCCGGGAGCGGGTGCTTGCCGACAATGAAATTGCAGTGCTGTGGCGGGCGTGTGACGAGGTGGGCTATCCCTTCGGGCGCATGGTTCAAATGCTGCTGCTACTCGGCCAGCGACGGAATGAGGTTGCACATGCGCCGTGGTCTGAATTCGCCCTCGGCGGGAACGATCAACAATGGCTGATCCCTGCGGCTCGGACGAAGAACGGACAGGAGCATTCATTGCCGCTTCCTGCGCGGGCTGTTGGCCTGCTGGACGGCATGCCGCGCATTTCGGGATATGTGTTCTCCACCAACGGGGAAATGCCTGTCAGTGGCTTCTCTAGAGCTAAGCAGATCATAGACCGCAAAGTGGCTGCGATACTGAAGGGCGACGGCGCCGATAATCTGGAGCCTTGGACACTGCACGATCTGCGCCGGACGGCTGCAAGCGGCATGGCGAGGCTAGGTGTGGCTGTGCATGTTGTGGAAGCTGTGTTGAACCATCGTAGCGGATCGGTGCGTGGGGTCGCCGCGATCTACAATCGGTACGACTACGCAGAAGAAAAGCGGGCCGCTCTGGAGGCGTGGGCCGCTCATATTCACAGGCTAACGGTTTGAAACCATTTGGTTTGGCTCATGACAGTGGATGACTCGCACAGGCTATAGACAAGTTATCCAGTGGGTCAGTGGAAAGTGGGGACGGGACGCTTTTTGGCTTGTGCTTTGATTCACTTACGTTCGCAATCGAGCTACATTGTTAGCACATCAACAACAGAGGAAATGCAGGCAGATGAACGCAGATCGAAACACGAATTACCTGACTGGTCGGCAGGTGCAAAACCGCTACCAGATCAGCCATATGACGCTGTATCGCTGGGAGCATGATGCGGGAATGTGCTTCCCTTCACCCATGGTGATCAACCGGCGCAAATTCTTCAAGGAAGCGGATCTTGTGGAGTGGGAGCGGGAACGCGCCCGGGCTTCTGCATGAGCCGGAACGAGAGAACGGCAGGGGCCACGTTTGGCGACCTAACCCCTGCCGTTCGGAATCGATCGCTTTTAACGACCTCCACTCACCGAAGGAGCACCCTCCGATGACAGACCAATTTTATACGCATACCGCACAAGGTACAAACTGTTTCGGGGTTTCTCCCGCATCGTGCAGCCGGAGGGCTGACCGATGAGCAGCCATCAAATTGATATGTTTTCTGAGCCGGCAGTTGGTGACGGCGAGGATGACGGCATCAATCGGTGCGTCCCTCTTCAATGCCCCATTGACGTTTTCACGAACGAAGCAGGTGGCGTGACGATCCGGCAAGATCAGACCGGGTGGATGGGCTTGGAAGTCATCATCGCCATGAGTGATGTGGCTGCAGTCCGTGCAGTCATTAAGGCTCTTCAGCGTGAAATTGGGGATGCCAACCGATGAGCAATCAGAAACGGGCAATTCCAAAGGGTGAACGCTGGGCGCCTATGATTTTGGACACGATGGAGCAACCTGCCTGGGGCGCGTTGTCAACGACGGCGCAGGCGCTCTATCCATGGCTCAAGCTGGAGTGGCGGGGGCCGAAGGCGAACAACAATGGCAATATCCAACTGAGCGTGAGGCAGGCCGCGCAACGCCTTGGGGTGACGCGTGACACAGCAGCGGAAGCTTTCAGAGATCTGCAACGAAAAGGCTTCATCGTCCAGACTGCGCAAGCAGTTCTCGGGATCGAAGGTGCGGCCAAGTCGGCTTGCTACGAGATCACCGAAATAAAGATGCCAGCATCTGAAAAAGACGGGCGGAAGCTGTACCGGGACTGGCAACCTGGGAACGACTTTCCTTGCCAGCGGACAGGAGCGAACAACCCGTCCGGACGCAATGGCAGGAAAAAACCCTGTCATGTTTTTCGGGACGTGCCTGTCCTGAAAACCGTGACGAATTCGGGGGCACTGTCATGAAAACCGTGACGCGCTGTCCTGAAAACCGTGACGGAAGGTGCCAATCCATAGCCTCGTCCGTCATGATAATCGTGACATCCTTATTCTACCATATACATACTGGCTGCGAGGTACGGACATGATGACCAATCATCCGCCTCGCCCGCATTGGGAATCTGGCCGACAAGTCATTGTCTTCCCGATGGTGAACCGAACTAGCCGCGTTCGGATGACAGCTCAAAAGCTGATGGCCAAACCAACAGACAGAGCTGCCGAATCTTACCAAAATCAGGTGACAGCGGGCTTGGTTAAAGCTTTCGAGACGGTCGGCATTCCTGAAGACGTGCAGAGTGCGCAGATCAGCGCATTTTGGCGGGCCGTTACTGCGGAAATCAACCGCCTCCATTACAGCGGCCACGACCATGGGGGCGCCGCATGACGCATATGTTTCGAGACCGATCTGGAAGCGATACGCAGCCGCACCAAAAGCGGGACAGGATCGAAGTCGCTTTCTTGAATGATCCCAAAGATTTGGAAGCTGCCGGCGAAGGCAAGCGGGACAGCAGCGGGACACGGGCGGGACAGGATCGGGACAATGGATTTCCCCCAAACGGGGAAACGCTTCCGAAATGCTGCCTGCTCAAGCGCCGCAATTTCCGAAATGAAAGGCGATAACCGATGACCATTGCCGAAAGACAAGCGCGCGAAGCGCACGACCGCGAGAACCCATGGCGCCAGATGAACGAACGGCGCAGGCCTGGGCTCATGTGCAACTTGATGATCCAAGACAGAGCCGGCCACCACGACACGGAACGGCTCTATGTGGAGATGGATCTGGGGAAGTGGTGGGACGTCGATGCAAACAGCCCGGTCTATCATAACGTCCTCAATTGGCGCGCAGCGTACATC
This sequence comes from Rhizobium sp. EC-SD404, assembly GCF_902498825.1. Lineage (NCBI taxonomy): Bacteria > Pseudomonadati > Pseudomonadota > Alphaproteobacteria > Hyphomicrobiales > Rhizobiaceae > Rhizobium > Rhizobium sp. EC-SD404. Next base: position 741,568 of record NZ_LR701459.1, read on the forward strand.
ACGATGTCCAAGGAGGTGCGCGATGCACGACTGAGGCGCTACGAGGAAGGGCTAAGATCATGACGGCTTCAAAGCGTTGGGCCAAACGTCCAGTCAAGCGCGTGGGGAAAACCTACGAGATCAATCACGAAGCCTTCACGGTCGGCTTGCACATATTCTGCGATGGCGCATGTGAGCCAAATCCCGGGCCGGGTGGCTGGGGCGTGGTGACGTACAGGGACGGCGTGGAATTGTCTTCGCTGTCTGGTGGGGAGCCTGACACCACGAACAACCGAATGGAGCTGACGAGCCTCTTGGCGGCTCTGGGCGTTGCCTCGGGGCTCGATGAACCGTGCGTCATCTGGTGCGATAGTCAGTATGCCGTGACGGGTGCCAATGAATGGTCCATCGCCTGGAAGCGGAACGGCTGGCAACGCGGCGGGCCAAACGCTGATCCTAAGAACCGTGTCTTGCTCAATGCCGAAATCTGGAGAGCGATTGACGCGGCCAAAGGCACGGCGCCGATGGCAAAAATAAAATGGTGCAAGGGCCATGCGGGGATTGCCGGCAATGAGCGTGCGGACGAGTTGTCCACGCAAGGCCTTTCCGAAGCCCTCGGGGTTGGGGAAAGCGGCGATTATCTGACGGATCAATACCGGATGATGTTCGCCGAATAGTGCAAGAGTCTCAAAGGTTTGCTATGTTGCGCTACAACCAATCGAGGCGCAAAGATGCTGAAGACCAAGCCGCGTAGCAAGTTGCCTGAAGAGGGTTTCGAAGGTGCTGAGGTCCGCACGGAAACGGTGCGGATCTCGCGGTCACGGACAGAGCAACGCACAACGCGGGCAATGCCTGGGACGTTTGAGTGGCGCTATGGGCGTGACAGCTCGGACCCACTTTATATGGCCGGATCTCATTTCGCTCGTCTTTGGGAAAGAGCGAGCAACCTGCACGGCGGCTCGATCAATTACGATAGCGCTGGCGGTGGTGGCTGGAAGGGGCTTCCGGACGGACGCGCGGTCGCCATGCAAGAGCTGCAAGTGCTCATGAAAGAGTTGGGCAAACTCTGCTCGGCACGCCTGACCAACTATTGCGTTCTTGGCCACACGTCTGCCGAGTTGGGCTCAACGTTCAACATGCCGGAACGTGATGTCCCAGCCATCTTGAATCAGGATCTGCGAGCTGTGGCTATGTGCCTGCGGTACATGTGAAGCCGTTGACTTTCAACGCGAAAGACCCCATGGTCTGCGTATTGTGGTGTTCTGTGTCACTTGTCCTTGGAAGTTGCCATGACGCAGTCCACATCCCCTAAAAATGAAGCCGACACGCCCGAGGATGATGCTCGTTTGCACGTCCCATATCGGTTGGCCGATATCGTGCCGATCGCATTTCCGAACGGTGGAATGACCGTCAACGGCCTACGCAATGAAGTGCGGAAGGGCCGGCTCGATGTTTACCTGATCGCCGGCAAACACTTCACGACGCTAGCGGACATCGAAGAGATGAAAAAGCGGTGCGTTGTGCGGCAAGACACCCGGGACTAGGCCGTCATGAGGCCACCCGTCTACAAGGAAGAATTCAAGACGAAGTCATTCACACCAGACACGCTAGCGGAGCGCTGGCAGTGTTCTCCGCAACATATCCGCGACTTGGTAAAACGTGGGGAGTTGCCCTGCTTCCGTGTCGGGCGGCTAATTCGAATCACCGTCGAAACGGTGCTGGCGTACGAACGTGGGCAACCGCTTGTGTCACCCCGACCTGAGAAGCAGCGCGGATATCTCTAGCGTCGAGCTTGCCAATCTTTGTGCAGTAGCCACTGCGTGTTCGGCTACGTCAGCCCTAGAGCCTGAATTCGTCAGCCCGCGGTGGTACATATCTTCTTGCTTCACAGACTCATCTGGTGAGCCAGACCACAAGTTTAGTCACTTGGGCAATCAGCGTTTTTTGGTAGCCGCCGCTTCTGCTCCCTTTTTGTACCCATAGGCGTAATCAGTGTAGCCGAGCGGCACCAACACCAGTGGTGCCAGAGGCACCAACACCATTGAACCGGCTACAAATTTGTAGCCATCCTCAAAGCCTTCTTCGAATGTGCGGTCTGGGCTAGCATCGCGATCCATCATCCCTAGGACTTTCCATCGATTGCAATCAATTGGGCGTTGTGAGGCTAGAGTTTCATCCGTTCGCACAAACCGTCTAATTCCCAAGTCACTTCCGTGCCTGTTTCGACGCCGACCAATATCTGGAAAGATGCTGACAACGAATAGGTGATACTGGACGGTCGCCCTTGCTCGGCGCACTGGTCCTCCGCGATCATCTCCCCCACTCGCCCAATCACGTTTAAAGATCGCTGAATGTCGTCTTCGGTATCTGCCGAAGCAAACGCAGCGTCAGTCTCGCTAGGATCGGGCTCGCTCACCGTAACTTCGGTTAGGCCTTCGGCCGCGAGTGTTTCGTTCAGATGATGAATGAAATCCTCATGATGAAGCGCGTCCTGCGCGGATAACGACATTGGCCAAGCTACGGCCGTGATTAGAATAATCCGAAACATTTTGTTCTCCCCCGCAACGAATAACAGCCTAATGCAATTGATAGCCTCTGCAAGCTTCAGCAGGGCGAGCCGGGTCGGTGAAGGCTATCCTTCTGCAAGCGATATCAGTGACCAATGCAGGATCGATGCCAAGTGAGACCACAGTCCAGGGAGACTGGTTAGTGGACCCTCTGCATCCGTTGGACCAATACCTAGTTCTGGCTCTTCAAGAACCTGACTTGCTGCAGGCTCGGGATGAGGAATGCTTGATAGCCTGCCTTGCGAGCAGCTCGGTTGGGTGGTGAGCGCTGCTCGTCTTTTACGACGTTGGCCCAATACTGAGGACGTTTTCGCGCGGTGACTGGAAGCGGGCTGCCGATGATCTCCTCGATTTTGTCGAGCGATAGGATCAACTCGTTCTCGCGCCTTCCGGCTAGGTAGTGGGTGAGCATTTCATACGTAGCCAACGGATCCTCATCTTCGGCAAACAAGCTGTGTGGGACAGGCCACAAGCTAAAAGGGCGAGGTCAAGCGGTGGCGTCCATTTAGTGTCCCCCGTTCTTTAATCAAAGTACGCTCGCGCGACGTAAGATCCGTCGCCAGGCAGTTTTCAACAATTCGGAGAGTGATCTTTCTGCCTTCACGATGCGCCCGCTCCAGCTCGACATGGACAGGACGGAAGGCCTTCGGCTTCTTGGTGCGATAGGGTCTACCCTGGATGATCTTACGGACGTTGCGCTCGTATTCTTTAAGCGGGCGAGACGCGTGCGTGAATTTTCCCACGTATGAACCTGCACCCTCGATGACCCACTCGTAGATGCCCGGTCGGCTAAGGTTCGCGCCATCAGCAAATTCGAGCACGTACCAGTCTTTGAGACCTGATGTCGGACCGTCCATTTGAAGTCTCCTTTAGGAATTGCGAACACG